>JBNKUM010000085.1:0-290034 GCA_050298595.1 Gammaproteobacteria bacterium | reverse complement strand
AATTGGGCTCCACCAGCACAGCAGGCGATAACAGCCTGGTTGGCGCAGCATCCCACGGCTGATGATCTGCTGCTGACAGATGGAATATTATCTAGTAGCAACCCTTCTGTACAGCTCGACCTGGGTGGTTATGCCAAGGGCTATGCACTCGAACTGGGTCTGGATGTGTTGCAGTCAACGGGTATCGAAAATGCGCTGATCAATGCCGGGGGCGATTTGGTGACGTTGGGCAGCCAGGGGTCCAGGCCATGGCATATCGGCATACGACATCCACAACAACAGGGAGAGATAGCCTGGGTAGAAACGGAGGATCGCGAAGCGGTTTTTACCTCAGGTAACTACGAGCGCTTTCATGAAAAAGATGGCGTTCGCTATACTCATATCATCCACCCGCAAACCGGCAGGCCAGTAACAGAAGTTGCCTCAGCCAGCGTTATTCATAAAAATGGAGCTATAGCCGATGCATCTGCAACGGCTCTGGTCGTCAATGGCCTAAACAACTGGAGAGAGACTGCGCAATCAATGGGCATAGAGTATGCGATGATAGTCGATCAGCATGGTCATTCAGAAATGACTGATGCTATGAAGTCTCGAACTACGCTGGTTTGATATTGAGAGGACTGGAGTTTGCCTGGAATGTTGCATCCAGTGCAAACTCAGTAGAGTAGTGCGTTTATTTTGAGTCTGCCCGACTCATAAACTTACGCTCTTCAATATTGATCTTGATTCTATCGCCGGTAGATATATGTTCAGGTACCTGAACCGTCAGGCCGGTTGACAGAATCGCCGGCTTGGTTCTCGCCGTAGCCGAGCCACCTTTTAGTGAAGGGTCGGTTTCAGTGATCACCAGATCAACAGTCGAAGGCATATCCAGTGCCACAGGGTTATCTTCAACAATGATGACCTGCATGCCTTCAGTGCTCTCATCGATAAACAGAATTTCTTCGGTAATAGACTCTTTATTGATGTTGTACAGGGTGTAGTCTTCATTATCCATAAAGACATACTCGTCGCCATCAATGTAGGAAAACTTTACCGGGCGTTTGCTCAGGTCAGCGAGGTTCAGCATATCTGAGTCTTTAAAGGTCTCGTCAACCTTAGCGCCGGTGACAAGATCATACATGCGCATACGATACAGGCTGCCGCCAGCCCGACCCTGCGGTACAGAGCGCTCGATATCTTTCACAATAAAGACTCTACCGTTATAGTCGATCGCAGCGTTTTTCTTGATTTCACTGGCTTTTGGCATTTGATTGTGTCCTGAGATAGAAAGGTGTGAAAAATACCATGAATGGCGGTTTAATCAAGAGCAATAGAAAAATGACAGGTAATATTATTTCGCGGCCACTTAAGCTGTGAAAAACAGCTTGAGGTTCTTCAATAATCTTGACCAGATGATACCCAAAACAGGTTTTGAAAAATCCTCTATATCTTTCAGGTTGGATCAGGCTTCGGTAGCCATCGATAAATTTGCCTTGCGTTAGGCTTTAGTCATTTCCAGTTTAAAAGAAATAGAGCATGTGAAACCTGAACTTTTGTATTGTAAGCCATAAGAGGCTGCCGTACAGAATTTCAATTAAGTTGTAATTTTGCTATAAATATTGTTCTTGTCTGCCATGCGGGCGTTTGCAGTCAGGCTTAATGATTTTGCTATAAACTTGAATTCTCGATTCTCAAGTTAAGTATCATTAATTCCAGATCAACATCTGAATCATTAACAAGATCATAGGAGCTATATGGTGGATTTTTGATCAGGTCACCTTTTTTTACCACATGTTCTTTTCCTTCTATTGTAACAGTTCCCGTACCTTCCAGGATTATGTACATCTCTTCATCTTGACCATGCTTATGGTAACTCATTGACGTTTTTGGTGGTATTACGACCCTCTCGAAAAAATCATCTTTGTTCTTAAGGTCTGGAGGATTCGAGGTTTGAGATAAATCGACTTTTCCAGTCGCGTAATGGGATGGTGCTGGCCTTTTTTGGATCTCCAGAAAATTTTTACTCATCGGTTTTCTCTTTTGTGTTTATAACAGAGTATTGATTACTATTTGTTGCATAATAGTAGTGAATGTTTTGATCAGTTATAGTTTCTTTAAGGTGTTTTAGAAATACCGAATAAAGTCCATCTGATATTTGAACTCAGCAAGTTCAGCTTCAGTAGTCAGCCGAGTGCTCTCATCGAAATTCTGTTCAATACCTTCGCTCAATGTTTGTCTTTCAAGATGTTGATTAAATATTGCATGCTGATGTTTTTACAAGTTTGGTAAGCGTCAAATTCTGATTTATTAATATCGCTAACATTAAGGGTTGCTGTCACATCGTTTACATCAATGTATGAATAAGCTGTATTTATTCATACATTGAATAATATTGTTTACTAATAAATATTTCTTCATTTTATTTCTCATTCTAAAATCATTTGTGCAATTGTTTTTACAATCCAGATTCCCTTTATCAGCATCCCTGCAATAAGTAATATCATTATAAATTTTATTTTTTTCACTTTATTTATCATTCTCAAATAATTTTAAGAAGGAGTAGTCCGTTACAGAAAGATTGTAATCAACTACAGGATTTAATGAATCAATCCTGAGAAGAACACGGAAAAAAATTTCTGTAGCTAACTGAGTAACAGGAAATAAAGCCAAAAGAGAAATAATTTCTTTAAGTATGCCGTTGATACAGCGATTGATCGAAGCTTTTAGTCCGGTTACCTTTTCTACCACAAAAGAAAATCCTGATCCCATCATCGGAAAACATTCAGTTCCATACTTCGAGAGGATAAAAAATTTTTAATAAAAGGCCATTTATTAAATTATTGGAAACCGAACATAAAAAAGCACAAATATTCCAACATTTATCAAGTAATAAGGCTTCTGAACAAAATCATCCTGAGAAGTAAAATATTTACAATATGAATGTAGATGATAGGCGGGCGCCTTACAATTAGTAAAATAGCGTAGATAAGAAAGGCATATAAGCTTTTTAGCGTACGACACTCATAGTTTTCTAAACTATGTCCCAAAGAAAACCATAGCTATTCATTTTTAATCTGTATTACAATAATAGCTAATGTAGTTATAGGTCAAAAAAATGGATGGTGTATTAAGGATACTTATTGTTGATGATCATAGTCTCGTTAGAGCGGGAACAAAGTTAGCATTACAAAACCTGAGTAAAAAAATCATCATCTATGAAGCAGAATCTTATTCTGACGCGATGAATATTTTATCCAGCCAAAGTGATTTGGATTTGGTGCTACTGGATATAAATTTGCCCGATAAGAATGGTTTTCTAATTCTTCAGTATATTAAGCAATCGCTATCCTTAGTTCCTGTGATCATAGTTTCTGCTAGTGATAATTCTTCTGATATATTTCATGCGATGGAAAACGGCGCTTGTGGATTTATTCATAAATCTGAAGACGAAGAAATCATGATTAATGCCATTAAACTGGTTTTATCTGGTGGGAAATATATACCTCCTGCGCTCATTTCCGGCATTAAAACGCAGAAGAATCTAAATCAAGTTAACCCTGTCGATGTTTCTTTAACTCCAAGACAGCAACAGGTCTTATTACTGGTTGGCCAGGGTAAACCCAATAAAATGATTGCTGAGTACCTGGGCTGCACTGAAAGCACTGTACGAGTCCATATCACCGCGATATTTAAGGCGCTAGGTGTCGGCAACCGAACCGAGGCTGCCGCGAAGGCTAGAAAAAACGGCCTCTTAGAATAATTCAATTTTCCCAGTTTTTTATTTTTCGATCATTAACCTCAGCATTGCAGGTTTAACTGGTTTCTGAACCCCTCGAATATCTAGTTGATACTTCCCGATATAATCTTGAAACTCAGATAAGTTATCGGTGATTAAAATGATCTGAGCTGATGAATTCGTCTTTTCAAGAGTTCTAAATAAGTAATCAATTTGTGTCAGCTTGTCAGTAAATAGATTTTCATCTATCAATATAACATCAGACTTCGGATTCTTCCCATACTTGTAATTAATAATCCGTGATAGATCATCACTGACTATTCCATCCGGGCACCACAGTTTGACTGCAGTCAATAATGATTTATCAATTTCCTTAGAGCAGTAAAATTCAATTTTACAATTTAAAAGACTGCTATCTGTCAGATCTTCTATATCCCTGTTTTCAGGATTATTTTTATTATTAATGATAGGTATCTCTATTGAGAAGCAGCATCCAGCTCCAGGCCTGGATCGTACCTTTAATTCAGTATTTAATAATTTTGCTAAACCAAACGCTATCGATAAACCTAGGCCTACACCACGGCCCAGTTTTTTATGCTGGTTTTTGACCTGGTAAAAATCATCAAATATTTTTTTCTGTTCTTTAAGTGAAATACCTATGCCGGTATCATGCACCTCGATAATTATCGTTCTTTTCGTCCTCCTGCAGCCAATTAAAATCTTACCTTTATCAGTATATCGAATCGCATTGGATAATAAATTGCGAATTATTCTTTCCAGAAAATGGGGGTCTGAATCTACAATTGCGGTTGAAGTGACTATATGTAACTCCAATCCTTTAGTAATTGCTTTCATTTCATATTCTATAAATAGTCTTTCTATGATTTCTGATATTGGAAAAACCTTATAGTCTGGTTCAATAGATTTTGTTTCGATTCTCGAGAAATCAAGAAGCTGGTTAAAAAAGTCACTTAAAGATCGAGTGGTAACTGAAATATTGTTAACTATCGAATCTAAATCACGATTATTATTTTGACGTTTCAATGCCTGGCTAAATAATTGTAAAGCGTGTAAAGGTTGCCTGACATCGTGACTTGCTGTTGATATGAATCGAGATTTTGCTTCATAGGCTTCAAGTACTTTGTTTTTTTGTTTTTTAAGTTCAATATTTATATCTTGATATTTGAAATTTGATATCATCGCCAACTGATAATTTTTATGCGCTTTTTTAGCATGCAAAAGTAAAATCATGATGTATAGCAAGCACATCAAGCTAAGCATAATATTAAATTTCCCGCCTTCTATTATTAACCGAATAATCATTGGGAAGAGCGCTAAAATAGTAGAATAAAAAAAAGCCTTATAATAGGCCGAGTAAAAAGCAAAAGCACCTGCCGTAAAACCAGCGACAACAACGATTAAAAATGAATTATATTGGACCTGAGTGGGTTCAAAAAATAGATTGAAAAATATTCCCCAGGATATAGCGAAAGCAGTTACATTCCAGATAAAATGATTCCCCCATAATTTATATGAGCCCTCTGCTTTATTACTTTTTTTATATTTGTGCCAAATAAATCCCCGTTCAATGAATATTAGTAAATAAAAGCTATACCAGGTTATTAATAAAGACAGGGGCTTTATTTCATAAAGGACAATAAAAATCATCAATCCTAGAATTGGATTAATAACTAACTGAATGGGCATAGTATCAAAAACGTAATCTATCTGACCCTGTATAACCCGTTCTCTATATTGTTTTGGAATGGTATTGTCGTTTAAGATATAGCGTTTTAAGGATAAAATTTTGTTGATGATGAATAACTCTCAAAAAATGTTGAACATAATTATTTTCTATCCGGCTTAGCAGGCATTTATATCTAATCCTAGCATAATTGCTTTTATTTCAGCTTGCGACATATTTCCTGTTAGCCCTGAGAATTTTTCTCATCCAATTTAGATTTAGGCGGTATATCTGCTGTCAAGTAAAACTGCTTTATCAGTGATTGCAGAAGACAGTAGAGTTTCGATTTAAAAACATTAATAAATTTCAGTAGAGTAGGTAATACCCAGATCGGCGATACAGACAGGTATGTTAAAACCCGTGTACCCAGGCTGATCTATGCCTCTGCTTATACGGTCTATAAGGAATGGAAGAAGCAGGTGCATTCGAATGATGTAACTTAACAAATAAATAGCTCTTTTTAGCAGTGACCACATTACAAAAATACCAGCACATAAACCATACCCAATACAATCTGCATCAGCGCAAATGGCAGTGCGGCTTTGACGAAACCAACAAAGGAAAGTTGTAGATGGTATTTGTGGATGATAGTGGTGGCAACCAGAGTGGAGGCGCTACCAATCGGTGTAATATTACCGCCCAGATTGGCACCGAATACCACTGACCACCATAAGGGGGATTGTTCGGGTATATTCAGGTTAGCGAGTATTTTTGCCAGCATGGCCGCCAGTGGAATATTGTCGGTGACGGAACTGAACAGGGATGATGACAGAAGTAAGGTTGCGGTTCCTATACCGCTGCTACCATCGCCAATCAGCCAGGCTACTCCTTCACCGATCAGGCTAAGTACCTGAGCATGTTCCATCACGTTGATGACGACGAACAGGGACATGAAAAACAGAATCAGATCCCAGTCGATGGCCTGGTAAAACTCGCTTACATCATGTTTAAAACGAATCAGTACGATGACGGCAAAAGCCATCGCGACAAAGCCCATCCCCAGATCCTGAATCACCGGCGTAATGGATGTGGTGGCGATGGCAAGAATGAAGGCAACCAGCACAATGGATGAAAACCAGAAAAACTGCTGACTACGAATACCGTCATTTTCATCAAAGCTCTTGATTAGCTCGGCCGCGTTGTGGCGTTCGCTAGCGGATTTTAAGGAGTGGATTTTGAAGAGTTTTGCGCCCAGCGTCAGTGTGGCGATGGTGGCGACCAGTACATAAGGACTGGACTTGAGAAAGAAACTCACGAAGCTGATGTTGGCGGCATTGCCGATGATGATATTGGGTACTGAGCTGATCAGGGTGAGCAGGCCTCCGATATTGGTGAGCAATCCTTCAATCAATAAAAAGCCTAACAGCAGGTTGTTGCGTCCCAGTTTGTTTAACGAAACCCCTGTTAGTGAGCCGACAATAATCATGGCGGTTACATTATTTAAAACCGCAGAAAAAGCGACAGTCATGGCACCGTAATACCACAGCAGTTTTAGTGGATCCCCGGCGGAGGCTTTGGTGAGTTTGATTGCGATCCAGCTAAACAATCCTGAGCGTGAGGTGACATCGACGAACAGACTGGAGCCGATAATAATGGCAATGACTTCCCAGTCAACCGCTTCGATATACACAGGCAGGTGTAGTGATAATCCGCCGGGGATAATCACATCGCCGAATGGAATGAATCCAATAATGGATGCCAGCAGCAAAGTACTGATTGCAAAAACGCCAACAATGATGGATTTTTTTGCATGTAGCTTTTCTTCCATCGCCAGCGTGATAATCATGCCGGCCAAAAGGAATGCGAATAAATAGGTGACAACTGCCGGAACAGAGTGATGCATACTTTCCATGGAGTAATCTCAGAGTAGAAGCAAAGGTATTTGACGTAATTCAACAGCCAGCGGATAAGCTACGCTATGCATGGCATGCTGGCGTTCATCTTTGGCACTGAGTAGCAGCAGGTCGAGTTTACGTGATTCAATCTGGTGACGATATTCGGCGACCAGTTGGCTAAATAGCACTAGCGAGCTGACCTTTAGTTGAGGGTAATGCTGTTTCAGTAACTGGGCACAGGAATTGAAGTAATCTTCTGGTTCTTTGAGTAACTGTTCTGCCAGGCGTTTGCGCGCGACTTCGGTATCGATGACATCGATCTTGGATATAGCATCCATATAGCGTTCGAATACCCGCTCGTCTTCTACATGGGTCAGGTAAAGATTGCCATCGGGTTTGGTGAAGGCTGCGGCGTAATTAATTAATCGGTCATTGACCGCCTGTAAATCGGTAACAACCATGACGTCAGTGGTGTTCTTTAAGGCATGTTCTGCCTTATAGCCTGCTTCAGGATGCGGTAATATCATAATCGGGATATCAGTTTTCTGTAGCATCACATCCAGATGCTCCCCTAACGAGTGAGGGTAACGCCAGGCATTACTATGCAGGTTTCTATAGGTACAAATCAGATCAGGGCTATATTGGCCGAGTAATTCCAGCAGATCATTGGTAGATTGAAACTCATCACCCGTAATAATAAAAAAATCGCGTTCAACTTCTGCTACTGGGTGCTGTAGAAAAAGCTTCAGGTTAGTCATCAACGGCTGACTGGTTTCCTTATTAAGGTCGGTGACTACTAAAACATTCTGGATATCGATCTGGCTGTATTCGAATACCGCCTTGACTGCGGATCGAAAAACACTTTCAAACTGGTCAATTTGTGACAAAGTACTATTCCCTGAGAAAATAAAATTTTGATTGTGGCGCTGGATTATACGCTGTAACTATCTCCAACTCATCGAACTTATATTATTTTTTTATATTAGGAAGCTGGTCGGTTTGGAACACAGGGCTACTCCCTGACAGAAAGGCATGTTAATGGTGATGATTGCCTGCATCTCTGCAGGCTACATCAAATAAGTCTTTACTGACTGATAGACAGCTCTTCAGGCCAACAACCAGTCGCAGGACCCAGGTTTAAATCTTTATCCTCGAATCGCACCAGGAAGATTTTACGTTCCGGGGATTCTTCCAGATGACCGGTCTCAATAATCATGCCGCGCGTACCCGGTTCTGCCAGTAATAAGCCCTCTTCAACATCAGGAATACTACCATCATTAAAAATATGACAGGCTGCATACACCCGGTCACCTTTCGATAATTGATCTAAATTCATTTTTGTCTCCATTGCTACATTCGTAAGCTTTGATGAATGATTGAGTTGTCGTAATAGCTACAAGCGTCTATCCGACAATCAAAAATAACTAATAAAATCAGCCACTAAGATCATTGGCTGCAAAATGGCACAACCTTTGCTGTAACTGATATTAACTATCTAGCAAAACACTTGCCATGGAGACAATAAGTTATGTTGATACTGACAGAAAGTGCACAAAATGCAGTAAGCCGCTTTATTAAGAATTCAGAAACCCCTGTGCAGGGTCTGCGCGTTTCGGTAAACGATGGCGGTTGTTCCGGCCTGCAATACGGAATGATGCTTGAAGCGAATCCTAATGGTGACGATAAGGTACTGGATCTGGGGGAGATCAAGGTCTTTATCGATCCGGAAAGCTTTCCAATGCTCGACGGTGTGACCGTTGATTTTCTCGATTCTATGGAAGGAAGTGGATTCAAATTTGAAAATCCAAACGCAACCAAAAGCTGTGGTTGTGGTAAATCTTTTTCCTGTTAGGGGGTGAAAAAACATGTGGGATTATTCTGAAAAAGTTAAAGAACATTTTTTTGCACCGCGTAATGCAGGAAATGTTGAAGGTGCAAATGGGACCGGTGATGTAGGATCTTTATCCTGTGGTGATGCGCTTAGATTAACGCTAAAGGTAGAGCCTGAAACAGAGATTATTCTGGAGGCAGGATTTCAAACCTTTGGTTGTGGATCAGCGATTGCGTCAAGTTCTGCTTTAACCGAGATCATCAAGGGCATGACCATCGATGAAGCCCTGAAGGTTAGTAATCAGGATATCGCTGATTATCTGGATGGCCTGCCACCAGAAAAAATGCATTGCTCGGTAATGGGTCGTGAAGCGCTGCAGGCTGCGGTTGCCAACTATCGTGGTGAGGTATGGAGCGATGATCATGAAGAAGGCGCACTGATCTGTAAGTGTTTTGCGATAGATGCTGTGATGATTGAAGATACAATTCGTGCTAATGGACTGAAAACCGTTGAAGATGTGACCAACTATACCAAGGCGGGTGGTGGTTGTTCTTCCTGCCATGAAGGCATAGAAGAAATTCTCGAAATGGTGCTGGCCGAGTCTGGTGAAAAGTTTGACCCCTCTGCCGTTGCGATCGGGCAAGCAAAGCTAAAACCAAGTTCTGGTCTGACCAATCTTCAGCGTATGAGGCGCATTGAAGAGTTACTGGAAGAGATTCGTCCTAACCTGCAACGTGATCATGGCGATGTAGAGCTGGTTGAGGTGGATGGAAAATACATCTATGTGAATATGACAGGTGCCTGTTCTGGTTGTTCGATGGCAGCGACTACCTTAGGTGGCATACAGCAGCATCTAGCTGAAGGTTTGAATGAGTTTATTCAGGTATTGCCTGCAGAAGAACTGGCGCGTCGCGCACAGGCTGGGAGTTAATCATGTCTGAAGGTATCTATCTGGATAATAATGCAACCACTATGGTTGACCCGCAGGTAGTTGAGGAAATGCTACCTTATTTTACCGAACAGTTCGGTAATCCATCGTCTTTGCATCAATTTGGGGACAAAGTGGGGCGAGCGATTAAAAAAGCCCGGCAACAGGTGCAGGAGCTGTTGGGTGCCGAGCATGAATCTGAGATTATCTTTACCTCATGCGGTACCGAGTCTGATTCAACCGCTATCCTGTCAGCACTCAGAGCACAGCCTGAGCGTAAGGAAATTATTACCACTGTGGTTGAGCATCCTGCGATACTAACACTTTGCGAATACCTGGAAAAAGATGGCTATAAGGTGCATTACCTGAAGGTTGATAAAAAAGGTCGACTGAATATTAACGAGTACATGAAACTACTGTCAGACAATGTCGCCATCGTATCAGTGATGTGGGCGAATAATGAAACGGGTACCTTATTCCCGGTTGAAGAAATGTCAGAGCTGGCTAAATCTGCCGGAGTTATGTTTCATACCGATGCGGTACAGGCAGTGGGCAAGATACCGATGGATCTTAAGAATTCAGAAATTGATATGCTGTCACTGTCCGGGCATAAATTACATGCGCCCAAAGGTATAGGTGTGCTTTACCTGAAACGTGGTGTGCGTTTCCGTCCTCTGCTCAGGGGTGGTCATCAGGAGCGTGGTCGTCGTGCCGGAACTGAAAATGCTGCTTCTATAGTTGCACTGGGTAAAGCCTGTGAAATGGCGCAGGAGTCAATGGAATTTGAAAAGACCTTTGTTAAGTCGATGCGTGATCGTCTGGAGCAGGGCATCCTTGATCAGGTTTCGCATTGTTTCGTGACTGGTGATCCGAATAATCGCTTACCCAATACCTGCAATATTGCGTTTGAATATATTGAAGGTGAAGCCATTCTATTGCTGTTGAATAAAATGGGCATAGCGGCATCCAGTGGTTCAGCCTGTACCTCTGGTTCTCTGGAACCCTCGCATGTGATGCGTGCGATGGATATTCCCTACACTGCAGCTCATGGTTCAACGCGCTTTTCTTTATCACGTTACAACACCATGGAAGAAGTAGAAAAGGTGATTGAGGCAGTGCCACCGATTGTAGCTCAGTTACGCAAGTTATCACCCTACTGGGATGGTGATGGTCCGGTGGAAGAACCCGAAAAGGTGTTTGCACCGACTTATGCCTAGATAATGGCTTGCTGGTAGCAAGCTAACGATTTTGTTTTCCTCATTTTTTGCCGCAGCTAGACTGCGGCGATTTTTTGTCTGTAAACCTGTGATGTCAAAATCGGAATCTGCACCTTATTTGCCTACTTGGCAACTCAAATAATAAACCGGTCATTCATGTAGGGACTGAGCTATCGCTATCGACCCTGGGTACAAACAAGCGATGATCACCGACTGACCATTCGGTTTCATCACTCGCCATATTTTGGCAAGGTCTGCGGTAATATAGGTCAAAACCACCACGCCAGCGAGATATTGTATTTGAACTCTTTCTTTTCAGTCCCGTCATCGGCCAGGGAGTCGTACTCACTGATGATACCGATCTTCATGGCCAGTTTGCCGGTTTCGGTCATCTTCATCTTCCAGTTAAAAGTGGTGATATTGCGGTACTCGTTGTTCTCTTCCAGGTTGTGATAGAAGGTGCTGGTGAAGTCAAGGGCCTCTCTCTCGGAGATGGTCCAGGATGAATCCCAGGTAATCTGTGCCTCTGAGGTAAATTCTTCATTTGTGCCTCCTTCGGTCTTGTTGCCGCCCAGACCGAAGCGCCCGGAAAGATCCCAGGTGTTGTTTTTAATGAACTCGTAACCTGTACCTGCGGTAGTCGAGAGTCGGTAGTCCCACTCTTTGTATTTGTCCCAGTTGTAACGGCCCTGTATGAACGCGAACCAGGGGGTGCCATTCCGGTACCAATCCTTCTTCAGATCGGCAAAGAACTGATTCCTGGATTCGATATTGTTGGTCTGCGCCTTGTCGTAGTTGCTGGTGAATTTCCAACCATCCTGGTCATCCTTGCGAGAGGCGGTATAGCCCAGATGTACGCAACGGCTGTCCGAATTTCCGGTAGAGCCGTTGATGCCTGCGTCCACGCCATGTTCCCAGGTGATGCCCTGAACGACTGAATCGTCCGCTGCCAGGGGAAGGGGGATTGCGGTGAATGAGCAAAGTGCCAGGATGATCATTTGATGTCTGTTGTGCATGCGTCCGGTACAGCTTATATAGAACGATAGAAAGAGGCATACCGTGTAAAGTTAACATGCCGGTAATCGCTCTTTTTCGGGAGAATTGTGAAGGATGGTGAATTTTAAACCTAGATTTTGCAGTTGACCGCTAATATCTGAAAAACTTTCCATAATGAAACAGCATCCATGCTGAAAACCTGGCAGGTGAATTCCGCTACGAGCTGAATTGCACGTTTGAGTCGGTGTTTCTCTACTTTGCCAATAAGGACATAGGTAAGGGGTGTGAGCAGGACGCGGAAGCCTTGTAACTCCCTGGAATAGCCCGCTATTGTGCGTCGTCACGCCTTGATCTACACCACCGCAAACGCACTACAGCTCGTACAACTGCGGATTCCAGGTTGAATACCGGTTTAAGAAATTACCAAAGACCCCAGAGGGATCGCTATTCGGTAATAGTTTCGAATTTAGCAAATTCAGCCTGGTCTAGCACTCCATCGGAATTTGCATCCAGCTCACTCCACTTATCCGTCAAAATAGGATATGGAGAGGCCTCTTCTTTATTAATGGTACCATCTTGATCGGTGTCAATTTTTGTATACAGATCTTGTTCAGCAGCAACTGTCGCGCCTGAAAAAATAAGTACTAGTGCTGCAAGGGTTAATTTTTTAAACATAAATATTCTCCTAAAAGTGTGTGATTAAACAAATGGACAGGATTGTGAATCCTTCCAACAGTACGGATAGAGCACTTCTTGATCCAATTCATAATTTGTTCGTTAAATCAATTACTTATAATTCTATGATTTGTTTTTGATAGATTTAACTGTCGCAAATCTGAGACAGTTAAATTGAAAACTTTTTGATTAATGGTTAGGTGTGGGCGTTTAACACTGTAGCTAGATAGAGACAGAAAATGCTTGTTAGAAACAGTCGGTTTATTACATTGAACCTGGATTCCGCATTTGACCGCTCGTATTAGAGGGTGACCCACTGTTTCGTAAACCATTACAGTTGCTTTGTATTTTCATGCTCCTATGCATTCCGCAAACTCTGTCTGAATAACCAAAGGTTCTTTAGTGATCAGGGAAAGTGTATGGGAGAGTTAGCATTAACCGTGTTGAAGCCATGGCCGAGGATAGTACCCTGACCATCCGTGCAGCCAAAGACTGTCTGTAGAAACAGGAACTGTTCACACTTATTCCCCTGAGAAACTATACTGGCTATTGTGCCGGACGTGATCATCATGGATAAGAATGAGCATAATATGAAAAACCAGGATATCCAGGAATCGACTGCTTCGCAGCCCGCTTTCTCTGCTGCCCAAACGTCTGACGAGGATACTTCACCGCTGCCATCCATTTTTCAGGGTAAAGCTATAGCCTGGATAGTCCTGTTGGCGTCTCTGGTGGTCACTTTTTTCTCCTGGTATATCGCCAGGAGTGCCGTGATGCAAAGCGCCAATGAGCATTTTGTTTTTCGCAGTCAGACAATTGAAATGGCCCTTCGCGACCGTCTGCATACCTGTGCATTTCTGCTGCAAAGCGGCGCAGGTCTTTTCGCAGGCTCCGAGGAAGTGACTCGGGCTAAATGGCGGACCTATGTAACCGCACTGCAGATTGATAAACACTATCAAGGTGTTCAAGGGCTTGGCTTTTCCAGAAGAATTCTTGCTGCAGAAAAGAGTACTCATATCCGTCAAATTCGGGATGAGGGTTTTCCCGAATATGAGATCCGCCCCGATGGAGAACGCCCGGAATACACCTCCATTATTTTCCTGGAGCCTTTTGACTGGCGAAACCAGCGGGCTTTTGGTTATGACATGTTCTCCGAAGCCACGCGTAGAGAAGCCATGATGATGGCCAGGGACACCGGTTTACCCGCTCTGAGTGGCAAGGTGACCCTGCTTCAGGAAACAGAAAAAGATGTTCAGGCGGGCTTTCTTATGTATCTGCCGGTTTACCGTAATGGAGAAGTCGCAGATACCCCTGAACAGAGGCGTGAGGCCTTAATGGGATATGTTTACAGTCCCTTCCGCATGAATGATCTGATGCAGGGGCTTCTGATAGATAAGCGGGAGTATGTTGATCTTCAGATTTTCGATGGGGGTGAACCGCTTCAAGAGGCCTTACTTTATCCCAGCGGGGACATGGAGTCGAACCTCTCCCATCCCGGTCACGCACATTTTGCCACCTACCAGTCCATCCTGGAATATGCCGGTCGTCGTTGGCTGCTGGTTTTCAAGTCCTCACCCTATTTTGAAGAAACCATCGATGCCGGTAAGGTGAACAGCATCCTGTTGCTTGGCACGGCTATCAGTCTGCTGCTTTTTTACGTGCTCCTGCCGTTGACAAGGTCGCGCAACCAGGCCCTGTCTCTGGCCAACATGACGGAGGACCTGGAAAAGGCTAATTTCGGACTGAAGCGAGAAATTGAGGAGCGTAAGCAGGCGGCCCAGGATCTTGAAGAGGCTGAACTCAGATTCAAGGCCGTATTCAATGCCACCATAGACGGTATCCTGGTGGCAGATGCGCAAACCAGGAAGTTTGTAATGGGGAATAGCGCAATTTGTGACATGCTGGGTTACCAGTTGGAGGAATTGAGTTGTCTTGGCATCGAAGACATTCACCCAGCAGCAGCTTTTCCTGAAGTGCTGCAACAAGTCGAACGCCAGGCAAAAGGTGAGATCCATCTGGCGCCTGACCTGCCAGTGCAACGCAAGGACGGATCGGTATTTTATGCCGATGTCAACACGACCACCATGGTGCTAGCAGGACGACCCATACTGGTAGGCGTTTTTCATGACGTTACCGAGCGCAAGCAGATTGAAGAAAAAATCCGCCAGTTGAATGATGAGCTGGAAGACAGGGTTCAGGCACGCACACAGCAACTGGAGGAATCTCAGGCGCTGCTTAGCACGGTTTTCGATTCGGTAAAGGACGGAATCGTCCTCATGGATACCGAAACCCGGCAATTCTGCATGAGCAATGCCTCGTTACAGCGCATGCTCAACTATACTCCCGACGAGATTCTCGGGTTGGGGGTAGAGGACATTCTCCCCAGAGAAGAGATGGACAACATCAATCGCCAGATCGAGCAGAATATCAAGGGCGAAATCAGCTATGTACCCGATACTCCTGTGAAAAGAAAGGATGGCTCGATTTTCTATGCGGACATCAATGGTCGGGTCATGATGGTGAAGAAAACATCCTTCCTGCTAGCCGTTTTCACGGATATCACCGAGCGCAAGCAGGCGGAACAGGAGCTGCGCGAAGGCGAGGAGAATTTCCGGCAGTTATTCGAGGGCTCACGCGATGCCCTGATGGTGGCCAGGCCACCGTCCTGGCACTTCACGGAGGTGAATCAAGCCGCGCTGAAACTGTTTGGCGCCACCAGCAAGGCTGATTTCACCGCACTGGGGCCATGGGATATTTCACCCGAGCGACAACCGGACGGGCGCTCTTCGAAAGAGAAAGCGCAGGAATTGGGGATGATTACCTTGCGCGAAGGCTCTCTCCTTTTCGAGTGGGAGCTTCGGCGCCTGAACGGTGAGACATTCACCGCCAGTGTGATGGGAACCCGCATGGGGCCGAAAGGACAGACATTCCTGCAGGCCACAATACGTGATATCAGCAAAGAAAAGCAGACTGAACTGGAATTGCTGGAAAGCGAGAAGAAATACCGACAGTTGTTCGAGAGTTCGCGCGATGCCTTGATGGTGCTAAAGTCGCCGTCCTGGCGCTTCACCGACGTCAACCAGGCAACACTGCAAATGTTCGGCGCCACCAGTAAGGCCGACTTTACCGCACTTGGGCCATGGGATATTTCGACTGAACGACAACCCGACGGAAGCTCCTCGGCCGAGGCCGCGCAGAAGTTGATCGCGACCGCCATGCGCGAGGGTTACAGCTTTTTCGAGTGGGAACATCAGCGCCTGAATGGTGAACCATTTCCCTCCGATGTGTTTCTGACCCGCATTGAGACGGGACAGGCCTCAGTGCTAGCCACGGTGCGTGATATCACAGAGCGCAAGCAGGCGGAAGAACAGCAGCGCCAGGCACTGCTGTATGCACGCAGCCTGATCGAGGCAGACATGGATCCACTGGTAACGATCAACATGGAGGGCAGGATCATGGACGTCAACGAGGCGGCGATTCAGATGACAGGCGTGCAGCGCGAGTTGCTGATAGGCAGCGATTTCTCGATATATTTCACCGAGCCGGACAGGGCGCTCGCGGGCTATCAGGAAGCGTTCGCCAAGGGATCTGTCAGAGATTATCCACTCACCATGAAGCATGCGTCAGGGGCACTGACGAAGGTGCTCTACAACGCCAGCGTGTACCGCAATGAGAAGGGTGAAATGGCGGGAGTTCTTGCTGTGGCGCGCGACATTAGCGAGCGCTTGCGTGCGGAACTGGCAGAGGAAGAGGCGCGACGTGATGGCCTCACCGAGCTGTATAACCATCGCACGTTTCATGCATTGCTGAAAGACGAAATTTTCCGCACACAGCGTTTCCAGCACCAGCTGTCGCTGCTGATGCTCGACATCGACTACTTCAAACAAGTCAACGATACCTACGGACACCAGGCCGGTGATACCATCCTCAAGGGTATCAGCGAATTACTGGTGAAACAGGCGCGTTCCATCGACCGCGTGTGCCGCTACGGCGGTGAGGAAATCACGCTGATCCTGCCAGAGACGGTTGCGACCCTGGCCATGAAAATTGCCGAGCGCTTACGCGCGTCGGTAGAGCTTCAGTCCTTCGATATCGGCGACGGGAAGACTATCAAAATCAGTGTGAGTATTGGTGTGGCGACCTTTCCGCAACAAGCGAACTCGCTGCAGGCGCTGGTCAAAGCTGCAGACCTTGCTCTATATGCCGCCAAGCAGGGTGGGCGCAACCGGGTGTGTCGTTATGAGACAGAGATGGAGGTATAAATCACTCCTGCTCCGGTAGCAGAGCTGCGACACAATGCAGGGTTTCCTGTTTAACCAGTAATAACCCAGAACCGTAGGTTGAGGTGGTGTAGATCAAGGAGTTACAAAGCTGCCGTGTCCAGACCTATCTAATATTTTAATTTGACCTGACCCAAATTACTTCGATTATTTCTAATGGCTATAGATACCATTAAAAAATAATTTCTGATGCAACTATTTAATCTTTTTCAATCGCCAACCTTAGAGAAGAAATAAACATAAGAGCGGATAAGGGTATAAAAACACTTTTTTCTATTATACTTTTGGCGATCAAATTTCCAAAGATCATAAATGCAAAATACACAACCATTAGCCAGATAAAAATATTAGCTGTTTTTTTAAGAAGAGTATTGTTGATATACCCGGCTTTCACAATGGCAATAAACAATAAAAAGCTCGTTATAAATAAAGCAATTAATTCATATTTTACAACGGAATTTTCATCCACGGTTCCACCCCAAACGATATCACCTGGTAAAACATTGAAAACAACTAATAGATGAAAAAACATCAGAAATATTAAGGAAGCGATTAAAATAGTCCCGGCAAATTTTTTTGAAAGTAATTTTATCATAGCCTGTCCCCTTTAGAAGTAATCTGAAAGTTAAAGCAATTTCAATTTCAAAATACCTAATAAACAATTGATCTATTTACTACACTTTTAATCTTGAGCACTACATTTTTATATTGGGTTTCTTTTTTTATCAAGTATTCCTTAAAGCAAACAAGGGCACACATCTTTAGGAGTACTATCCTGATAGATTTGGAAGGTTGAGCCATGCCGGGGGTGGTCCAGCTCATGCTGGCTTAGGCTAGTCCCCAATGGTTTTTGTTGAATAGTCGCAAAATTTGATACAGAGCCAGTCTTAACAGTTGCTGCGTAAGAATTTTCTGCTGATGCGATTCTTTTCTGGGATAACGGTATTTTACTTAACTCCCAATTTTCTTACCTGCCTGGGTGGGCAAGGTTCTGTCTAAGCCTCGGAAAAGGCGTTTTCACCGATCTATGCCTGGTTGATAGTTTGCTGGCATCAAGCAGACGATTTTGCTTTCTTCTTTTTTTCCGCAACTACACTGCAGCTTCTTTTATCAGTATATTCCAACTGTCTATAGGGTAAATGTAGGGAAGCTTTCAGTGAAAGCACTATCAGTGCTTTCGACAGTGTAAGGTTTGCTACAAAAGTAATTCCTGTAGCATTAGTATTCAAAGTAATTATACATAACTTATTGATTGTTAAGAGTAAGTCCACAATGACATAGAGCTTGCTATTACTCTGTATAAGGATTTTGAAACGAGTGTAGCAATGCATAACACAATTATTAACGATACGACCCTGAGAGATGGCGAGCAATCAGCCGGGGTCGCATTTTCACTGGATGAAAAAATTGCCATAGCTGAAGCGCTGGATGCCATCGGTATTCCAGAGCTGGAGATAGGTATTCCTGCCATGGGCGAGATTGAGCGCGATTCTATCCGCGCGGTATCCCTGGTGGTCAAGCGTTCACGTCTGATGGTGTGGTCGCGTATGAATATGGCAGACCTGTCTTTATGTAAAGATCTGGGGGTGCATAGCATTGATCTTTCTATTCCTGTTTCTGATCAGCAAATCAAAAACAAGCTCAAGCGTGACCGTGAGTGGGTATTAAAACAAATTCCAAAACATGTTCTTGCTGCGTCAGAACTGGGCCTTGAGGTTTGTGTCGGCGGTGAAGATTCCTCTCGTGCCGATCTGGATTTTCTGATGCGCGTAGTGGATGCTGTTGAGTCGGTGGGTGCATGCCGTTTCCGCTTTGCAGATACGGTCGGCATTATGGAACCTTTTCAGGTATACGAAACATTTAAGACGCTGCGCAGTATATCCGGGTTGCAGCTTGAGATGCATGCTCATGACGATCTGGGTCTGGCAACGGCGAATACCCTGGCGGCTATTCGTGGTGGTGCTACGCATGTGAATACGACGGTACATGGTCTGGGTGAGCGCGCAGGTAATGCCGCTCTGGAAGAGGTTATTATGGGGGTACGCAAGTTTTATCCTCAGCAGGACGGCATTGATATGTCGAACTATGCACAGGTTTCTTCATTGGTAGAGAAGGCCTCAGGACGCTATGTGAACTGGCAGAAGAGTCTGGTCGGAGGTGGTGTGTTTACTCACGAAGCGGGCATTCATGTCGATGGACTGATGAAGGATCGACTCAATTATGAAGGGGTTAATCCAGCCGATCTGGGCAGAGAGCATCAGTTTGTGTTAGGTAAGCACTCTGGTACTCATTCTATTACCCAGGTGTATGCGGATATGGGGTATCAGCTCACGCGTGATCAGGCCGAGAAGTTATTATTACTGGTTAGACAGTTTGCTACAGAGCATAAATCCGCACCCGCTGGTGACGTTTTGAGACTGTTTTATCAGCAGATAAATTATCCTGGCAGTGAACAATGGCAGTATCAATGAGCTCGCATGGCTCAGAGCAGCTAACTGAAACTGAAACCCGCTTATCCTGGTTTCAGATGGTGCGTGAGGATATCGACTGTGTTTTTCATCGTGACCCTGCTGCCAGAACGCGAGCAGAGATTATCACCACCTATCCCGGTGTACACGCGGTCATGATGTATCGCATAGCTAATCGACTTTGGTGCAGAGGGTTGCGTTATTTGCCGCGCCTGATTTCGTATATTGCACGTATCTGGACCAGTGTTGATATTCATCCTGGTGCGACTATCGGACGACGCTTTTTTATAGACCATGGTGCAGGTGTCGTAATCGGTGAAACCGCAGAGGTTAAAAACGATGTGACTATTTATCATGGGGTGACTCTGGGTGGAGTTTCCTGGAATAAAGGAAAACGCCATCCCACGCTGGAAAATCATGTGATTGTAGGGGCCGGAGCCAAAATTCTTGGGCCGATCACGCTTGGAGCGCATGCCCGAGTCGGTGCCAATTCGGTGGTTATTTCATCGGTACCCATGGGTAAAACGGTAGTCGGTATTCCTGGAAAAGTGGTCAGTAACCGCAACAGCATAAATACCTCAGATCTGGAAGATATAGATTTAAATCATCATCTCATCCCTGATCCTGTTGCTGAAGCCATTACCTGTCTACTGGATCGGATACGATTACTGGAACAGGCTGTAGGTGTACATGGCTGTCTGCCGGATGGTCAATCACCCGAAGATGAGTGTGACGATTGTGATGCAAAGCAGGTGTGTCAACCGGTCAGTATCGATTTAAAGAAGGTCGTGTAATGAGCGTGGATTTGCTCGACTTTGCAGGCGAGGAGCTTTATTTCGATGAAGCAATGCAGTCTGAAACCGAGCAATGTATTGAAAAAGCGGCAGAAAATTATGGCGGCAAAAATTCAGAAAATCTGTTGTTGCGTGCGTACTTTCTGGAGCCGGAGCATCCAATGGTACTGGTCGCTTTATACCGCTATTACTACTACCAGCACCGTTGTACAGATGCATTGAGGCTGGCAGAACGGGTACTCAGGATTTTTTCCGTGCGACTGGGTTTGCCTGAAAACTGGCAGGACATTACAGAGCAGCAGATTGATGATGCAGCAAAAGAATCGATGACAGAGCTGCGGTTTTATCTGCTGGCATTAAAAGGTGCAGGCTATCTGGAAATGCGGCTGGAAAATTATCAGGGCGCGATAGAACGGCTACGGAAAATAGTTGAAACCGATACAAAAGACAGGCTCAGCGTGAGTTCATTATTACAGATCGCTGAGGATGAGGTTAACAGACAGGCCGGTATCTATCGGCTCAGATTTTAAAGCAGGAGAATAAGCATGAGTGAAAGTGAATTTGAACTGGATCTGGACGAATTAAGTAGTGCTGAGGACTTTCTTGAATATTTTGATGTTGAATACGAGCCATCAATTGTTCATGTAAACCGCTTGCATATTCTACAGCGTTTTCATGACTATATTGCGAAAGTTGAAGATATGCCTGAAGACGAAGATCAGATGCGTACAATTTATGGCGCCTTGCTATTAAAGGCTTATTCTGATTTTGTGGATTCAGATGCCGCTACCGAAAAAGTATTCAAGGTTTTCAGGATGCTGGAGCCGGTAGAGATAATGGTGCCATTGTCAGACCTGATGCCGGGAGGAATGTTCAGTGCTCCCCAGGTATGAATATGGTGAAGCGGTTCGAGTAATTCGAAACCTGCGCAACGATGGTACCTATCCGGGGCAGGATACCGGTAAGCTACTGGTGCGCAGAGGCAATGTGGGTTATGTGCGCGATGTGGGTACCTACCTGCAGGATCAGTTGATCTATAAGGTTGATTTTTTTGAGTTAGGTATCATGGTCGGTTGTCGTGAACAGGAACTGATACTAGAATCAGATCCTTATGTTCATACACGTTATGAATTCAGGGATAAGGTCACACCAAAAATCCCACTGGGCATTAAGGGCGACGTGATTGCTCATCCTGGTGATGAAGGTGAGATTGAAAAAGTCTTAAGAGAAGAGGAGGGTGGACCATTTTATCATGCCCGTTTTATGGGACGTGTTGTAAAGGTGCCTGAGACAGCTCTTGAATTCATGGATCTGGAACTTGCGGAAGAATGAGATGTTGGCTATGAAACAGGGGTATGAAATTCCAGAGTTTAATTACCATTTGCTGCGTAATTCTCTGAATAAATTCAGTAAGAATCTTGCTCAATTAAAATCTGATGAGTACGAAAAAGTTTTGCAGAGCGCCTATAAAAGTTTTGATATGGAGTCACTGGTTCTTAACAGCGATGAGGCTCGTTCATTTATCGTTCCCCCTGAACAGATTGAACAGTCTATAAACGCTATTGCTTCTCGCTATGTGGACGAGGATGAATTCCTGCAGGATTTAGATGCAAATGGCCTGAATCGTGAAACGCTCAGTGCAGCGCTATATCGGGAGCTGACTTTCGACGGTGTGATGCAGATTATCGGTGCTAAAGCTGCTGATGTGACTGAGCTGGATATTATGTTGTTCTATGAAATGCATCATGATCGTTTCGAACAGCCAGAAAGCCGTATGGCGCGCCACATATTAATCACTATTAATGATGATTTTGCTGAAAATACAGAAGTCGAGTCCAGGAAAAAAATATCCGAGATTGCCTCTAAGTTAGGTAGTAGAACCAATCGCTTCCCTCAATTTGCCAGACAATATTCAGAATGTCCCACGGCGATAGAAGGTGGGAAGTTGGGAGAAGTCACGCGTGGACAGTTATATCCTGAACTGGATGAAATATTATTCAATATGTCAGAGAATGAAATAAGCCCTGTTGTCGAATCTGAAATGGGTTTTCATATACTTTACTGTGAGCAGGTTAAACCGGCGAAACGCATTCCCTACAATAAAGTCAAAACCCGTATCAATGAGATCCTGCTAGAGCGTAATCGCAGGAACTGTCAGAAAGTCTGGCTAGCTGGTTTGCAGAAAAAATAAACGTATTGAGTTTACCCTGGTTAAAAGTGAGATTGATATGAAAAATCAAAAAGCACATTGCTCTTTTTGTGGTCAGGAACAGGGGCCAAATATTCCGCTTATTGCCGGAGAAGAAGGTCATATCTGTGAAGAATGTGTGCGCCTTGCTTCGCAGGTAGTAGGTAGCTGGGGTAGAAAACGCGCAGCATCTAAACCCTTACAGAATCTGTTAAAACCAGCTGAGCTTAAAAGCAAGCTTGATGAGTATATTATCGGTCAGGATCTGGGTAAGGAAACGCTGGCAGTTGCGGTTTATAACCACTACAAACGCCTGCAGATGGAAAATCAGCCTGACAGTATGGATGTTAAGAAGGTAGAGATTGAGATTGATAAATCAAATATCCTGTTGCTGGGTCCTTCCGGTACAGGTAAAACACTACTTGCTAGCACTTTGGCACGAATAGTAGGTGTGCCCTTTGTAATTGCTGATGCTACCACGCTAACCCAGGCGGGTTATGTGGGTGAAGATGTAGAATCAATTCTCACAAGGTTGATGGACAGCGCGGAAGGTAATAAAGAGTTAGCTGAATGGGGGATTGTCTACATCGATGAAATAGATAAGCTAGCCAAAGCAGGTGAATCATCACATGGGACACGCGATGTATCGGGCGAAGGTGTACAGCAGGCCTTACTGAAACTTATCGAAGGCACTAAAATTAAACTTTCTGGTAAGGGGAGAAAAGACCAGCAAGGTGATCAACTGATTGATACTCGAAATATTCTGTTTATTGCTGGAGGCGCTTTCTCTGGTATAGAGAAGATTCTTCAATCCAGGTTGGGTGGGGCAAATCGAGGTATCGGATTCAATGTTGATTTATCCGAACCCAGAAAGGCCTACGACCAGCTTAAGTTGTTGGAGGAGGTGCAACCTGATGACCTCCGTCATTTTGGACTGATTCCGGAATTTATCGGGCGCTTTCCAGTGATTACCGCTTTACACGATCTGGATGAGCATGCGTTGGTAAAAATACTTACCGAACCAAAAAATGCACTGGTCAAACAATACAAGCGCCTGTTCGAGTTTGAAGGCGTAGAACTTGAATTTACCTCTGATGCTTTAACTGCCATCGCGTTACTGGCAATTAAGAGAGGAACGGGTGCACGTGGATTACGCGGTGTGATGGAAGGTCTGTTGCGCAAGGTGATGTTTGAAATGCCGACCATAGAGGATGCAACTCATTGCCTGGTTGATGAAGAGGCTGTGAATGGTGAGGCAGAGTTAACGGTTATAGGTTCCACACTATAGCCCTGAAAATAAGCTTTCACAGCTGCTATGATGGGTTTTCACTATTGTTTCGGAGGCTATCAATCTTTCAATTGATAGCATGCAGAACATCTTCGCTTTTCATACTTTTTAATTATCTAAAATTTAAGTTTTCCCCGAGTGCAGGAGCTGTTAATTTTTTTTGAGTTTGAATAATTCTCGACTGGATAGGCTTAAGCCTGGTTTTTTCGCGATGAGTAATGTTGCGCCTCTATCTCAGATTTTCTTCCATAAGAAATTGTTTTTATTTATTAATTTCATAAAGTGGGTCTGATAAATATTTCCATTTACTTTTAAACTATAAACTCCTAAGGTTTGTTGCGTGTCTGCCCAGGCAGAGTTCTCGAAGTCTAAGTATTTCGAATTATCTCATTATTATAATGTCTTCGATTAGTGACGAATTTGTCTAGACTTGAAAATATTCTCAATAAAGCCTCCTTATTGTTGCTATGTTTAATTCCAGGCCTTTCGCTAGCTGAGGCAGTAGTTATTCACCAGCCTCAGTTGAAAGGTGAAGATTTCTCAAGCAATACGTTGCTACGTATTTATTCCATGCATAAAAAGGTGTGGTCTGATGGTACAGCCGTTAAGGTATATACTCTGAAAAATGATAGTGCCATCCATAAATCATTCGTCAATGAGTATCTTCGTATGCAGTCCTACCAGTTGAACCGTTTATGGCACAGACTGGTTTTTAGTGGTACAGGTTCATCTCCAGAACAGTTATCTTCATCCCGGCAAATGCTTGAGACAGTAAAAAATACGCCGGGTGTAATCGGGTATGTTGATAGTTCGGTAATAGACCATAGTGGTAAAGGCATGATGACAGAGATTTCTCATGAGTAAGTATACGTTAAGGTGTTTGGCATCAGCCCGTATGTCCGCACTTTTTAGCGCAAGCGTATTTGCCGATGATCTGCAATTCCATGGTTATATTAGCCAGGCTATGATCTCTTCCGAAGACAATCCGTTTTATGTGAGTGAAACGAGAACACATTTTAACTTTCGAGAAATAGGCCTGAATAGTTCCTGGCAGATATCAGATGAGCTGCGCGCAGCCGGACAGTTGCTTTCGTGTAAGGCTGGTGATCTGGATGATGGTGATCCCAGAGTCGATTTTCTGTTACTGGATTACAGTTTGTCTGTTACAGATGATAGTATATCGGGTGTTCGCCTTGGCCGGGTGAAGAGTCCATATGGTATTTATAATACCACTCGAGATGTACCTCATGCACGACCTGGAGTAATAGTGCCGCAGTCGGTTTATTTCGAAGCATACTGGGATCCACTATTATCTGTGGATGGTGTAGACCTGTATCTCAATAGTCGCAATTCACTAGGCGATATCAGTTTTGATCTGTATGCAGGTGAGACCCAACTTGATAACGCGGCTATTGAATATCAGGTCTATCAGAAAGATGTTGCTGGCGAGTTTAGAGATGTCGAAAAGCTCGGACTTAAGCTTGGACTTGTCCCGAAAAATCAGCCTAATCTGACTATTGCCCTGACCTTTCTGAATGTTTCAATAGATCTGCAGGATGCGCCCTCTTTTACTGCTACAGAGCAGCTTGCTGCCGATGCTATTCTCGCTGCTGATCCACGCGCCTATACCGACTATATCACCAGTCAGCATGTCGATTCGTTGCTGACACTGATATCTTTACAATACAATTTACAAAGCTGGGTGTTAACAGGTGAATATCTTGATATTAATTCTAATATTTCCAGTCTTGAAGTTTTGCATCAGGCCGTCCCTTCGTACGATGCTACATCCAGGGCATACTATTTTCAGGCAGAATGGCTCGGCTGGGAACAATTCACACTCTATGTGCGCCACGAAAATCTTTATTACAATGAAAACGATAAAGATGGTAAAGAGTTTGCCTCACGCACCAGGGCAAATCCAGTAAGTCAGTATAACAAAACCAAAACTATAGGTGTACGATGGTATTACACAACGAATCTGTCGCTTACTGGAGAATATAGCCATAATCATGGTTCGGCATATATAAATGATTCTGATATCATTGATTACTCCCAAATAAAGGAAAGCAGGGATCTTTTAGTGTTACAGCTTTCCTATCACTTCTAATTATAAAAATGTGAATCGTAGTTATGTATATTAGCCTTAAATGGAAAGCCGTCGTATTCCTAAGTCTTGTGCTTATAGGCATATCCGCTATCTGGATCTGGCAGTTCATAGATGAACAGCATAAAGAATTTAATATTGGACTCGAACGGTCGCATACGAATCAAACTGTTTTATTAAATGAGTTGGTCAATGAAAGCTTCTTAAGGCTATCTCAGTTTGCTGAATTGATATCTGATAAGCCTATAGTCCAGCAGAGTCTAGATGGTTTGACCAGTAATACAGGTAGCCTGAAGAGATCATTGGAGGAGGACTGGTTTTCTTACCATATCAACCTTGGGCTAGATTATCTTGCAATCTATGACAGTGAGCAGCAGGTTTTGGGAGCAGTAAATACACCCGATCTGGTTTTTAATGCTGACCTGCAGCATGCCATTTTGGGAGTTCTTGATAAAAATTCATTATCGGATGAACCTGCAAACCTGATTTACTGTAAGCAATCCTGTTTGATGATCGTTCTTCAGCCATTTTTTAGTGAACAGGGGGAGTCGGGTACGATTGTACTGGCGCAAAATATGGCTGATATAGTCAGAGCCTTTTATAACTTCTCACATTCAGCTGTCGGCATTCTGCTTGGTGCTGAAGAAATCGTTGGAAATCCGCATCCGGAGCGTTATCTGCCTGAATGGAAGGTTTATGCCTGGGCGGTGACTGACTTTGATCGAATATTCCCCATTGTTAAAAAATATTCGGATAGAAATACATTAGATGGCAGCACGCAGAAAGAACTATTTATCAATGACAGCAGGCAATATCTGATCTCCAGGCTGCAATTATCTGATGTTAGTATTTTGGGTGAGCGTACTATGTTCGTTTCTGTTGATGACAGGTCATCAGCTTATGAGTCGTTAAATAGCAATATCAGGCGCGTTTTCTCTACAGTCAGCCTGGGTTTGCTGTCAGCTGAACTCATCATGTTGTTGCTAATACACACACCGATGAATAAACTGAGTAAAATCACCGAGGCTTTGCACCTGTTACCCCAGCAAAACTTCTCCCAGGCAGTAAAAAAAATGTCTGGCAGGAAATGTCTTTTCATGGATGAGCTAAGTACGCTAGAACACAGTACGGTGTATGTTGCCAGGGAACTCGATAAACTACATAGGGAGGTACACCTTAAAAATGAATCACTGGAGGAACAGGTTGCTGCCTTAACACGCTCCAGGTCTTTCCTGACTCGTCTATTTGATAACTCGCAAATTTTTATTATTACACAAGATTTTGACTTCAATATTTATTCCACCAATAAAAAATTCGATACCCTGCATGATGAACCCCCATTAAATTTTGCCGACCTGATCTATCATGATCACGAGATAGAAGAGTTCAGAATAATGGTTGAGAAGCTGATTCACAACAAAACTGATGTGTTTCAGCATGAGAATAATCTGGTAGATAAAAATAATAAAAATTTAATTATTACCTGGACACACGCTTTAGTAGAAGATGAGCTGGGGAGTCCCATTATACTTTCAATTGGAATTGATCAGACGAACCAGAAAGCGGCCGAAAATGAACTGCGCTGGATGGCGAATAACGATGGTCTAACCAGTATTGGCAATCGAAGATCATTTAATACCACGATTACGCAAATGCTGGAAAGTGGTGTCAGAGGAGCTTTAGTTTTTATCGATGTTAATCGGTTTAAGCAAATCAATGATATTTATGGTCATAATGCAGGCGATCAGGTGCTTGTCGATATTGCCAGTAAGCTGCGTAAATTAACTCGTGCATCCGATACGATAAGTCGTTTCGCTGGGGATGAATTTACTATTCTAATGGTGAATATCAAACATGATGATTTGAGCGCAGTATTGAAGAAACTATCTACAGAGTTAAGCAGTAGTATTCAGCTTGGAGGAGGACGTCGTGTTCAATATACCGTCAGCATCGGCGCTTCTCTTTTTCCTGAACAGGGGAATGATCCTCAAAGCCTGATCGTCAATGCAGATCTGGCAATGTATCATGCCAAAAAGAAAGGAGCAGGGCAGTGGCATATTTTTGATTCTAGTGATGAACGAGTATGCCAAATCAAACAGGATCATAACCTGAGTCTGGCAATTAAACATGCGCTCGAAACCAGTTCGTTCAAGCTGGTATATCAGCCGATAATAGATATCCAGAAAAACCAGATATCGCACCATGAGGTGTTGATTCGACTAAAGGATGAAAGTGGAACTAATATTTCGCCTGCTATCTTTATTCCTTTGGCCGAAAAGACTGGGGAAATTCGTAATATCGATGTATGGGTGCTGGAACATACCTTAGCTAAATTACATGATAGATTATCAAAGGGTGAAGATCTAACTATTGCTATCAATATATCTGCTCCTACTATGCAGGCAGATAATTTTCCAGAGCTAGTGTTTGGGGCTCTTGATAAATACAAAATAGATAGCAATCGGCTAATCATCGAGTTGACGGAAACTGCGTATATTGAAAACTTTCAGCAAGTGTTAAAAAATCTGAATCAGATAACCAATAATGGAGTCAGAGTTGCAATTGATGATTTTGGGGTTGGCTTTTCTTCGTTTACCTACCTTAAAAAGTTACCACTAAGTTATGTGAAACTGGACGGGTCTTATATCAAAAATCTGACTAGTAACCCCGACGATCAAATTTTTGTCAAAAGCCTGTCGGCTATGATTAGTGCGTTTGGTATGGAAGTTATTGCAGAATTTGTGGGTGACCAGCAGACGTTAGGCATGATCAATGAGCTTGGTGTAACTCATGGTCAAGGGTATTTTATCGGTAAACCAGTGCCTTTTGAGACTTGTGTAGGCGGCGAGGTGTTAGCATAAGAAAAAGCATTGACTATCCTGCTTTTAGAACTCTTCTGTATATTAATCAGTGGTATTTTTTCTACGCAAAGGGGAGGGAGTCCTTCTTTCTAAAAAAGCAGATGTTTTACGGTGTTTTTAGCTCTGGTTCAATTCAATACGGACCTAAGTAACTTTGACTAATAAAATTCTCGTCCATAAGTTTTAAAATGAAACAAATTTTTCTAAAAGAATCAAATAATAATTTATCTGCCTATAATCTTTTTTGATGCACGAAAACTGTGAATATTTCATCAACTTGACATAGAGCATGTATATAAAAAACTGATGAGGCTTTAATGGCCCTTTTTACTTTCTAAGCTTGATTCTTGGTGCTATTCTCTTGCACCGTTAAATGTCATATTGAAGACTTATCCATAATATCTACTGCTACTTCCTGTCCGGTTAGCATGGGCTGTAGCAGTTTCTGAGATTTGGTATTAAGAACTTATACGTTTTTTAAATGGGGTGAAACTTATGGGTGATTCTGAACGGCCATTATGGCCGCCATATATTGCTGGTGTGGTACTGGGTCTGGTATTGATTCTGACCTTTGTTCTGGTTGGGAATGGTGTTGGCGCGTCAGGTATGTTTGCTCGTTTTGCTGCTGTACTGGGTGATGAAATTGCACCTCAAGTCACAGAAGCAAACGCATATCTTGGCCCTATGCTAAAAAAAGGAGCTAACCCTCTATTATCCTGGATCGTTTTCGAGGTTTTGGGTATCGCCATTGGCGCTTTACTTGCCGCAGTTGCTTCGGGAAGATTTAAACTCATGCTTGAAGGTGCTCATAAAATTGGGCGCTCCCCCCGTCTCCTGCTTGCGCTGTTTGGTGGCATTCTTGCAGGTATAGGATCGCGCATAGCGTCAGGCTGTACCAGCGGTATTGGTTTATCAGGAGCTGCGATGCTGGGCATTAGCGGATTTGTTTTTTTACTGACCTTCTTTCTAGTTGGTCTAGGGGTTAGCGTATTAATGAAGAGGGCCTGGTAATGGATTATGGTACTGCAGGAACAGCACTGGCTTCAGGGTTGTTATTTGGTTTTGTGCTTGAGCAGGCTGGTTTTGGTTCGCCCTGTAAATTAACCGCGCAATTTCGCTTCAGCGACTGGTCTGTTTTCAAGGTTATGTTCACCGCTATTCTGGTGGCATCTTTAGGCATACAGTTATTACAGTTAAACAATACCTTTGGTTCGAATGGCTTTTATGTTTCACCTGCCATGCTCGCGGCTACCGCGCTTGGTGGCGCATTCGTCGGTGCTGGATTTGCAGTGGGCGGTTACTGCCCCGGTACATCCGTGGTTGGTGCTATGACTGGACGCATGGATGGGGTTGTTTTTGCAGTCGGGATGGTGATCGGTATCTGGGTTTTTTCGCTAAATTTTGATGCGCAATGGATGCAGGATATTTTGAATGCTGGAAAGTTGACAGAAAAAACCCTGCCTCAATTACTCGGTGTTTCACCGTGGGCCGTTTTGTTAGCGTTGACGGTGCTGGCGGTTGCGGGATTTGTGATGGGTAGCCGCTTCGAAAAGCGTTTAAGTTATCTTAATCAGGACGATATTAACGAACAAACAAACGCTGGGATTTAGCTTTATCGTCGGCTATGCCGGCATGCAATTATGGAGTCACTTTTAATATCATGAAACAAACATCATCTTCTCGTTCTGGCAATAAACGTAAATATTTACTCGCGTTGTCTATTCCAACACTGGCTATGGGTATGCTGGGTGTGGCACCGTTGCCAGAACCGGCCGCATCTCTGCTTATTCCGGTGGCCATGGCACGCGGTGAAAACCCCTGTGCCCCCACTGCGCGAGGTGAAAACCCCTGTGCTCCGTTGGTACGCGGAGAAAATCCATGCGCTCCAGTGGCACGCGGCGAAAACCCCTGTGCTCCAGTGGCACGCGGTGAAAACCCCTGTGCTCCAGCACAGCGTGGCGAAAATCCCTGTGCACCGGTTCGACGCTGAGCAATTATTATTCGCACTGTGAATCAGGTTTCCACCGATTACTCTTACTGGTTGACGACTCTCGATGAGTGTTCATTTGATGAGGTTGCTGCAGCTGCGGAGTCTGTTGCTTTGATTCATCAGTCATTGGCAAATGATAAGCTTTCTATCGTGAGTGAATGGCTGCGCGATAAAGCGGATAAACCCATACAGGCCTGGGCGCATTATCCCGATGATGATTGTTGTGACCCTGAAACCGGAGCCATGGTTTACTATCATGCTCACGACCCAGATGAATGGGGTCGGGAGGAACACGGGCATTTTCATTTGTTTGTAAGGTCAGCTCCTGAGCAGGCTTTTACCCATGTGGCAGCAGTATCAATGTCAGCTTATGGAATACCCGTTGCCCTGTTTGCAACGAATGGCTGGGTGACTGATGAACAAATGTTACCGTCTGAAGAAGTATTACGGCTGCTGGATGATGGGTTTTGGCAGATTAATCGGGCACGGCCTTCCTGGCAGGTGTTGCAATGGCTGGATGCACTACTGACATTACTGCGGCCTTTTATCGAAGAATTATTACTGCGACGTGATCAGGTAATTGGCTGGACGCAGCAAGGGCAGTCGTCAACAGGCATTCTGGATGACCGGGATACCCATGTCCTGAGTGAGTTGCCGTTCGATTGGTCAGAAATACTTGAATCAGTGCAATCTGAAGCCCATATCCGGATGAATCCAGATCTGCAGGGGGCGGCAGTTTCGTGTTGATTTCTAGTTGTTACATAATCTTTAAACAAAAATATATTAAGGAGTAAAGAATGAAATTTACAAAATCTATCCCTGCAGTTTTGCTGTTGGGAGCTGCGTTATTACAGAGCGCTTCGGCCTCATCAGCAGTTTCACCACTGGTTGATACCACCTGGCTAAATGCCCATAAGGATCAGGTTACTATTCTGCAGGTAACAGGTAAGGTTGCCACTTTTACCCAGGCCCCTGTTGTCAAAACAGAAAAGGGGAAAACTGTGGTCAAGACTGTTGCAGGTCATGTACCTGGAGCCAGGCTGGTTGACTTCGGCAAGGTTCGTGTTAATCGTACCGTCGAAGGCAAAAAGGTCAAAAAATTAATCCCTTTAAAAGCTGATTTTGAAAAGCTAGCTCAGTCCTGGGGTGTTAACAAGGGGGATACTATTGTTCTGGTACCAGCGGGTTTGAGTACTGGTGATGTTAATGAAGCAGCTCGCCTGTACTGGCAGTTTAAATATTACGGTCAAAAGAATATGGCGATTCTGGATGGCGGTATGGCTGCATGGCTGGCAGCAGGTTTGCCGGCGGCTACAGATGCCCCAGCCGTTAAAGCTGGTAACTGGGTAGCAACTACGGAAATTAAAAGTATTCTTGCCACCTATGAAGACGTTAAAAATGGATTGAAAAGAAAGAACGTACAGTTTGCTGATGCGCGTCCTCAGAATCAGTACATGGGCGTATTCACCAAGAAAGGTGAATTGTCTGGACATCTTGAGGGTGCGAAAGATCTGTCACCAGATTTGATTACCAGAGCAGATGGTGCTTCAGCTCGTTTTCTACCCGTTGCAAGCTATAAATCGATTATGAAAGCTAAAGGCTTAAATCCTGAAGGCCGCACCATTGCTTACTGTAATACAGGTCATCAGGCATCCGGTGTCTGGTTTGTGGCTCATGAATTGATAGGTAATAAGCATGTAAGTCTGTATGACGGTTCACTGGTTGAATACAGCCTGCTGGGCGGAGAAACTAGCAACCCTGCGAAGTTGAATTAAGATATATTCTATTAACTGATTTAATCAAATGCAGTAAAAAAGCCTGGATCATTCCGGGCTTTTTTATGGACAACAGGTTAATGTGAGTGTTTATTGAGCTGCTCCTGATATTGCAGTTATATACTTCTCTATTTTTCATGGTTTCATTATAGGGTCTTACAAAGTCTTTATGAGGAATTAATTGTGCAACCGTTTCTTGAACAAATACTGTACTGGCTGTCTCTGTACAAGGTTAATGTTGTGTTGAGTTTATTTATTCTGCTGCTTTATGTTGTTTTGCAGAGAATGGCAATACCCAGGCTTGAAGCCATGGTCGAGCAGGGATCACTCAAAAATAAAGTGCTTAAACAGTCTGTTGCTGTTTTCAGACTGTTGAATGGTGTAGTAGTATTGGTGCTTATATTATTTATCTGGGGGTTTGACTTTCAATGGCTGCTGGCAGCATCCTCAGGCATTATTGCATTAACTGGTGTGGCACTATTCGCCAGTTGGTCGATACTTAGTAACATTACTGCATTTTTCATCCTGCTCTCTCATCAATCCTATAAAAGAGGCACATTTATTCGTATTCTGGAAGCGGATAATTATGTCGAAGGTGTGATATCTGATATCAATTTATTTAACACCCGACTGATTAGTGATAATCGGGAATATATTATTTATCCAAATAATTTATTGATCGCGAGGCCGACGATGATAAACCCGAAAATCCATTATTCTGGAGTTGGAAAAATCCAGGAATTTAATCCGAATTTTAACATTCATCCAAAAGCTGAATAACAAAAAGTCATGCATCTGGATCCTTTATTACCGTTGATCGTTGGTGTCGTCGCAGTAGTGCTAGCTATTGGCATGCTGTTGCAGTTTTTTAGACAACCTCAGCTAGTCGGTTACATCATAACCGGTATCGTCATAGGACCAGAGGGTATGGGTATAGTCAGTGATGTGACCTTGATTGAACATCTGGGAGCCATAGGTGTGACGCTTTTATTGTTCTTTATTGGTATGGAAGTTTCTCCGTACCAACTGGCAAGAGGTTGGCGAATTGCTACCTTTGGCACCTTTTTTCAAATTGCTGTGAGCGTTGCAACGACCTGGCTAATCGGTGTGTTACTGGACTGGAGTCTGTCAAGGATAGTGCTTTTGGGTTTTGTTATTAGCCTGTCAAGCACAGCTGTTGTGCTTAAGCTACTCAAAGATAGCGATGAACTGAAAACTGCAGCGGGTCAGAATGTATTGCTGATTCTTTTAGCGCAGGATTTAGCGGTAGTGCCCATGCTGATCATCATTTCCATGTTATCCGGAGAGTCACCAGAGCAGGCGTTAATTTATAAACAACTGGTCGGTGGTATGGTCATTACGGTCTTCGCTATCTGGGTAGCGTCGCGTAAACACCTCAAGCTTCCTTTTGCAAAAATAATTAAGAAGGATCATGAGTTGCAGCTGTTTTCTGCACTGTTGATCTGCTTTGGCTTTGCCTTTATCACTGGTGTGCTGGGCTTGTCTGCTGCATTAGGTGCGTTTGTCGCAGGGTTGGTTGTTGCGTCGGCTAAGGAGACAGACTGGGTAACGCATGCTCTGGAACCTTTAAAGGTTATTTTTGTGGCTGTGCTATTTGTATCCATGGGTATGATTATTGATATAACATTTATCGGCGAAAACTGGGCTCTATTGGCAAGTCTGTTGCTGGGGGTGTTAGTGACGAATACGTTTATCAATGCCATTATATTAAAAATTCTGGGTAATAAATGGGCAGTAAGCCTGTACTCCGGTGCCTTGCTTTCTCAGGTTGGAGAGTTCAGTTTTATACTGGCTACGGTGGGTTTACAGGTTGGTTTAATTAATACCTTTGGTTATCAGACAACGATTGCATTAATTGCTTTAAGCCTACTTGCCAGTCCAGTATGGATACAGATATCCAGAAAGATTTTAACACCTTATATTTCGCATGAAGCGACGAATCTCTCATGAGAGTTAAAACCAGTTTTTCTTCTTGAACCACCACAGCAGAGTGATAGAAATAACCAGCATCAAGCCTATTGCTATGACCACACCCCAGGGGTTTTTCAGCAGCGGGATGAATTCAAAGTTCATGCCAAATATTCCTGCAATGAGATTTAAGGGTAAAAAAATAGCTGATAGCACAGCCAGTATTTGCATGGTGCTATTGGTTCTTTGCCCTGTTGAAGCAAAGTAAATCTGGGTCAGGGAATCGAGGTCAGAGCTGATGCCCGAGGCTAATCTTTCTATACGTGCCAGATGGTTATCCAGGTCATTGAATCGGATGTTATTGGAAGGAGATAGTTCAAAGCGAGTATTTTCCCGCCAGCGTAATAGAGCTTCTCTTTGTAATTCCAGGTTCGTATTCAGTGATCTCAAACTGGATTTGGCTTTCATGATAACTTGCCAGTCATTAAATGGGTCGTTAGGGTCTAATAACCTTGTTTGCCATTCTGACACCTGGTTAACCAACGGCTCTCTGATAGCTAAAAAGGAGTTACCTATTTCATCTAGCAGGATATGTAGTAAAGAAACGACATCAGAGGGTTTCTTGATAAATTTATCCACCCATTTTTCGTATAGACCTGAAAAAACGTTATCCCCCTCGTCATGTACTGAAGTAATCGTGTTGCCGATAATGAGAAAAGCTATTGATCGTGTTTTGGGATGAATGACCTCAAAACGCCTATCAATGTTTCGAAAAATCAGGATTTCATAATCTTGCGTTTGTTCAAATGATGGAGGATGAGAGCTATTACCCAGGTCGATTTTATGACGGCTGTGGAAGGATTTTTCAGTATGCTGAATGTATTTATCCACCGGTCGGTTGATATCAACCCATTGTAATACAGAAAAATCTACTTCTACCTCTGAAAAGTTATTCATCGATAGGTCTTTAAAATTTACAATTTTCATTGGGTTTCCCTGATCATTCAGCAGTGAGTTTATCTAAGGACTAGAGATGCTCTAAGTTTGAATTCCTGTCGTTTGATTATAGTGAGATACCAGGTAAATTACAGGAAGTTACCTCAAGCCAGACGGTGTAACAAGGTTCCTGGGCTTTTTTTATGTCGTGATAAATTAGCGACAAAGTTCTGAATCCAGGTTCAACTGATCGACGCCATGCGTCGAGGTGTCGAACCCTCCGATGAGAATTATCATATTTGGGTGGGATGTTTTTATAAGCGAGTACCCGAGAGATGCCAAGTTATTCTGGTCATGTATCGAAGAGCGAAAAGAAACGAATAAACCTACAGAATTCTTGGTAATACCTAGAGCTTGCCCCTGTTGTGGTTACTTAAAACTCTCCGATTGGAATAGTGGTTCTTGGGAGATCTGTTCAGTATGCAGCTGGGAAGATGATGAGGTACAGGTTCGTGAACCTTCATACGAGGGTGGTGCAAATCACGAGTCCTTGAATCAAGCAAGGGCTCGCTTAAAAGAGAAACTGCTACAAACCAAAAAAGTTAAGGAGTTCCTGTGCTGAAATCACAGCTAAAAATGTATAACGAGACATGGGGCCTCGTTAATATATCTGTTATGTGATTCGCCAAGTTTGGCACTTATAAATCTAAATTAATGTAATATCTATAAATGAATAAATTGAGTAAAGAGTATTTAACTGAATGTAAAAATGCCCTTGAGGTAGAACAGGCTCAGAGTTTATCAACCACTGATAATTGTGCGCATGTTAATAGAGAACTTGTCCATCAGGACTGGGATGTTTTATATAAAAAATTAGCAGAATACGTCGATGAAACAGCGGTTGATAACGCAAATGTTCAAGCATTAATGAAAGAGCACTTTGAAATCGCTTGTCGTTTTTATATCCCATCTAAAGAAGCATATATAGGTATGGGGATATTTTATAAAGAAAATGAAGACATGAAAAAATTCCATAACTCTTACCACCCAGAAATTGTTGATTATTTAGGTGATGCAATAGTTTATTACGCAGGTAATAATTTATAAAATCACATAACAAGGCAATGCAGATGACCTCCGATATTTGTCACTTTTTTTGCGAAAACCCCGCAAACAAAGCGCCAAACACCTCCGGCAAGTGATTGCGGCGTTCAGGAAATCTTTATAATCTTTATAGACTCATCTTTATAGACACCCAGCGATTGGAAAGGAAATTAAACTTCAACTATTCAGCTATAGTTTCAGTTAAATGAAGGGGGCATTAAGTTAAAAATAGATTTTTGTTTTACCTTAATGGAGGTTTTTACTTCGGCTGGGTTCAAAAGGACAAAATGATCCTGCAACCTTTGATACAAGGTTGGTGTTTGAAAGAATTTTTAGAGGGTTGTTGGGGTTATGTGGCAGGAAAAACTTCAGCGCAGCGCTTCACACCGTGCACCCAGTTCTTGCCCATTTGCTCACAGGTTTGTCTGATTTTATACGCGCTACAAACGAGTGGTATAAACGGACTTTCGAAATCCTTTGTCAGGTAAACCCAGTGCCTGGGATCGATATTCAGTCGGGTGAGTATGTCAGGAAGATGTTCAGGAATGAATCCACCAGCTCAAGATAATCAGTGTAGCGAAAGGGTAAACCTTTTGGCATTTTGTTACGAGGATAGCCTGCGAATGGTAATAAATCATTAGGTTGTGTGCGTATTGCTTCTGGGTTATCCGGGCTAGTCTGGTCTTGGTGTTCGATACGCTTCTTAACAGAGGTGTGATCCGATTTTTCAGGTTTTTCTGCCATACGGGAACGAATGGGGTTTAGATCTACATAGGCCATGCAAGCAGCTAGTGCCCTTTCATCCAGAAGTGCTTGAGACGTGTAGCGCCCTTCCCAAAATCGACCAGTGACTTTATCTTCCTTATTCGCATCACGGGCAATCGGATATTCGTATCATCCATGATATTCACCCTTTCAGGGCCAGCAGAGTTGTTCAAAATCATTCCCGATGATTTTGTCATTAAGACAACGCATGAACCAACTAAGGTCGATCAATCGAGTACGCCATAGTTAAACTCATTCAGCCAGGATTTTTTTCTTTGAAGTATTAAGTTCTTCATTCTTGAGATAGCGACGGGACAGGTCATTACCCGAAAAGAGTTTATGCCATCGGTTACAGACTTCACGGTCAGACCATTTAGCTGTATTTTTCTGATTGATATGCACTACAACATGGTAGTGATTATTCATGATGGCATAGGCAGCAATGTCGATAGAAAAGATGGTTGCTAATTCAAGCATACGATCCTGAATCCACTGCCTTCGATGATTCGTAATCATGTCCAGTCTGATTATCTTTGCCGCAGAGAAAGGCACGTCGAAGAGCCTGCCCCGCGAAGCGCTTTGGGTACGCAGCGAGAGGTGCAGTGGTAATAAGGGGTGGCCGCGAGAGAAACCTGAGTCTTCCTGGCTTTAGGCATAATGCGCTCCTTGCTATGTGCAAGAGTAGGGGTATTGATACTTTTCGCCTTTGGTGAAAGGAGCGTTTATGCTTCTATACGCTGCAGCAAGGCATCAAAACATTGCTGTAGCCACGCACCACAGCAAGTTTTGACAACAAAGTCTGCAGGCAGGTACAACAGGGCCTGCCTTAAAAAGATCAATCGATCAGGGGATACGTGGCTGACCCCGTTCCCAACTCAGCTGGCGTGAGAGTCACCGACATCGTGCTCCCGTCAACATAGTGCACCGTGATTAGAACTGACGACATCCCGGACTGAAGCACTTCAGAGGTCGGTACCTCAAAAGCATTCTCCGGATCGCTGGCATAAGGCATGAAGCCTTTTGCGGAGCCGGCAGCGTCTTGCCATTCGATGGTCTCAATGGCCATGGGAGCATTGCGTACATGAACACGGGACCACCAGAGGTTGCTGCCAGGGAACACATAGAGGGTCGTTGCTCCATCGGACACTTCAGGATGTCCGTCGCAGGAGACAAATCGCCATTTGCCCTCATAGCGACCACTGCCGTCCAGCATTACGGTTGCGGGCGCGGCGCCGCCCAGATCAATGCCGCAGTTGGTATCGAAACATTTGTCCATGATTCGGGCCACTACGGTTTTAGGGCCCTGAGAGGTCAGCACGGTAACCTCTGCACACTGACCACAGATCTTTCCATTCTGCCATTGCCCCGCGAGGTCACCCGGCGTGACGTTGACGTTGATCGCCGCGTAATACATGACATTGGTTGCGCCGTAATTGCAGGCACCGCCGTTGCTGGATGCAGTGCTGTACATGGTAACGTTTCCTAGCCCACCATCGTTGAACAGCGTTGGATAGACGGGCGTCGCCGAATTGCACGCACTACTGCTACATTCATCAGGGAGACCACTCAAATCATCCGAGAAGTTGGCGGTCAGGGTCTTGTTCGCATCCAGCGTGATAGTTATGGGATTTGTCGTGCCGGTGACGGCGCCGCTCCACCCCATAAACGTCGCACCCGTTGCGGGAATCGCCGTCACGCTGAGCGAGGTGCCCGCGGTATATATGTGTGAGCCCAACACGGGATTCGTCGTCCCGTTACCGATTGCCGCCAGAGTCAGGGTGAAGTTGGCCGTTTCATCGCTCACGGTGATATTGCCGGTGGATGTAAATCCACCGTCCTGCGTTGTTGCTGTAATAACGGAACTGCCGATCGATACACCAGTCACTATACCGGTAGAACTGACTGTTGCGACATCGTTATCGCTCGAACTCCAAACGACGAGCTTATTCGTCGCATTGTCTGGTGAGACGGTGGCGACGAACGTCGTGCTATCTCCCACCATGATCGATGCGCTGGCAAGTGTAAGCGCCACGCCGGTGACCGGTGTCTCCTGACTGCTCCCATTTACTTCGAGATGAGACCAGGGTTCCAGGCCCACATAGTGGATATAGTAGTTTCCATCGATTCTGGGCGGCATCTGGTTAGACCAGGTGTTGGTAAAGTTGACGCTATTGATCTCCACCAGTTGCGTGTTCCATGAATTGATGTTCGTGATGTCGCCCGAAGTGACGCGGTAGAAATCACCTTCTCCATTGATGACGAGGGGCAGTGTCGCCACATCACCTGTTTCGGTGACCGTCACCGTCACTGCGCTGGTCTTACTGTAGCCTCCATCCTCTGTGGTCACAGTGATCCCGGCATTGCCTGTTGCTATACCGGTTACGACGCCTCCGGTACTTACTATCGCGACACTGCTGTCGCTCGATGCCCAGGTAACGTCCTTGTTGGTAGCATCACTCGGCGCCACGGTGGCACTCAGCATCACGCTGGCGCCCACCTCGACTGTTGTGGTTGTCGGCGTGACTGATACGCCGGTTACCGACACTTCGTCACCTGGGATCGTGTCTGCACCGACGTGTGTGCCATTGGCTCCCAGGTTGACTTGATGATCGAGCCCGATGTATTTACCGTTGCTCTGCTGCCAGAGCGTGGGTTTGATCAGGTTGTACTTGGCAGTATCCACGCTTTGCCAATCATCCAGCAGTATGCCACCGGTATCACCAGAGTTGGGATTGACGCACCAAAACGTATGGTTCAAGTCGTGTTCAACAATGGTTTCAGCCAGTGCGCCCATCCATTTCTCGTTGTCTCCACCATCTAACCTTCCACCCCACTCCCCCACGAGTATCGGCGCCTGGCTCTGCGTGGCGATGTAGAGCCAGTTGGGTTCCCAGCACTCAGCGGTCAGGGTCTCTTTGGTAAAACCGGAATGAAACCAGGGCTGGGCAAAGACACTGGGACCGTAATCATGGGGAGAATAGACAAGCTGGCGCTGGCGGCTTCCCAGATTGATAGGATAATCCCGGGCACGCCTCAGATTTCCGCCCCACCAAGTGGAGTCATAGTTAGCGCTGTTCGTTTCAGTATATGTGTATCCATCTTTGGGTGTGGCTTCGACTCCCTCGACAACGATCAAAAGCCTGGGGTTTACATCCAGTATCAGATTGGCGACCCTTTCGGCCTCGTATTTCCAGTTGTTTTGATCTGTGGAACTGTCCCATTTCGCTATGTTGGTATCGCCAGGGCTGCCATGCGGTTCGTTAAACAGATCCGCGGCGATGACCGTATCGTCGTTGATGTAATGGCTGGCCAGCCATTGCCAGTTAGCTTCGAAGTCACTGCTCGGATAGCCGTCCGCATACCAGGTGTTCAACATCTGCGTATTGACTACACGGTGCATATCCAGCATGACCTTCAGGCCGATCTGTTTGCAGTAGGCAATCGAAGCGTCGAGGATTTGCAGGCTGGTCATGCCCTCCAGGGCAGGGTTGGCAGTGTAGTTGATGCTATTGGGTTCTCCGCCGTTGCCGTTACGCCACTGATTGACCAGTTGGACACTCAGGGGAATCCGCACTACGTTGAATCCCAGGTTGGCTATCTGGTCGAGAACGGTCTCCATCTTCACACTCCACAGACCATGATAAACCTGGTTTTCTGTTTCGAACCCGAACCAGGCGATGCCGGTTATCCTGACCGAATTGCCGACATCGTCGTAGATAATGCTACCGTTGGTGGTCAGATAGTCATCGGTCGTATCGGCGGCGAACACATCCGTAACTGCCCAGGAAAACAGGTATACAAGCAGTGCAATGATGGGATACAGCGTATTGGATACTCCCTTGATTTTCTTTTTCATAACTTCCGTGCCTCTGATTTGAATTGTCGATTGCTGAGTATAGTAGAAATATTTTTATGAGGGGGATAATAGGGTAAATATTTGATGGCGCAGTTTGTTAGCGATCATTTTCCGAAATATGGGAAGCTGAGTGGCTCCTTTTCCTGAAAGCAGACATTCGTATTGTGCGGTGCAATAGGCTGGAATGTGCCCAGGCTGTGTGAAAACTTTTTTCCAATTTTTCAAGTGGAATATGCGGGCTTATATAGGATCAATTTTGTGTGATTTGTGGTAATTGAGTTCTAAATAATCCTGAAAAATTATCCCGTAGTGGGAAATGTTTTTGGTGTCATCAAATTGAAGCGAGTTTTCATATAGCCTGTGCCAGGAGCGGTCATTGATTAATTTACCTATGAGTGAGAATATAATGCAACATAAGTCAATATTTGTGCGTGTCACATAATCAAGCTGTTAGGCTTGAAAAATAATGGACGTGACTTACAGAACTATGAAATTTATCTACATTTTTTTGATTACATTATTCCATTCAGCTTGTTCCATAAGCTCAGTAAATACATCAATTAAAGAAACACTAGATGATAAATTTCTTAATTCACTAAACGGTAAATGGGGTGGTGAGGTACATTTTGAAATTGCTTTTCAACCTTTTGAGGAGTTTCGACTAAAGTGTACAGATCTAAATAGTAAAAAGAGAACTTCAAGCGGTCACCGTTTAAAAGCAACCTTCTGGGTCATAAATAGAAAAGCTTATGGTTATATCCTGCTGGCTGGGCAAATAGTTGAAATTGAAGAGCCATTAAATGCAAAGGGAGGCTTCTCATTTAAAGATTATAGGGTCTACGTTTTAAAACAAACTGAATATGGAAAAGAAGATTTTTATCTAGATGTAAGCGGAGAAATTATTCTAAATAATGAAGAGAAATCATCCTATGGAAAGATTACCGTAAGTGAATTTGGTAGAAATGGTTCATGCGGGGGCCAATGGAGGCTATATCAATATTGGCAATAGCCCAAAGCCTAACAATGTGCTGCAACGGATAAAATCTCCCTGTGGTCGATTTTCCCGCTGAGCTCGGCGTTCAGGCTGTAGAAAAATTAAGGTGATATTTTGAAGGGTAATAAATGATTAATAATTCTGAACAAAATGCGATCATAAGTAAATATTCTTGCGGCTATGCTCTAAAAGTACAGTTCTATAAGTGTAGAAGCGCGTCGTAAACCATGTTACTTTTAATGTTTTAATTTTTCTGCACCCTGGTTAAGTGCTAACAAGTGTTACGGGAAATTTTAAAGACATCTCAAAAATCCGATCAACCTAAACGACGATGGTTTTCTGGGTCAAAAATGGATGTCTACGTTTGGGTAAATAGTGACGATCAGATAGTTTGTTATCAAATTACCTATGACAAACCGAATGCAGAGAAGGCGTTAACATGGAAAATAGAGTCTGGGTTTAGTCATCATGGAGTTGATGATGACGCAAAGCCAGGAAAGCACCCTGGAACACCATTGCTTATTACTGATGGTTTGCCTAATTTGCCTAGACTCATGTATCTCATATATAAAAATTTTGGTGATGTTGCTCCAGAGGTTAAAAAATTTATTGTCACAAAATTGGTTCATGAGTTCAGAGAATGAAAATAGTAAAGAAAAAGGCATTTAACAAGTACAGCCAGTAGGAAAAAACTACGCTACGCATCGGTTTCCCTCCAAAATGTGCGTTGTAACTGGACAGAAGTACAAAATAAATTCAATTGCCCTGAATGCGGCTCCGCTATGCATGAAGCAGGGTCAGCTTTCAAAGCACCGAAAGAAAAAGATATAAAAGCATGGGAAAAACTGAAGGCCTTATTCGAGTATGGTTACAGGTTCCACAATGACATTGGAAATCCATTAGAAGAGCAAGATGAAATTAAGGCCCCAAAAGAAAAGTTTCCGGTTTCAGAGTTTAGAAAGCCAGCACGTAAGAGAAAGCATGCCAAACAAAGGCATTCATAGGACGATCGGCACGGTATTCTGGGGACACCATAATTATTTATTGAAGCTTTATGAACAACTGGTATCGCCAAGGATCTAGCGATCCCTACGACCTGTAAGGAATGGCAGGTTCGGGTCGACAGCGTCCGTACACACTAATTTCTTGAATGACCGCTATCTGTAAGGCAGGTTGTAAAGTCTGAGTTAGTTAATTGCCCCAAAAGTTTGAATACTAAACAGTTTTGTCGCCATGATCGGCACCGTGGCCGGAGTTGTGCTGAATGACAATCTGCTGCCGATCGATTTCATCAACAAGGGGTAACAAAAGTTAATCTCTCAACTTGAAGCTATTACTATGGCTGAGAATGTCAGGCACCTACTATTCTATTGACGATAAGCGCAGCGGAATTAAAAAAACAGACACTTCCCTGTGCCCAGGCTGACGCATTGCTGCATCAGGTGATTGCTCATTTAAACGGTGGTGCTAGAAGGAGTAGGTGCCATTTACATAGAAGTATCGACCAGGTTCATTGATCAGCATTACTTCACCACTGCCATCGGCTAGCAGTGTTAGATCTTTGTAGGTGTTACTGACGGCATAGGCTTTGTCAAACACATTATCCACACCAACGGTGAGACCAAATTGATCGTTAAAACGGTGTTTAACCTTCAGGTTCATCACTGTCCAGCTTTCCAGCGCCTGTTCACCGTTATCGGCATCATAATCGTCCCAACTGCTTGATGAAATCAGCTCAACCATCGCACTACTATCTTTCTGGTAGTGATAGTTTAAAGCACTGGTTAATTTCATAGGTGGGATTTCAGCCAGGTCGGTATCGGTTTGTCCAACTAATGGATTGTCTTTGCTACCTTTTTGTAAGGCAAGTCCAAAATCAATATCGAAACTGGGATTGATTATATATTGCCCACTGATATCCAGGCCATATATTGTGGCATCTATGTTTTCGAATTTATTCATTGATTTACTGGAATTAAAATATATGTAGTTGTCCAGTTTGCTGTAGAAGATTTTGCTTTTCATCGACAGGTCACCGAGTTGGCTTTCTACACCTAAATCCAGTTCGGTATTACTTGTGTCATCCAGGTCTGGAGTACCCAGTAACATACCTCCCATCATAGAAGAACGAAAATAGAGTTCACGTGCGTCAGGTACGCGTGATCCTTTACCCAGCCCGCCAAACAGTTTGTGCTGCTCATTCATTTGATAGCTGCTGAAGACGAAAGCACTAAATGCGCTGTAATCATTGTTTTTTAAGCTGCTGTCGGCGGTGGTGATGCTGGTATCGTCGTAGCGTGCACCCATCTTGAAATTAACGCTATCGCTCAGGTCACGATCATATTCAATAAATAATGCCGTGTTTTCGGTATCTACATCAGGGATGCTGACGATTCCGGTGATTCCTGCACCTGTGCCAAAACCGGTATATTTTCCATCCCAGTTACGGCTGTTGATATCTAAACCATATTTAATATCAGCTAGCGCAGAAAGGTCTGCTGTATTGATGATTTTGATACCGGTTGAATGAGTTTCAAGCGCGCTTATTTTTTCATTAACAGCATTGGTTCCAGATGACATGCGATAATATGTAGACATGGGGTGATCAACTGTTGAGTTGTAAGCCTGAATTTCCAGTTTGCTGGAATAGTCACCAAGATCCATAAAGCGGTAGTTGATATTGAAAAGATCAGAGTCATCATATATCGCGTCCATAGGTGTTGACGGGTAGAAGATGTCATCACTTCGATTGGCCGTGTAACTCAGTTCCAGTTCCTGATTATCAGCGATGAATGCATATACCTTAGCCATTAAGGTGCTTTTCTTATAAGCGTCATGGTCAGCGTATTCTGGTTTGTAATTCATCATAGAGGGGACGCTATTGGCTTCAATCTGTTGTGAAAAGTCATTGCCATCACCATCCTTATACTGACCGCCGGTTTCCTGAGAAAGGCTTAACATAGCGCGTATCTTTTCACTTCCACCACTTAAGGTTGTGGAAAATTTCTGATACTCCCAGCTGCCCATGTTGAGATTTACTTCACCGCGAAATCCTGCTTCAGGCATTTTGGTGGTGACTTTTACCGCACCACTTAAGGTGCCAAAGTTCTCGACATCATAGGGTCCTTCAGTGACTTCAACATCTTCGATATTGTTGGTCAGAATGTGTGAAGTGGGTGGATCCATTCTGTTCGGACAGGCACCGTGGATTTTGGCATTGTCGATCAGGATATTGATATTATCTTTTTTCTGGCCGCGCAGAATGATGTCATTAGCAATGCCGCTACGACGTACCAGTGAGATGTTAGGGATTTTTTTGCTTAAAGCTTCAGCTAAATCGGCAGATTTAACTTCATTAACGCTGACCTGTTTGATCTTTTTGCCTTCAACCAGAATGACAGGTAAGACATCTGCTGTATTTTCGTTGCTGTTTTCCTCTGCGCTTGCGCTTAAACAGCTTAAGCTGGCACAAACACTGAGAGTAAGTAAGTTTGTTTTTTTCATCCGAACGCCCGTGGATATTGTTAATACGAAAGCCGCGAGTATAGGGGGCGTTAATTATCGAAGGTATGTGACATATTGTCGCGGAAAATTCGGGGCTATTTTGAATAGCCCCTTTGAATATTGATTTTAGAGGTTTTTATAGTTTTCTATGAGTTTATTTACTCTCCCTGTAGATTGAAAAAACCTTGAACTGTATCAAGGGGTTTCAAGGATCTCTATGTCCACAAGAAAACTCTCGCCCAGATAAGTGAGTAAAATTTTAACTGTACCCGTAGTAAGGACGGTGTAAGTACCGGGGGTGTTTGTTTTTTGTTCAACCACGGTGTCACCACTTTTAATTTCGTATGTCAGGTTCTTATTATCAGTAATATCAACAGGCTCACTGCTATTGGACTGGATAACAGAAACTTTCAGTACGATTTCATCGGGTTGAGGACTGATTTGATATGTATCGGAATCGCTAAGTTTGTTTTCATTTGCTGTTACTTCTGAGAATTTAGCAGTAAGTTTTTTTATTGTAATATCTACAGATGAGGCCTTGCAATCGGTATCGGCGCTACAGTCAATAGCGCTATTTAGAATGATGCTCTGGGTAATATCAATATCATCACCGATTGTTTGATTAATGTCACCACAGGCAAGTGATAGCGTAGAGTTTGTCGATTCTTTCAAGCCTGTCACATTGATTTGTTGAAAATCATTGCTGAGAACAGCGGACATGTTGTCATCACTGATTCCCCATTTGCTGGTTCGAGAGATATTCTGATAGCTCCCCGAGGTGTATTGACCTATAGCAATAAATGAAACCTCCTTATCCTGCTCAACACTTGTGCTCGTCATGGAGCAGTTTGCATAGTCTGTTGCGCTACCGGAGCAAATCTTGATACTACTCAGGCCATTACCGATAGTCTGGTTGAGATCGGAAGTGACTTCATTGCCGCTATAATCTGATGTTGCCTTCGCCTGAATGATCAAGTCTCCAGCGGCGAGGCTATACAGGGTGGTGGTGTTATCTGCAGTTTTAATGTATGCGCTTTGTGGTGGAGAAATAATCCACGAGATCTTATTAATTACAGTATTGTCTACCTTACGAATCTCTACCGTGCCTGAATCATCGATATATTCTCCAAAAGGTGTGATGGTCTGCGACTGGCACATCTCGATGTTGATAGGCAGTTTATCATCCGGATTCAGCTTGACCACCTGGTTGAATTTAGCTGCTGAGATTCGGATATCAATTGAGGTGCTGAGTATGCCGAGTGTGGCGGTAACCGTAATTGTCTCGGCTGTTGGTCCGGCTGTAAGGCGACCATTTTTATCAATCGTACTCGTAGCACCATCCGACAAAGACCAGTCAATCTGACTGGACAAGCTGACGCTATCTATGCCATTGGATTTTAGTCCCTGTACAGATAAAGCGGTCAGGCTTTTGATTTGTACCACTGTTTCTGTAGTGGCAGGGAACTCGATAGCAATAACATCCTCAGCGGCGGTAGTGTGTAAATTGACCAGCTGTGTTTCGGTCGCCTCATCGCTACAGGAAAAGAGAAACATAAGTAGACTGCTTAACAGGAACCAGTGTGTAATGCGTTTAAAATTCATAATGAACTCCCAGACTGGTGGCATTGATCTTCAAATCCTTGCCTCGGTATAACTGAATCCAGTCCAGAGACAGGCTCAGCTGAGGAATGGACTTGAATGATTCTTCCAGACCCAAACCAAAGCTGATACCACTGAAAGTATCATCTGTACCCGATGTGCCTGGATAGCTTGATTTAATGTTGACCTGACTGGCGCCAGCAATGAGATGTAGTTTCACACTGCTGTTGAAATGGGGTATGTAATGGTATAGCACCGAGCTCACCAGAGGGGCTTCAACCTTTAGTTGATTAAGATTTCCATCCTGTATGCCGGTCATCAGTACAAGTTCTATCTGATGATACTGGCTGGAATATCCAAGTCGAAAATCTGCCTGTTTAGGATGGGTAGCATCGTGTTTTGTTTCAACTGCCATCACAGCCGGTGATAGCTCTATATAAGTGCCGGCCTGCGCCGATTGAGTGCTTATCGCCAGGAGTAGCATTAGCGATTTCAGAATTTGGGAGTTTTTCATAATGCTTAGGTCCTTTTTCCTGGGGCGCACTATAGCAGAAAATATCTGCACAGTGTGAGAGGAAAAGGTCTCTAAAGGATGGATCTATCTGATTGATTTAACTGAGGGCCAGACTATACTGCAAAGCAGGCAGGAAGTGGTGATTTAGTCTTGCTGAAAATAGATGAGTCGGGTAGTGCTGTTAATTACTTTTCGGGTAGTGCAGTTAATTACTTTAAGGTAAAGCATCATGAAAAAAATCATTCTTTCCTGTTTACTCTCCCTGTGCTTTGCATTTTCTGCGTCAGCAGAAGATGGCAAGGCTGCGTATACTACGCTGTGTTCTGCCTGTCATAAACTCATGCCTCCACCGACTATCGCACCGCCCATGTTCGGTATTAAAAGGAATGTCATGCGTGTTCATCCGCAACGGGATGATTTCGTTAATTTTATCGTGTCTTATGTTCATAAGCCTGATGCTTCTAAATCACTGATGCCCCACGCAGTGCAAAGATTTAAGGTAATGCCAACCCTGGCATATCCTGAAGCAAAGGTGAAGGCGGTAGCTGAATTCCTTTTTGATAACGATTTGTTCAAATAGTACTGCGCCAGGAGTTAGTCGATAAGCTGTTGCCAGCTCTGGTGAATGGCATCAAGACAACTCTCCCCCAGTTTGATACAGCGCTCAGGACTCCAGCCCTGTAGAGGATCGGGGCTGTCACAGGTATCCTTAAAGGGCATTTCTAGCGTCATCGCCGGGCAGTTAAAATATTCTGCCACTGCGTTGGAGCAATAACTCATATTGGCTGTACCCGGTGGGTTAGGTGGGTAACCTTGAGCAGTTTGAAAGTCTGGATTAATACTTGCCAGGGTGTTTTTGAAAGTGTCGAGTTTGTGTTGACGCTGTGGGTTCCAGCTCGGGATGCCCTGAGTGCCTGCGATAAAGTTATAGGGTAAAGATTCATCCCCGTGTACATCCAGTGCGAAATCGACTCCGCTGGTTTTCATCTTTTCAAAAACATGGTAAACCTCGGGACTGCGTTGCAGCGTTGGTGACTCCCATTCACGATTCAGGTTAGCACCGACAGCATTGGTACGAAGGTGACCACGACGGCTGCCATCAGGGTTCATATTGGGCACCAGGTAAATTACCGCTTTCTCAAGAATCGACTTAACCACCGCATCGCTTTCATCCAGTAGTCGATTGATCATCCCTTCCATCCACCATTCGGCCATAGTTTCTCCGGGGTGCTGACGCGCAATCATCCATAGTTTCTTTTTGTTTTCATCTTGCGAACCAAATTGTAGACAGTCAATACTTTGCCCATCGATGGTAGTGCCCAGCGTCTGGATGTGACACCCCCTGCTGCTTTGTGCATAGGCAATCAGGTCGGCATGGCGTTCCATGCTATAGGGAGCGAAATAGGAGAAATAAATCTGTGGCTGAGTGCTGGTATGTTGAATGATTAGCTGACCATTTTCGTAACTGGTTTCAACCCGGAACCAGTATTCCCGGTCGTAAGAGGCAACTGCCTGATAGTTTTCCCAGCCACGCGGATAGGCGGCATTAGCCGCATTGATAATCACGTAACGGCAGGATAAATCGAGAACATTAGCCGCACGAAAATAAAACCACTGATAAAAGTCTGACTGCTTATCGCTACGGATGGTGAGTTGAATATTGTCCGGCTTGCTTGCGTCGATGCATTCGATATTGCCAGCGTCGAAGTTACTATTAATGAAGATCTCTGTAGTCATGTGTTTACGTGTCGTTGTTGTCGTGTTGATGCCGATGGTGTTGATTTTTGTCTGTCTGTTTCGCTCTGCGTTACTGATTGAAAAGTACTTTTTATGCCAGTTTTGATGAAGTCCTGTTGTAATGCGTCGATCAAATCAGGGTTGAATTCATAAAGCAGTTTGAATAAACGTGGCAGAGCCATTTTATGCGTCTGAGCGGTAGTGTCAAATAGCCAGTCAGACAGTTGCATAAAGTTATCGAAGGGATGCTCGCCCAGAATTTTCGGGATGCTGTGCTCAAAGCGCCCTGAGTTTGCAAGCATATCCCAGTAGCGAGCAAAACGCTTGATGCGAAACAGGGTGTTGGCATCCATGCGGCTGGTGCTCAATATTTCGTAAGGTGGCAGTGGGCTATAGATCATTTGATAAGCTAGCGTATGTCGCGTGATCGGAGTACCGCGTAAGCGCTTTAAGATACCCAACTGTATTTCCTGTGGCTGTAGTGAAACCATCAGGTCAAAACCTTTTGCAAAGCTGGCCAGGTCTTCGCTGGGTAAACCGGCTATCAGATCGGTGTGTAAATGCACCTGAGTTTGTGACTTCAGGTATTGCAGGTTCTGCAGTGTTTTCTGATGATCCTGCTTGCGACTGATTAACTGCTGTATTTCTGGGTTAAAGGTTTGAATACCGATTTCAAATTGCAATGCGCCATCGGGGAATTGTTCGATCAGATGTTTTAATTCATTGGGCAGACGATCTGGTATCAGCTCAAAATGCAGGAATAGATCATGCAGCGGTTTGCTTAGAAAAAATCCAAGAATTTTCTGACTGGTGGTGATATTCAGGTTAAAGGTTCGGTCGACAAATTTGAAATGACGCGCCCCACGTTGGTAGAGTTTATCCATCGCCTGTAAGAAGTCATCCAGCTCGAAAGGTAGCGAGGTTTTATCTAAGGCAGACAGACAGAATTCACATTTAAAAGGGCAACCGCGCGATGCTTCTACATACAGTACGCGTTGTCGAATATCTTCATCGCTATAGTAATCGTAAGGTAGTCGTAACTGCTTTGGCTGTGGTGCTTCAGCATCAATGATTTTTGCCAGGCCGGTTTTGTGTTGAAGTATGTCCTGACACAGGCTGGCAAAGGCAAAGTCACCCTGTCCTCTTATAATATGATCGGTGTAAGGGTAAGCACTGGACTGTTCACTTTCAAAGCTTATTTCCGGTCCACCCAGTACGACGACTAATTGCGGCCTGAGACTTTTGAGTATCGCCAGTACTTCGGTGACCTGCTGGATATTCCAGATGTAACAGCCGACACCAATTATATCTGGATTAAGCTGTAAAATGATTTCAGCAATATCAATCGGACGTTGATTGATGGTGAATTCCTGTATCTGGGTTTGCTCCTGTAATTCACCCATATTGGCATACAGGTAACGTAAGCCAAGCGCACTATGAATATAACGGGCATTTAATGTACACAGTAAAATCACGGCTCTATTGCCTATAGCTGACGGATGTCGACGAAACTTCCGCTGGCAAATTCCAGACAGCGCGGGAAGCTTAAGGCGATTTTTTTAGCAGCACTATCGATGTCTGGCATATCTTCGGTCTGATAGGCCTGTTGCAGACGTTTAATCGAGGGGAATTTCTCAGTATCCACATCATGGCAAAGATAATCCTGCATAGCGGTGTGAACCAGGCCAGGTGCATAGGCGGTGATGTGAGTGTCGGGCATTTCAGCGGCATACAGTTTGGCCATCATATTAATACTGGCCTTGGAGATAGAGTAAGCACCCCAGCCCCGGTTGCCATTGACCGAGGCCCCGGATGAAATGATCACCAGCTGGCGCACCTTAATGGTCTGTTTGATCAATGTATCGATAATGACTTTATTTGACCATACATTGATGTCCATCAGCGTTGTGACCTCAGACATCGAAGTGTCGGACAGATCTTTGATTTCACCCAATACACCTGCATTCAGAATAACCAGATCAAGCTGTGGGGGAAGAAAGCCCTTCAGCTTGTTTTGGATGCTATCCAGCTCAGCAAGATCGATCTGTGTATGATGTAATAAAGCATGTTGCAGCGGGCAGGGGCTACGGCCAACGCTGTAGATTTCTGCCTTTTGTTGTAGATAGTAGCGGCTTAGACTCAGGCCAAGGCCTTTACTGGTACCGGTAATAAAGATGGATGACATGTCAATTAATGTTTATTTCTCTTGGCGGTTAGAATACCCTAAGCAACATTCTTAAAATACAGCATTTTCAAGTGGTTGGTTAAGCATATCAGCCAGTCAAGGAGTTGAGTATGCGGGGTTTTGTCCCTCCTGATCCTGAAACCGAGGTTTCAACCTGTCAATACGCTGTGGTGTATGTGCCGCGGCGTAATCGAAATCGTTTTTCAGCCAGTTGTGTCGTGATTAAAAACTCCGCTGAACAGGCTATCAGCGATGCTCAACCCGATCAGCAATACTTTGCCGCTAAGGTGTTAGGGCCATCAAAATCATCCGAAGGTCAATATTTATACTATCTAGCTGAGTGGCTGGCTGATGAGTAACAGGGGGAAGTAGTGAGTACATTGCAGAAAGACGATGAGCTGGTTGCTGAAATCATTGATTTCTGGTTTTCAGATCACGTGCAACCCATGTGGTTTAATTCAACGCCCGAATTCGATGCGTTACTGCGTGAGCGCTATGAGCAAACCTGGGGTAGAGCACGCGCCGGGGTTTATGACCATTGGGCTCAGGAGCCGCTTTCTGCACTGGCATTGGTTATCATTCTGGATCAATTTCCACTCAACATGTTTCGACAGGATGCTCGCCAGTATTCCACGGAAGCGCATGCCCGAACCATAGCAGGAAACTTGATCGAAAGTGGGCAGGATCAACAGCTTAGCGACAGGCAGAAAGCTTTTCTATACCTGCCCTATATGCACAGCGAGAACCTGCAGGATCAGGATTTTGCGGTAGAGATGTATCAGAAAGCAGGGCTGGAAGATAACCTGCGTTTTGCTCATCATCATCGAGACGTGGTTAAGCGCTTTGGACGTTTTCCACATCGAAACGAAGTGCTCGGAAGGCAATCGTCCGAAGAAGAAATTGAATATTTAAAACACGCAAACTGGTAGTTAAATGCAGGGCATTTTGAAACAACTCGAATACATCGTCTGGACGCGTGACCTGAGCAATGCGCCTTTTTGGCAGGTTGAGGGTACCCGTTTTCTGCGCATTATGGCGATGGTATTACGTGATTTGCAGGGCGGGATGCTAACACTGCGTTCGATGAGCCTGGTTTACACAACTTTGCTTTCCTTTGTGCCATTGCTGGCGGTGAGTTTTTCGGTACTGAAAGGCTTTGGTGTGCATAACCAGATCGAGCCTATGCTGTTAAATATTTTCGAATCGCTGGGTGATCAAGGGGTTGAAGTTACCCATAGCATAGTTGGTTTTGTGGAGAATATGAAAATCGGTGTTTTGGGTGCACTCGGACTCGGCATGCTGATGTTTACCGTTATTTCTCTGGTACAGAAAATCGAAGCGGCATTCAATTTTACCTGGCGCTTAAGCGGTGTACGAAATTTATCACAGCGTTTCAGCAATTACCTGAGCGTGGTAATGGTTGGCCCGGTACTGGTTTTCTCAGCGATAGGAATCACTGCATCGCTACGCAGTCATGCCATCGTGGGTAAGATTGAAGCGCTGCCTTATATGGGTGACCTGATTCAGTTTCTTGGTTTACTGGTTCCTTATGTTTTGATTATTGCGGCATTTTCCTTTGTTTATATACTGGTGCCGAATACTCGGGTTAAACCGTTGTCAGCTTTATATGGTGCGGTAGTGGCAGGTTTGCTGTGGCGTTGGACGGGGTTACTGTTTGCTGACTTTGCCAGTGGATCAACCAGCTATACTGCAATCTATTCAGGTTTTGCGATCATGATGCTATTTATGATCTGGCTTTATCTGGGGTGGTTGATCCTGCTCATCGGTGCCAGCATATCCTATTATCATCAGCATCCTGAAAGCCTGAATCAAGAGGCTGAAACTCAGCATATGAGCGGGGTATTACGTGAAAATCTCTGCCTTCAGTTAATGTATGAAATCGCAAACGAACATTTTCACTCCAAAGGTTTTGAAACCTCGGGTAAAAATCTTGCGCAGCATTTGAAGGTACCGCAATCCATGGTGGATCGTATGCTAAATACTTTGGAGGATTGTGGTTTAATCGTGCCGACTCAGGGGGCTAAATTGAGTTATCTGCCTGCGCGGGCTGTTGAAAAAATTCAACTGCTGGATATCCTTAACTGTGCACGCCTGGCGGAAGACGGTAACCGTCATGCCCAGCTTAAACAATCTGTTGCGGTCAGCGAGCTACAACAGAATATCGAGTCATCAAGGCAACAGCAGTTGTCAGATAAAACGCTCAGAGATTTAATAGAGTTATGAAAATCGTTTCTTTTAATGTAAACAGTGTGCGCCTGCGGCTGCATCAGCTCGAGGCGGTCATTGAAAAGCACGATCCGGAGTTTATCGGCCTGCAGGAAACCAAGGTTCAGGATCATGAGTTTCCATTAAAGGATATTGAAGCGCTGGGTTATCAGGCTATCTTCATGGGGCAGAAAACACACTATGGTGTCGCCTTACTATCACGTCATTCCTGTCAACAGGCACAGATGGGATTTCCCGATGATGGTGACGAAGCGCAAAAGCGCTTCATTGGTGGTCTTTATCAAATTGATGGTGAAGAGTGGTATATCTATAACGGTTATTTTCCACAGGGTGAATCGCGCGACCATGCGGTCAAGTTTCCAGCGAAAGCCCGCTTTTATCAGGATTTAAATCATTTTTTGAAAAATAATCATAATTCTAAACAGCGTATTGTAGTCATGGGGGACTACAATATTGCACCGGATGATAAAGATATCGGTATCGGCGCTGATAATGCAAAGCGCTGGTTAAAAACCGGTAAAACGAGTTTCTTACCAGAAGAAAGAGAATGGTTTCTTGAGCTTTGTGCGTTGGGTTATCATGATGGTTTTCGCCTGATTTACCCGCAGGAAGACAATCTTTTTAGCTGGTTTGATTACCGAAGTAAGGGTTTTGAGCGAGAGCCTCGAAGAGGCTTGCGTATTGATCATTTGATGGTATCGGATCTTTTGAAAACTAAAGTAACTGATGCTGGTATCGATTATGATATTCGAAGTATGGCAAAACCCTCCGATCATGCACCTGTATGGATAGAGATTTAATAATGAAGATAGATAGACATGCCAATTTGTTACCGGTGGAAAACAATCAGACCGTTTGTACTGAATGTTCAATACGTCGACTGGCACTGTTTCACGGGGTGCCCGAAAACGAACTGGACTGGACACAGACCTATAGAATTAATCAGTTTACCGTTAAATCACGTAAGGAAATTTTCCGGGAATCGCAGGTTAATGAGTATATGTTTACTATCTATCATGGCTGGTTTGCAGTTTACAAAACTCTTGATAATGGTAAGCGGCAGATTCTAAGGATTGCCCTGCCGGGTGATATGCTGGGGTTCCAGGCTAATATGGGTGCGGTTATGACGCATTCTGCGATGAGTCTCAATGATGCCGTAGTGTGTGCATTTCCTCGTAAGGATATACCTGATTTACTGCGTAAAAATCTGAGCGTAGCCAAACGTCTGACCGAACTTAACGCACGCGATATGAATATCTGTCAAAGTCGCTTATTAACCATTGGACAGCAGTCAGCAATAGCAAGGATTGCTTTCTTTTGCACTGAGTTATTTTTCAGGGTGAAATCAATTTACAATAACAATGATGATTACCATATCAATTTTCCTATCTCTCAGGAAGATATCGGAGATGCCACCGGGCTTACCAAGATCCATGTGAACCGCACCTTAAGAACCTTACGCGAAGAAGGCCTGATGGAAATTTCTGGCAAAACGCTGAAAATTCATGATATCGATGCCCTGTGCAAGCTGTCGAATTTTAGCCCTGCATCGATTCAGGTCCATTCACTGTATTGAGAGATAATGACTCATGTTCGGAAAACCGATAAAGTTACCCTCAGCAAAGGATGCTCTAGCGGGACGCAGTCAGTCGATAGAAATCTCAGGTCGCCATTTTGTACATGGACGCAGTATGCTGGAACCGTTTCCGGATGACTGTGAATCGATCATATTCGGCATGGGCTGCTTCTGGGGTGTTGAACGCAAGTTCTGGCCTGTGGAGGGTGTCTATAGTACAGCGGTCGGTTACTCAGCAGGAATAACGCCCAACCCGAGTTACCAGGAGGTTTGCACAGGTCTTACCGGTCATAATGAAACAGTATTGGTCATTTATCAGCCTGCGATAATCGCTATAGAACAACTGCTGAAGATTTTCTGGGAGTCTCATGATCCTACCCAGGGCATGCGGCAGGGAAACGATAGAGGTAGCCAGTACCGTTCCGGTATTTATTATAGAAATGAAATCCAGTTGAAGGCCGCGCTTAATACGCGTGAGCGCTATCAACAGGCGATTGCTCAGCAAGGCTACTCTGAGATCACTACCGAGATATTAGCGGCAGGTCCGTTTTATTATGCCGAAGAGTACCATCAGCAATATCTGGCAAAAAATCCACAGGGATATTGTGGGCTCGGAGGCACGGGCGTCGCTTGCCTGTGAACCTTCTGATTTAAGTCGCAGTTATTTGTCTAATGCCCCAGATAAATCCCATATCTCTTCTATAATCTAGTTTTATCTTCTCTGATTGTATGTGAGGGCGATGCGATTTAGACATTTGGGGGCGCTTTGTACTATCGTGATAGCCCTTTTTCCACCATTACTGGTTGCGGATTCTCAGGTCAGTGAAATTTCGGGTGTTCAAAACCTTGATGCAGAATCACTCATCGAACTGGCGCATGCCAGTCCCGAACTTGTTGTGATCGACTCCAGAGTAAGCGATGACCGCAAGCTTGGATATATTGAAGATTCAATAAGCTTGCCTGATGAGCTAACCAGTTGTAAAACATTGAATAAAATCACCAGTGATAAAACTCGGATGCTAGCTTTTTATTGCAATGGTATTAAATGTGGGCGCAGTATGAAGGCAATTAAAATTGCTCAAAAATGTGGATATAAATACCTCTACTGGTTTAAAGGTGGATTTCAAGAGTGGCGGTTAAAGGATTACCCTTATCTTATGGAGTAATGCATGTTAAGCCGTCTCTTTGGTATTCGAGCAATAGCGTTAATAGGCATGATTGTATTAACGTTACTGGCTTTGGGACTGGCCTGGTATTCCTCTTCCACCTATGAAAGATTTGCTTTTGAAAATCAGCTTCAATCAAACATTCATATTTTAAGTATTAAAACCCATCAGTTGGTCAGGGAGTTAAATCAGCGTCAAAAACAGTTTTCCTATCAGCTGCAGAATGATGAGCAATTTCGTCAGGCATTTGCTGAAGGTGATTTGCCGGCATTATCTGTGTTTCTGCAGAAGAGTTTTTCTCAGGTTTATAACAACAGTGGCCTGATTCATTTCAAAACCCTTTTAATTCGTGATCCGCAAGGCTTAATCATCACCAGTGCACACGAAGATGTAAATTCACAATACACGGGTTGCCCGGTACTTATTGACAAGATCAAAAGCTTGAGCGCTATCCAGAAACTGAAACCCAGGTTTGCTTTGTGTAGCCATGATGGAGAATTATACGCAGAAGCAATGCTGTCGATGGGAGCGCTCAAACCAAAAGGCTTTATGCATGTTATTGCCTACACCCAGGACCAGTTACAACAACTGGCGCAGGAAATACAGGCACCTGTTCAACTCAGTAATGCCAACCATCGTCAGTTGTTTCAGTCGCCCAACTGGTCGAATGCTAAGTATAAGGATAACAAGGTCAGGCCTGTTTCCTACAGTCTATATGGTGACGATCATGCAATCGGGGTAATTGTTTCAGCGCTATTTGACTTCAGTAATTTCAACCAGATGATCGAACAAACCAGTATGAGGCTGTTGATCATCACAGTGAGTGTTGCCCTGGTAGTTCTGGTGTTAGTGATACTTTTGCTGGGGCTTGCATTTCGCCCGATGGGTCTTATACGTAGTTCTGTCGGTGCTCTGCTAACAGGCAGTTACACGCCTATCAAAACAGAAAAATTACCCGTCGAATTAGGCGAGTTGGTTGAGGTTTACAATGAGCTAGTGTATGGAATGCAAGAGGCTTCGCAGCTTCAAAAGCTGGCTGAAAAAGAATTGATCAGTGAGCGTGACTTTATCTCTACAACGCTCGATTCAATTACCAATGCTGTTGTTGTGGTGAACTCGAAATTAATGATTCAGCTGGCTAATCCAGCGGCAGAAAGATTACTGGGGGATACGGAAGAAAATATGCGGCTATACACTCTGGATGAAGTGGTAGTCATGTATAGCAACCGTTCTACGACTCATATAACTAATTTAAAACGTCTACTAAAAAGTCCCCCGCATCAGGAAAATGTATTTATACAGCAGGATGGACATATCATAGAGCTGGAAATGATGGCATCTCCTATGCTAGAGAAGGGATCGGAAGATATCGGTTATGTACTGGTATTTAAGGATGTAACCGAAGATCGCAAATTGCGTCGAAAATTGAGTTACGAAGGGCGTCATGACAGGTTGACAGGTTTTCTCAATCGATCCGCGTTTGAAAGAAAGTTTGACTTTATGGTTACCGATAACGATTACACGCGCAATCAGCATATTCTCGTGTACCTGAATCTGGATCAATTCAAACTGGTGAATGATACCTGTGGTAATACTGTAGGCGATCTATTACTTAAGCAGGTCGCAAGAGTGATAAAAGCCAATGTGCGAAAGTCCGATCTTCTGGCGCGTCTCGGTGGGGATGAGTTCGGTATCCTGCTGCCCTATGCGGAAACCAGTACTGCTGCCAATACCGTGAATGAAATTATTACCTATATCAATCAGGAAGGGTTCAGCTGGGATGGTCGCGAATACACCATAACGGCCAGTGCTGCTCTGGTACCTTTTGGTCTGGCGGGCGATGATTATTCTGAAAAACTGGCGAGTTTAACCGCTGCCTGCAGCATTGCCAAAGACAATGGTGGTAACCAGTACTACCTGATTGGTGATGATGATGAAAAGCTGCAGGAGCATCACTCGACCATGGGCTGGGCTTCAGGTATTAATAAAGGGTTTTCGGAACAGCGATTCAAGCTTTATGCGCAGCCTATCGTACCGCTTAAGCAACAGGAAAAGCGTAAACATTATGAGATCCTGATTCGCTATCAGGATGAAGACGATAGCATTATCCGTCCTGGTGAATTTCTGCTGCCTGCAGAACGCTTTAACCTGATCGAGAAAATTGATCGCTGGGTAGTTTCTGAAGTGATTCACTGGTTAGCGGCTAACCCCCAGTTGGATGGAAAGATTCAGTTATCTATCAACCTTTCCGGCCGTAGTGTCGGTTCCACCAGCTTTCATCGGTTTCTGGTGCAGCTGCTGGAAAGCGAATCGGTTGATGTCACCAGCCTGTGTTTTGAAATTACTGAAACAGCAGCTGTTAAGGATGTTGAAAAATCGATAGAGTTTATTCGTATTATTAAAAGTCTCGGTGCTAAATTTTCTCTCGATGACTTTGGTAGCGGACTCTCATCGTTTACCTATTTAAAACAATTTCCAGTTGATTATCTGAAGATTGACGGGGTGTTTATCAAGGATATTTTGCACGATGCCCAGTCGTATGATTTTGTACGCTCGATCACCGAGGTTGGGCATTGTCTTGGTATGAAAGTAATCGCTGAATTTGTGGAATCCAGGAACATGTTCCATACCCTGCGTGAAGCTAAGGTTGATTACCTTCAGGGTTATACGATTGGAAAACCTGCTCCAATCGAACTGTTGGAGCTGCCCAATGTGCTTGAGTAAGGTCTTAATGCAGCTACGCGGTAAAAAGAGATGGAAAAATTTCGACAGGAATATAACGAAAATAGCTTATCGAAAACTCTGTTACCCGGCAGGCTCAGCTAACATGCTCAGACGGGTTCTTCATTATTCATGTCTGAGTATTTAGGGGTTTTATATTTTTCCAGAATCTTGTTGCGGTCATTTAACGCCTTGGTATTGGCCAGTTCTTTTATCGTATCCAGTTCCAGATAAGGCGTCATCATATGCAGGAATTCGTACTGGAATGCTGAGATATGGCGTGAATGTCTAAAGCCGATTTTAATCACGCTATCAGGAAACAGATGGTTGGCAGGGATGCAGGTGAGGTAATCATCCTGTTTTGAACCTTTCGCCATTTCGGCAATGATACCCACGCCAAGTCCGAGTTTGACGTAAGTTTTAATGACGTCTGAATCGGTAGCTGTAAACACTACATTAGGTTCCAGATTGGCGGAATGAAAGGTGCGATCCAGTTTTGATCTGCCGGTAAGGCCAAGCATATAGGTTAAAATTGGAAATGCAGCCAGGTCTACCAGAGAAACCTCAGGCTTTTGCGTCAGGCTATGCCCTTTAGGGACTACGATATAGCGATTCCATAGATAGGCCGGGATGGTAATCAATTCGTCAAATTCATCGATGGTTTCGGAAGCAATAACAAAGTCGACTGAGTTATTGGCGGCGAGTTTACACATCTCTTTGGGGTTGCCCTGATGTACCTGTAAATCTATACGTGGGTATTTCTGGGTGAATTTCTGTAATATAGGAGGCAGTATAAATTGTGCCTGTGTATGAGTTGTCGCGAGACTCAGACTGCCTCGATTGGCATGCGAATATTCCCGCGCGGCCTGTTTGATGCTTTTGACATTATTCAGCAGCTCGTTAACGTGTTCGAGAACAGCATATCCTGCTGGAGAAATCCCGGTCAGTTTTTTACCAGAACGTTCGAATATTTTGATATCCAGTTCTTCTTCCAGCAATTTTATCTGGTGACTTACACCGGGTTGTGAGGTGTATAACTCTTCAGCTGCTGATGACACATTCAAGTTGTTTCTGACAACGGCATCCAGAAAACGTAGTTGTTGTAGCTTCACAAAAACCTCTCGGTATAGATTGGGCTGATATATCTATTAATTATATATAGCGATTCTACGAATATATAGAACACAATCAATGGATTTGTAATTTTATTGTGATTTGTAAGGGTTAAGGCCATCAGGAGGGCTTGAAATCTATCGATTTATTACGCGGTGAAATATTGATTTCGTCAAATACTATCTCAGGACTACTGTTTAATACATACAGCACGCAATCGGCGATATTCTGGGTTGAGATGGAGTTGCTTTTATCACTACCGGGCCGGAAGCTTTGATTGTCGAAGAAGGGGCTATCTACCATACCGGGATTGATTAGCGTTACACGTATACCATCTCGCGCGCAATCTTCACGTAAAGATAGCGCAAGCCCTCTCAGGCCAAACTTGGCACTGCTATACAGTGCACCTTTTTTCCCGGCTTTTATTGATGACTCAGACCCAATAAAAAGCATGTTTGCGCTCGCAAGCTTGCGCATGTTGGGCACTATATAGTGAGCAAGTACTAGTGAGCTGGTCAGATTGGTACGGATATTTCGGTCTATCTGGGTGATTGAAAATTGTTCTATAGACCCAAAGAGGCCCTCTCCAGCGCAATGAATAAAGATATCGATGCTATGCGTTTTGCAAATGCCCTTGATCAAGGTTTCGCTCTGTTTTAGGTCTGACAAATCCTGATCATATGCTGTAAATAATGGATTATCGATGGCGGCTTTTTGATGATTGCGTGCAATGCCTATAATCCGGCATTGCTGCTGTAACAGGGTATTAACGATAGCCAGCCCAATTCCGGAACTGGAGCCAGTGATCAGGGCGGTTTTATGAGCGAGTGTTGTCATGGCTTACCAGCGGCAGGGGAAACAGGCTGACTGAGGAATATGTTGTCAGCAACTTGCTGTAAGCGCGTAGCATAGTCAGCAATAGCCTGAATATTATCGGCGAACAATTGACTGATATGAGCCTTGTCTCGTACGGGTGGGTTATCGGCATTGTCACTGATGACTTTTATGCTTGCGCATAATTCCAGCATAGTAAAATGCCTGCAACTGTTCAGAAAAGCATAGGCTTCCATGTCGTAGGCAGCGTCAGGGTGATAATCCGTCTGTTCGCCTGGCAGAGATATGACGCAGGCGCTAGTAAAGTTATGCTCTACCAGTGGCACAGTGTATATGGCCTGTGCATTATCTTTACGGTAAACCTGGTTAGCTAGCAACGTAGTTCCTGGCGTTAAAGATTTATGCCCGGCTATACCGAGGTTGATCCAGCAGGGGTTATCATGTTCAAAACGGCTCGCAGCCCAGGCGCAGGCAGCTGCCATGTTGAGGTCGCCGATACCACTTACTATGCAGGCGATATCGTTAAGTTGATAAAGATCGAAAGCGTTGCTATCAGTATTCTTTTTAAGGCGATAGAAATCGATAACAGGTTTGGCTTCACAATGTAGCGCGCACATCCAGATCAACATGTTTCAGCCTCGTACTGATCAAGCAGGGGCTGGAACTGATGCAGAACTTTCTGGTTATTGTGTTTAAGCGCCCCCTTGATCAGAATCTTGAGTTTTTTAACCAACATGTCCCGGGTCTGTTGTTGTTGCACGGAGTTTAAGGTTTTTAATTGCATTAACTCATGCAAGGACTGAATGCGAAAGCGGTCCATCCCCCAAAATCGACGTGATAACTGATCGTCATGCCCGCCGTATTTTTTGATTAACGCCTGCGGCAGATAGACCACAGGATATTGGTGGCAGATGCGTAACCACAGGTCGTAGTCTTCGCAGGCTGGCAAATTTTCGTTGAATAACCCGCAGTGATCGAACAGGCTGTGATGTAGCACTGCTGCCGAGGGGGAAATAACACATAAAGGCAGACAGTAATGAAAGATATCTCCACCGTATTTGTTGTGTTTATTCATCGGGTTAACGCGAACGCTATTTCGAATCCAGATTTCATTGGAGTGGAATAATTTTATCTCAGGGTGATCCTGTTGAGCCAGTCTAATGGCTGAGAGTTTGTCGGCTAGCCATTCATCATCGGAATCAAGTAGTGCTATCCATTCGTGGGTTGCTGCACGAATACCAGTGTTTCGCGCTGCACTGACCCCTTTGTTCTCCTGCTGGATTAGTTTGATAGCAGGGTATTGTTGCATCAGCGTAGCGCTGTGATCGGTAGAGCCATCGTCAACCACAATTATTTCATCGGCCGCTGACGTCTGTGTGAGCACTGAAAGCAATGCTCGTTCAAGGGTATGGGCGCGATTATGGCTAGGGATGACTACACTAATTTGCACCGGACGCAACCACTTATTATCGGTTGGTAGGTGGTTGTGAAAACTGGCTACCCGGAAACATGGATATGCTGGAGCCATCTACATCATGGATACGATTTTTGCCTTCTTTTTCCACTTCATCAATACGAATGATCGAGTGATGTGGAACATAGGTGTTTGTAACGCCTTCAAATTCAGATTTAAGCTTTTCTTCTGCCGGGTCTACCAGTAACTTACTGCGCTCACCGAAAATAATATCCCCGATTTCAATGAAACCCAACATGGATGCCTGACTGACTTCGTGTGCGTATAGCTCATAAATCTTGTTCTGGTTAATGAATATGACACGGAAGATACTTTTGGATTTTTTATTAGTCATGATTCTAACGGCTCCATCAAATCATCCAGCTGGTCTTCCATATGCATCTCAGTCAACTCAGTAAATCCACCTATCCATTGGTCATCAATCAATATCTGTGGGACCGAACGCGCGCCTTCGGTCAGCTTTAAAAAGCGACGCTGTTCAGAAGGTTCGTTGTCGAGACGGATTTCGTTGTAGGGAATGCGCCATTTAGCGAGCAGTTTTTTGGTCTGTTCGCAAATCGGGCAGCTACCAGTGCTGTAAACAGTAACGCGAGCCATAAGAAATTCAATCGGAAAAATATGATTCTAGCAGATAGTGGCTGTCAGGATGAAATTCAACTAAAAAATGATGCGTGTTATATGAGTACAATCACATAGCTATGCTAAAGTCAGTTGTTTTACAGGATGACTAAGTATGAAAGTGGAGAAAGCGGTAGCTCGCTTGAACGGGATTTTGCCGTTAAAAAAGAATCTGGACGAGCTGGAAAGTGAAACGGCTTCGATATATATGGCGGTATTATCCAGTTTTTATCATCAGGGCAAAGCACCCGCTCAGCAGCAATTGATAGAATGGGATGGTGAGGCCAAAGCTCGTATTCAGAAGCTTGAGCAACTGGATATGATTACGCTGGACGAAGCCGGCAATATCCTCGGCTGTTACCCATTTACTATGGAGCAAAGAGTACATCGAATCCGCCTCAACGGATTTGTGGTTCATGCTATGTGTGCGCTGGATGCCTTGGCTCCAGCTGCTATGTTTGAATGTCGTACAGAGGTTGATTCAGAATGTGCTGTGAGCAGAGCAGCGGTACACCTCGAGTTGGACAATCAGCAGATCTTGAATGCCGACAGCGTGGCTGGATTACATTTTGGGATCAACTGGATGGCAGCCAGTGGTTGTTGCAGCTGTTCCGACAGCCTATGTACTGAAATGCTATTTTTAAAAGATCCGCAAATAGCGCAATCCTGGTTGGATGAAGATTCTGAAAATCGGCAGATTTTTGATTTGAATGAAGCCGTTAGTTTTTCAGCAGGTTTTTTCAAGCCCCTGATGACACAGGGCTAATTAAGATTTTTGATAGCCAGGATTGCCTGGTTGCGCAATGTTTTAAGCAGGCTGAGCTGGTCGTCTGAAATATGGATATCTCGATTTTTGGTGCTGTCGATGTAGAGCACTGCAATAGGGCTATGTCTGATCACAATCGGAAACAGGATGAAAAATCTGGAGCCAATTTTGCGGTGGTACCAGTCTGGAATCTTGTCTTTTATTTTTTCGTCTCGGGTATTATCGATTTTAATATCCACATTGTTCTTAAAGGCAATATGAAATACGTCAGCCTGATAAGCAAGCGGAATACGAAAATGTTCGATCAGATCATCCACCTTGTCCCCATAACCAAGTTTGCCAACAATACAGTTATTCGCCCTGTCGAGTAGACCGAGAATCACGCGCGAGCCGGGTAGCGCGCGGTAGATGGTTTCTAGCACCATCTGCATCACCTGGTTGATGGTGTATTCACCGGTCAGTGTGTTGGTGATATCCTGAATGCCATCGGTCAGCGCCTTTTCTGGTCGTTGCTGATTCAGTCCTGATGGCAGGTTGCTTTCCTGTAAAACGTGAAAACTGGTTTCAGCAGGTTTAGCTGCCTGCTCGCTGCCATCTGGTGTTTCTTCGATATTTAGCTGCTTGTAAAAAGCGCTTTTTTCCAGGTTGAAATTGATTAATTTAGCAAAGTGGTTGAGCTCCTTTTGAGAATGATTAATAAGGCCGTTGACCTGTTCGGTATCGAATTCCAGATGTCGGCGATATTTTTTGGCTAAATCTTTCAACGCCGACTCCTGTTGATCTTTCGGTTTTTTCAGGATCTGTATGATCTGATTGCTAAAGTTGGCAATAACCCGCAAGGGATCGGCGTGCTTGCTCTTATTTCCGAATTCATCGTCCTGCATCGGTTTCATACTCAGGATGATCTGATTTGGAAAGCCCCATTCTTTAGCGACGGCCATTCCCAGTTTATGGTAAGACGTGCCTAGCACCTTTAACGCTGCGGTGTTTTCTTCCATGTCATGCTGTTGAACCTGCTGATCAATAGCGAGGCTTTCCTCGTGTAGATAAAAGCGCACCAGCAGTTTTCCCAACTGCTGTAACAGGGCGCAGAGGAAGGCTTCTTCGCGCTGCTGTATATGTTGTTTGCTCGCGATATCGTTAGCCATCAGTGCACTGAATAATGAGGTTACAGCATCTTCCATCAATTGTTGTGCCTGAAATTTATTCTGCAAATGTTCGAATAGTAATAGCGATACAGCGAGGCTTTTGACAGGGTTGATACCGAGCATAATAACCGCACGTGATATGGTGCTGATCTTGGAGTAACCACGGTTGTAATAGGCAGAGTTGACCACGCGTAGTACTTTGTTGGTGAGCGAAATATCTTTCAGGATTGCATTAGATACGATGGACAGGCTTTCGGTGTCGCTGTTGGAGACGCGGTTAAGGATTCCAATGGTGTGTGAAAAAGCAGGGAAGTCTTTCTTGTGATTCATACGGCGCAACAGAAATTGAGCCGTGGCATCACTTTTGTCGGACTGTTTCACTGCCTCAGTCAGGGCGAGGGTGTTTTCCAGCGCAGAGAGCATTTCTGAAGCATTCTGATAGCGATCCTTTGGGTCTTTTTCGAGTGCTTTCATGATCAGTGCACTGAGCTTTTCATCAATTTCAGGCTTGATGCTTGAGGGTGGTGTTATCTGTTGATTGGCAATTGCGTTGAGCAGCTGATAGACATCCTCACCTTCCACCGCCAGTTTGCCCGTCATCAGTTGATAAAAGATCAGGCCGAGCGAAAATACATCCGAAACCGTCAGATGTTTGCGTGTTTCGATATATTCAGGAGCCATATATTGTGGCGTACCGGCAAGCTGAGCATTGTCTTCCTGTTGTGAATTTGCGAGTAGCGCGAGACCGAAATCGGCGACCTTGGCCTGTCCAGATGGGGTTATGATGATGTTTGCAGGTTTTAGATCACAATGGATTATGCCTTTGGCATGAGCTGCTGCGACAGCACTCAATACATCGCGCATGATATGAATGGCCTGTTGCTCTGGAATGTCTTTCTTGATCATCGAGTAGAGTGATACACCTTTTACATATTCAAGCACCAGATAGGGGGGTATCTTGTCGCTGCCCACATCATAGATGCTGACAATATTGGGGTGTTGCAGCTTGCTGACAGTTCGTGCTTCCTGTAACAGGTGATCGATTTTATCTTGCTGTTGAAAACTTGTTTTTATGGAAACCGATTTAATCGCTACTTCGCGGTCGAGTTGGGGGTCATACGCCAGATAGACTATTCCCTGAGCGCCTCTACCGAGCACGTTCTGAATAGTAAAGCGGTCAATTTTTGCTGGAAATTCTAAATCAGACACTGGATGAGTGTGGTTATTTTTTAAATCAGTATAGACTATTCAGGCTGCAGCATGACGAATATTAGATATCACTTTGCACTGTTTTCTAATAACTATTTTTTATGGCTTATAGAGAATTTCTGTTGAATGAAATGGGGCGGCATATTTAAGACATATGGTGCTTCGTTAATACCTGTGCCTGCTAGAATCATTGTTATAAAACGCAGTTAAATATAATCCTTGCATCTGCAAGTTGGACGAGTTGTAGTGCGTTTGTGGTGGTGTAGATTAAGGCGTTACAAGGCTCCCGCGTCCTGCTCACGCCCCTTACCTAGTCTCTCTAGGCAGCGCAGAGATACGCTGCCTCAAACGTGCAATTCAGCTCGTGGCGGGAGTCATCTGCTGGATTTCAGCATGGATGTTGTTATTTCGCGAATGTATGGACGCATAAAGGGATTTAGGTGATAGAGCGAAGCACGACTCCAGGGAGGGAGGAGGTAGGGCGAAGCAGGATGCTAGAGCCGATGCATAGGAGCGTGAAAAGATAAATCGAGCGTAATGGTCTACGAAACAGTGGGTTACCCTCTAATGCGAGCGGTCAACTGCGGAATCCGGGATAATAATCAGGAGTGAACAAAATGCTTTCAATATTATCGGTGATTACTATTTTTCTGTTGGCTGTTGTTATCTTTCAGGTTCGCAAACAGCGTCTGGCTGTAGAAACCTTAATTAATGATAGTCGTCTTAGAACGCGTCTATATCAGGATGCAGATGAATCTACCACGTTAATCTTAAGTCGTACTCTTCAGAAAATTTCGGAAGGCAAACACGACCCCAACCTGGAGAGTGATTCCTTTACCATTCAGGTTGTTCGTGAGCTGGTAAAACGCAGGATACCCAAAGATAAATGGCTGGAGATTCAAACCAATGAGCGTCTGGTGCATGAGTTATTTTTGTTATTAAGAAAGCGTTAGAGCACCACACCAGTTCTTACAGCTGTTGAGTGATGAATTGCGCAATAAAATGGGCGGGACGGGCACTACTGAACCGATCCTGTTCTTTGCCGTCTCGAAATAGTATGATGGTGGGAAAGCCGCGCACTTTATACCTGCCCGCGAGTTTCATATTATCTCCCTCATCTACCTCCAGTTTGGCGAGTAGCACCTGACCTTGAAAGGATTCAACTACTCGATTTAACACGGGTGCGACGGTAATACAGGGGCCGCACCAGTCAGCCCAGAAGTCGACCAGAATCGGAGTCTCATGGGAGCGTTGCAAAACGGAAGACTGAAAATCTTCCAGATGCACGTCAAAAATGAAGGAATTGATTTGTTTCATATTTGCATAAGAAAATACTAATGTATCGCGTTATGTTAATGCATAATTACTGGGCTGGGATGTTTTTTACTGCATAAATCTAAAGGTTGCGGATAAATACAATGAATGTTTCGCATAAATTAGTCGGATTTCTGCTGCTCTTTTGCCTGCTGGCTGCTTCAGCGGCACGAGCAGATGTTTTATTGCTGGTGCATGGTTATCAGGGTAATGTGATGAGCTGGGAACGGTCAGGTGTTTCGCCCGTATTGCATCAATTTGGCTGGAAAAGGGCTGCGGTATTAATCTCGACTCCTGTCGGTATTCAGGCGATTCAGATGAAATGGCAGAACGCGGAAAATAAAGTGGTCTTCCTTCAATTGAACTCAGAAGTACCGCTGCTGGGTCAGGCTAATGTGGTGACCGGCGCCATGCGCTGGATTAATGATCGTTACCCTGGCGAGCCGCTTATTATCGCTGGGCATTCACTGGGTGGGGTTTCTGCTCGACTGGCGCTGGTGCGTAACGGTGCTAGCAATGTTAAGGCTTTGATTACCATTGCCAGCCCTCATCTGGGTACAGTACTGGCTTATCGAGGCCTTGAAGAGCTGGATGATCCACTCCCTTTGAGAATGATGAAAGAATTCTTTGGAGGGACTACCTATGACACGCTGCAACGTTCCAAAGGGTTGCTACACGATATTGTCCCCGAGGTGCCTGGCAAGATCTTGCACTGGCTGAATACGCGCCAGCATCCGCCCATTCGATATTTTTCAATAGTGCGTACTTTTGCTAATGGCATGCTGGGTGATCCGATAGTGCCAGGGCATAGTCAGGATATGGCGAATGTGCAGGCCATTGGTAAAAACTCTACCCGCATCATTGAGGGCTTTACTCACTGGCTAACTGTGCTGGACGGTTATGCGCTGGTCAATATCCTTGATCAGTTACGCTAATCCGCTGGTTGAACCAGCACCCAGGGCTTAATGACACAGGCCCACATGATCTGGTCGTCGTTATACCATTCGCGTGCCTGTTCATTGCTGACCTGGTGAACCAGATTGCTGTTCATCCATTGTTCAATCTGAGCGGCATTATCGCAATGCATCTGGTAGGCGACATCGATCAGATCTAGCTGTAGATCTACATTCAGGGTGTAACCACCCGCAAAATAGCGTTGTAATTCTTTCCAGGGAATGCGCGCCGTTTCACTGTTTAATTTACCGCGTATTAATTCCTGTGATGTGATTTCGGGTTCAGTCATGCTTATCTCGGGACTTATGGACTTTGCTCGTTTGTTTACTTGATACCCAGAGTGCCTGGGAGCTTGCATTTGCGCACCATATCAATGACGAGTTGAATCGCTTCCTTACGTGGATAGTGCTTGCGCCATGCCAGCGCTACCGTACGACTGGGCTGGGGTTTGGCAAAGGGCTTAATCTTGATTAACTGTTGATTGTGCTGGCTGTGTAGCATGCTGGTACAGGGTAAAACCGTGATGCCAGTACCGGCAGCAACCATATGGCGCATGGTTTCCAGCGAGCTTCCTTCCAGTGAACGAGTGAGTTCATTTCTTGAAGATATGCATTGCGGACAGGCCTCAAGCACCTGATCGCGAAAGCAGTGTCCAGCACCCAACAGCATCAGGTCTTCACCGGCTAGTTCATTAACGCCTATTTCCTTTCGTTCACTCCAGTGGTGTTGATTGTGCATGGCGACCATAAAGGGCTCTTCGTAAAGTGCTTGAGTTTCTATGCCCGGTTCGTCAAAAGGATAGGAAATAATAATCGCATCCAGGTCCCCCTGTTTCAATAAAAGGCTCAGGTTGTGGGTAAAGTTTTCCTGGATAATCAATGTCACTCGTGGGGCACTTTCTGTAATGCGAGGTATCAAACCGGGTAGTAGGTAAGGTGCTATGGTGTAGATAGCACCTAATCTGAAGGTGCCGGATAATGGATCTTTACCCTGCTGTGAAATTTCATTGATAACCTGAGCTTCGCGTAATACCTTCTGTGCCTGTTGTACGACTTTCTGGCCGATTTCGGTAATGCGTATTTCGTTTTTTGAACTGCGCTCAAATAGCTTAATATCAAGTTCTTCTTCGAGCTTTTTGATCGCTATGCTTAAGGTGGGCTGACTTACAAAGCAGGATTGCGCAGCCTGGCCAAAATGTTTTTTCTGGGCAACTGCAACTATATATCTGAGTTCGGTGAGCGTCATGACAGCTGAAACTATGATTGAACGATTATTGTGTAAGGATAGACTGTGTTTTGCAATTAAAAAAATGTTATCGATCAATTATACCTATTGAATTTATTTTAATAATCCTTAAAAATGACGATATGAAAGCATTAATTGACCGTTTTTTTAAACCCGCGTTTGATCGTTTTAATCAACAACAACAACCAGCAATGGCCATTGATCTGGCCACTGCTGTGTTGCTGATTGAGGTGAGTAAGGCAGACTTCGAGCAGGATGAAACTGAACTGGCAACGATCAGAAGCCTGTTATTAAAGCATTTATCTCTTGGCGAGCAGGAGGTTGATACGCTGTTAGAGAATGCGCATGAAGAGGCTGATCAACTGGTTTCGTTACAGCATATTACACGTTTAATGAATGAGCAGCTCGATCAACAGGGTAAGGTTAAGGTGATAGAGCTTATGTGGAAGGTGGTCTACGCCGATGGAGAGAAACATCACTATGAAGAACATTTGATGCGCCAGATATCAGATTTACTGTATGTTGACCACGCTAATTTTATCCAGGCTCGCCATCAGGCAGAAGCTGCTGCCTCTGCCTGATAGGCTGAGGATTTCACGCATTATTTGGTGAAGAACTGCTGGCGTATTTTGATGTTGCCAGTCTGATTATCCTGAGTGGTCACATCAATAGAAAAATCCAGTGTTTCTTCGTTGGCGACTGAAAATACACTGATGTAATACACCGCGTTTTGCTCTTTAATTTTGCGCAGGTCGATAGCGCGCAACTGGCCGCTCAGGTTAGTTGCGCTAACCTTGATATCTGCTTCAGCGCCTTCAAATCCACTGCCTTTTTTCAGCACCGAAATATTCAGTAAGCCCCGGTTTGTACTGCGAGTAATGCCATAGGCTTTGGCTACTGACGGGGGTAAAGATTCGGTGGATAAGGCGTTGTAATGGACGATGTAATTGCCGATGGTTAGTGAGTTTTCTGCAAAAGCGAAGGCGGGTAAGCAGAAAAGTAGAGTGGAAATGATTAATTTAATGGTTATTTTCATTGTTATTCTCCTCTGGTAACAAAGCGGCTGAGGGTTTGTTTTTATATGACCCCAACTGTAAACAGTATAGATTGATTCTATCGAAAAAGATTCGATTATTTATTGTCGAGCTGTAGTAGAGCGCTGGGTAGCTGCTCGATACCTTCAATCAAAACTGTTTTAACGCGCTGATTTAATCCCTTGTGTATCAGAATTTTTGATCTAGCTATGTTGAATGATTTTGATAGAAATTCGATTAATGCCTTATTGGCTTTGCCATCAACGGCAGGGGCCTTGATCTGGATTTTTAAGCGCTCATTATATAGACCGCATATTTGATTCTGTTTCGCTCCAGGTTGTAGATGGCAGTAAAGTGTCAGGCGCTTATTTTCCAGCGACCAGGGCTGTGGGTTCATAGTTGGGTAGCTATATAGATGACAGGTGGGATTAATAGCATCTTAATCACCATAAGTGCCAGTGTGGCAAATAAAGGAGAGAGGTCAAGTCCACCCATGGGGGGGATAAATCGACGGATCGGTTGCATGACTGGACGGCTGATGGATGAAATGAGCGCGGTCACGGGATTGTAAGCCCCTGGGTTAACCCAGCTGAGGATCACCTCAATAATAATCGCGAACAGGAAGATATTGATAATAGTAGCGAGTATTTCAGCAATAGCGACCACAACCAGTCCTGCAATGCTAATGCTGGCGATAGGGGCTAGCACATTCGCAATATCCAGAGCAGCAGCGCCCAGAGCGCGCACCAGAAAATATTTGACCATGAGCAGTAGCAGAGATAGTACTATCGCAGCCATGTCCTGACCGGCAAAGCCAGGGATTACCCGGCGTAATGGCTTAAGTGGTGGTGTAGTCGCTCGCACCACAAATTGAGAAATGGGGTTGTAGAAGTTGGCGCGTAGCATCTGAAATAAAAATCGCAGCAATACCAGCATGACATACAGATCAAACAGTGTATTGATGATCAGTAACAGGGGTGATGCCAGATAAGATGATCCCATTGCTTCTTTCTCTTAATTAATGTTGCTTATGTATTGCTTTTATCTTACTTATCAAGGTGCTCTATTGAGCCAGTTGTTCGGCTAGCTCGGTTGAACGGGTATTCGCTGCTGCAGTTGCCTGAGCAACCATGCCATATATGTCGCTGGAAATGAAACTGGCAATGGCCTGTTCGGTAGTGCCACCCGGTGAGGTGACCTGTTTGCGTAGAGTGACTACATCTTGATCAACCGCCATGGTGGCGGCCCCCAGCGCGGTTTGGCGTGCTAATTTCGCTGAGGTTTCTGCATCCAGCCCCAGTTGAATGCCGGCTTTTTCGAGTGCTTCTATGAACAGGAAAAAATACGCTGGGCCGCTACCGGATATGGCTGTTACCGCATCCAGCTGGCTTTCTGTATTGACCCAAACCGTGATGCCAGTGCTTTGCATGATAGATTCAGCCTGTTGCTTCTGTAATTCAGTCACGTATTGATTCGCATATAAACCGGTGGCGCCCTGTCCTACCAGGGCTGGGGTATTTGGCATGCATCGAACCATGGCAAAGCCATCCCCTAACCAGCGGTTGATGTCCTTTTCGCGTAGTCCGGCAGCAATACTGATGAATAAGGGTTTATGCTGGGTTTGAGTGATCTCGCCACATACCGACTGCATGACCTGTGGTTTAACCGCAAGAATTACTATGGCTGCCTGGCTAACGGCCTGATTAATATCGGTTTCATAACTAATATTAAAATCCGATTGTAGTTGCTCCAGTTTTTCCTGATTGATATCGCAGGCGATGATTTTTTCAGCAGGGTAGCCTTTGGTGACCAATCCACCAATCATGCTACCTGCCATATTGCCAGCACCTATAAAACAAAGAGTTACCTGTGTCATACATTGACCTGTGTGTTGCGTTTTCCAAAAATGGCTGTGCCTATTCTAACCAGCGTTGAGCCCTGTGCAATGGCCGCCTGCATATCACCGCTCATGCCCATGGATAAAGTATCGCACTCAGGGTGTTGTTTGTGTAATTCCTGCAGCAGTGTATGCATTCTGGCGAATGGAATACATTGTTGCTGATAGTCATCCTGCACCGACGGTATCGCCATCAATCCTCGTAATTTAAGCTGTGGTAACTCTGCAATCTGCTCTGCGAGTGGTAATACCTGATCGGCACTGATACCCGCTTTGCTGGCTTCATTATCGATATTAACCTGCAGCAGGATGTTGAGCGGCTTTTGTTTCTCGGGACGCTGCTGACTGAGTCTTTTAGCAATCTTAAAGCGTTCAACGCTATGTACCCAGTCGAATAGTTCGGCGATTTTACGCGTTTTATTAGATTGAATTGGGCCGATATAGTGCCACCGTATGCCTTTATCGGCCAAAGCCAGAATCTTTTGCTCGGCTTCCTGCAGGTAGTTTTCTCCGAAATCAATTTGACCAGCCTGGTAGGCTGCAAGAATGTCTGACACGGGTTTGGTTTTGCTTACCGCTAACAGAGTAATGTCATCTGATGAGCGGCCAACAGCAGTTGCAGCATCGGCAATCAGAGATTTCACCTGTAAAAGATTTTTTTCGATGTTATGCATAGGTTTTTGCTATAGTCATGGTGTCATGCGTTTACTTTAATGGTTTGCTCTGATCACACTAATTGTATCGTTTGTGTTCTATGCATACGAGGGCTGAAGTGTTTAGGAGCGTTGACTGAGACAACTCAAAAAACTCACGAATATACACTAAATCTTATTATAACGAACAAACATAATGTGGTTTTAACATGGATATAGCTCAATTACTGGCCTTTGGTGTAAAACAGGGTGCATCTGATTTGCATCTGTCTGCGGGATTACCGCCTATGATCCGGGTCGACGGCGATATTCGCCGTATTAATGTGCCGGAGATGGATCATAAGCAGGTCCATGATATGTTGTACGACATCATGAGTGATAAACAGCGTAAGGATTTTGAAGAGTTTCTGGAAACCGACTTCTCTTTTGAAATCCCCGGTCTGGCACGTTTCCGCGTAAACGCCTTTAATCATAATCGTGGTGCCGGCGGTGTTTTCCGTACCATTCCTTCAAAGATACTGTCGCTGGAAGACCTCGGCGCTCCCTCTATTTTCAAGGAAATCTCCGAATACCCACGTGGTATCGTGCTGGTCACAGGTCCGACAGGTTCGGGTAAATCCACCACACTGGCGGCCATGGTCGATTATAAAAATGACTCTGAGTACGGGCATATTCTGACCGTTGAAGATCCTATCGAATTTGTTCATCAAAGCAAAAAATGCCTGGTTAACCAGAGGGAAGTACATCGCGATACGTTAGGCTTTAACGAAGCTTTGCGCTCAGCTTTACGTGAAGATCCAGATACTATACTGGTGGGTGAAATGCGTGACCTGGAAACCATTCGACTAGCCTTATCAGCGGCTGAAACGGGACATCTGGTGTTTGGTACCCTGCACACCAGCTCTGCAGCTAAAACTATCGACCGTATTGTTGACGTATTCCCTGCGGCTGAGAAATCTATGGTCCGCTCTATGTTGTCAGAATCACTGAAAGCGGTCATCTCTCAGACTCTGTTAAAAAAGATAGGCGGTGGGCGTATCGCGGCACATGAAATCATGATTGGAACCCCGGCAATTCGCAACCTGATTCGCGAAGATAAGGTGGCGCAGATGTATTCGGCGATTCAAACCGGGCAGAGTGTGGGTATGCAGACTCTGGACCAGAACCTGAAGAAAATTCTGGCTCAGGGCCTGGTTTCCAAGGAAGAGGCAATGCGTAAGTCGGTTAGTCCTGACTCGCTATAGACTGAATTTTCTAGAGATAGACGGGAGTCACAATGGATCGAAATAAAGCGATTGGTTTCATGCATGATTTATTACGCATGATGGTCAGCAAGGATGGCTCGGATTTATTTATCACTTCTGGTTCTCCACCTGCGATGAAGGTTGACGGCAAGATCCAGACCGTGTCCAAGCAGATAATGGCGCCCAGTCATACTCAGATGTTGGCGCGCTCTATCATGAATGATAAGCAGGTATCTGAGTTTGAACAAAACCAGGAATGTAATTTTTCAATCGCCTTACCCGGCGTGGCCCGTTTCAGGGTTAATGCGTTTGTGCAGCGAGGTAGTACCGGCCTGGTGTTACGTATTATCAATTCAGATATTCCCAGTTTCAGCGAGTTGAACCTGCCGGATACGCTGCAGGATATAGCTATGACCAAGCGTGGTCTGGTGATTTTTGTGGGTGGTACCGGTTCGGGTAAGTCGACCTCACTTGCTTCTATGGTGGATTATCGTAATCGTAATAGTTATGGTCATATTATTACGATCGAAGATCCGGTGGAGTTTGTACATGAACATAAAAATTGCCTGGTCACACAGCGCGAAGTGGGTGTGGATACCGAGAGTTATGAGGTCGCTCTGAAGAATACGCTGCGACAGGCGCCAGATGTCATTCTTATCGGTGAGATTCGCGACCGTGAAGCCATGGATCATGCCATAGCCTTCGCAGAAACCGGTCATCTCTGCCTGTCAACTTTGCACGCTAACAGCACCAATCAGGCGCTGGATCGCATCATCAACTTTTTTCCGGAGGAGCGCCGTCAGCAGTTGTTGATGGATCTGTCGCTCAACCTCAAAGGGCTGGTTTCACAGCGCCTGATACCCAGGATTGATGGCAAAGGGCGAATTCCTGCGGTTGAGATTATGTTGAATACGCCATTAATGGCGGATCTGGTTTTTAAAGGTGAAGTACATGAAATGAAATCTTTGATGGCCAAGTCAAACGAGCAGGGTATGATTACCTTTGATCAGGCTTTATTCAACCTGTACGAACAGCGCAAGATTACTTTCGAGGATGCGTTAAGAAATGCCGACTCAGTGAATGATTTACGTTTACGTATTAAACTGGAAAGTGACACTGCGCGTAAAACCGGCTTGGTGGATGATCATCGGGATGATTTTGAGCTGGAAGAAACCGATGAAGATAATGATGGTGGGCTGATTTAGAGGTTATTTGTATGGAACGTGAGCCAACTACCCAGTTACTGGAGCCCTACCTGAAGATTATGGCGGAGAAACAGGCCTCAGATATTTACTTCATTTCTGGTGCTTCTCCTCATATCAAGATACAGGGCAAGACTGCGCCCATGGCCAAAAATCCATTGAAGCCGGGTCATGTGCAAAAGCTGGCATATAGCCTGCTAAACGATGACCAGGTTCAGGATTTTGAAATCAACCGTGAATTGAATCTGGGCTTTACTTTGTTAGGAGTAGGCCGTTTCCGGGTAAATATCTACATCCAGCGTTCTGAAGTTTCCATGGTGATTCGCTATATCAAGTGGGATATCCCCAGTATCGATGAGTTGTTACTACCGCAGATTTTAAAAAAAATCGTGATGGATAAAACCGGACTGGTACTGGTAGTAGGTTCTACCGGTTCGGGTAAATCTACCACGCTGGCTTCAATGATTAATTATCGAAACCAGATCGAGAGTGGGCATATTCTGACCATTGAAGACCCGATTGAATTCGTATTTAAGCATGATAAGTCAGTGGTTTCACAACGTGAGGTGGGTATAGATACCCTGTCTTACGAGAATGCATTACGCGAAGCTTTGCGTGAAGCACCCGATGTGATCATGATTGGTGAGGCGCGTGATCGTGAAACTATGCAGGCGGCGATTAACTATGCGGATACCGGACATCTATGTCTGACCACTTTGCATGCGGTTAACTCGAATCAGGCGATGGACCGGATTATGAATATGTTTCCAACCGATATGCGAGGGCAGCTGTTGATGGATTTATCGCTCAATCTGAGAGCGGTTATCTCACAACGCCTGGTTCCATCTATGGATGGCAAACTGGCCTGTGCGGTAGAGATAATGATGAACTCCCCCTATATCTCTGAGCTATTACGCGAAGGTAACTTTAACGAAATTAAAGAGATTATGGAAAAAGGCGATGCGGCAGCTATGCAGACCTTTGACCAGTCATTATACGATCTCTATAAAGCCGATGTGATCTCTATCAAAACTGCCCTGGCTTATGCTGACTCGAGCAGTAATCTGGAATGGAAAATCAATTTTGGTGGTGAGCAGACTCGGGACACCCGTCATAATCTTAATGAGCAGCCATTTCCTGATGAGTTGCAATTACCATCAGAAGAATAAATCGAGTTCTTCTCTAACTATAGTGAAGTTGTGTTTTGAATAAAAACTGGGCTTATCTGATGCTGTGCGGCCCAGTGTTGTTCTGGTCGGGCAATTTTGTGCTAGCCCGTGCAATGTCTCTGGATATAGAGCCAATTACGCTTTCGTTCTGGCGCTGGATGATCGCGCTGCTGGTATTTCTGCCGTTTTCTATAATGGCTCTGATCAGGGACTGGCGAATTGTCAGAAACAATTTACCTCTGATGATATTAATGGGAGCACTGGGAGTTGCTGCTTTCAATACCTTTGTTTACTTAGGTCTGCGTCATACTAGCGCTACCAACGCTTTGCTCATCAATAGCTTTATCCCTATTTTTATCATTATCCTCACCCGTATTATGCTGGGTGTAACCATGAGTTTACGCAAGATTATTGCAGTGCTGATTTCCAGCCTGGGTGTTTTGTTACTGGTGGTAAAAGGCGATATGCAAAATCTTTTCGCTCTGCAAATTAACTTTGGTGATTTGTGGATTTTACTGGCGGCCCTGTTCTGGGCGCTTTATTCAATTAGTTTACGCTGGCGACCTGCGGGGTTGTCTTCTTCAGGTTTTTTATTATTTACCATGTTGGTGGGTGTGGTGATATTGATTCCGTTTTATCTTTACGTGCTGTCTCAGGGCGTCTATCTGGAAATAAATTCACCTAATCTGCTTACCATTGCTTATGTCGCGTTGTTTCCGTCTATTGGTGCTTTTTTATTATGGAACCAGGGGGTAAAGATGGTGGGTGCTGCAACAGCTGGGCAGTTTATTCATTTAATGCCTGTGCTCGGAACCCTGATGGCGGTGGCTTTTCTGGGTGAGCAGTTATACTGGTTTCATGTAATAGGGGCCGCAGCGATTGGTGCTGGCGTTTTTCTCTCGCTTACTGAGAAAACACAATAGTTTTATTATTGAATCAGTTTTCCTGCTACCAACGTTTTAATCACTCTGGCATTAAAATCCCATCCTTCAAATGGTGTGTTTTTACCGGCCGAATAGAAATTTTTAGCGGCACATTGGTAGTGACATTTATCATCGATAATGACAACATCAGCGAGTTCCCCCTGGGCCAGATTGCCAGCGGGTAACTTGAATATTCTGGCAGGGGTTGTTGTGATCTTGTTTAACAGGGTTGCCAGATCGAATAGTCCTTCTTCGACCAGCCTGAATGCGAGCGGTAGAAACGTATCTAATGTACTACAGCCTGCTTCGGCTGAAGGAAATGGCATGAGCTTGGCATCTCGGTCATGCGGCTGATGATCGGAACAGATGATATCGATTGTCCCATCAGAAAGACCTTCGCGTAATGCCAGTCTGTCCTGATCATCGCGCAAGGGTGGGATGGTAAGTTTGGCGGTATCAAATCCATCAATATCACGGTCTGTCAGAAATAACTGATGCATGCTGACATCTGCTGTGATGGGTAATCCATCTTTCTTGGCCTGTCGGATCATTTCTACCGAGCGCGCACAGGATAGCTGACCAAAATGGGTTCTGGCACCGGTTTGTACTACCAGTTCAATATCTTTGGCAAGCGCCGCAGTTTCCGCTGCTTCAGGAATCGGTGGTAGCCCCATACGAGTGGATAATGCACCTTCGTGTGCACAGCCGTTGGCATACAGAGCATGATCGTAAGGTTGAATTACTACCAGCATCTCCTGGCCGTGCGCATATTCCATAGCTCGACGTTGAATTAAATTGTTGGCAATAGGTTTTTGCGCATTACTGAGTGCAATACATCCGGCAGATTTAAGCGTTCCCATATTGCTTAATTGCTCACCTTCCAGACCTTTGGTTAATGCTCCGATGGTGTATAAATGACAACGATTTCCTGCTTTCTGGTTGCTGTGATGTATCAGTTCAACGACTGCAGAGTTATCGATTGCTGGATTGCTGTCGGGTGGGATGCACAGGCTGGTGATGCCTCCATGCGCAGCTGCGTTGCTTTCACTGGCAATAGTCGCCTTCAGGGTATAGCCCGGTTCGCGTACTCGGCATTGAATGTCAATAAGTCCGGGTATTATCAGCTTGTCGCTGGCATCAATGGTTTGATCGGCAATAAAATTAATGGGAGCCTGTCCAATAGCTACGATTAACTGGCCGTCAATGTAGATGTCGCTAATGCTATCAAGCGCGCTGGCAGGGTTAATGACTCGACCGTTTTGAATAAGGATTTTCATAGCTCGGTTTCCGCACTTGAAGCTATCATTGACATCACTGCCATACGAACGGCTATACCAAAGGTGACCTGTTGCAGAATCACTGATTGCTTGCCATCCATGACACTGGACTCGATTTCAATTCCTCGGTTGGCAGGCCCAGGGTGCATCACTATGGCATCGGGCCTGGCCAGCTTTAATCGTTCTGCAGTTAATCCATATTGCTGGAAATATTCTTTTTCACTGGGTAGTAAAGCGCCGGTCATACGCTCTTTCTGTAACCGTAGCATGATCACGACATCTGCATCCTTCAGTCCCTGATCAAAATCATGGTAAACCTGTACGCCCAGCGTCTCGCAGTGGTCGGGTAGCAGAGTTTGTGGTCCGATGACTCTGACCTGGCCGGTGTTGAGAATATTGAGTGCATGGATCTGTGAGCGTGCAACACGAGAATGTTTGATGTCACCCACTATGGCGACCGTCAGGTTTTCGAACTGTTGCTTATGTCGACGAATAGTGAACATGTCGAGCATTGCCTGGGTGGGGTGGGCATGTTGTCCATCGCCTGCATTTAAAACGCTTACCCCTGGCCTAACGTGTTGAGCAAAAAAATGTGCGCTACCGCTGTCCTGGTGACGGATAACAAACATGTCTATTTGCATGGCTTCCAGATTCTGAATGGTATCCAGTAGCGATTCTCCTTTTACTGTGGCCGAGGTGTTTATATTCAGGTTGAGGATATCGGCTGATAATCTCTGTGCGGCCAGTTCAAATGTGGAGCGGGTGCGAGTACTAGCTTCAAAGAACAGATTAGCAACTGTTTTGCCGCGCAGGATGGGTACCTTCTTGATGGTTCGATCTGTAATAGAGGTGAAAGATTCGGCGGTATCCAGTATATCGTTGAGAATGGATTTATTAAGGCCTTCTATGCTCAGAAAGTGTCTGAGCTTGCCATCTTGGGTCAGTTGCAGGTTTTGATAGCTCATTCAGTCGTTAGTTGCTGGATTGTGAGTGTTAGGGATTCAGATCCTTCAAGCTTAATATGTTCATTTTTATTCAAGCTGATGGTTTTTGCTACAAAGTCTGCCTGGATGGGTAATTCGCGATCCCCTCGGTCAATGAGTATCGCCAGTAAAATCTTATCGGGTCGACCATAATCAAATATTTCATTCATTGCTGCGCGAATGGTTCTGCCAGAGTGTAAAACATCGTCTACCAGTATGATGGTTTTGCCATCAATATCGGTGGGCAGGCGTGATGGTTTTACGGTGGGGTGCAGGCCGATTTTGGTGAAATCATCACGATAGAAGGTGATGTTGAGCTTACCTAACTCGGTATCTGGGTTGAGTTTGTTGTGGATCTCTCGGGCTATCCAGTAACCACCAGTTTCGATACCAATGATGATTGGTTGGTCCGTAACAGAAAATAAAGGAGCCAGTGTTTCGCTGAGTTGTTCGATAAGTGGTTCGACAGGTATATCAGTCACTTTTTACAGCCGGGGTTGAGTCGATAAATGTAGTCGCTTTATACCATATTTGACAATTAAGCAGAAATGACTTTTTTGATTAGAGGTGTCCTAATCGCTTAAAGCTGGCTTTTATAGTGATGCAGCCAGCTTTCAGTGATGAGTACCGCTGCTATGCAGTCGATGGTTTGTTTGTCTTGTTTTTTGCTCGCTTGATGTTCGACTATCTGCCAGGCTTCTCGGGTGGTTAGTCGCTCATCTATAAGTTCGGTTTTAATATGAAAGCGACCTTCCAGTTGGCGACTGAAACGGCGCGCCTGACGTGTCATTTCATGCTCCTGATCATTCATGGTGGTCGGAAGACCAACGATAAGTCGAGTGGGTTGCCAGGTTTTGATCAGTTTTTCGATATGTGGCCAGTCGGGTTTGAATTGATTTGCTCGTATGGCTTCCAGAGGTGAAGCTGTGCAGGTGCGAGTCTGCCCAACGGCTGAACCGATCCAGAAGCTGCCAAAGTCAAAACCGATGGCGGTGATATTGTCTTCAGGCATGGCCTGTGAAGGGGGATAGTTTATCCAGATTAAAACCGAGGGTGTCGAATGCCATTTGCCACTTCTGATCTATATCCTGATTGTAGGTGATAAGAGGTGAGGCTTTGGCGGTTAACCAGGAGTTTTCCTCTAATTCTTTTTCCAGTTGCCCAGCCGCCCAGCCGGAGAATCCGAGTAACACCAGAAATTCTTGTGGACCTTCGTGCTGTGCAATAGCTTGCAGAATGTCGCGTGAACTGGTGAGGTAAATATCATCACCTACCGGCATGGTTTTATCCCAGTTGCCACGGGGGGTATGCAAAACGAATCCCTGTTGTAGCTTTACCGGGCCGCCAATGAATACATGGGTGCTGAGAATATCCGGGTCATCGCATTCGATGTCGAGTTGCTCGAATATGTTTTGCAAGGTCTGGTCTGCTAGATGGTTGATGACCATGCCCATGCTACCTTCGCTACTGTGTTCACACATGTATACGATGCTGGAAGCAAACAGTGGATCCTGAATATTAGGGGTAGCAAGCAGGTATTGATTGGTCAGGTTGTTTTGGATCTGCATGATCAGGAGCCGCCGCTGGTGGTGAGTTTGTTACTGTTAAAATCCCAGGTGCGAACGATCACTATCTGATCCGCACGTTGCTTTAGTTCTGCCGGGAAGGCGTCGAACGGTTGTGCCAGGCGAACGATGCGTCTGGCGGCTTCATCCAGTAAGGCTTCTCCAGATGATTTGGTTACTTTAGCGTCGATAACCTCTCCCAGTGAGTTGATACGAACATTCAGGCGCAGTCTACCATTAATTTTTTTTACCTCAGCTTCGGCCGGATAGTTGAGGTTACCAATGTGTTCGATCTTGCTCACCCATTTCGCTAGATAGCCAGCTTCCACAGCTTTACGGGTGCTGGCAGTAAGTGTGATTGAGCGTGGACGATTGGCGTAATTAACAGTCATCTTGCGGATTTCAGCGCGCAGGCTGGCGATCCGCTGTTGTTGACGTTCGATTTCCTGGGTACTGATTTCCTGTGGTATCGCACGATCATCACGTTTTGCATGTTCGATCTTGTCCGGTGCTTCGCGTTTATTGATGTAGTAAATATTTTCAACCCTCACTCGGTTGGCGATTTTTCGGGATTGTGCGCGTTCGCTTAGTCCCTTCTCATTGATGGGTGATGATGCTGATATAGGTGCGCTTGGGCGCGCTTTTTCATCCTGGTTTCCGCCTCCGGTCTGGTTGTCCTGAGCGAGAAAATCCGGATTGTCTGGTTGTTCTGGGGAGCTGGTGTTCGCCAGTATGATATCCAGGCTGGGCATGGTTTCTGCCTGGGTTGCGTCAGATTTAGTGAAGCCTATGCCGAGTACTATGATCAAATGTATCGCGATTGCAATAAACAAAGTGAAGCCCAGGCGGTCATTGGCACCGATGCTGGGTTTGCTTGAAATTAGGGTGGGGTTACTCATATTTTATATTTTGCCAACATGCTGCTAGCCTCGCCAGTTATTTAATTAGCCAGGTGAATTACTTACTGTAATTGAATTTTGAATTGCTGCTGTTCATGCCAAACTAGTTTATCGTACATCGATTGGCTGATAATAACTTCGCTTTGTTCGGTGATGACCATGTATTGCTGTATACCCAGCGCTAAAGCAAGATCTTTGATTTGATCTTTGGCCCCAAGCATGAGTGTCGTTGCTGCAGCATCGGCCAATATCGGGTCATTGCTAATTACAGTGGCTGAGCTGATGTAAAGTGATGGTTCACCTGTTTTGGGATTGATGATGTGGTGACGTTTTTTATGGTCGGGCTGGTTGTGAAATCGGCGATAGTTGCCTGAGGTGAAAATACTCTGTGACGGTGCCAGTTCGATAGTACCAATTACGTCTTCTTTAAATGGGTCCTGTATCGCGACTCGCCAGTTTCGATTGCCATTTTGACCAGCTGCGAGGATGTCGCCGCCAGCATTTATAATAAAATTTTCAATGTCTTTGCCTTCTAATAATTGCTGGATTTCCTGGATCGCGAGGCCTTTGGCAATACCGCCAAAATCAAGCTGTAGATGGGGGTTGTTTGAATAGGCGAGTTGATTGCGAATTTGGAGGTCATCCATGCCCGGGATGTTTTTCTTTATTTCATTAATCAATGGTAGATCGGATTCAGCATGACCATGAAAGCCCCAGGCACCTATCAGTTTGCCTAATGCAGGGTTAAATAATCCGCCGCTGATTTGATAATACTTTTTTGAATCCTGAATTAAGCGGTGCAGATTTTCTGGTACAGGAATGCCTTTGTCAGGTGATTCATGCAGCGCTTTATTAAAGCGTGTCAGGCTTCCGTCTTCCCAGCCGTGCCAGTCACTATGTCTTTTAACTAACAATGCTTCAATCTCGGCAAAGGAGCTGTTGGCTTTTTCCTCGGTAGTTGATGCCAGTGTAATATCAATCAGCGTCCCAAACTGAAGAAACTGTTGTGAATGGTTTCTTTCCGTTTGACAGGCGGTGCTTGAGATAAGGGCAATGAGTAGAAAAAACTGAATCAGACGGAGTTTAACTTTTGTTCGATACATTCAAATAGGTCTGCACTAATATTCAGGTTATAAGCTTTATCGAGCTCGCGGATACAGGTCGGGCTGGTCACATTGATTTCGGTAAGATAATCGCCAATCACATCTATTCCGACAAATATCAATCCTTTTTGCTGCAGGGTAGGCGCTATCTGCTGGCAGATCCAGTAGTCACGTTCGCTAAGTGGTTGTGCTCTAGAGCTGGCGCCTGCGGCCAGGTTGCCACGATTTTCTCCCTCTGCAGGTATGCGGGCTAAAGCATAAGGTACGGGTTTTCCATCTATCAACAAAATGCGTTTGTCACCGGCAGAGATTTGCGGGATGAATTTCTGCACCATGGCCTGTTGCTCGCCATACTGAGTCACATTCTCAATAATGGCGTTAGTATTCGGGTCATCTTGATTAACGCGGAAGATTGATCGACCACCCATGCCGTCCAGTGGTTTGATAATGATATCCTGATGAATATCCAGAAACTCTTTTAACAGACTCGCTTTGCGTGAAACACGAAAGGGGGCGCAGCATTGCGGGAATTGATAGGTGAAAAGTTTTTCATTACAGTCGCGCAGGCTCTGCGGCTTATTGATGACCAATGTGCCCTTCTGTTCAGCCTGTTCCAGTAAGTAGGTTGCATAGATGTACTCCATATTAAAGGGTGGATCCTTGCGCATCAGGATGACATCCATATCGGATAATTTTATTGTAGAGGGATTACTTAGCTCAAAAAAGTCAGCTGTATTATCAGTGACCTTGAGTTGCATGCTTTCGGCGTAGCTGACTGATTGATCCATGAAGATATCCGTTAGCTGGATATAAAAGATCTGCCAGCCACGTATTTGTGCTTCCAGCAACATGGCAAAGCTACTGTCTTTGTAAGGCTTAATGCTTTCGATGGCATCCATTACGATGCCCAGTTTTTTTTCTGTGGACATATGTTTAATCGACTTGTTGAATTTCGCGTGCAGCAGCTAATTGATCCCGTCGGCCAATGACGCCATAGGAATAGAAACGGTTTGGACGGGCGTCTTCTGCAAGTTCTTCATCAGGGGTATTGCAGGCTTCGGCAAATGCCAGAGGTTCGAAAGACATGTCTGGAGAATTCAGGTTGCCTGTGGTGCTTTTCCTGGGATGTATGCGATAAAAGCCACCAGCCATATAATGATCGATCATAGTAGCTACAGGTTCTGCTGTGTGCCGGTTATCGCCTCTGGTTTCACTGGTCGGTACGCCTTCCTGCAGTATGACTTCTGAGGTATCGCAACCTTGTTTAATTGAAGACATATTGTTACGTTGTTTTCTATTCAGGCCTTTTGTGTCATCTTCTGAATAAGCGACCATAATACGCATGTCATTGGTGCCCTGGTCAGCCTTGATGGCTACATAAGGCTTATCGGTAATGCCGTATTCATTGTATTTCTTCTGTATCTGCTCTAGCTGATCTCTAGTGTTTTTAATCAGACATTCCTCTCCTTCGCGCTTCATAAAGTCAATTGCACCGCAATTGGTGAACAGGGGGGGGATTAACCAGGGGTCTATATCTATTATCTCGCAGAATTTACTTGCCACATCATCATAAATCTGGAAATGATCAGACTTAGAACGGTTAGACCAGTTCAGATCTAACGGTGGGATTATGGTTTGTTGTATGTTCTTAAGAATTCTGGGCAGGTCGCTAGACATGTCGTTGTTTAATAATACTGCACATGGCGTAAAATCATCTATACTGATTTGATTGTTTTCGTTACGGTGGATTTTATTTAACGTAATTGAGCGCCCACTAGGAAGATCGATAGAGATTATGGACTTAACATCATCTCTTAGAGTGCCTAAAGCGCAACGATAACCAGCAATACTGATGTAATCCTGAATGGTTGCTACATTTTCCAGGTAAGCAAGGTTACGTGTATGGTTTTCAGGTATAATCAATATGCCTTTCGCATCTGGGCAAAAGCGTTCCAGTGCGATCTGTATAGCCTGTATACATAAGGGCTTAGATGCTGGATTCAGGTTATTAAAGCTTGCAGGAAAAAGGTTAGTATCTATCGGGGGCAGTTTGTACCCTGTGTTACGCAGGTCTACACTGGTATAGAAAGGAGCAGGAAATTCCTGGAATTGCTGGTGAAACCAGATCTCAATATCATCCTGATGGTTAAGAATGTGTCTCTCTAATTCTTCTGGTGGATGATAGTTGGCGGTGATGAGATGAGGGACTGTAGGTAAGCTTAGAACGTTCATGCTCGATCTGGTTGATTTATGTCGGCTTATTCTACTGATTTAGTAGTTATAATGTAAAAAATATTTAACGTGGCAGTATTGTTAGTATTGATTTAGAATCTACTTTACTTTTTTTTAATAAAGCACTGGTTTAAAACAAAATGCTGTCTATAATCACTTGCGACCGAATTGGCTGTGAAGCACTTATATTAAAATCGGGGGAGATGTGAGCGACGAGTCTCAACAATCAGCAAATCTAAAACCACCTTTACGGCTAAATGTAAAGGTTATGGTAATTGATGATAGTAAAACGATACGGAGAAGCGCTGAAACCTTACTTAAAAAGGTAGGCTGCGATGTGGTTACAGCCACAGATGGTTTTGAGGCACTGGCCAAAATTACCGAGCATAACCCTGATATCATTTTTGTAGATATTATGATGCCACGTCTGGATGGTTATCAGACCTGTGCTCTCATTAAAAATAATCAGACATTCAAGTCTACCCCGGTAATTATGCTGTCTAGTAAAGATAGTATTTTTGATCGGGCTAGAGGACGTATTGTTGGTTCTGAAGAATATTTAACCAAACCTTTTTCTAAAGAAGATCTGATAGGGGCGATTACCTCGCATGTGGCGAGCGTTTAACGTCGTTTCCAGTTATCGAGGCTTAAGATAAATGACACACATATTAATCATTGATGATTCACCTACTGAAGTCCATGTTTTTAAATCGATTCTGGAAAAGAATCAAATCCAGGTTTCAGTAGCCAGTAATGGCGAAGAAGGCATAGAAAAAGCTATTAATTTGAAACCTGATTGTATCTTGATGGATGTAGTGATGCCAGGTAAGAATGGATTTCAGGCAACTCGAGATCTTAGCCGTAATCCAGCTACTGCAAATATCCCGGTAATTATTATTACTACCAAAGACCAGGAGACTGACAGGATTTGGGGGATGCGTCAGGGTGCTAAAGATTATATTGTAAAACCAGCAAATGAAGCTGATCTTATTTCGAGAATCAACCAGGTGCTTAACTAAAAATTATGGTAGCCTCCTCCCCTTTTGCGCTATTGCAGGAATATGACCAGCGCTGCCGTCAGAACGCCAATGGTCTGCCTACAGGTGCTAAAGTCGTCCATGATTGGGTGGGTATAGGCTTTAAATTAGCAGGTACTAGACTAATTGCACCGATGAATGAAGTAGCTGAAATCCTGCCTCCGCCTCAAACCATACGGGTACCCGGTGTGCTGAGCTGGGTAAAGGGATTGGCCAATATTCGTGGCAACCTGATGCCTGTGCTGGATATGAATAAATTTTTAAACAGTCAAGCTATCGATAAACCTGGGGATAGTCGAGTTTTGATTATTGATCGGAATGGAGTTGTGGCTGCTTTGTTGGTTGAAGAGGTTTTCGGTCTACGCAGATTTAAGCCTGATATGAGAAAGGAACTGGAGGTGTCTGGAAATGGATCTCTGGAACCCTATCTGGATGGTGTTTTCGATGATGACCAGAATGAATGGTTTATTTTTAGCGTAGACAGACTGGTTCAACACGAACAATTTCTCAAGATTGTCTGATCGCTAAGCGACTATTTTTATCGAGGGTATTATGGGGTTATTTGGTACAAAAAAATCATTACTAGGAAAAAAAGGGGCTAGTGCTAGGGGTAGGTCAGTTTCAAAAGGCAGCCGCAGTGTGTTGGTTTATGCCCTGGGGATTGTTGCTGCCATTCTGGCCATGGTTATTTTATTTAGCTATGAAACTACTCAGGAAAAGCATACTAAGGCTTATGCTAATATTTCAAATGAGCAACAGATCGTATCGCAGCAGATTGCTACCTTTGCACTGGAAGCATCCATAGGCAATTCTGCTGCATTTGTACAGTTGAAACGCTATCAGTCACGTTTTGAAAACACTTTAACACAGCTTAATTCAGGTGATCCTGAGCAGGGTCTACCACCGATTCCTTTTGAATTGCAGGGGGATCTGGATAAAATCAAGCAGGTTTGGCTGGAGTACAATAAAGGCATAGACACTATCCTTAATGCTCGTGTGGCAATCGAGACAGTAACCGAATATGTCACGCTGATTAATGAATCAATACCAGAACTGCTGGTGCTGTCAGATGATGTAGTTAAAATTCTGGTAAAAAATAAAGCGCCTAGAACCGATATCGCTTCGGCTTCTAAACAGCTGGCATTAATCCAGTCGGTACAAAACAGCCTGAATCGAATCATGGGTGGTGGTGAAGTAGTTATGGCTGCTGCTGATCAATTCGGCCGAGAAACCGTGCTCATCGAACGCATTCTGATTGGTATGCTGGAAGGAGACAGAGAGCTAGGTATAACAAAGTTAACCGGAGATGAAGTTGTTTCAAAGCTGTTACAACTTGCTGATCTGTTTTCAGTGGTGAAAAAGAATGTAGATCAGATTCTGAAAAATTCTCCGCAGTTATTTGAAGTACGTGACGCAGCTAGTAACATTCAACTTATCAGTGTTAAATTGTTGGCGGCATCGCGAGATTTTGGCAGCAATCTCTCTCTTTATAATGAAGGGCTTGGCTATCTGATTTTTCTTTCTTATTTGGCTGGTGGTGTGGCGGTTATCCTTCTCATATTGCTTGGTATGCAACTGGTAAAAGCATCTAATCAACAGTTAGAAGAGTCTCAGCAACAGAATGAAAGAAACCAGAGAGCGATCCTCAGGCTGCTGGATGAGATGACCAATCTTGCTGATGGTGACCTCTCTACACATACTACAGTAACTGAAGATATTACCGGTGCGATTGCTGACTCGGTAAACTACTCTATTGATGCACTACGTGATCTGGTTGGAACTATCAACTTAACTGCTGTGCAGGTTGCCAGCTCGGTGAAGAGAACCCAGGCTACTACCAGTGAGCTGGCGAGGGCAAGTGAACAACAGGCAAAAGAAATCTCTCTAGCCAGCTCATCCATTACTTCAATATCAGAAAGCATGAGTGAGGTGTCTAAGAATGCATCTGACTCTGCAGATGTTGCGAGAAACTCGGTAAACATCGCTCATAATGGTGGTGAAACAGTAAGAAAAACTATTGCTGGTATGGAATCTATACGTGAGCAAATACAGGAAACTTCAAAACGAATTAAACGATTGGGTGAAAGCTCGCAGGAAATCGGTGATATCGTAAACCTGATTAATGAGATCTCGGATCAAACCAACATTCTCGCATTGAATGCGGCAATACAGGCATCCATGGCGGGTGAAGCGGGTCGAGGCTTCGCGGTGGTTGCGGATGAAGTACAACGACTGGCGGAAAGGACGGGTGATGCGACCAAGCAGATAGAAGCGCTGGTGAAAACCATTCAGGCAGATACAAATGAAGCGATTTCATCAATGGAACAAAGTACCTCTAACGTGGTTGAAGGCGCCAATCTGGCAGAGGATGCGGGTAACGCTCTGGATAAAATTGAAACGGTATCAACCAATCTCGCGCAACGTATTTTGCAGATATCCAATGCGACTCAGAAGCACGCTAAGGACAGTGTGGAAATCACCCAAAATATGGATGAGATTCAACAGATTACTATAAAGACATCAGAAAATGCCGTGCATACAGCCGAATCAATAGGTCAGTTATCTGGAATGGTTAAAGCACTGCATCATTCTGTGGCTGGATTTAAACTGCCAGATGACCTGCAGGTTACGCCGGAAAGTACAATTATCAATAATGTCAATGATCTGGCTAGCTTCAATCCAGAATCAGAGCAGGTTTAACAACGGTATAGGGCAGATATGGATTTTAAACACACATCCATAAAACAGAGCGCCTTAGGATGGGTGAAAAAGTCTATCGATGAGAATCTGGCCACTATTCGTGGTGAGCTTAATCATTTCATTGAAGACAATGATACTCAGATACTGGAAACAGTCACTGTTCAGCTAGGTGATTTACAGGGTGTGCTCACTATGATTGAACAGTATGGTGCCGCCATGCTGACCGAGGAAATGGGTTCCTTATGCCAGTTCATCGCAGCCAAACCCAAAGTTGATGAGACCGCTTTGGAGGTTTTGCTTCGAGCTGTCCTCCAACTGCCTGATTATCTAGAGCACATACAGGCAGGCTATAAGGACATTCCTATCGCCATCCTCCCCCTGTTGAATGATATCCGTGCTGCTAAAAACGAAGATTTATTTTCAGCAAAGCTGCTTTTCCTGCCCGACCTGTCGATGCATACGGAAGATAATGAATACGATTCTATTTCCGATGCTCATAATCAGGCTTCTCGTATGCTGGCCAAAAAAATCAGGCCCGCTTACCAGTATTCGCTGCTGGGTGTAATCCGTGATCAGGATGTAATAAATAACCTCAATCGGCTCGAAAAAATAAGTAGTGCAATGGAGGGGCGTTCAAGCTCTGAACAGGTTGCGCGTTTCTGGTGGATTGTTGGCGCTTTAATCGAATCTGTTTCGCGTGATGACTTGCCCCTGGGTGTTTCAGTCAAAATGCTGATGGGGAAGATAGATCAGGCGCTGCGCATTATAATGCTGAAAGGTGAGCGCGCTCTGTTACAGCAACAACCCATCGAGCTAATTAAAAACCTGCTTTATTACGTTGCCCAACCAGAATGTGATGGACCTAAAAGTCAGGCAATTAAGACTGCATATCGTCTGGAGCAGTTCTTACCCGCTGAGAAAGAGCCAGGAGATTCTGTTAGTAACATAGCTGGGCTAAATCAGGAATTATTGAAGACTGTAGCAGATGCAGTGCAGGCTGACCTGGAAGAGGTGAAATCGGCACTTGAGGTCTATGTAACCGGTGATCTGGCAATGACGGACCAGTTAAAGCTTATCCCGAAAGATTTACATGTGATTTCAGATACCTTAGCAATGATAGGTTTAGGTCCGCAACGCCAGGTTATTGAAGCTCAGATTAAGATGATCAATGAAGTAGCTCAGGGTGTTACTCCTCCCGATCATGAAAAGTTACTGGCGATGGCGGCGGAATTAATCCAGATTGATCAGGCTCTGGAGTTATTGCATAAAGGTCCGCTTCCCAGAGCAGATAGCGAAGTAACGTCATCTACTGCAGCATCCAGAAACTTTGAAATGGATAATATGTTATCTGCTGTAGTAACCGCTGCACTGGATGATATACAGAAAGTCAAAGATGCTATCCTCGATTTTATAAAGGATTCAACGAAACAGGAAAATCTTCAACTTTGCCAGATGCTGTTGACTGAAACTCGCGGCGCAATGGAGCTTTTAAATCAAGTCAGTGCGGTTGCAGTAGTAGAAGGGCTGGTTCACTATCTCAGGGATCAGGACATTGTTGAATTCATGGATACCAACCGTCTGGATCAATTGTCCCAGGTAGTCGTTAGTATTGAATACTTCCTCGAAGCGCTTGGAGAACAGCGTAGCGATGCGGATTCTATACTGGATTTAGCAGAAAATCAGTTACAGCTGTTGCTTAAAGGTAAAACTGCGACAGTACCAGTCAAGGACAGTGATTTTTCAGAAAATGAAAATCTGATAATTGATGACGAATATGATATCCAGGTTGTTGATGAGGAAGGCCTTGCAGATGTTGATCTTGGCAATATGGAGTCCGATTTATCGGATGAACCCGAGGTTATAGAGATCAATGAGGTCGTTAGCGAGATTAACGATGACCTGGAGCAGATCTCCGATGCGCTTCTGATTAATGACGACGAAGTGAATGCACTGGATACGTCAGATGACTCCCTGTTTGAACAGGATGGCCTGATTGAATCTGACGACCAGCCGCAGGAAGAGTTTGTAGAGGCTATTGATCAGGATGACGAGGCACCTGTCGAGACCCCTTCGCAGGTAGAAGTTTCCCCGGAAGTGGTTAAGATTACTCCGGTAGAAGATGATCAGCCGGTGCTTAAACCTGGAAGTGATGAAGATATACTAAGCATCTATCTGGAAGAAGCCGAAGAAGAATCTGAGAACGTCCTGCAATTGCAGAAGGACTGGAAGCTGCATCCCGAAGACGAGAATGCTCTAAAAAATATCAGACGTTCATTCCATACCATTAAAGGTAGTGGACGTTTGGTCGGTGCTATGAAAATCGGCGAATTTGCCTGGGATTTTGAGAGCCTGTTAAACAGGGTGATAGAAAAAACTGTTGCGCCTACTGATCAGGTTATCGATGTCATCGGTCTTGCGGCAGAGGCGTTGCCTCAACTGGTTGAAGAATTAAAAACCAGTGTTCCTCCAACAGCTGATATTGGTTACCTGAGAGGTCTGGCTCGTTCACTGGCTGAGTTTAAGGCGCATCAGGTGCTGGAGATTCGTCGATCTCAAAAGCTTAATAAGGAATCGGATTCTACATCAACAGTTTCTATTGCCTCTGAGAAGGATAATGGTGATGCTGTTGAGGAGTCGGAGACGAAACAGGTAGACGATGAAGTACATGTAGAATCTGTTATTGCTGAACCAGAACCAGAACCAGAACCAGAACCAGAACCAGAACCAGAACCAGAACCAGAACCAGAACCAGAACCAGAACCAGAACCAGAACCAGAACCAGAACCAGAAGGCGATGTTCGAGCAGTTGTTGAGCGGGATACTGATCAGCTGGGTGCAACTGATTCAGATATCGAAGAGGACATTGAGTTTACAGCTAATTCTGAATTTGAGGTTGAAACAGAAAGCTATTCTGAGACTGAAACTGCAGTAGAAACGGCATTCGAGTCTGGTACTAAAGGAGCGGAAGCCTTAGAAAGCGAAGGTGGAATTCAATCAGGCGAGCAGTTTGATTATTCTATTCAGTTATCATCTGATGAGCCCGAAGTTGCAGAGGTTTCAGAAATTGATGATCAAAACCAGGAACCCCAGGTTCTGCCTGAAGCTTCCGACTCACAAGAGGAGTCCCCCCCTGACCCTTTCGTATCAAACGAAATAGCAATAATGCCTGGCAGAGAGGTAGGGGAACCCGTGACCCAAGACCTCGAATCGAACAAGGCAAGCGACCTGCAGATCGATCCGGAACTCCTGATTATCTACCAGCAAGAGGTCGAGTCGCACCTAAACATCGTAAATTCCGCCCTTGAGGCATCACGCGTTGCAGGTGAGTTAATACCTACGGAAGAATTATATCGCTCCCTGCACACCATCAACGGAGCTTCTCGTACCGCAGATATTACTAGCATAGGTGTTTTAGCCACACTTCTTGAAAAACCCTTAAAAATCCTTCTTGAGCAGGGAACGGCCCTGGATGAGGATGCGTTAGAACTGTATCAGCAGGGACATGAAGCGATTTATACGATGACAAACGAGTTGGTTGAGCATCGTCGTATGCCTGAACTGCCAGAGCAATTAGTGCAGGATTTGCAGTCTTTGCTTGAGCAAATGGATAACCATACGGTCGAACTACCTTCTCAGAATGATCAATTGGCCAGCCATTTTGTTGATACCCTGACTATGATGAATGAGTCAGAGCACTCAGATATCGATTCAGATTCAGATGCAGATTTCGATGATGAGCTGGTCGAGATATTCATCGAAGAGGCAACAGATCTTCTGGAGATGAGTGATCAGTCGCTACAGGCCTGGGCTGAACAGGACGACAATGAAGATGGCCACGATTTCGGGCTGGTCATGGAGTTGCAGCGCTATCTACACACCCTGAAAGGTGGCGCTAGAATGGCGGATATTATTGAGATAAGTGATCTTAGTCATGAGCTGGAATCTCTATTTATTGCACTCATTGATGAGCGAGTGGAAAAGACGGACGAGCTTGTAGACATCTTGCATGAGAGCTTTGACTTTTTACAGCATCAGGTGGATCAGACCAGGTTGCATCAAAAACCCGATTCTCCAGAGCAGCTTATCAATAGCATTAAAACTCTTCGTGGAATAAAGATAGATGCGCCGGCGACACTAGAGGATGAGCAAAAAGTAGATGATGTTATTGCTTTAGCTCCCGATGAAGTAAAGCTTGAAAGCAATGAAAAAGACTCTAAAACGGCGCCTTTTGAAGAACGTGGAGTAGCTGATTTACAGCGCAACAAAGAGGAAAAGAGCTCGGATCGTCGCACTGCTGATCGTGATGTGGTTAAGGTGCGTTCAGAACTGCTTGATAATCTGGTTAACTCTGCCGGTGAGGTAAGTATCTATAGAGCACGAATGGAGCAACAGGTTAGTTCATTCGGGAGTCATCTGGGTGAGTTAGGTCAAACTATTTCCCGTCTTAAAAAGCAGTTGCGTGATCTGGAAGCAGAAACAGATGCGCAGATACACTTTAGTCATCGACAGGACTCGGAACAGTCTCAAAACTTCGATCCGCTGGAAATGGATCGATATACTCAGATTCAGCAGCTCTCTAAATCGTTAAGTGAGTCCGTAGATGATTTGTCCAGTTTACAGAGCATACTTGGTGAGCAGGTCAAAGACTCTGAAACGCTGTTACTCCAGCAGTCTCGCATTAATACGGACCTGCAGGATGGATTAATCCGTAGTCGCATGGTTCGATTCTCTGGATTGACTTCGCGACTGAGAAGGCTGGTTCGTCAAACCAGTTCCGAACTAGGTAAAAAAGCTGAATTAAAGCTAACCGGTGAGCAAAATGAAGTCGATATCAAGGTGCTGGATCGTATGGTTGCACCTCTGGAGCATATTCTTCGTAATGCCATTTCACACGGTATAGAAGATCCAGTAGAAAGAGTTAAGAAAGGTAAGCCTGAGGTCGGTACCATACTTATTGCTGTGTCACGTGATGGATCAGATGTTGTACTTAAGATTAGTGACGATGGTGCAGGTGTTAATGTTGATAAAGTGCGAAGCCGAGCTTTGCAATTAGGCTTGCTGGGCGAACATGATCAGCTAGAAGATAACGATGTCATTCAGTGTATCCTGGAGCCCGGGTTTAGTACTGCTGATCAGGTATCGCAGGTATCTGGGCGAGGCGTGGGTATGGACGTAGTAGATACTGGCATTAAACAGCTGGGTGGTACACTACAGATTTCAACCAGCCCGACCGGTACTATCTTTACAGCCAGACTGCCTTTTACGCTGTCTATCAACCAGGCTATTCTGGTGCGTGCAGGTGAAGAATCTTATGCTCTTCCATTGATTAATATCGAAGGTATTACACGCATAGAATCTGATCAAATGGTTGATTTTTATCAGCAGGAAAAACCCCTTCTGGATTACGCAGGGCAGCAATATAGTTTGCACTATCTGTCTGTTTTGGTTGGTGTAACCAATGGTTATCAGGTAAACGATGCCATGGCAAAAGTTCCGGTTATCCTGTTACGTTCCGGTGATTTAAGAATCGCGCTGCATATTGATGAAATAGTGGGTAATCGGGAAATCGTGGTGAAACCTCTGGGTCGGCATTTAAGTCAGGTGAAAGGGCTCTCAGGTGCCAGTATTCTTGCTGATGGTGCGGTGGTGCTGATACTTGATATTAATGGTTTAATCCGTCACGGGATATCCAGGCAGTTAATTAGTCGAACCGAGACGCCGGTTATGCCTGCCTCAACTAAAGCTGAGAGTGCACGTAAAACTGTTATGGTGGTGGATGACTCAATCACCATGCGACGAGTGGCAACCAAACTATTGACAAGATATCATTATGATGTGGTAACAGCAAAAGATGGTGTTGATGCGCTAGCTCAACTGGAAGATGCTGATCCAGATGTGATGCTGCTGGATATAGAAATGCCACGTATGGATGGCTTTGAGCTTGCCCTGCATATGCGTAATGAGGAGCGTTATAGTCAAATACCTATCATTATGATTACTTCTCGTACCGGTAGTAAGCACCGTGATCACGCGATGGAACTGGGGGTAAGCAAATACATGGGTAAGCCATATCAGGAAGCCGAGTTAATTGAAAATATTGCTGAGCTTGTCGGCAAGTGATGACTAAGAGTACGAATTAGATTATGGCTGAGAATTCTTCAATTCGTTGTATGCAATTACCTTTGATGGGTATGTATCTGCTGTTACCTAATTCGGCGGTAGCAGAAATCATCGGTTACACGGAGCCTGAAGTCGGCTATGAAGGATCTGACTGGTACAATGGTGAAATCTCCTGGCGCGGTGCTATGGTGCCAGTGATATCCGTAGAAAAAATGTGCCAGAATGTCACGATTGAGCCTGGGCCACGTAGTCGAATCGCTATTGTGTATAATTTGACCGGAGATCAGAGTATGCCCTATTTTGGCATCATCTTGCAGGATATTCCACGCGCCTATCTGGCTGAAGAAGAGCGATTGATTCAGTCAAATGTGGCTGTTGATTGTAAGTATTTAGTGACACAGGCCGACGCGATAATTGGTCAGTTGTTTATCCCGGATCTTGATGCCATCCTGATTAGTCTGAAACAGAAAATTCAACACTGATCACTTAGTAATTTTTTTTATGTTATTTCTTACATGTCTCCCAGATAATGTTGCATTAGCGTTATTGCACTAATTGCTGCAGATTCCATGCGCAAAACTCTTGGCCCAATATTACAGGCCAGTAATTCACTGTCAGTTAATAGCTGAACTTCCTGGTGATTAAATCCGCCTTCCGGCCCGATTACAATGTAAAGTGGATTAACTGGATTTAAACGTCCAGCAATCTGAGAAAATTTTTCACCCCCTAAATCCAGTAATATGCCATTGCCTGAACTTGTTTTAAGCAGGCAATCTTCAAGTGATCGGGAGAAGGTAATTTGAGGAATTATATTTCGCTTACACTGCTCACTGGCGCTGATCGCTATCGATTTCCAGTGCGATAACTTCTTATCCAGGCGACTCGATTTCAGGGGTGATTGAGTCCGCTCAGCATTAAAAAAAATGAAATGACTGGCGCCTAGCTCAGTACCCTTTTGAATCACAAAGTCATTATGTTCTGAGCGTCCCAGAGCCTGTATCAGGCGGATGTCGATAGAGGGGTCATTGGATTTCGGAATAGATGATTGCAGCTGGGCACTAACGTTTTTGCCCTCAATGCGAATCTGAGCCAGATGGTCAAGGGCTTCAGTTCCATTAAACAGCAAAATCTGTTGGCCATTTTGCAGTCGTAATACATTTTTTACGTAATGAGCCCTGTCCACTGGTAGTGACACACTTTGACCAGTGGAGAGGGGCTCATCAATGTATATACGTGAAAGACGCATCTTACCCTTGAGAATTAATCCAGATTCAGATTGTGCAGGATAGCACGAGTCAGTGTTGACTGGTTCATGGTGTAAAAGTGTAATCCTGGCACACCGTTGGCAATCAACTGTTCACACTGGCGGGTTACAATTTCTATTCCAAGCTGACGTTGCGACTCCGAGTTATTTTCATAAGCAGCCATGCTTTTTTTGATCCAGCGCGGAATCTCAGCACCGCATTGTCTGGAAAACCGTTTAAGACTGTCGAAATTGGCTATCGGCATTATTCCCGGATAAACCGGCTGCTGAATACCTTGTGCTGTACATAGATCCATAAAGTGATAATAGCTGTCACAGTTATAGAAGTACTGGGTGATCGCTGCGTCAGCTCCAGCATTCATCTTTTGGACGAAGAATTCGACTTCGCTTAGCAGGTGTCTGGAATCAGGATGGGCCTCTGGGTAGGCCGCAACCGTCAGATTAAAATAATTACCAAAATGCGACCGAATCAGCTCCAGCAGTTGATTTGCATTTTTACACTCACCCATGCCAACCATACCAGACGGCAGGTCTCCACGTAACACCAGTAGTCGGTGTATATCGTTGCTGCGATAAATCTCAAGCAGCTCGATGATTTCATCATTGCTTGCGCCGACACAGGTGATATGTGGGCAGGCGTCGACTTCAGAGTTTTGTTGTATATCTATAACTGTTTCCAGAGTCTTATCTCGAGTAGAGCCGCCAGCCCCAAAGGTGACAGAGTAAAAAGCAGGATTCAGTTCTGCCAGATCTCTGCGAGTTCGAGCAAGCGTTTCTTTCCCTGCATCGGTACGCGGAGGAAAGAACTCATAACTGAGTTCAAGTACTTTTACAGACATAAGTTAGCCCTGCCCGTATTAATAACGGTAGTGATCAGACTTGTAGGGGCCTTCAACGGGAACATCGATGTAATCAGACTGTTCTTGCGTAAGGGTGGTCAGTTGAACGCCAATCTTTTCCAGATGCAGTCGGGCTACTTCTTCATCCAGCTTTTTAGGTAAGGTATAAACCTGATTTTCATAGCTGCCGGTATTATTGAATAGTTCAATCTGGGCCAGCGTCTGATTGGTAAAAGAGTTAGACATGACGAAGCTAGGGTGCCCCGTAGCACACCCCAGGTTTACCAGTCGCCCTTCGGCGAGAAGAATGATGCGCCTGCCATCAGGAAAGATAATATGATCAACCTGAGGCTTGATATTTTCCCACTGGTATTGTTTGAGTGAGGCAACATCGATTTCATTATCAAAATGACCGATATTACAAACAATCGACTGATCTTTCATCTGAATCATGTGGTCGTGGTTAATGACATGGTAATTACCCGTAGTAGTGACGAAAATGTCTGCCTGCTTGCAGGCTTGGTCCATGGTAACCACACGGTAACCTTCCATTGCAGCCTGTAGCGCGCAAATGGGATCAATCTCAGTTACCCATACGGTAGCCCCAAGTCCACGTAGTGATTGAGCGCAGCCTTTACCCACATCTCCATAACCCAGTACTAATGCGATCTTGCCTGCAATCATGACATCAGTGGCGCGTTTAATACCGTCGACCAGAGACTCGCGACAGCCATACAGGTTGTCGAATTTTGACTTGGTTACAGAGTCGTTGACATTGATAGCTGGGAAGGGCAGTTCGCCCCTGGCCTGCATTTGATAAAGTCGATGCACTCCAGTGGTCGTTTCTTCAGTCACACCCTTGATATTAGCCAGGCGCTCTGAATACCAGTTAGGCGAGGATTTGAGACGGGTCTTGATGCTATTGTACATAACGGTCTCTTCTTCACTACCAGGGTTGTCCAGCACCGAGATATCTTTTTCTGCTTTTGCGCCAAGAATTAACAGCAGGGTTGCATCCCCGCCATCGTCAAGAATCATATTCGGCGTACCGCCATCGGACCATTCCATAATGCGGTGAGTGAATTGCCAGTATTCCTCCAGTGATTCGCCCTTGTAGGCAAAAACAGGGATACCACTAGCCGCTATCGCAGCCGCAGCATGATCCTGAGTGGAGAAAATGTTGCAGGATGCCCAGCGAACCTCTGCGCCTAAAGCGATTAAAGTTTCGATGAGTACGGCTGTTTGAATCGTCATGTGCAGGCTGCCAGCTATACGGGCACCTTTTAACGGGAGTTCGTTTGCGTATTTTCCGCGTAATGAAACCAGACCTGGCATTTCGGTTTCAGCAATGCGGATTTCTTTACGACCCCAGTCGGTGAGTGACAGGTCGGTGATGATGTAATCAGGGGATGTTTCAGTGTTCATAAATTTTACCTCGTGGGTTTGATTTATGAGCGCCGTTGACCGTATAACTTCATTCGAGCCTGGCAGTAAAGACTGTCGCAGCGCTCCTCAAATAAAGTGCCCGTAGAGCTACGGGCAAATCAAGATGGTGTATTCTAGCCTGAGAATTAAATTTGTAAAGCCACGACGTGTATTTATGATAGACCCGCTTCAGCTCTTAGCAATTTAGCTATATCTGTTTTTTCCCAACTCAGATCCAGATCTTCGCGACCAAAGTGACCATAGGCCGCAGTATCGCGATAGGTCATGTTGAGCAGATTCAGGCCGTTAATGATGCCCCATGGCCTAAGATCAAAATGCTCACGTACCAGATCAACGATCATTTTTTCATCAACATGATTGGTTTCAAAGGTTTCTATGCTGATAGAGGTTGGTTTGGCTACGCCTATCGCATAACTGATCTGGATTTCACAGCGATTGGCTAAACCCGCGGCGACGATGTTCTTGGCTACATAGCGCCCGGCATAGGCAGCCGAGCGATCAACTTTGGAAGGATCCTTGCCCGAGAAGGCTCCGCCACCATGACGAGCCATACCGCCATAGGTGTCGACAATGATTTTGCGCCCGGTTAAACCAGCATCGCCAACAGGGCCTCCAATCACAAAGTTGCCGGTTGGGTTGATATGGATCTGGGTATCTCGATTTATCCATTCTGCGGGGATGACTGGCTTGATGATTTCTTCCATTACGCCTTCTTTCAGGTCAGCTAATGAAACATCAGGAGAGTGTTGGGTGGATAATACAATCGCATTAACTGCTGCCGGTTTGCCGTCACGGTACAGGAAAGTTAGCTGACTTTTGGCGTCGGGTCTTAACCAGCTGAGTGTCCCAGCACGGCGCACATCAGCCTGGCGTTTTACAAGTTTGTGGGCATAACTTATAGGGGCAGGCATCAGATTATCGGTTTCATTGGTTGCGTAACCAAACATCAGGCCCTGATCGCCAGCGCCCTGGTCTTCGTCAATGCTTCGATCAACGCCCATGGCGATATCAGGCGACTGATGCCCCAGCGCATTAATGACGGCACAGGTCTTACCATCAAATCCTACATCTGAATTATCGTATCCGATTTCGATGACGGTATTGCGTACAATAGATTCGAAATCGACTCGAGCCGTGGTGCTTAACTCACCTGCTAGCAACACCATACCTGTTTTGGCAAGAGTTTCGCAGGCGACACGTGCGTGCTTGTCCTGAGCCAGAACCGCATCCAGTATCGCATCGGATACTGCGTCGCAGAGTTTGTCAGGATGGCCTTCTGAGACTGACTCAGATGTAAATATGAATGTATTGGACATGATCTACCTTAAGGTCTAGGCAAAGCGCGCATTATATAGCGCTTTTACAGACAGTTCACAAGCCAATAGCAGAGTGGTCATCATTTAGTCGTAATAGTGTGAATTGATACCGCAATAACCTTTTTGAGTTGCTGAAAAATTGATTCTGGGCGAGAATAGCGCGCCTTAATCGCTGCTAATGGTATTTTCAATACAGACTATTAGTTTATTTAAAGCGATATATAACGATTATAAAGCTTTTTGCTTAGCCACGATGGCTGAGTAGGACAATGATTTTTTTTAAAAGTGAGGAGAAAGCTATGCCATCTCGTAGAGATCTCGCAAATGCTGTTCGTGCGCTGAGTATGGACGCTGTCCAGAAGGCGAATTCTGGTCATCCAGGTGCCCCAATGGGTATGGCTGACATTGCTGAAGTGCTATGGAATGACCATATGAAACACAACCCTTCCAATCCTGGATGGGTGGACAGAGATAGATTTGTCCTGTCCAATGGACATGGTTCAATGCTGATTTATTCTTTGCTGCATTTAACCGGTTACGATATTTCAATCGACGATCTTAAAAACTTCCGCCAACTACATTCCAAAACTCCAGGTCATCCAGAGCATGGTTATGCCCCAGGCATTGAAACTACTACCGGTCCATTAGGCCAGGGTATTACCAATGCTGTAGGTATGGCGATTGCTGAAAAAGCACTGGCTGCTGAATTCAATAAAGGCGGTCATACGGTAGTCGATCATCATACCTACGTGTTCCTGGGCGATGGCTGCATGATGGAAGGTATTTCGCATGAGTCATGCTCGCTTGCAGGAACTTTGGGTCTCGGCAAGCTGATTGCTTTCTGGGATGACAATGGTATTTCTATAGATGGTCATGTTGATGGCTGGTTTACCGACGATACTCCAAAACGTTTTGAAGCCTATGGCTGGCATGTTATTCCTAATGTCGATGGGCATGATGCTGAAGCGATTGCTCAGGCAGTTGAAGCGGCTAAAGCAAATACTGATAAGCCCACTCTAATTTGCTGTAAGACGACTATCGGTTTTGGTTCACCAAATAAAGCGGGTAGCCACTCCTGTCACGGTGCCCCATTGGGTCAGGAAGAGATCGATCAAACCAAGGAAGCATTAGGTTGGGAATATGAAGCTTTTGTGGTTCCAGAAGATATCTATGCCGGTTGGGATGCCAAAGCTAAAGGTAGTCATGTAGAAGCCGAGTGGAATGAAAAATTCGCAGCGTATAAAGCAGATAACCCAGAGCTGGCCGCGGAATTCGAACGCCGTATGTCCGGTGAATTACCAGCAGACTGGGCTGCGAAATCTGCAGATTATATCGCAGCAGTGAACGCCGATGCTAAAAGTCCAGCGACTCGTCAGGCTTCCTTAGCCTGTATCGAAGCATACTCTCCGATGGTTCCAGAGCTGTTTGGTGGATCGGCTGATCTGGGTTGTTCCAACCTGACCGAATGGTCTGGTTACAAGCCAATGGATGCGAATGAAGACGCTAACTATGTGCGTTATGGTGTACGCGAATTCGGTATGTCAGCCATTATGAATGGTATTGCGCTACATGGTGGCCTGATTCCTTTTGGCGCGACCTTCCTGATGTTCTCGGAATATGCACGTAATGCACTGCGTATGGCCGCATTGATGAAACAGCGTTCAATCTTCGTCTATACCCACGACTCTGTCGGTCTGGGAGAAGATGGCCCAACTCATCAGCCTATAGAGCAAATTCCTACATTACGTATGATTCCAAATATGGCAGTATGGCGCCCCTGTGATGCCGTAGAGTCTGCGGTTGCATGGCAACAGGCTATCGAACGTAAAGATGGCCCTAGCAGTCTGATTTTCTCTCGTCAGGGCCTGGCACATCAGCCACGTAGCAGTGCTCAAATTGCTGACATCGCCAAAGGTGGTTATGTATTGAAAGACTGTGACGGTACACCTGAAGTCATTATTATTGCGACTGGTTCAGAGGTTGCTCTGGCGGTTGATGCGGCGGCAAAGCTGTCTGATAAAAAGATTCGTGTGGTATCTATGCCATCTACCAATCTGTTTGATGCTCAGGATGCAGCCTACCGCGAATCGGTGTTGCCTGCTTCAGTCACCGCACGTGTAGCTGTTGAAGCGGCGGTAACCGACAGCTGGTATAAGTATGTAGGATTGAATGGTGCAGTAATCGGTATTGATCGCTTTGGGGAGTCTGCCCCTGCGGGTCAGTTATTTGAATACTTCGGTTTCACGGTTGATAAGGTCGTAGAAGCTGTTAATTCTGTAGCTTAGTTATTAACACTATAAAAAGTTAAATTAGGAGAAAAATTATGACAATAAAAGTTGGTATTAACGGTTTTGGCCGTATTGGCCGTATGGCTTTCCGTGCAATAGCAAAAGACTTCGCCAATGATATTGAAGTAGTAGGAATTAATGACCTGCTGGATGCTGATTACCTGGCTTATATGCTGAAATATGATTCAGTTCATGGCAACTTCAATGGTGATATCTCGGTTGAAGGTGGAAACCTGGTAGTAAATGGTAAGACTATTCGTTTAACTGCAGAGCGTGATCCCGCCAATCTTGCCTGGGGTGATATCAATGCAGATATGGTTCTGGAATGTACTGGATTCTTTCTGACTGAAGAAACCTGTCAGAAGCATATCGAAGCAGGCGCGAAGAAGGTTGTTATGTCTGCACCTTCCAAAGATGGTACGCCAATGTTCGTTTATGGTGTTAATCATGAAACTTATGCCGGTCAGGCAATCATTTCTGCTGCTTCCTGTACGACCAACTGTCTGGCACCTGTTGCTAAGGTTCTACAGGATAACTGGGGTATCAAGCGTGGTCTGATGACTACTGTGCATGCTGCTACAGCAACTCAGAAAACAGTTGATGGTCCTTCCATGAAAGACTGGCGCGGTGGTCGTGGCATTCTGGAAAACATCATTCCTTCATCTACCGGTGCAGCTAAGGCTGTAGGTGTGGTTCTTCCTGAACTGAATGGCAAGCTGACAGGTATGGCTTTCCGTGTACCTACCTCAGACGTGTCTGTTGTGGATCTGACCGTAGAGCTGGAAAAAGAAGCTTCTTATGAAGAAATCTGTGCAGCAATGAAAGCCGCTTCTGAGGCTCCAGGCATTGGTGAAACTCTGGGTTATACCGATGAGAAAGTGGTTGCTACCGATTTCCGTGGCAATAGCAATTCTTCTATCTTTGATTCTGAAGCAGGTATTGCACTGGATAGTACTTTCGTCAAGTTGGTTAGCTGGTATGACAATGAGTACGGCTATACCTGTAATATGTTACGTTTCGCCAAGCACGTAGCAGCCAACTAAGCGGTCTTTTAGTCCGATAGCGGCGTTGTCGGACTTTTTTTGGCTGCTCACGTACTGCTCGTACGCTCAGCGGTCCAAAAAAATCCTCCGCCTTGCTCTCGAACAAAAATCCTCGCTTAGCAGAGTAATTAATCTGTCCGGAATCATCCGGGCAGATTTCTCTCACAGAACTGTTTGTTAAATTAATTTATCACTCAGATTTAACAAACCGTTTTAAAAATCTAAATACTTGAAGGAGAATCTTCATGGCTTTTATCAAATTAACTGATCTTGATCTTGCTGGTAAACGTGTACTTATCCGCGCGGATTTAAATGTGCCGGTAAAGGATGGCAAAGTCACTTCTGATGCACGTATTTCGGCATCTATGCCTACCATTGAGCATTGTGTCAAAGCAGGTGCCAAGGTTCAGGTGATGTCTCACCGTGGACGTCCTGAAGAAGGTAAGGTTGATGAAGAAAACTCCATGCTGCCTATTGCCGATGACCTATCCAGCAAGCTGGGCAAAAACGTACGCCTGATCAAGGATTATCTTGAGACTGCTCCGGTGGTTGCCGATGGCGAAGTAGTGCTGTTTGAAAATGTGCGCTTCAATGTCGGCGAAAAGAAAGACGAAGAAGAGCTGGCTCAAAAGTATGCTGCATTGTGCGATATTTTTGTCATGGATGCTTTCGGTACAGCGCATCGTGCACAGGCATCAACGCATGGTGTGGGCAAGTTTGCGCCTACAGCCTGCGCTGGAATCCTGCTTTCAAATGAGCTGGACAGTCTGGCTAAAGCTTTGGCTGAGCCCGCCCGTCCTATGGTTGCAATCGTGGGTGGTTCAAAAGTATCTACCAAGCTAACCGTGCTGGAAGCTCTGTCTGAAAAGGTTGATCAACTGGTTGTTGGTGGTGGGATTGCCAATACCTTTTTGAAGGCCATGGGCCATAACGTAGGTAAGTCGTTATGTGAAGTTGACCTGGTGGATACTGCAAAAGCGCTGGTCGAAAAAATGACTGCACGAGGAGCCATTATTCCAATCGCTACAGATGTTGTATGCGGCAAGGAGTTTTCTGAAACAGCTGAAGCAAGCCTGAAACCAGTGACCGAAGTTGAAGACGACGATATGATTTTTGATATTGGCCCCGATTCTGCAAATGAGCTGGCTGAGATTATTAAAAATGCAGGCACCGTTGTGTGGAATGGCCCGGTAGGTGTATTTGAGTTTGACCAGTTCGGTGAAGGTACCAAAACAGTCTCTATGGCCATTGCCGAATCTGATTGTTTCAGTCTGGCTGGTGGTGGCGATACGATTGCCGCGATTCAGAAGTATGATATCTACGATAGAGTTTCTTACATCTCCACTGCTGGTGGTGCTTTCCTCGAATACCTGGAAGGAAAAACCCTGCCAGCTGTTGCTATGCTGGAAGAGCAGGCAGCGAAATAGTCTATATGAAGGATAACGTTGTTTTACGTCGTACAAAAATTCTTGCTACTTTAGGGCCGGCTACTGAATCAGAAGAGGTTCTCGATAGCCTGATTAAGGCCGGTGTCGATGTGGTGCGGTTAAATTTTTCGCACGGAAGTCCTGAAGAGCATCAGAACAGAGCTGAACGGGTTCGGGCTATCGCAAAAGCTAACGGACGATTTGTAGGGGTTCTGGTTGATTTGCAGGGACCCAAGATTCGTACTCAACGTTTCAGGTCAGGCTCTATTGAGCTGGTTAAAGGTGATTCGTTTTGCCTGGATGCCGATCTGGCGCGTGACGAAGGTGACCAGAAACAGGTTGGTATTACCTATGCAGAGCTACCCCGTGATGTCAAAGAACACGATGTTCTGGTACTGGATGACGGGCGTATCGTGTTGCAGGTTGTCTCGGTAGAGGGTAATAGTATAAATACTACGGTGATGGTTGGCGGCACACTCTCTGACAATAAGGGGATTAACCTTAAAGGCGGTGGTTTATCGGCAGATGCACTGACCGAAAAGGATAGGGAAGATATACTCGTCGCTGCCGCTATCGAAGCCGATTATGTTGCTATTTCATTTCCACGTAATGCAGGCGACGTTAAACTCGCACGTACCCTGTTACGTCAGGCGGGTGGTCATGGTGCTATCGTTTCCAAGATCGAGCGCGCGGAAGCGCTTGATAATATCGAATCCATTATCGATGCCTCTGATGTCATTATGATTGCTCGTGGAGATCTCGGTGTTGAGATTGGAGACGATCAATTACCTGCAGTACAGAAACGCCTGATTAAGATGGCGCGCGATATGAATCGCGTGGTGATAACAGCGACACAGATGATGGAGTCGATGCGTGAAAACCCGATTCCAACTCGAGCAGAAGTATTCGACGTTGCCAATGCAGTTCTGGATGGTACCGATGCAGTCATGTTGTCGGCAGAAACAGCAACCGGAGCCTATCCGGTAGAGACCGTTGTCTCCATGTCGCGCATCTGTCGTAACGCAGAGCAACAGGCGGCTGCATTACGATCGCATCATCGAATGGATATGATGTTTGAACAGGTGGATGAGGCTATTGCCATGGCAAGTATGTATACAGCCAATCACCTGAATGTACGCGCTATAGCCGCTATGACCGAATCTGGAGCAACGCCGTTATGGATGTCGCGTATCAGTTCCGGTATTCCGATATATTCCTTATCGACGCAGGAAAAAACCAATCGTAGGGTTTCTATGTACCGGGGTGTCACGCCGGTAGATATTCCGGTGATTGAAAACAATAATCACGCGGCAGCCAATCAAATTGTGATAGATGTGCTGTTAAAGGAAGGAGTGGTTACCAAAGGTGATCTGGTCATTATTACCAAGGGCGATTTGATGGGGACCGGTGGTGGTACTAATGCAATGAAGATAGTCAAGGTTGGCGACATGCCGGTACTTGCCGATTAGCCGGGATCATGACGTATGAGGTATGTTGTAAAGCATACCTCATACGTTTAAGGTTCCAATTTTTATATAAACAATATCAACTTTGAGGAAAGTTAACATGGCTCTTATATCATTAAGACAGTTACTCGACTATGCAGCAGAAAACGATTTCGGTATGCCTGCATTCAATGTGAACAACATGGAACAGGTGCATGCCATCATGCAGGCCGCCGATGAAACCAACAGTCCAGTTATTCTGCAAGGTTCAGCAGGTGCTCGTTCATACGCCGGTGAACCCTTCCTGCGTCATCTGATTAGCGCAGCTATCGAAATGTATCCGCATATTCCAGTTTGTATGCATCAGGATCATGGTTCAGAGCCTGCTGTATGTCTGCGTTCGATTCAGTCTGGTTTCAGCTCGGTCATGATGGATGGCTCCCTGATGGCAGATATGAAAACTCCAGCTTCTTACGAATACAATGTTAAGGTCACTAAAACGGTTGTTGATATGGCACACGCGGGTGGCGTTTCTGTTGAGGGTGAGCTGGGTTGCCTGGGCTCGCTGGAAACCGGTGAAATGGGTGAAGAAGATGGTCACGGCGCAGAAGGCAAGCTGGACATGGATCAATTGCTGACAGACGTTGAAGAAGCGGCTCGCTTCGTAGAAGATACCGGTGTCGATGCACTGGCGATAGCGATTGGTACTTCTCATGGTGCGTACAAATTCACTAAGGAGCCTACCGGCGAAATCCTGCGCATCGACCGCATTCGTGAAATTCATGCCCGTATTCCAAATACTCACCTGGTAATGCATGGCTCTTCCTCGGTCCCTCAGGACTGGTTGAAGGTGATCAATTCATACGGCGGCGATATGGGTCAAACCTACGGTGTACCAGTTGAAGAGATTCAGGAAGGCATCAAGAATGGTGTGCGTAAGGTTAACATTGATACCGATTTGCGTATGGCATCTACCGGTTCGATTCGTAAGCACCTGGCAGAAAATCCAAGTAACTTTGATCCGCGTAAATTCCTTAAAGAGTCAACTGCAGGAATGAAAGGAATCTGTAAGGCACGTTTCGAAGCCTTTGGTAGTGCTGGTCATGCGGATAAAATCAAGGTTAAATCATTGGAACAAATGTTTTCTTTCTATAAGTAATTTGATTTAGAATTTGATTAAAAGGGAGCCTTTGCTCCCTTTTTTCTTTGCTTTTTTATTCTGCGGTGGGAGCTGGTTATGCTAATTAAATTACTTCGTGAAGGTCTGGGCAGGGTGATTATTTTCATCGACTGGCTGACGCGTCCCACATCTGTCCAACGTACTGAAGAACAACAGGCGCAGGTAGAGCAGGCTTTAAAAACCATGACCCTGTATCAGTTATACGCCTGTCCATTCTGCATCAAAACACGTCGTGCTTTACGTAGATTGAATCTTCCTGTTGAGATTCGTAACGTGAATCAGGGAAGCCCCTATCGGCAGGAGCTGGAGCAGGGGGGAGGGCGAATACAGGTTCCCTGTCTTAAGATCAGTGATCAGGGGGAAGATGCCTGGTTGTATGAATCTTCCGATATTATCCATTATCTAGAGCAACGCTTCGGGAGCTCGTAAGATCACTTTCCACTCCCTTTAGTCAGAATCAGCTATACGACCTGACCATTAATCTCGGACTGGTAAGCGCAGGTATAAACGGGGATATCGCTGCGCTGGCATAAATCCTGGTAATTATCGAGTTTATCTGTGGGTAATTCTGGTGGCTTGTTTTGATTCAGAACCAGGGCCTGAATATCCAGACCTTCCCGCCTGACCGCAGCAATGGTTAATAGTGCCTGATTGATAGCGCCCAGACGATCTTCACAGACGATGATGACCTTTAACCCTAATATTCTGGCAAGATCGGCGTTCAATCCGTCTTCGCATATAGGTGAATAAAACCCCCCGGCACCCTCTACAAGTAGGGTGTCATCTGATTCTATCTGGTTTAGACAGGCCTGATGTAACTGTTGCAGAGTGAGCGTGTGATTTTCCATATGGGCTGCACGATCAGGTGCCAGAGCAGCATGAAAACGATAAGGTGTTACCAATGTGAGATTTTCAGCCTGAAGATTGGCCTGGAAAAGAGCACTGCCATCAGCAGGGAAGTATTCACCATCAATTTTCTTGCAGCCTGACTCAACTGGCTTTCTCACCTTGACTGAATCATATTTTGAACGTAATTGCTGGATGATCTGACACGCAATCCATGTTTTGCCAACATCGGTATCAGAGCCGGTAATAAAATAGCCTTTACTGGGTGTTTGCATAGTCGGTTATTGATAAGCAGTGTTTTTAGCGATAGATGCCTGATAAAAGTTAGGCGGTTTGACCGGAATGTTTTCACTTGGTTTGCCGATAAAATATCCCTGGGCAAAGTTAACCTTGGCTTCGCTAAGAATATTCAGTGTCTGAAGTGAATCTACAAATTCTGCGACAGTAAGTTTGTTAAAGCCAATGGCGACTTCACTTAATGCTTTAACCAGAATTTGATTGTCAGTATTGGCGGGCAGCTCATGGATGAACGATCCATCGATTTTGACGTATTCGACCGGAAGTTCGCGTAAATAATAGAAAGAAGAAAAGCCTACCCCAAAATCATCGAGAGCAAACTGGCAACCCAAAGACTGAATTTCTGCCATGATCTTTTCCGCTGATACGATATCTGTAACAGCAGCCGTTTCGGTGATTTCAAAGATCAGGTTTTCGGCTCGGGCGTTATTTTCCTGTATTGTCTGTTGCACAATATTGGTGAGCTCTGGATCATCAAAAGCCTTACCGGAGAGGTTGATGGCCAGCTTAATGTCGTAGCCCTGGCGTAACAGTTCGGCCTGTTTTTTTATGCTGGATTTTAAAATGAAATGATCTATTTCCTGTATCAGCCCTAGCCTTTCAGCGACATTGATAAATAACCCGGGAGAAATCAGCTCATCATTATCATCCTTCATTCGTATTAGTGTTTCATAATGGGAGATGGTGCGTGTTTGAATGTTAAGAATGGGCTGATAATGCAGTACAAAGCGGCCATTGCTTAAAGCGGTTTCTATTTTTTCTCGCCAGATCAGTCTTTGATTTACTTTTTCACGATGGCTGTCGTCCTCTCTGAAAACATTATATTGATTACGCCCCAGTAACTTGGCCTGATACATGGCAAAGTCGGCATTGGTAAGCAGTTCGGTAGCGCTCGACTCCATGCCCGTAAAGGTGGCAACGCCGATACTGCAGGTAAGCTGAAATTTGAAATTGTTTTCTTCATGGCGAATCTGGAAAAGTATGTCCAATATGCGCTTACTGAGAATACAGGCGGCTTCTTCATCGGTATTTCTAAGTAAGATGGCAAATTCATCTCCACCCAGACGGGCGCAGATCAAATGCGCTGAAGGGTCTATATCTTTGGTCAGGGTCGTTATAGTGCTGGCTACTTTACGCAGGATGATATCGCCAATCTGATGTCCGCAGTAGTCATTGATGTCCTTAAAATTATCCAGGTCCAGATAGAGTAGAGCACCCTGAGCATCGTGTTTATTGGCCCACAGTAGTGCGTCTTCCAGTTCCTTCTCAAAGCGCCTGCGGTTAAATAATGCTGTGAGTGAATCATGATCGGCCAGCCAGCTTAAATTCTTTTCCAGTTGCTTACTCTCTGTGATATCCAGACCCGTAGCTAGTAGCTGAATGCTACTTTCATTGGTCAGGCTAGAATGTAACCACAGGATTGAGCGTTCTTTACCATCTTTGCAGCGCAGGCGCGCCTCGTGACGGTAAGACTCCTGAGTGCCGTCGGCTATAGATGACATGGTGTGCAGGTCATTTAGTGCATAGGGTATCTGATCCGGGTAAAGATCGATGAAGTTCTTATCGATGATTTCTTTACTGGAATATCCTGTTATTGACTCACCATAACGGTTGATGGATGTGATATTCCCATCTTGGGTTAATGTCAGAATAATAGTCTGAGTGTTATCCAGGATTTTACGAATCTGATCGCGTTCCTGTCCCAGCATCAGCATTTGATGAGCGAGTTCCTGATTGATTCGGTGATTATATTTTTGTAACTGATCCAGCCGGTCTCGGATAGGCATTTCGTCACTATTGGTAAGGTCAAAATCTAGCGGGGTTACAGTTTCCGTATACAGCTCATCGCAGTCTGTTATGTCGATATTGGTAATTTCAAATTTGCTACTGCTTGAGTCAGGGCTATGAAATTTATATCTAGTACGCGGCATCAATCTGCGCAGCGCAAAATACAGTAACAGAGTCAATATCAACACGGCCGTGAATAAGGATATGGCAAATAACAATGTTTGATGTCGTATCGCATCAATGCTATGAGTTATGTCCTGGATGATTACCAGAATACTATCCTCATAACTGGATAAAGGATACAGGCTGAGTTCAAAGAATTTTTGCTGGATACTGCGTTGGACATGCTGCTCAACATCTTTTAGTGGTGTAAAGTCGCGCATGAAACCGTGTAATATTGACTCGTAGCTGTCAGCTTGAGTCAGGCTGTACAGAGTCAGTCCCCAGTGGTTCACCAGCAAGTCATCAGATGTTTCTTTATCTAGCGGAGCGATGAGTATGCCGGTAGTTTTAGAGGTTGCCTGGTGAAATTGTTCAAGTATCTCAAGTAATGAGACTGAAATTACCATCACTGACTGATGGCCGATTTTTTCTGGCAGAGGGGCAATCAGATACTGGCTGCAGGTTTGTAGACAGCTGATCGCCTTGATTTCCTTAATCGACTCATTGCTAAGTGTAACCCATTGGGCAATCTTATTATTCAGTGCCTCAGTTATTGGATGGGATGACCATGAAGCGATTTTTTCGTTATTTATAGAGTAAATGCCGACCATATCCATATTCCATTCAAACTGAATTTTATTCAAATGATTATCGATAACCGAATGGATCAGGCTTCTATTACCTGACTGTAGAGCAGGAGTAACTCCTTCCAGAGAGGTGAATAGCGAAAAAAGCTTTTGCAACTGGAGTCCAGACTTGCTGGTCAATGTATGGATTAGCTGAAGATCCTGTTGATGCTCCTGCTGACGAGCCATGTCGAGATTCTGTTTTTGATGCAGGTAAAATAAAACAGTAAGCAGGAGACTGACAAGCGCTGCGACAGATAAAATACGCCCGATGATTAACCAGTAATCGCTTCTGGAGTCATGCTGTTGCACATATTTAAGTGTTACGGGTTGTCCCATTCTGGTTCTCTGATAATATGATTTTGGCGGTACTTCCATGCACAGCCCGGTGCATATTATTGGTTAATCGTGGCTTGAATAGTAGTCATTTTACCTCAGAAACAGCTACAGCATCTCTGTAAAGGGGGCGTTTTTAATTGATTCAAGCAGCCCGGATTTTTCTATTAAAGCGGGTTAGAAGGATGGTTTGTTTCATCTGTACAGAATGGACGAGATTTGGAGACAGGTAAATGAGTAAAGATTATCAATACCGATGTTAAAGATGCCATTGCGCCCCTTTAATTTGTGCAGATAATTGTTAGCACCTTTTCTGGATTAAAGACTAACTTAAAAATCATTTATCTTCAATGCGTTGAAGTGCTTAGTTAAAGCTTTACCTTTGTTAAATTTTGTGACTTCCGATAGAGCGAGGTTTTCATCTTTTGTGGTCTCTGTATAATGCCCGTCCTTTCTATTGATTTGATTAACAATGCAACAGTTTGCGGTAGGACAGCGCTGGGTTAGCGCCGGTGAGTTACATCTGGGTATAGGGCTGGTACTGGAGGTCGAATTTCGAACGGTGAGTATCATCTTTCCGGCTACTGGCGAAACACGTATGTATGCCAAGCAAAGTGCGCCTTTGTCGCGTGTTTTGTTTGCAGTCGGTGATCAAATCACTGATCAGGATAACCGCGAACTCAAGGTTGAGGAAGTCGAAAGCAAGTCAGACATCATGTATTACCATTGCGTCGACAGGTCGGGTCAACAGGTCCGGCTCAGTGAAGGTAAACTCAGCAATTTCCTCAAACTAAACCATCCATTACAGAGACTATTAAACGGACAGGTTGATAAAAACAAATGGTTTGAGGTCCGTGCGCGTACGCAAAAAATTGCCAGTCTATTAACCCAGTCAAGCATGCAGGGATTGACCGGTTGCCGCACCAGCCTGATAGATCACCAAATGTATATTGCACATGAAGTCGCCAGTCGCTTTGCGCCACGCGTGCTACTGGCAGACGAAGTAGGTCTGGGCAAAACCATCGAAGCTGGTCTGATCATGCACCAGCAATTACTCAACGAGCGCGCAAACCGTGTGTTGATCGTGGTGCCTGAAAGCCTGCTACACCAGTGGCTGGTGGAGATGATGCGTCGTTTTAACCTGCTGTTTAGCGTATTCGACGAAGAACGTTGTTCAGCACTGGATGGCACAGATGAGGAACATGCTGAAGATGCGCTGGAAAATCCATTCCATAGCGAACAACTGGTGTTATGCAGTCTTGAATTTCTGGTTAACAACCCCCACCGATTCGGTCAGTCACTCGAGGGTGACTGGGATATGCTGGTGGTGGATGAAGCGCATCATCTGGTGTGGGAAGCTGCACAACCCAGCATCGAATATCAACTGGTAGAACAACTGGCTAAAAAAATACCTTCTGTGCTGTTATTAACTGCCACCCCTGAGCAGTTGGGTAAGGAAAGTCATTTCGCACGTTTACGTTTGCTGGACCCTGATCGCTTTGTCGATCTGGAGCATTTCATTGCCGACGAAATCAATTTCAAACCGATTGCCGATATTGTTCAGGCTCTGGTGGAGAATAACGAATTAAACCCTGATCAGATGACTGAATTGCAGGCAACTGTAGGAGAAGGAGATAACCAGCTGCTAATTGAGGACATGCAGTATGGAGATGATGAGCTGGCGCAATCAGCTCGCAATCAATTGGTAGAGCATTTGCTGGATCGTCACGGCACCGGACGCGTGTTATTCCGCAATACCCGGCATGTGGTGCAGGGTTTCCCCGGACGTGAATTAAATCCTTATGCACTGGATTGCCCACAGGTTTATCAGGAGCTGTATCAAGGGCTGGTAGAGAACGATGGTGCAGCCAATAATAGCCAATGGCTACTGTCGCCTGAGATGGTGTTACGTGCGCTCAGTCAGAGTCCCGAAAAGTGGGTCAGTATCGATCCGCGTGTTGACTGGTTATGTCAGTTTTTACAGGATAATCGCTCACTTAAAGTGCTGGTTATTTGCTCCAGTGCAGAAACTGTATTAAGCCTGGTGCAGGCAGTAAAAGATCGAACTGGAATTGCTTTGGCTGCTTTTCACGAAGGCTTAAGCCTGATCGAACGAGATCGAGCTGCGGCCTGGTTTGCTGATAGAGAAAGCGGAGCCCCTGCCTTGATATGCTCTGAAATTGGTTCCGAAGGGCGCAATTTTCAGTTTGCGCATCAAATGGTGATGTTTGATTTACCAGCAAACCCGGATCTGCTGGAACAACGTATCGGGCGTCTGGATCGTATCGGGCAGGTGAGTACCATCCAGATTCATGTGCCTTATCTGGCGAATACTGCGCAACAGGTGATGATGAACTGGTTACATCAGGGTCTGAACGCCTTCGAACAAACCTGCCCAGCAGGGCATAACGTATACATGCAAATGCATCATGAGCTATTGCAATGCCTGTCTCAGGGAGATCAGGATCATGCTGACTTCTATCAGCGCAGTGCACAGCTACACGACACCTTGAATCAGCAGGTGCAACAGGGACGTGATCGATTGCTGGAATACAATTCCTGTCGCCCGGCAAAAGCTGAACAGCTGCGTGATAAGGCAGAGACTCTCCATCTAAAGCTCGATTTACCACGCTACATCGAGTCGCTATATGATTGCTATGGCATTAGCTATGAAATCCAGGGCCCCGGTTGCTGGGTGCTTAAGCCCACTAATACGATGCTAGCCAAGGTGCCTGGGCTACCAGAGGATGGTATGACGGTAACCTATGTTCGCCAGGTGGCACTGGCAAATGAAGATGTACGCTTTCTCACCTGGGAGCACCCGTTTGTGCGTACCCTGATGGATATGGTGCTAAGCAGTGAACTGGGTAATACCGCTTTACTGGCCGTGAAGTATCCAGCAGCCAAACCGGGTACTTTGATACTGGACTGCTTCTTCCGACTCGAAGTGGCCGATATCAAAGGTGCGCAGGCTCAGCGCTATCTGCCAGATAATCTGATGCGACTATGCATCGATGAATATGATCAGCTACATCAGCGGAAACTGACCCCTGATGTGATTGCTCAAACTTCGCAATATGTGGATATAGATACAGCCATCAAGGTGATTAAATCGCGTGAAGATGTGATCAAAAAGCTGTTAAGCAAGGCCGAAATGAAGGCTACCGAAGCTATGCCTCAAAAGCTCGATCAGGCACAGCAATCTGCACAACAGGCCCTGAATAAAGAAATTGAGCGACTGCTTGCTCTGCAAACTATCAACCCCAATGTGCGTGATGAAGAGGTGGATTTTTTCCGCCAGCAACTGGCACAGGTAGAACAGCAAATCGCCCAGGCCAACCTGCGCCTGGATGCAGTGCGTGTGCTGGTGGCTGTTTAATCAGCGCTAATATCCTGCTCTTCCAGCATCGTTCTCAGGCTTGCGGGCAGTGGGCTTGAACGGTTGCTTTGCTTGTTGATCCATACCACTTTGGCTGAGCCTTCACACACCAGGCAATCCTGTTGCTGGCTGTATAATTTGTAATAGGTCATAAAGCTTGAGTTGCCGGGGGCGGCGGCGTAGCAGTCTATGTTCAGGGTATCGGGATAGATTACCGGTCGCAGGAAGGTGCTTTGAACATTGATGACCACAGGCCCCTCTTCATCGTTATCCAGTGGATACCCCATCTGCAACAGCAGCTGTATTCGAGCCTCCTCCATAAATCGTAAATAAAGCGTATTGTTGACATGTCCATAGGCATCCATATCTCCCCAGCGTATTGATATATGGGTTGAAAAGATTACCGATAAATCTTGATTGATCATAGATGTTCCCTGAAGTTTTAAAACTTTTATGGCTATCGATATAAATAATAATTGACAAACCGACTGGTCGGTATTATAAAACATACCGGTCGGTATGGTGGACATGATATGACAGAATACGACGACAAACAAATATATTGGTGGCGTCTGCTGGAAAATGAGGCAAAGCCTGATACGCGAGACAAAATTCTGTTTGCTGCGTATAAGGAAATACATGTGAATGGATTTCAGGCTGCCAGTTTAAATCGTATTCTGGCGCGTACCGGGGTCACCAAAGGTGCGCTTTATCATCATTTTCCGAATAAGACTGCGCTCGGTTATGCAGTGATAGAAGAGGTGATTGCCAAGCGTATCCTGCTCAGCTTTATAAGCCCGCTAGAAAATGCCGAAAATCCAATCGAGGCATTGATAGAGCTCATTGAACAGGCGGGTTATGCTTTTTCGATAGCGGATGTTCAACTAGGCTGCCCACTTGGCAACCTGGCGCAGGAGATGGCGCCAATCGATGAAGGGTTTCGTTTACGTCTGGATAGTATTTATCAGCAATGGTATGACGTGATTATTCGCTCATTTACCCGTGCACAGCAAGCCGGAATGATTATTGATGAAGTAAACCCCCAGCAGGCTGCGGTGATGATTGTTGCAACAATGGAGGGATGCCTGAGCGCAGGCATGATTTCACAGGATATTGATAAGCTAAAGTGTTGTGGAGCTGGTCTGATTCAATATCTCAATTTAATTCATAAAAAAGAGGAATAATAATAATGGCCAAGGGATATTCAGAGATGGTTATTCGTTTTAAATGGCTGGCCGTCATGCTCAGTGTACTGGCAGTGCTAACGATGAGTTATGGCGCTCAGTTTTTAACTTTTACCAATGATTATCGAGCCTTTTTCAGTAAGGAAAACCCCCAGTTACTGGCGTTTGAAAATCTACAGGATACCTATTCAAAAAACGATAACGTAATGATGGTGCTGGTACCGAAGGATGGCAATGTGTTTACCGAAAAAACACTCAAGGCCATCACCTGGTTAACCGAGCAGGCCTGGCAAACACCGTTTTCAACTCGTGTCGATTCAATAACTAACTTCCAGCACACCTATGCCGAAGGCGATGACCTGATCGTTGAGGATCTGGTATTTGCAGACGATGAACTGAATGACCAACGTCTGCAGGAAGTGCGGGATATCGCGCTACATGAGCCACTACTGGTGAATCGACTGGTTTCAAAAAGCGGGCATGTCACTGGGGTGAATATCACCATTGAATTAAAAGGAATTGATTTAACAAAAGAGAATCCACAGGTGGTCGAATTTGTGCGTGATCTGCGTACCAGGTTTGAGCAGAAATTTCCCGATATCGATGTCAAGCTCACTGGCATCATCGTTATGAACCAGGCTTTTCCTGAAGCCAGCATCTATGACATGACTCATCTGGTACCTTTTATGTTTCTGGTGTTTGCCATCATACTGTTCTTCTGGGTGAAGGGATTCAGTGGGACCATTACCACCTTTTTTGTCATTATCTTTTCCATCGTAGGCGCGATGGGTATGGCGGGCTGGCTGGGAATAGCGTTAACACCCCCCTCGTTTTCCGCCATCATGATTATTCCCACCATGTCGATAGCGCATTCGGTGCACATACTGATGAACTTTCTGATCGCCATGCATCAGGGAGAAAGCAAACAGGAAGCAATGGTAGATAGCTTGCGCATCAATATGCAACCGGTATTTTTAACTACCGTTACCACCTGTATTGGTTTTCTGAGTCTGAATTTTTCCGATGCGCCGCCGTTTCGTGATCTGGGTAATATCGTGGCTATGGGCGTGGTTATCGCCTGGGCGTTGAGCATTACTTTTCTACCCTCGTTGATGATGATTCTACCTGTTAAGGAGCATATAGTTGAAACCCGCTCCAGCAAATTAATGATCAATATGGCGGAGTTTGTTATTGCAAGACGCAAAGGTCTGTTGATCTTAATGGGGCTGTTGACGGTGGGTCTGATTAGCTTTGTCCCGAGGAATGATTTAAACGATGAATTCACCAAATACTTTAGCACTCAGATTGAATTCAGGCGTGATGCAGATTTTGCCTCGGAAAACCTGAGTGGCCTTTACCTGATCGATTATGCGTTAGAATCTGGTGAGAATGGAGGGGTGAGTGATCCAGAGTTTCTGGCCAACCTGGAGAAGTTTGCCAACTGGTTTCGTGCCCAGCCAGAAGTTATTCATGTCAATGTGTTGACCGATATCTTCAAGCGCCTCAACCGTAATATGCATGGTGATGATGAAAGCTGGTATAAAATACCTGATCAACGAGATCTGGCGGCACAGTACTTGCTGCTGTATGAGATGTCCCTGCCCTATGGCCTTGATCTGAATAACCAGATCAATGTGGATAAATCGGCAACCAGAATGACAGTGATGTTATATAACACATCGACGACTGCTCTACTATCGCTTGAGGAGCGCGCACAGCAATGGCTCAAAGATAATGTACCAGAGTCAATGCGGAGTGCTGGTGCCAGCCCGGCAGTGATGTTTAGTCATATCGGTTACAGAAATATTAGAGCCATGTTGATGGGGACTACCGTGGCACTGGTACTGATTTCATTGATTTTGATTGTAGCCTTACGTTCGTTCCGTCTTGGCCTGATCAGCCTGGTACCTAACCTGATTCCAGCAGCCATGGCGTTTGGAGTATGGGGATTAGCAGTGGGTCAGGTAGGTCTCGCTTTATCGGTAGTTACCGGGATGACACTAGGTATTGTGGTTGATGATACTGTGCACTTTCTAAGTAAATACCTGCGTGCCCGGCGTGAGAAAGGCCTTAGCCCGCAGGATGCAACACGTTACGCTTTTAGAACGGTTGGACTGGCATTGGTAGCCACCTCGGTGATACTGGCCTTTGGATTTCTGGTGCTGACTAAATCTGCCTTTACGCTGAATGCAGATATGGGGTTGATGACTGCTGCTACCATTGTATTTGCTTTGTTAGCTGATTTTTTACTGTTACCGCCATTATTGATGGCGCTGGATAAGAAGGAGATTAAACATGTTTAAAAAGATTTTAATGGCAGCGGTATTGTGTCTGCCGCTTCTGGCAAATGCTCAAACTGCAGAAGAAAAAGGCTTGCAGATTGCAAAGGATGCCAAGGCTTACGATAAAGGCTTTGTTGACTTTATTGCTGATATGAAGATGACGTTGAAAAATAAAATGGGCGACACCTCCACCAGAAAAATCAGAATTCGATCACTAGAAGTAGAAGGTGACGGTGATAAAAGTATGTCAATTTTTGATGAGCCTGCAGATGTGAAAGGAACCGCCATGCTGACTTTTTCACACGGCTTAAAGCCCGATGACCAATGGCTGTATCTGCCTGCGATAAAGCGAGTAAAACGCATCAGCTCAAGAAACAAATCTGGCCCGTTTATGGGCAGTGAGTTTGCATTCGAAGATCTCAGCTCACAGGAAGTCGAGAAATACAGCTACAAATACCTGCGCGATGAAGCTTGTGGTGAATATCAATGCTATGTCATCGAACGTTTTCCTGCCTATGAATATTCTGGCTACAAGCGGCAGGTCGTATGGCTCGATAAGGAGGCCTATAGAATGGTTCAGATTGATTTCTTTGATCGTAAGGATGAACCACTAAAAACGCTAAAGTCGAGTGATTACAAACAGTATCTGGATCACTACTGGCGTGCGGGAAAAATGCAGATGGTGAATCATCAAAATGGCAAATCTACTGAGCTGGAATGGAGTAATTATAAATTCAGGACAGGACTGCAAGATGGTGACTTTAATTCACAAACCTTAAAAAGAGCAAGATGATCAAAGCGAATAAAACTATGCTGCCGCTCATCCTAACGGCAGCGTGGTTAAGCACAGCATCGGCCTGGGAGTATTCGGGAAATATCGCTGCCGAGCTTCAGCTCTACTCAGAGGATGGGCAGTATCCGGATCAGCAGGATGAAAGTTTGTCGCTATCTTTTCAACCTAAAGTCAGTCATGACTGGAACGACGGTGACGACGCCTTCAGTGCAGAATTATTCATGCGAGCCGATGGTGGAGATGATAATCGACAACATGCTGATATTCATGAACTTAAATGGCTACACCTCAGTGGTAATGATGAATGGCGAGTGGGAATAGACACCGTGTTCTGGGGGGTTACCGAATCACAGCATCTGGTGGATGTTATCAATTCAATCGACAAAGTTGAGGGTATAGATGGTGAAGATAAACTGGGCCAGCCAATGCTGCATTACACGACTATTCAGGACTGGGGTGTGTTTCATGTTTTTATCCTGCCCGGATTACGAGAGTCTGAGTATCACTCTAAAGAAGGACGTTTGAGATTTCCGTTACCGGTTGATGATAGTCAGGCAAGCTTTGAATCGTCAGATAAGGAGAACCATGTTGACTATGCGCTACGGTATACGCAGGCATTTGGTGATACTGAGTTAGGTCTTTCCTATTTTAGTGGCACCAATCGCGAGCCTGAAATGCAAATTGGTCTGGATGGCAATGGACAGCCGGTGTTGATACCTTACTATGCGCTTATCGAGCAATTTGGTATCGATTTGCAATCCATCGTCGAAGACTGGTTGTGGAAATGGGAGTTCATACATCGAGAACAGGACTCTGGCTCCTATAATGCCACCACGGCAGGGTTTGAATACACCTTATACGGAATAATGGACACAGACACCGACTTTGGTGTTTTGATGGAGTATTCCTATGATGATCGGGATGCAGCTGAGGCAGGGATGTTTAATAACGATTTATTTACGGGCTTTCGATTTGCTTTTAATGATGTTCAAAGTAGTGAGGTTCTGGCGGGGTTGATAGTGGATACGGATAACCAGTCGAAGACCCTGCGTGTGGAAGCCAGTCGGCGTTTGGGGGATAGCTGGAAGTTGAGTGGGGAGTTGCAGGTTTTTACGGATATTGATGCTGCTGATCCGTTACAGGCTTATGAGAGGGATGATTATTTGTTGGTGGAATTGGCTAGGTATTTTTAAGGGCTTTCACCCACTTCATAACCTTTGGCTATGTCATTACAAACGTAGTGAAGTAATCTCTCTTGAAAAATTAGCAACTTCCCGGATTATGGTTTCACACGCCCGGGCTTTCCTTGCTTCGTAGTGTCTTTCTAGTAGGCGTGCGAGCCCCTTTTTTGTTTGGCCAAAAAAGAGGCGCAAAAAAGGCCAGCCCGATTTGAGTGGCCTGCGGCTTCCCGAAAATCAAGCCATTTTGCAAGACACGGACAGACTCGCATCCCCGCTCGACTGTCCTCATCGCACATCTATGTGCTCTGACCCTGCAAAATGGCTCGATTTTCGGCACTCAATAAGGGCGATTAAAAGACAGAGATTTCAAGCAGTGCTTGAAATCTTAATAAGGGAAAAATTTGAATTTAAATGTGTGGATTTTGATTCTACTAATCCTTGGGCTCTAAATATAAGGCCAGACCTTGCGCTCGAATTCATAGGCGATATTTGTAGTTTTAGCTTATTTGGCTAGTGTCGACCCATTTCTACCCTTCCTGACAGTTTGCAGGGAATGGAAAGTTAGTTGATAAAGCCGACGTTCGCGTTGTGCGGTGCAAAAAGGCAAGTTGGTGCCAATAGCAGTCGTTACTGATTTGGGATATTTATGTGTGTCATTAAGGCCTGACCCGAATGGAGCTTGCTTAAGAGAAAAATGTCATTGCGAGCGTCAGCGCGGCGATCTCTAAACCGTGCTGAAACCATCTGCCCAAAGGGATTGCCACGTCGCTAGTTCCTCGCAATGAACAGCATAACAGCCTTAAGTAAGTACCATTCAGGCCTGACCCTACTCTGTCGAGACTATGATCGTCAACAATAAGTATCCTTAATGCATTGTCCATTTTTGTAGGCCATTACTACATTGCCGTATTTTTACTTTATATTAAAAAAAAATAGCTCTGGTTTCCTTTGGAATATGGTAGAGATGACTATGAGTGTCGTACGCTAAAGTGATTATATATTTTTCTTGTCGACTCTGTTTTACTAATGCTTTTTTAAAATGTATAACGAGACATGAAGTCTCGTTAATACATCTGTTATAAATTTTGGAGAAATAGTTTATGTTGAAAATCATCACCACTTTATTATTGATAATTGCAGCCTCTAATTCCTATGCTTCTAATGCATGGTATTGGGGAAAAGTAACATCTGTTCGAACTATTGGACCTGATGGTAGCTTTGAAGTCGACTTGGATAATCAAGATATTAAAGGCTTCTGTAAGTGGGATAGAGTGTATTTCAAAGTATCAGATATGGGGGCCGAGAGAGCTAAAGCGGCTTTATCAATGGTGATGACCGCATTTGCAGCCAATAAAGACTGGGGTGTTGTTATAGACCTCCCCATGGCCGAAGATATCTGCTCTGCCTCATCAACAGCAAGTCAGGGAGCCGGAATCAGATAATTTATAACAAAGCAAATCACACGGAAGGAAAAGCTGTCGCTCCTACGTCGCTATGGCTTTGCCTCCGGTGTTTGCAGCGTTAGTTTAAATTTAAAGGAGTAGGAAGTATGAGAGTTTTATTAGTAACGGTAATGATATTATTATCTAGTATTTCATATGCAGCTGAGTCAACAGGCTGGTTTAAGATCAATCAAGTGTTTGTATCTAGTGGTAACAACCTTTACTTTAGAGTATATGGTATGGCATCCATGAGTTACTGCCCTGATGGTCCCGCATGGGCATATGTTGATGAAAAAGATTCAGGAGAAAAGGGGAAAATATCAACACTATTGAGCGCTTACGCAGCTGGAAAAGATGTATATCTTAAGGTAGAGCCAAAGGATTTCTATGGAAATGGAAAAATCTTTTGTCATATTCTTGAGCTTGGCGTAAAAGGATAAAAGCTAATCGGGATAGGGAGCTACTCAAGTAGCCCCTTGCCACAACACCGTAGATACGGGTCCGTATACGGTGCCTGACCAGTTATTAACTGAGATACTTCATCGGGTAAATCGAATTCATATCAAGTGTCTATCGGGCCGTAGCCGGATGGTGAATCTTGCACCATAGCTTTCGCATGGATATGAGACTTGTCTTTTCGAAATGTGCATTGTTCAAACCGGCGTTGGTGGTAGGACTTCTGTTTCCACCAGTCAGCTGCCTTCTATAACCTGTAAACCCGTAACCCGGAATCGTAGGTTGTATATGGACTCCTCCTGTTTTGCAATACTATTGAGAAAACTTACAAGTACTCCACTTCGTTGGCATTGTGTTGCAACGCTCTTATAAGCTGTGTTAGCTGTCGTATATTCGGTCTTTGTTATGGAGAGCTACTCCAGACCTGTACGGCTATTTGCCGTGAAGACCAAACTCCTTATTGGAAAAGAGGCCTCAAAGGGCCTTCAACCTACTCAGGGTTTGCCTGGTCTGCTACCAGCTATAATGATCCGTTACTTCATTAGCTAACTACATGATAGGTACTGTTATCGTTAAACACAGGCTAAAGAATACCGTTATGCCTGGGTGACAGGCTGGCGGTATTCATCGCCACTTTTCAGCATGGCACAAGCCATCCTGATCACTTTGTTGGCCACCGCGATGACGACCTGGTTAAATTTCTTTGTCGCAAGCAACTTCCTGATCCAGCAGCTTAAGCCATCGGCTTTCTCCTGGATATGACTCACCACGGATCGAGCGCCATTCACCACAAGACTTCGAAGGTAAATGTCCCCTCGCTTTGTGATGCTGCCGATCTTGATCTTCCCCCCGCTTTCTGAATGGGCGTGTACGATTCCTATACTCGCGCTGGTGTCTCGCCCTCGTTGAAAGGCATGACAATCGCCAAATTTTGCATATAGCATACTAGCGATCAGCCAGGATATACCTGGCAGCATAACCAATCGCCGGCAAGGTTCTATCGTTCTTGCATAGGTCTCTATTGTGTGGCTCATACTGTCAAGCCGTTAGATGAGCTCTCTGAGATGAACGAGCAGTTCTGAGAGTATTTCCCGAGCCATCACACTGAGCTCGTTTTCCGCATCCTCTAAAGCCTCAGGAACCTGCCTTAAAAGAGGCTTGATTCCAATGGCGAAATGAACACCGTACTCCCGAGCAAAAACTTCTGATCCGGTTAACCACCTGATTACGCTCCTTTTTGAAGCCTTCTCGCTGTTTATGCAGCAAGGCAATATCCTGCTGCTCCACAGTCCTGATGGGGACACAGTGGATTTTTGGGTTTTTACTCGCTTCGAAGATCGCTAACACATCATTTTTGTCACTCTTATTTCCTGTACGGTACCTGGCTGCAATATGAGGAGGGATCAGGCCTACCTCAAATCCCTTCCCGACAAAATATCGACCCCAATAATGCGCTGAACCGCATGCTTCCATGTAGATTTTTGCGCCAGGGTATTCGTGGATGGTTTTCACCATTTTTTTGCATGACATCGCTTTATTGATGAGGGTTTTACCTCCTCGGTTGAATACGGCTACTTGAAAAACCTCTTTCGATAAATCGATGCAAATTGTTGTATCATTTTTCATGGCATGGCTCCTGTTTTGGTTTCGTTGACCTCTCACTTTAACGGATCACCGCTTTAGTGGGGAGGAGTCCATGTCATTGGAAAAGGAGGAACGACGCCTTCCAACATTGACGTACTTTTAGTTTGGTAATGTGCTTGTATCGTTTATGTCGGATGGCGCTTTGCTTATCCGACCTACGACAAAAGTTTTCACATTGATGGGAGGTGTGCGGTATCAGCTGAATTATATTGAGAGCTCTTAACGTGCATTAAAAAGACATACGTAGGATGTCAGGAATGGCAAGTTCGGGCATCAAAAAAGTTTAATCAAAAATCAGCACTGAAGAGTGAGGTTTTTTATCGCCCTTATTGTCAGGGATGGCAAGCGCCAATCCGGGGTCACAAATTACTCTAATATTAGAATATTCTGTGTTTGATTTTCTTTAGCTTGCTTTAACATCTTTGGGAAACACCCTCGGTTCTGGCTTCCTCGGCTCAGGCATCTTGCTTCGCTCTACTTCCTGAATCCCCTCAGTCGTGTGTGGACCCGTATTCAGGGTGTTGTGGGGACAGACCATTAGAGCCCTCCTGTTACACGATCATATTTGAGGTTCGTTTCTTTCCTTTCAATTCGAATAAGCCCCTGTAATAAAAGCCCAACCATTAACCCATCTAATAGATGCCAATAAAAGTGTGTGCCGTGAGGAAATGTTTCGCATAAATGTAAATCTACTGTGCGCGCAATTAACGATAATGTAAAAATCATTGCTGCACTTACAATCCATAGTCTAATTGGATTTTTCTTACGAACACTCATGAATGCAAAGAAATATAAAGCAATTAAGGCTGGAGCATACTGTTCAGATCCATTTAGCACATCAGGGGATGCTTTAGTTTGGGTGGCACTGCCTGATCCTATAATCCATACAACGCCAATAATAGCTATAATACCAGCTGCAATTCCATCGACTCGTAATGGTGATTTAGCGGATGTTCTAATTATTAAGACCACCACATATAAGGCGACAAAACTCCAAATAGGAATCACATCAGCAAAATAAGACCATAAGTTTGCATAGGTATGAAATAGAAACGAACCAATGCCAATACTTGCAGCCATAATACAAAGTAATTTTATTGTGATATCTAACTTTCCGAGCTTATATGCCGTATGCCAGGCCCAAAAAGATGCAACTATGAAAGCAATATTTGTAATAGCATTTAAAGGCTCTGCCCAAAAACCTGGATCAATTCGTTCACAATAAAGATCAATTTCAGTATACCATTCCATAAGCTATTAATACTGTTGTTTATATGTGTGAAAATTATTGATCACTACTTTCATAGTTCTTCACTGTATTAAAAAAGAACATAACGGCCAGGCTCACAGGAGTGTGAGGGCAGCGAGCGAGTACTATGTATCTGATTGTTATGTTATGCATTATTACCGCTCTCCAAGATATTCAGCCATATCTCTTGCAAATGAATTAGCATAGTTTTCCCTTTTCGTTTGCGATGTTTTTGACAAATCGTTGATGTGACCTATTTCGTGTAAAAATACGTGGTACAAATAGTATCGACGAACTTCTTCTTCCTCCCACTCTAATGACCAAACACCATTTTCTTCTCTCCACCTGTTGCAGAAAGGTTTGAAATAGCTGATCTGAGATTGCTTTGGCTTGTATTCGTAAGTAAATGTGTTGTTTGATGGAAACGCATTCATAATGATGCATGACCACCTTCGCCATGCATCAATTCCAAGCTGTGAATCTCTTTTGGGGGTTCGTCGTAAAATAATTCCTTTAATATCTTCCGTTTGATGATTAGGAAGCCTTCTTAGGACGGCCAGGTAGTCAGCAGGACTACAGGGGTGATAAAAATCTCTTGACGGGTTTTCAATGAAGGCCTGCCAAGACATTTCTGCTTCGGATATTTGCCTCCATTTATTCTCAGGGAAAAGGCGGCTCCACTTTTCTTCGGCACGACCATCCTTGACCCTGCCACCTTGGGTTTTCCCGATATTCCTGCTTCTTCTTATTGGTTTTCTCATTTCAGTGCATAACGCCAATATAACCGGACCGCTTTACTGGGTCTGGGTTGATGTTTTTGTTAAGTGTCATTTTGTATTGCCCATTTCTTGTACTTAACGACAAATTCTCTGGCCTCTGCCAAAGTTTTTGGGTAAGCCGCATACTGACCACCCCATTCATTCTGGTAAACGTGCTGAAATAGGAACCCTTGTTCAATTAGAAAAGCAACTTTCTTCCACTGTTTCTCGTCATTAGTTTTAGGTGCAGAAAAATTTCGACTCAACAGAATTAAAGGCTGCTGACAATCAGGGCACAACCTAGGCTGTTCAGAATGACTTTTTTTAAAACTCTTTCTACAGCTTAGGCAAACATGAGGATAAAGGAATGTCTTTTCCTGACGTTCGTTTGGAAAGAGTTTAGAGTTTCGATACTTACCCATTGTTTTACACTTAACAGTTATCTTAACGAGACCCCTTGTCTCGTTATACATTTATTGTAAGACCTCTTTATATCACTGTAAGCGTTTTGAAATCAATGAGTTGGCAAACTGCTGTTTCGTCATACATGGTGAGAATTTCGTGACACTAGAGATATATGCCTTTTGGGAAGAAGTCAGGTGAGATTACTATGGTATTTCATAAGATTTACCGCAGTATTGAATGACTGATATTGGTACACTCATTAACCGGGAGCGACTGTTTTCAGGAAGGAATCGTGCAAGTTCGGGCTTCAAAACTTTAATCAAAAATCAGAATCGAAGGGTGAGGTTTTATATCGCCCTTATTGCCAGGGATGGCATGTATGCAGAAAATGCAGGACGCCTAAAGGGACTTAGATGGTAGGGCGAAGCACGACTCCAGGGAGGGAGGAGATAGAGCGAAGCAGGATGCCTGAGCCTAGGGTGCCAGAGCCGAGCAATTTTCTGTGAAAATGGCTGTGTTTCGAGAAGCCGCAGGCCACTTCTGTGGAACGTCGTTATTCCGGGTGTCCTGCCCACTACCCTTCGGGCCAGCAGAGCTGTTCAAAATTAATCCTGTAAATTTTTTGGTAGCTTTCTTTTCGCGAAAAAAGAAAGCCACTCGCACACGTACTCGTCAGATACTACGGCGCCAGGAAAGCTAAGGGGTGTGAAACCATAATCCGGTCCGTACTTATTAAATAGCCTATACAGGCTTATTAGTCTTCCTGATCAAATTCATTCTGGATTCTTTTTGACTGATGACGAATATCCCTGATGATGTCCTTTAGCTGGTCTATCGTCGCTTCTGCAGCATCCAGTTTGTTTTCTAGCATCATGGTTTCGTTTAATGAGGGAGGGTCAACGTCCAGCGGCGATTTATCACCGGCAAGTAACCAAACTATAGATACACCCAGGATTCCTGCCAATTGGTTTAATCGGTTTATACGAGGAGAACTCCGATCTGTTTCCCATTTGATGAGAGTAGATTTCTTAACTCCGGTCAGTTCGGCCAGCTTTTCCTGACTGATGCCTTTCGCCAAACGAGCATTTGTGATTCTTTCTCCTAAGAAGACATTGGTTTGCATGATTTCCTCTTTTAGTGATTTCTAGAATTTATCATCTCACATTGATAAATTAATATCGAGGTTGGTGGCCAGATATAACAATAAGTCTCAATCAATAAGAGCAGAATTGATTGATATAGCTTCGCCCATATCTCTGCTGTAGTTTGCTCAGATCCTGCAAAATGACTCGTTTTTCTGAGCTCAAATGACAAAAACTATGAATGAGTATAAGTGGATTTCGTAGAATCTAAATTAATGATTTTCCTGAGTGTCTCTCTGTATGAGGGCTAAATATTTGACCTGCCCTACAGGTTTTCTGCGACAATAAAGAAGGCTTAATAGATATATTGCGGTCGGACGCGGTGCCCGCTACGCGTCCAGTTATCAGATGAGTACGGTCCTGGCTTCTGGAAGGGAATCAGGTGGTAGCTTGACTAATACACAATTTGCAATCAATGGCTAACATTCTAATAATTTATTCAACCACCGATGGGCATACTCGAGAGATCTGCTTACGCCTCAGGCAAATTATACAAAAGCAGAATAATCAGGTGACGCTTGTTTCTGTAGACGAGGTTAATCCTTCCGAGTTAAATAAATACGATAAGATTGTCATAGGTGCGAGTATTCGTTACGGCAAGCACAGTAATAAAATATATCATTTTATTAAGCAAAATGAGTCGGTGCTAGATAGCAAGTCTAATGCTTTCTTTTCGGTGAATGTTGTAGCGCGCAAAGCTGAAAAAAGGCTGCCTGACACCAATCCGTATTTAAAAAAGTTTCTTAAGCAAATTAGCTGGCAGCCAAAAAATCTTGCTGTGTTTGCTGGCAAGATCGATTATCAAAAATACAGCCTGTTTGACCGCACCATGATCAGGATGATTATGTGGATGACCAAAGGCCCAACAGATCCAGACACCAATATAGATTTTACCGACTGGTCTCAGGTTGAAGCATTTGGTCAGCGCATCTGTGATATGTGAAGCGCATCTGTGATATGTGACTAGATGGATTTGCTTAATTTAGGGATACAACTTCATCGAGCAGAGGCTCGTACACCTACAAGAAAGATGCTGTGCAGCAAGGAAAGCCTGGGCATATGAAATCATGCTCTGGATAGAGGCAAATATTAAACCTCTGCTTCCAGCCCAAAATACTTCCAAAACAAAGTCGAGCCTCTCGCCAGATAACTAATACTCAAAGCCATCCAAAGCCCATGATTGCCGAACATCGGCATCAAAATAGCAACAGACAGCAGGTAAATAATGATACTGACCACCATCATATTCCGCATATCCCGCGTACGAGTTGCACCAATAAAAATCCCATCCAGCATCCAGGCGGGTAGACCTAACAAAGGCGTGGCTATCATCCATGGCAGATAATCTCTGGCCTCCAATCGAACATCTGCCGCCGTAGCCATCGTGTCAATGATCACCCCGCCAAATAATGCAAACGCGACCGCCAGAAGCCCAGACATGATCAGCCCCCACCAGGAAGTGAGCAAGGAAGCTCGGCGTAATGTGGAGCGTGATCTAGCACCAAATGCCTGACCTACAATGGCTTCAGCAGCAAAGGCAAAGCCATCTAGTGCATAGGCGGTGATTTCAACAAATTGCATGAGTATCTGATTGGCAGCTAGTGTCAGGTCACCAAAACTGGAGCCGAAAAAGGTGAAGCTTACGATGATCGATAGCAGTAGTACGGAACGAATCAGGATGTCGGTGTTTACCTGCGCCATGTGTATAAGTCGCTCACGATCAAATATCCTTTCTGCCATACGCCAGGCGGGGTGGGTCATTGCCTCTCGACACAGCCACAGTCCCATAGCGGCTCCAGAAACCTCGGCGATGACTGTCGCTATTGCTACGCCTTCGACGCCCCAATCCAGGCCCAGTACGAAGCATAGATCGAGCAGTATATTTAGCCCGTTCATCCATAGCTGTAATAACAGCACTGAGCGAGTGCGTTCATGTGCGATCAGCCAGCCGGTAAGGCCATAGATAGAAATGGCAAAGGGCGCGGACCAGATGCGGATATTGATATAGGCACGCGCCAGAGTTTCTACTTCAGCGGAAGCCGGTGAAATTTGAAAAACCAGCCACAGGATGGGGATCTGAAACACAATCAGCAGTAGACCGCCTGCGAAGGCAATCATGAGTGCCCGCGTCAGTAGGGCAGAAACCTCCGCCTGGTTTCCAGCCCCTAGTGTCTGCGCAACCATTCCGGTCGTCCCCATGCGCAGAAAACCGAAGATCCAGTAAATAGAGGCAACAATCACAGCTCCTATACCCACTGCACCAATGGGCGTAGCAGCACCCATCTGACCCACCACGCCAGTATCCACGGCTCCAAGGATGGGAACAGTTGCGTTAGACAGCACTATAGGTAGTGCAATTTTTAGAACCCGTCGATGGCTCAATAGCCCAGGCTGAGTGCGTTTACTCATGGTGATTTAATATTGCTGGATAATAAATTGGCATTTGCTGTCATCAGGTATTGTGCTGCAGGTAAATTCTGGTAGGTAAAAAAAGTATCTTACAGAGATATTTGATGAGGGATTTATGTTAATTCAGGCTCTACTCTGGCTATGCATCTATTTTGTATTTTTCTGGCTGAAAACATGAGTTTTAACGATTAAGTCATGTAACAAATTGAGAATATATCGGGCGACAGGCGGTAATATCAGCACGTCTATATACACTATACTTTATAAAGATGTCATGTGATTGAGTAACTTTTTGCATCCTATTTACTCGTAAGGTGGTAACATAATCCTTTCTGGTTATCATTATTTATTCAGGTGACAAGGATGAAAAATATTTTTATATCGATAACAATTTTGTTTATAGCTTTATGTTTATCCGGCTGTGGCGCAGGTTCCAGTGCGGAGCCCTCGGGTTCTGATGTTGGTGCTGGTTCTGATGTTGGTGCTGATGTTGGTGTGGCGACCCTTAGCTGGACCCCCCCGGCTGAAAATACAGATGGCTCTCCTCTGAATGATCTGCTGGGCTATAGAATCTATTATGGATATGCTTCAGATGAGGTTGTAAATTTACTGCTCGACAGTGATGATGTTGGTGCAAATCTATCGGAATATACTATCGAAGGTTTAGTTACTGGCACAACATATTACTTTGGTATGACAGCTGTTAACAATGATGGTGTGGAGAGCGCTATGTCAAGCGTGGTGAGTAAGGAGCTTTAAGATAAGTCTAAACAGCTCTCTGCTTTTGAGTTTAACCAAGACTATGGAGATAGAATCATGGAAAACAAACCCTGGCCTTTACTAATATTAGCCTTTTTTCACTTCATAGAGCCCCTGACTAAAATCGTATTCTATAGTTTTTACTGGCACATCAGTCCCTTCGAGTTTGTTCGAGTCGTAATCGAACATAATGGGGGCTCGATGATTACTAACTTTGAATTTTTCTTATTGTTCCCAGTTGCTGGATTAGCATTGTTTGCGGTAAAAAAATGGAGTTATTTTGTATTTTTAGCCGTTCAAGCCTGGGTTTTTATCGTCAATGTCCCTTACCTGATTGAGCTGTATCAGACCAATCAGGCATGGTTGCTGCTATCCTTTATCGGATTCGGGCTGTTGAATATTGCGATGGTTACTTATCTGCTTTTACCTGCTGTCAGAATAGCTTACCTGGATCCTCGCATCCGCTGGTGGGAGGCTAAGCCGAGATATTCCGCACATATCCCATGTGAAATCGACGGTAAGATACAATCTACAGTCAGAAATATTTCGCAGAGTGGAGTATTCATAACAGCAGATATAGATTTGCCGATCGATTCTGATATTAATCTCGAATTTATACTAAATGCTGCTCCTACTACATTTGATATCAAATCCAGGGCTAAAGTGGTGTACAAATTCATGGTTGATGGACACGAAGGCTATGGTGCTCGTTTTACTGAACTTTCACCGGATAATAAGCGCTTGATGAAGTCGATGATTAAACACCTGGAAAAGTCACATTGTCAGAGACGGCCTCCACACAGGCATTTATCCGATCTAATTCACTGGATTACAGCTTTGCTCACAACAGGGAAAGGCTTTTTGCCAAAAACCAGGTTTCACGCGTCTTAATAACGCTTTGTAGTTATAAATAAGGCGCGATTTACCGTGGGAAAAGTTTTGGGCGCGTGCTCGTTGGCTGCAGGGTCCTAATTGCTCCGATGTGCGAAACAACACAAGACAGTTGCTAGCCTGCACCAAATTATCGCTCCGTCAAAATCTCAAACGCTTCCTGATACTTAGCACGTGTTTTCTCCAGAATATCTGCCGGTATCACTGGCCCTGGAGCTGTCTTATCCCAATCTAGAGTCTCCAGATAGTCACGTATAAACTGTTTATCAAAACTCATCGGACTGGTGCCTGGCTGATACTGAAGTCGTGGCCAGAAGCGCGATGAGTCGGGTGTTAACACCTCATCCGCCAGTACCAGTTGGTTATTCTCATCCAGCCCAAACTCAAACTTGGTATCGGCAATTATAATGCCTCGTTCCAGAGCATACTCTGCCGCCATCTTGTATAAAGCAATACTTACATCACGTATCTGATTAGCAAGTTCCAGCCCAATCAGCTCGACGGTTTTATCGAATGAGATATTAATATCATGATCACCAACCTCGGCCTTACTCGATGGGGTGTAAATCGGTTGTGGTAATTGCTCGGCCTGTTGTAATCCAGCGGGTAGTTCGATGCCGCAAATTGCACCGCTAGCCAGATAATCCTTCCAGCCGGAACCGATGATGTAGCCACGAACGATGGCTTCTACGGGCAGTTGTCTGAGCTTTTTGACGATGACAGAGCGATCTTTCAACAGCGCATAATCTTCGACACTGACATAATCGGCCAGATCAAGATCAGTCAGGTGATTTGGAATCAGTTTTGCAGATTTTTTGAACCAGAAATTGGATATCTGAGTAAGCAGAATACCTTTGCCGGGAATCGGGTCGGGCATGATGACGTCAAAAGCAGATATGCGGTCGGTGGTGACAAACAGTAGGTGTTGTTCGTCGATCTGGTAAATATCGCGCACCTTGCCTCTGGCAATCAGGGGCAAGTTGTCTATGTTGGATTGGTATACCGCTTGAGACATATTGATCTGGCTCATCTGAGTCTGCAAAAGGAGCGAGATTTTACTCCGAAAGATGATGGATTAGAATAAGATTATGCGCTGAAAACCAAGGCATTAGCCATTTAAGGGTTTTTTTCGTTAAGAAACAGCGTAGAATGCGCCGTTTTTTCTGAGTTTACCGGAGAAATATCGTGACTAAACCTGTAGTCGCTGTAGTCATGGGTAGCGATAGTGACTGGCCCATCATGAAGCTTGCAGTAGAACAGCTGGAGAAGTTTGGCGTGCCTTATAAGGCACAGGTTGTTTCTGCGCATAGAACTCCCGATCTATTGGCTGAATTTGCCAAATCAGCGCGTGCTGAAGGCCTGGCCTGTATTATTGCAGGTGCTGGTGGTGCAGCTCATCTACCTGGCATGCTGGCAGCGCATACTACGGTTCCCGTGCTTGGGGTTCCGGTGCCTTCAAAATACCTCAAAGGTGAAGATAGCCTTCTTTCTATTGTTCAGATGCCCAAGGGTATACCAGTAGCAACCTTTGCTATCGGCGAGGCAGGGGCGATCAATGCCGGTTTATTTGCGGTTGCTCTGCTGGCGAATACCAATGCTGATCAGCGTGAAAAGCTGGAACAGTTTCGTGAAGATCAAAAACGTAGTGTTTTTGATATGGTTTTACCACCAAAAGATTAAAGGCTGACACTCATGGCTATTCTTCCAGGTAGTACTCTTGGCATTCTTGGGGGGGGGCAGCTGGGCCGTATGTTTGTCACAGCCGCCAGAACCATGGGTTATGAAGTTATGGTGCTGGATCCTGATCCACATAGTCCAGCTGGTAGCATGGCGACTGAACATTTTCAGGCTGAATATACCGATCGTCGAGCACTTGAGCGTATGGCTCAACATTGTGCTGTGATTACGACCGAGTTTGAAAATGTACCTGCTGATGCACTGGATTATCTGTCCAGCAAGTTACCGGTTCACCCTTCTGCTCAGGCACTTGCGGTTACACAGAATCGAATCTCTGAAAAAAGATTTATCCAGTCTCTGGGACTTGCTACCTCGCCCTTTATTGCGATTGAATCTGAAGCTGATCTTGCCCAGGTGGATGAGGTTGTCTATCCTGCAATATTGAAAACAGCCACACTGGGCTACGATGGAAAGGGACAGATTGTTTGCCCGAATGCTGAGTCGGTTGCGGCAGCTTATAAAACACTGAATACGCCCTGTGTGCTGGAACAGCGTATCAATCTGAAACTGGAAATTTCAGTCGTACTGGCGCGTAGCGAAACGGGAGAATGTTTTTGTTTTCCTGTGGCACAGAATGAGCATGTGAATGGTATTCTGGATGTAACTGTGGCCCCTGCAGATATTAACGATGAATTACAGGGAAAAGCACAGCAGGCTGCTCAGATTATCGCCAGAGGTTTGAATTATTGTGGCGTGTTGGCGGTTGAGTTTTTTATCTCAAACACGGGGCAGTTGCTGGTGAATGAGGTGGCTCCTCGCCCACATAACTCTGGGCATTTTACCCTGGATGCCTGTTATTGCTCACAGTTCGAACAACAGGTTCGTATGGTTTGTGGTTTGCCTGCAGGTAATGGGGAGTTGCATACCCCGGTTGCCATGCTGAATGTGCTGGGCAATGTCTGGCCTCTCCAGGGACAGCCTGCATGGGATGAAGTCATTGAAATTGATCGTGCGAAGTTGCACCTGTATGGAAAGAAAGCGGCGCGCATTGGCCGAAAAATGGGGCATATCAATTTTCTTGCTGACAACGTAAAGGATGCCCTGGAAAATTTAGCCAGGGCTAGAAATATTTTATCCTGAGCTTGTTCTCTTTAATCTTTTCACTGGGGTTTTCCCATTTAAATCCGCTTTTTTCCACTGTTAAAGCCATTCAAATTAAATTGAGGCTTTGCTTCTTTTTTTGAGTTGCGTTATAAAAGCTCTTGCAAGGGGTGTTTTGCTTATCTGAAAGCAGTTCATCAGCTCGGCATAGCAATCCCAATGAATAAAAAATATGGTAAATGCCATTAAAAAACTGGAGATTGAGTGATGAAGAAAATATTGATCGCATCTGCAATAGCAGCATGTATGGGAGTTTCTGTTTCAGCCAGTGCAGCCTGGGATAATAACGATGGAAGTGGATACGGATATGGTAACTACAATGGTTATGGTAATGGATATGGTAATTATTATGGAGATGGAAGAGGATCTGGGCGCGGCACAGGGCGTGGGCGAGGCACAGGTAATGGTGAAGGTTCATTTGATCTGAATTTCAGTGGTCGTGGTAAAGCAAACATGGATGCAGATTCAGACTTTGATGGCAATACCGACTGGCGTGGCAATAGTTATGGCTATGGCAGTGGCTACGGCGATGGTCGTGGTGATTACCAGGGTAACTATTACAACAATAATGGCGGCTGGGGTAATAATGGATGGGGTAACAGAGGATGGGGTAACAGAGGATGGGGTGGAAACCCATGGGGAGGTCCTGCTCCTTACGGTTCAAACCCATACTATGGCTATGGCCAATACGGCTATCAGCCACCACCTGTTCAGCAGCCACCTGCTGCACCAGCAGCTCAACAATAGTAAATATCGAAACTTAAAAGGCAGCCTCGGCTGCCTTTTTTGTTTTAGCAATGTATGGTTTTAAGTGCTACCTTTGCTTGACGCCTCTGGCAACGGTATAGGTTTTTCCTTGTTTGATTTTCTCGTAATGCCCGAAAACTTCTGTAAATCCACGTTTGAAAAACTGTCTTAGTCCAGTGATGGTGACAATATAAAATGAACCGCCAGGTTTTAAATATTTAAGCGCGTCGAACAGATACAGATACAACATTTCCTTGCCGACCTTGGCGGGTATGTTGGAAACAATCAGGTCAAACTTTTGTGGTGGAATCTGGTTAAAGCCATTGCTGAGCAGGCACTCGGCATTATTAATATTATTCAGACGACAGTTTTTTTCCGCATATTCCACCGCTACAAAATCCTTATCTACCATCAGGGTCTTTCCCTGTGGAGCGCATTGCGCCATATTTAATCCTAAAATTCCATAGCCACAGCCTAGATCGAGACAGTCATCATCGGGTTCGATCTCTAGATATTTCAGCAGCATGCTGGAGCCTTCATCAATCGTTTTTGGTGAGAATAAGCCCCAGGTGGTTTTCAGGTTAAGCGTATGTCCACGCTGTGTGGTTTGCAGAGTAATATCCTGCCGAATCTTTTGGTTAAATTCTTTGAAATCATTCATGGCTGGGGCACCGGTATTCAGCTTTTATTCAGTTAATATTGGTAGACTTTACAAAATCTGGTGGCTTTGTAACAATGCCGAGCTGCTTTAGCAAGCCATTATTTTTGGTGGTGGTTGTTCTACTATAGTTCGGGGGTTGTTTAATGAATCTGTTTTCATCTGTAGTTCTAGCATCTGCACTTGTTGCTTCTGGTCAGGTATTTGCTGGTGATGTGGCCTCTGGAAAGTCTGCTTTTGCCGCTAAAGGCTGTATCGGTTGTCATGGTGCCGGAGGTGTCAGTGTAGTACCTACCTACCCCTCATTGAAAGGCAGGAATGAAGCTTTTGTTCAGGAGAATCTGACTAATTTCCGTAGCGGTACTCGACAAAATCCAACCATGAATGCTATGGCTGCGGGTTTGTCGGATGATGATATCGAGAACCTGGCTGCTTATATTGGTAGCCTGTAAGATTTTCGAAATCTAAAGTTGGAAAAACCGGGTTACCCCGGTTTTTTTGTGCCAGTCATTTATTTATCGGCTATGTCAGGTAATACTTACCTGCAGTAGCAATAGCGATAGTCAGAAAGCCTATCAAGGTATTCAGCCCGACCAGCATTCTAATTTGATTCAGTTGTTTGGCTGCGCCGGGTATATCATTCTGGTCCAGTCGTTGCTTGAGACGTTTAAAAGGGCCGAAGTAAATATACAGAAAAATCATGATCATAACCGTACCTAGTCCGGTCATAATGTGTATATATAGAGGAGCTTTTGCAAATCCACCGTAAGGGTGAGTTAAGCCGATACCTGTAATAGGGATGATTAAGATGATTGCCCAGACTACTGGGAAAAACCGATTAAATACATGACGCCATAGATTCAGGCGTAAGGGTGGTTCAAGCTGACTGACTGCTGCTGGACGTAAAATCATATGGGCGAAAAACATTCCACCAACCCAGATCATCATTGATATAGCGTGTAAACCTAAATTAATTGCCATTGTTCTACCTTTTTAAATTTTGAGATATTTTAACGTTTTATTATAAGCAGGTATGCATTTGTTTATATAGGAGCTGAAATTTGCACGTGATTCGTGTACATTCGCGGATCTAATTTTAAGCGCTAATGGGGAATGTTATGACTGATTATTTGATTGCGCCGTCAATTCTGTCGGCTGATTTCGCGAAACTGGGAGAAGAAGTGGACAATGTACTCGCTTCCGGTGCTGATGTGGTTCATTTCGATGTAATGGACAATCATTACGTTCCAAACCTGACGATAGGTCCGCTGGTTTGCGAAGCGTTGAGAAAGCATGGTGTTACTGCTCCTATCGATGTGCACCTTATGGTGAAGCCTGTAGATCGTATTATTCCTGATTTTGCTGCAGCGGGCGCAAGCTACATTACTTTTCACCCAGAAGCTTCTGAGCATATTGATCGAAGTCTTTCATTGATTCGTGAAAGTGGCTGTAAATCTGGTCTGGTGTTTAATCCGGCAACTCCATTAAGTTATCTGGATTATGTGATGGATAAGGTGGATGTGATTTTGCTGATGTCGGTTAACCCTGGTTTTGGTGGACAGAGCTTTATTCCAGCTACTCTGGATAAGCTGCGCCAGGCGAGAAAAATGATCGATGAGTCTGGTTATGACATTCTGCTTGAGATAGATGGTGGCGTGAAAGCCGATAATATCTCTGAAATCGCTGCTGCCGGTGCTGATATGTTTGTTTCTGGTTCGGGCATCTTTGGTAAGGCTAAAGACAGTGACGCGAATAAATACAATAGTATTGTCGCTGAAATGCGTGAGCAGTTAGCAACGGTATAAGTGGGTATGCTTCTGCGCAAACCTGACATGATCCTGATCGATGTTGATGGTACGCTGGTCGATAGTGTGCCTGATCTGTCTTTTTGTGTCGACGAGATGCAAAAAGCTCTGGATTTGCCTGAACGTGGTGAAGCCTCGGTCAGGCAGTGGGTCGGTAATGGTGTGGAGCGACTGGTAAAGCGTGCACTCACTGATTCCATGGATGGTGAGCCGGAAGAGGCGCTATACCAGAAAGCTTTAGCTGTATTCCGTGAACTGTATGCAGAGAATACTTCAAAGCGCAGCCATCTGTATGATGGCGTAATCACGGGCCTGGATTATCTGAAAAACGCGGGCTACACATTAGGTTGTGTGACCAATAAAGCCGGTGAATTTACCCTGCCGATTTTACGCGATCTGAGTATTTATGAATATTTTGAAGTGATCATCTGTGGTGATGATACTGCGCGCAAAAAGCCCGATCCTCTTCCGTTATTGACTGCGGCAGAGCGCCTGTCTATCGATCCACAGAAGTCACTCATGATAGGAGATTCACAAAGCGATGTGAAAGCCGCAAGAGCTGCGGGGTTCCAGATTGTGTGTATGAGTTATGGTTACAATCATGGTGAAGATATTCGTAGCTTCAATCCCGATGCTGTGTTAGATTCCTTTGCAGAATTACCGCAATACCTTTAAATGATTCGAAGCATGATGACTGACCAACAAATAATTAATGTTAAAGCATATACCTGCTGGCGATGGTGAAACACTCTCGTCCTAACTGTGTATTGCCTATTAATTATTTGCTGAGTCATTATTATGAACCCGGAACAATTTGAAAAATTAAAATATTCCTATAATCGCGTACCTCTGGTTAAAGAGGTGTTTGCTGATCTAGATACTCCCTTAAGCGTTTACCTTAAGCTTGCCAATAATCCCTATAGTTATCTTTTTGAGTCCGTTCAGGGTGGCGAAAAGTGGGGGCGTTATTCCATCATAGGCCTGGGCTGTCATACCCATTTAAAGGTTTATGATCATGAAGTGACTCTGCAAACCTATGATCAGATTGTTGACCAGCAGACGGTGGATGATCCATTGCAGTATATCGAAGATTATCTGCAATCTTTCAAGGTGGTTGAGCTGGATTTCCTGCCGCGCTTTAATGGCGGGCTGGTGGGGTATTTTGGATATGACACTATTCGCTATGTAGAGCCCAAACTTGCCAAAAATCCTAATCCTGACAAACATGGCACGCCTGATATCCTGTTAATGCTAAGTGATCAGTTGGTGGTTTTCGATAACCTGGCATCGCGTATGTATATCATTGTTTATGCCGATCCGAATGAGCGGGGCTCCTATCAGCGCGGGCAGGTAAGGCTGGAACAGTTGGTGAATAAAATTCAGCGGGATACTGCCGACGTGCCGCAGCAGTCAAACGGGGCCATAGTCAATGAGCAGGATTTTGAATCTGAATTCACTCGCGAAGGCTATATGGATGCGGTAGAAAAGGCGCGTCAGTATATTATTGATGGTGATGCGATGCAGATTGTGTTGTCACAACGTCTTTCCGTTCCATTTAATTCAGACCCGCTAAATTTATATCGTGCGCTACGTGGGCTCAACCCTTCTCCTTATATGTACTATTTGAATCTGGGTGATCATTATGTGGTCGGCTCGTCGCCAGAAATTCTGGTGCGACTGGAGCAGGGGGAGTTAACAGTCAGACCGATCGCAGGCACGCGTCCTAGAGGTTATACAGAGGCTGAAGATCGCGCGCTGGAACGGGAACTATTAAGTGATCCTAAAGAATTGGCTGAGCATTTAATGCTGATCGATCTGGGGCGTAATGATGCAGGCCGAGTGAGTGAAACCGGCAGTATTGAATTAACCGACAAGATGATCATCGAGCGTTACTCTCACGTGATGCATATTGTTTCCAATGTTACTGGCAAACTGAAAAACGGTTTAACCGCAATGGATGTGCTGAGAGCCACCTTTCCTGCCGGAACTGTTTCCGGTGCACCCAAGATTCGTGCGATGGAAATTATCGATGAGCTGGAACCTGTGAAACGCGGTATCTACTCCGGTGCGGTGGGCTATCTGTCATGGAGTGGTAACATGGATACAGCAATCGCCATTCGTACTGCCGTGATCAAGGATAAAAAATTATATATTCAGGCTGGTGCCGGGATTGTCTATGATTCAGTACCAGAAAATGAATGGGCTGAAACCATGAATAAGGGGCGCGCCATCTTTCGTGCCGTATCACTTGCAGAGTCGGGATTGACTCCCAAAGATCCCTTAGAATTAGTTGAGGGAGAGGGTGTTAAGTCATGAAAGTATTGATGATCGATAATTATGACTCCTTTACCTATAACCTGGTGCAATATCTGGGTGAATTAAAGGTTGATGTTGAGGTCGTGCGTAATGACGAGGTCGACGTTGAGTTTGTGAAAAATAATGATGCCAGCCATATTATGATTTCACCCGGACCCTGTACCCCGAATGAAGCAGGTATCTCTATGCAGGTGATTCAGGCTATGGCAGGGGTTAAGCCTTTGCTGGGTGTCTGTCTTGGGCATCAGAGTATTGGGCAGGTTTTTGGTGGACTGGTGGTGCATGCACGGGAAATTATGCATGGCAAAACTTCAATGATTCATCATAATGCAAGCGGTGTTTTCAAAGGGCTGGACAATCCATTCATAGCTACACGTTATCATTCATTGGTGATTCAACACTCAAGTCTGCCTGATTGTCTGGAAGTCACTGCCTGGACTGAATTCGAGGATGGAAGTTTTGATGAGATTATGGGGGTGAAGCATAAAACCCTGGCAGTCGAAGGCGTGCAGTTTCATCCTGAATCTATCCTGACCGAGCATGGATATGACTTACTACAGAATTTTCTGAATACAAAGATTGAGGGCTAGCACATTGGATATACAGCAAGCGATTAAAGCAGTTATTGCAAGACAGGATCTGAGCCATGAGGAAATGGCGAGCGTCATGCAGCAGATTATGACCGGAGAGGCAACGCCATCCCAGATTGGTGGCTTTCTGATTGGTCTGCGTATGAAAGGTGAGACAGTGGATGAGATTACTGCCGCTGCAAGTGTTATGCGTGATCTCGCTACTCGGGTAGAAACCCATTCAGATCATCTGGTGGACACTTGTGGTACTGGTGGTGATTCATCGGGTAGCTTTAATATCTCAACTGCTAGTGCTATTGTCGCTGCCGCAGCAGGTGCACATGTAGCCAAGCATGGTAACCGTTCGGTATCCAGTAAATCAGGTAGTGCCGATGTGCTGGAAGCGGCAGGGGTAAATCTGGATATAGATGCCGAGGCTGTCGGGCGCTGTATCGATGAAGTAGGGGTTGGTTTTTTATTCGCACAAAAACATCACAGTGCTATGCGTCATGCCATTGGTCCGCGTAAAGAAATGGCAGTGCGTACCATATTTAACGTATTAGGCCCTTTGACCAATCCTGCATCAGCGCCTAATCAGGTTATTGGTGTATTCGATGCCGAGCTGGTAGAAACCATGGCGCAGGTACTCAAGCAGTTAGGTAGCCGTCATGTGATGGTGGTGCATGCCGATGATGGGATGGATGAAATCAGTATTTCAACTACTACTCAAGTTGCCGAGCTGAAGGATGGTGTTGTTAGTACCTATACTATTTCTCCACAGGATTTTGGTATGCAAATAGCCGATATCGAAGGCATTCGAGTCGATGGTGTTGAGCAAAGCCTGGCGATGATTCACTCGGTATTTGATAAGCAGCCCGGGCCGGCACGAGATATTGTTTGCCTCAATGCAGGGGCTGCTATCTATGTTTCCGGGCTTGCAGATTCGCACCATCAGGGCGTCGAAATGGCGGCTAAAGTTATAGATGATGGATCCGCTTCCGAAGTTCTTAAGAAGCTGATTGAGCAAACCAGTGTCTAATATCCTCACTAAAATTCTCGCACGTAAGGTCGAGGAAATAACTCAGCGTCAATCTCAAACCTCGATAAATGAGTTACAGCAACGCATTCAGCAGGCTTCAACAGTGCGAGGTTTTGTCAATGCGCTTCAAAATAAAATTTCCAGCAATCAGTCAGCGGTAATTGCGGAAATTAAAAAGGCCTCACCCAGTAAAGGTGTCATTCGGCCAGACTTTAATCCGCCAGAGATAGCCAGGTCCTACCAGCAAGGTGGGGCTGCCTGCCTTTCAGTATTAACCGATGTGGATTTTTTCCAGGGTAGTGATGCATACCTGCAGCAGGCACGTGCAGCCTGTTCTCTACCGGTTATTCGCAAGGACTTTATCATCGATACCTATCAGATACATGAGGCGCGTGCATTAGAGGCAGACTGTATCCTGTTGATTGTTGCAGCGTTAGATCAGCCTCAATTACTGGATCTTTATCAGTGCGCGCAAGAGCTATCACTGGATGTACTGGTTGAGGTACACGATGAGGCGGAAATGGAACGGGCCTTGCGGATTGATCTACCTATGGTTGGCATCAATAATCGAAATCTACGAACCTTCGAAACCAGTTTGCAGACTACGATCAATATGCTAAGTATGGTGCCTGACAATTGTTTTGTGGTTACTGAGAGTGGAATTCATAGTCAAGCAGATGTCGCTTTGATGCGAAGTCATCAGGTGAATGCTTTTCTAGTAGGTGAAGCTTTTATGCGAGCGCCAGATCCTGGAAGCGAACTGGCTGCAATATTCTCTGTTTAGAAGGCGCTTATTGCGTTAGCGAGTACCAAAAACTACTATAGTTTTACCATGAGCAGAGATCAGGTTGTCCTCTTCCAGTGTCTTGATCACACGGCCAGCCATTTCTCTTGAACAACCCACAATCTTTGCAATTTCCTGACGTGTAACCTTGATTTGCATGCCGTCAGGATGGGTCATAGCGTCTGGCTGTTTGGCCAGATCAAGTAAAGTTCTTGCTACACGACCTGTCACATCCATAAACGCCAGGTTGCTGACCTTGCGACTGGTATTGCGTAATCGGGCGGCAAGCTGAGCAGATAGTTGGAACAGAATTTCAGGGGTGTCTCTGGCTAGTTGCATGAACTGATTGTAATGAATTTCAGCAATTTCACATTGAGTTCGGGTGATGACCCAGGCGCTGCGTTTCAGGTTTTCTTCAAAAAGTCCCATTTCTCCAAAAAAGTCACCCGAGTTTAGATAAGCCAGCACAATTTCGTTGCAGTCTTCATCCTCGATGACCACGCTAACCGAGCCATCGATAATGTAATACAATGTATGCGATTCATCGCGAGCATGGATGATTGTTTGTCGAGCGGGCAGAGTTTTGCGGTGGCAATGTTTAAGAAAACTGTCCAGGGCGGGGTTTTCTGTCGGTGGTATTTTTTGGATAGGCTCTAAGCTCACAACAGTTCCTTTTTTTATAAATTCTAAATTCACGATAACATACCATAATTCAGTTGTTTAACAAGACGAGAATAGGCGAGATTAATGAAATCAAAAGTAAAGTGGCTAGATAACATGACATTTGTCGGGGAATCGGCGAGTGGTCATGCGGTAGTGATGGATGGCCCCCCCGAGTTTGGTGGGCGCAATCTTGGGATTCGGCCAATGGAAATGTTGATACTGGGCTTAGGCGGGTGTAGCTCCTTTGATGTTATTTTGATCCTGAAAAAATCCAGGCAGCAGGTGGAGAATTGCGAGCTTGAACTAGAATATGAGCGCGCAGATGTGGAGCCGAAGGTTTTCACAAAGATTCATATGCACTTTGTGGTCACTGGAAACAACCTGGATGCAAGCAAGGTGGAAAAGGCAATAAACCTTTCTGCCGAGAAATATTGCTCTGCTTCTGTGATGCTGGGCAAAACTGCAGTCATTACCCATGATTTTGAGATTCGCCAAAGTGGGGCAGCTGAATAAAGTGGGCTCTATGCTTAACTTATAGAATTAAGGATGTCCATCCGGTTGGGTGGAAGTGTAAGTCGCAGTAGAGCGAAAGTGTTTGAGGTTATGAATTGTTATCGATATAAGTAAAACATTTGTTAACTGTGGGCTGGTAGGCGCAAATGAGGGAGTGTCCAGGTTGACAATAAGGTATCTGCATTAGATAATCCTTATATGCTGAATCAGGAGGCGCCCTTTGGCCTCCCCAGCATAACTCCTCCATCCTCCTTTGGTGGTATTGGCGTGGCCTACCAGCCACGCCTTTTTTTAACAATTTTTTACTTCAGAATCAATAAATATTAGTTATCCAAGCCGATTCAGCTCAATGAGAGAGAAAATCTGAATAAAGCGTTTGATAGACCTTGTCAATTGCGGATGAATCCGTTAGTATTCGCGCCCTTTCTTCGAGAAGACAAACGCATTTAAGCGAGTTTAGGAAAAATTATGAAAACCTTTAGTGCAAAACCCGAATCGGTAAAACGTGACTGGTTCCTAGTTGATGCTACAGATAAGACGTTAGGCCGTCTTTCGACTGAAATTGCACGCAGACTGCGTGGTAAACACAAGCCTGAATATACACCGCATGTAGACACAGGTGATTATATCGTCGTGGTTAATGCTGAGAAGGTGAAAGTGACTGGTAATAAAGAGCAGGATAAAATGTATCATCATCATACTGGATACATTGGTAACCTGAAGTCTGTTAACCTGTCAAAGTTACGTGCGACTCATCCTGAGCGAATTCTGGAAACTGCTGTAAAAGGTATGTTGCCAAAGAATCCACTGGGTCGAGCCATGTTTAAGAAACTTAAGGTGTATGCGGGTGAAAATCATAATCACTCTGCACAACAGCCTCAGATACTAGATATTTAAGAGAATCAGATATGTCTGCAGAACAGTATTACGGAACAGGTCGTCGCAAAAGCTCAGCAGCTCGTGTGTATATGACTGAAGGCAGTGGAAACATTACCGTCAACAAAAAATCTATTGAAGATTATTTCGGACGTGAAACTTCTCGTATGGTTGTTCGCCAGCCATTAGAAACGGTTGATCTGGTTTCAAAGTTTGATATTAATGTAAATGTTTCTGGTGGTGGTCCAAGTGGACAAGCTGGCGCGATTCGCCTGGGTATTACTCGTGCCCTGATGCAGTATGATGAAACATTTAGATCGGCACTGAGAAAAGAAGGCTTTGTTACTCGTGATGCAAGAGAAGTTGAACGTAAGAAAGTTGGTCTAAGAAAAGCTCGTAGAGCGACCCAGTTTTCCAAACGTTAATCAGTTTTTTAAAGCTGTTTATTCTAAAAAAGCCTGCTTTTTAGCGGGTTTTTTTTGTCCACGTCAAAATTGTTATTTTGTTAATATGAAGTCGAAATAGGTGATGTAACATTATGTAATTAAAGATATTAATGAGTCTGTGACTTCTTGACACAGGCCTGGCAAGCGACTAATCTGAATTTATCAAAGTAAAAAAAATTATTAAAAGCCACAAAATCTATAAAAATGGGCTGGTATTATTCCCATAAAAATAAAAAAAGGTGTTTACTTGTTGAGTGTAACTTTGGACATGTGCTTGAGGAAAGGGAGTGTGCGCTTTATGCTATTTGTCGCTCTGGGGTTTGTTGTGGGTTCTGCTGTGGCCCAGTCAAATGCAGATTATTTAAAGTCGCTGAAGGGGGAAGCTGAAAGCGTAACTCTGGATAAGCAAACAAAGGCTGGCTCTACGAGCAGTGTTTCAAAGACTGTTGCTAGTAAATTGGACTCAGGCGGTTCACCCGGTAGATTGGTTAGCGGATTAACCATTGAACAGTTTGAAAAAGTCCTGCAGCAAAACTATATAGGTAGTTATCTGTTTTATAAGCGCCTCAATAATGGCCAGAAAGACGAAGTTTACGCGTCTTATCAGGGAAATCCGGATCCAGATTCGGTGCGAGATATAATTCAAAAGGTGAGCAAAAAATGATGAGGTACTCAATAACTAAATGGTTGTTTCTACTTGTATCTATAACTTCAGTTGCAAGTGTCCAGGCGCTAGATGTCAAACTTACCCCTGACAAGGAATTTGTTGAGGTCATCCATCAAAGCAAGCTGATTAAAATCGAACGTATTCAAGATCAGGATCATATTCTTGAGGGTGGGTTTGCCAGGACATCACGCAAATGCCCGCCCTTCTGTATACAGCCAATGTCTGCTGGTGACGGGGTCACAACGGTCGGTCAGCTTGAGATGTTTGATTTTATGGAGCATGAATTGCTGGATGGGACTGGGGTAATTATTGATGCGAGAACTCCTGCCTGGTGGAAGCGAGGTACTATCCCTGGTTCAGTGAATATTCCATTTACAGTATTTACACTGGATAGAGATGACCCGCTGCTGATAGAAACTATGCACGAATTAGGTGCAAAAAGACGCGGAGATGTTAGCGACTTTACGCGTAGTATTGAAACCCTGGGTTTATTGGGTGGAAACCAGAAAAATGATGAATGGGATTTTACCAATGTCAAGAAGCTGATGCTTTGGTGCAACGGCATGTGGTGTGCTCAGTCCCCACATGCTCTACAAGGGTTATTGAAGTTAGGCTATCCAGCCGAGAAACTATATTACTATCGCGGTGGTATGCAGGCCTGGCAGTCACTGGGTCTGACGGTTGTGGTGCCGGAAGAATAGATGGTTTTATTCTAAAAAAGCCCCCGCAGGTCGGGTCAGGGGGGCTTTTGTTATTCAGGGTTTTATTGTGGTAATACCATTGTCACCGCCTAGTAGCAGGACGTCGGCCGGGCGATGAGCAAAAATGCCAACGGTTACAACACCAGCAATCTGATTAATCAGTGTCTCAATTTTCATCGGGTCCATAATTTTTAAATTGTGCACATCGAGTATGTCATTGCCATTATCGGTTACAAAGTTTTCCCGCCATTTGGGTTGTCCGCCGAGCTTGGTCAGTTCTCGAGCAACCAGACTTCTGGCCATAGGGATAACTTCAACCGGTAATGGAAATGCGCCAAGGTGATCGACCAGTTTACTTTCGTCCGCAATACAAACGAAGGTGTCACTGGCGGCAGCGACAATTTTCTCACGGGTGAGTGCGCCACCACCACCTTTTATCAGATGCAGTTGTCGATTTGATTCATCAGCGCCATCCACGTAAATGGAAAGTTGCCCGGCTGAATTTAAATCAATGACTGGAATGCCGTGCTGCTTGAGTCGCTCTGTTGAGGCTTCAGAACTGGATACCGCAGCCTCGACAGCGGTTTTCATTTTTTCAGCCAGGGCGTCGATAAAGTGGTTGACCGTGGAGCCGGTACCCACGCCTATTATCGTGCCGGGTATCACATAATCCAGAGCAGCCTGTGCAGCCATTTTCTTTTTAGCGTCAGCATCCATAAATTTATAACCTTATTATAAAAATGTGAATAGTAACGATAGCGGTGGGAAATGTCATCGGTAATCAGGAATCATGAGGTAAGTTTTACACAACCTGTTCATTCTGAATCTTAAGGCCGCGGCTATTGCCTAATTACAAGTGTTTCCTGATAATGCCAGATCGTTATTTGAGGTTACTCCATGACACCTGCTAAATTTCTCGAAAAAGTGCTCACTGCCCGAGTCTATGATGTGGCTAATGAAACGCCATTGGATCCTATGCCAGAGCTATCACTGAGATTGAATAATGAGGTGTTGTTGAAAAGGGAGGATTTGCAGCCCGTTTTTTCTTTTAAATTGCGTGGTGCATTTAATAAAGCCTATCAGATGAAGCGACAAAACCCTGATTTAAAAGGCGTGATTGCAGCTTCAGCAGGGAATCATGCTCAGGGGGTGGCGCTGGCAGCTAACAAGTTAAATATGCAGGCGGTGATTGTTATGCCAGCAACAACGCCGACTATTAAGGTCAATGCAGTAAAATCACGCGGTGCAAAAACGGTTTTGTTCGGGGAGAATTTTGATGAGGCTTATGAGCACTCACTGGAATTGGCCGAACAGGAAAGTTTATCTTTTATTCATCCATATGACGATATTGATGTGATGGCCGGTCAGGCGACCATTGCGCATGAAATAATTCGTCAGAACCCCGATAACATCGATGCGATATTTGTGCCGGTAGGTGGTGGTGGTTTGCTCGCCGGTATTGTTGGATTTATAAAAGCCGTCAAACCTTCTATCAAAGTGATAGGTGTGGAGCCTGAAGATGCGGCGTGCCTGTATGCCGCGATGAAAGCAAAACGACGAGTGTGCCTAAATGAAGTCGGTATATTTGCTGATGGTGTTGCAGTGCGTCAGGTTGGCCAGAATACTTTTAAAATGATCCGCAATCTGGTTGATGAAGTGATGACGGTTTCGACTGATCAAATCTGTGCAGCAATCAAGGATACCTATGATAATACTCGTGCAATCTGTGAACCTGCTGGGGCAGTGTCTTTGGCCGGGTTGAAAAAGTATGTGGAGAAGAAAAAGCTATCAGGTAAAACATTGGTCGCTATCAATAGTGGCGCCAATATGAACTTTGATCGTTTGCGCCATGTTTCTGAGCGTGCGGAGATTGGTGAGCAGCGCGAAGCTTTAATTGCTGTAGAAATTCCAGAAAAGCCAGGCAGTTTTAAGCAGTTTTGCCAGATTATTGGCAAGCGTCAGATTACCGAATTCAATTATCGATATGCCGACTCGAAAAAGGCAAGAGTGTTTGCGGGGATACAGTTATCTCGGGGTATTGAAGAAAAAGAGCAGATTATCAAGCATTTGACGGACAGGAATTATCTGGTCGAGGATATGACCGATAACGAGGTTGCCAAACTGCATACGCGTTATATGGTCGGTGGCCATCCAGGTCCTGGGGTCGATAATGAGCTGCTTTACCGTTTTCAGTTCCCGGAAAAGCCTGGCGCGTTATTAAAGTTTCTCTCAGAGATTGGCAGGCGTTGGAATATCAGCCTTTTTCACTATAGAAATCATGGCGCAGACTATGGTCGTGTCCTGATGGGTATACAGGTGGATAGGGCTGAATATCAGGAATTCAGGCATTGCCTTGCGTCACTGGAGTTTCCTTATTGGGATGAAAGTGATAACTCAGCCTATCGCTTATTCCTGCAATAAGCGTTTTCAAAGGTCAGGTGGTTGGCTGAATAACCTCTTTTTCGGTGATAATGTAATCCATGCCTATGTCCCATTTATTGCTTATTAATTCCGGGTGCTCCTGTATGCTATGAGCCACCCCGATAAGAATGGGTTTAGTATAGTGTTGACGAGCGCGTTTAAATGCGAGCGCTCGATCATAATAGCCGGCTCCCATACCCATTCTATTTCCAGACCTGTCGAAGGCCACTAACGGCATCAGGATGATATCCAGTTCTCTGGAGTGCAGTGTCTCACCCCAGTGAGCTTTAGGTTCTATGATGTTAAATCGATTTTTAACCCAGGCAGTTTGCTCGGTTAATGGGGCAAAACGTAAATTCGGCTGAATGGGTTCGTAGAGTTTTGGAAGATAAATACTATGCAGCAATTGCGATGCCATCCAGTTTGCTAAAGAAATCTCTCCCTGCACAGCCAGATAAGCGGCAATCTTATAGCGCTTATAATTACCCAGGTAATCATTGATATTGTCAGCCAGGCGCTGAGCGTTGGACTGCTGTTCCAGGTAAGAGAGGTTTTTACGTAGACGGCGGTAATGTTGGCGAATCTGTTGCGGCAGCATACTTTATTATTAGAAGGAGAAAATACCAACCGCGATGCCGTCGCAGACTATCAACCTTGAACCAGAAGGTTCAGGTGGGGCAAGAGGGCATCCATCAGGCTTCCCGAAAAATCTCGGGCATGCACACCAGTATGACACTGATCGCCCCGAAGTTGATAATTAGGCTCAAGGATCTTATAGAAGCTAACTAACACCGCAGTTGGTTTAATAAACTATACGACACTTCTAAAATAATTGCACCGGCTATGTTGTAGATTTTTTTTATGACCCTGAGTGTCAAATTAAATTTATAAAATTTGCGGGGCAAGCGCATAATTAGAGTTAATTGGTGGGTTAGATTTCAAGCTGGCGCACTTTCTGCAAGGCATCACTGATCTTGATTTCCAGATTTTTAAGGCGCGGAGACAGGCCCTTGTCAAGTTTGTCGCTCTGCTGGCTGGAGTTTAAAAGCTCATGTGCAATGTTTAGTGCGGTTATTACTGCAATCCTTTCCGAGCCAATAATGCTTCCACTATCACGTACTTCTCGCATCTTGCTGTCCAGATATTCAGCCGATGCCAGTAGTGCTGGTTGTTCACCAGATGGGCAGGCAATCTTGTATTCTTTATCCAGAATGGAGATATTAATCGCTAATGGTTTGCTCATGAATGTAATTCCAGAGATCTGAGGCGAGTGATCATCGCTTCAACGCGGCTGCGCGCTAACTCGGTTTTTTCTATCAATTGGGATCGCTCAGACATCAGGCTGTCCTGCTGGTGGCGGAGGTTACTGTTTTCCTGCTTCAGTTGGCTAACGGTATCAATCAGGGCATCGATCTGATTTTCCAGTTTGAGCAGGTCTGATTCTGTAAAAGCTTTATTATCTGAATCCATAGCGCATTTTTGGGGATGAAAGATTAACTGTCAACAGCTGATTATAATCCATAATCATCAGGATTCTGATTTATCATTAAACAGAGCCACTTCAGGCCTGGTACTAATGAGAAAAGCATACCCGGGTGATAGAATGCGAAAATTATACGAACAAGTTGAATTTACACAATGATAGATTTTGATCAGGTACAAAATAGTTTGCAGCAACTGGATGCAATGACCGACGCAGCCGAAGCCCACGGTACTTTATGTGGTTTATTACTGGGCGGGGATGATTTTGCTCGTTGGTTAGGGTTTACGCTAGAAAAGCTTCCCGACCCGAATGACCTGCTAGCCAAAGAGTCGCTAGAAATACTACAGGAATTATTTAATCAAACTAAGGTACAGTTAAATTCGGATGATATGACATTCGAGTTATTGCTGCCCGATGAGGATCAGGAGTTTGCCCTGCGCTTGCTGGGACTGGGTAGCTGGTGTCAGGGGTATCTTTATGGCCTGGCGGTAAATGGCGAGGCCAGATTGAACAATCTGTCTGAGCAGGGGCGGGAATGCATGGATGATCTACTTCAGATCAGTCAATTGAGTCACGATGAGGAAGAAACGGATGACGCGGAAACGGTTTATGCAGAGGTAGTCGAACATGTTCGGTTGTCGGTGATTTTTATGAATGAAGAGATGAATCCTATAGCAGTGAACACACAGGTCCATTAATAATGAATGCAAGTGAATTTAAGCGCCGTCGTGCACAGTTAATGAAGATGATCGGTAAAGGCAGCATAGCTATCGTTTCTTCGGCGTCCTCACAGGTTAGAAATCGCGATGTCGAATACCCGTTTCGTCAGGATAGTGATTTTCTGTATTTAACTGGTTTTAGAGAACCCGATTCGGTACTGGTGCTTGTACCTGGGCGTAAGCACGGAGAATTCATCCTGTTTTGCCGTGAAAATGACCCTGAGCAGGAAACCTGGCACGGCCGCCGTGCAGGCCAGCAGGGTGCGATTGAGCAATATGGTGCTGATGACTCTTTCCCCATTGATGATATCGACGATATTCTGCCGGGGCTACTGGAGGATCGAGAAAAGGTTTTTCAGGTGATGGGGCGTTATCCGGAGTTTGATGCACGGCTGATGGGGTGGGTGAATCAAATTAAGGCGCAATCGCGTTCCGGTGTACATGTACCCTACGAATTCGTTTCGCTAGACCATCTTTTGCACGATATGCGTTTGTATAAGAGCCGCGCTGAGCTAAGTGCGATGAAAAAGGCGGCGAAAATTAGCGTTGCGGCTCATACAAAGGCTATGCAAGCTTGTAAGCCGGGACTGTTTGAGTACAGTATCGAAGCAGAATATAACTATGAATTCAGTCGAAATGGAGCAGAGCATGCCTATCCACCGATAGTGGGTGGTGGGCGCAATGGCTGCATTCTGCATTACACTGAAAATACCGATGCTCTGAAAGATGGTGATTTATTGCTAATCGATGCCGGTTGTGAGGTTGATGGTTATGCTTCCGATATCACACGAACTTTCCCTGTAAATGGGAAGTTTTCTTCGGCGCAGAGAGATGTTTATGAAATTGTTTTACAGGCGCAACAGGCGGCAATTAAAAAGGTAATGCCAGGGAATCACTGGAACGATCCGCATAATGCAGCAGTACGTGTCATTACCAAAGGTTTGCTGGAGCTTAAGATACTCAAAGGTACGCTGCCCAAGCTGTTGAAAGAACATGCTTGCCGACGTTTTTACATGCATCGCACGGGGCACTGGTTAGGGCTCGATGTGCACGATGTTGGGGACTATAAAGTGGGTGATCAATGGCGTTTACTGGAGCCGGGGATGGTTCTGACCGTTGAACCGGGTATCTATATCCCTGCTCAGAGTAAAGGGGTGCATCGTAAATGGTGGGATATCGGTATTCGTATTGAAGATGATGTTCTGGTAACGCCAAAAGGGCATGAAGTGCTGACCGCTGGGGTGCCTAGCAGTGTAAAGGATATTGAAGCATTGATGGCGAGCCAGGAGTCTGTCGGGTTTAGGTTATCGTAGCGAAGGAACGGTATTTTGAGTCGAAATATTTCGATCATTTGAGGCGAATAGTGAGCCTATTTAACGAAAATGATCGGATTGTTGGCCAAAATGCCTTTTCCGCAGTAGATTCACCCTAAATCCGACAGGATCCTGGAAAAGTGCACTAGATGTTCCTTCTATAGCGCTATCGCTGTTATTGGTAAAAATGTTTCAGGCTCTGGATCTGCAGGCTGGGCTATTATTGGATGCTGGTGATTACCTGTATCAATCGAAGTGTTTGAGAGGTTTTGAGAGTCAGCGCAAAGCCGAAACAGTTATGGCAAAGTATGTTTATTACTGCGTTAAAGCATGTTTATGCGCAGCAAAATGGTTTTACTATTTAGATTTGTCATGTGGGTATGATAATTCTAGACAGAGTATCCTTTATTAAGTCCAAGTTAATAGAAAGTACTCTAAATAGCATGTCCTGAGCCAGTTTATCATGGACAATGTAATCACCAGTCGATATGATTTTAAATTCGAGAATGAAGAATTTATAGTCATGCGAATACCTCAGGGAAGTGCCTTTGTTTTATTTTTTGTTACTCTGTTGCCAATGGTAGGGTATGCCCAAACTACTTATACGCCAATGCGTTTTACGGTTTCTAGCTTTGACGTCACTGGTGATAACCCAATAGCGGACAAAGCGCAAAAAGTACTGCAATCCTATCTAGGTGAGCATTATGGTCTGGATGGGTTATCTGCTGCGGCTGATGCCCTGGAACAGGAAATTATTAAACAGGGTTATAGTTTTCACCGAGTGTCCCTGCCTCCTCAGCAATTAATCTCTGGTACCGTCGAGTTGAATGTTATTCATTTTACTATCGGGGCGATAAATATATCGGGTAATAAGTTCTTTAATGAACGGAATATCCGTAGCTCTCTTCCTGAGTTAAGTGTTGGTAGTACACCAAATACCAGGGAATTGTCGCGTTCTTTGAAACTTGCTAATAATCACGCTTCCAAGAATATGGTGCTTAAGTTTAAGGAAGGTGACGAGGGAGATACCATTGATGCTAATTTAACCGTCAATGATCGTAACCCGCAGCTTTTTTTCCTGACGCTGGATAATACTGGTAGCAAAGATACCAGTGAATTCCGCAGTACTCTGGGATATCAGAATGGCAATCTATTCAACCGCGATCACACGATAACCGCAACCTTGACCGTAGCTCCAGAAGACCCGGATGCCACCAATCAGTTTGGTCTGAGCTACCATATACCGCTATATTCACATGGTGCCAATCTGGATTTTATATTTTCAGATTCGGAGGTCAATTCTGGTGAAGTGGGTGGAGGTGTAGCTATTACCGGAAAGGGCTCGGTATTTGGTTTTACTTATTCGCGTCCGATGTTGACCGATACCAACTTTAATCACCAGTGGTCTGTTGGGTTTCAAAATAAACTCTTCGAGAATGAGATTGATATTAATGGGAACGTATCAAATGCCGATGTAGGGAGTTTTCCTCTAGAACTGGGTTATGGTTTTACCTATACAGCCAAATCAAGCTCCATTAGTGGTGATTTTTTCTATGATTTGAATATTGATTCTGGCAGTAACAATAGTGATGAGGATTATGAACTGCTCCGTACAGGCGCCAAAAATGACTGGACTGCTATACGATACAACCTTGCTTATGATCTGATTTTCTCTAAAGACTGGCTCTTGCACGCGGGTTTAAGTGGGCAAAGTAGTAGTGATTTACTGATTTCAGGCGAACAATTTGGTGTGGGTGGTAGTTCTACGCTGCGTGGTTTTGAAGAACGTTCCGTAATCGGTGATAGCGGCTATCAAACTTCTTTTGAAATCTGGACCCCGGCCTTTGCAAATATGCGCTATCTGGTTTTTATTGATCAGGCTAAGGTCAAATTTAACGACAGTGGAGATTACGATCTTTCTTCCTATGGAGTCGGGTTACGCTGGAGCTGGAAAGAACAGCTAAGTGTTGCGCTTGATTATGCTGTCATCAATAAAGGTGGTGGTCCTGATGCCACGATCAACCAGGATGGTGACGATAAGGCCCACTTTAACTTGATTTACCGATTCTGAGGCAGGCTATGGATAGAAAAAGCATGATTCACCGTAGTTTGTTTTTCTCATTTTTACTGTGCCTGCAAGGTTCTGTATTTGCCGCGACTGAAGTAGGTGAGGTGGCTTATACCCGAGGAGTGCTAACAGGGCAGGTTGGCAATGATGCTCTCCAGATTCTGGGCAAAGGTGGGTCATTGTATAAAGGTGAAACTTTGAATACAGGCACTAGCAGCTTTGCCGTGATCAAACTGGAAGACGGTACGCGCATGACGCTTCGACCTAATACAACGTTTAAAATTGAGGACGTAAATACGACTAAGGGTAGTGAAAGCGCATTGATGAATTTGATTCGAGGCGGCTTTCGAGCCATAACAGGTCTCATCAGTAAAAGTCGCCCCAGTGCTTTTCGTATCAATACTCGAGTAGCCACCATCGGTATTCGGGGTACTGAATTTGACGCCCGACTGTGTGAAAGTGCTGAGTGTGATGAAGAAAATCGAGCACTGAATAAGAATTCGCAGAATGAATCAAAGGTTATCGGCCGTATTGCTTTAATGCAGGGTAAGGCCAGTGCACTGGACGCTAATAATAAATCACGCCCCTTATCGACTGGTGCAGCAGTATACGAGCTTGATCAAATACAAACCGGAATTAAATCGTTTGCTGTTTTAGTGTTTAACGATAAAAGCCGTATCACGATGAGTCCGTCTTCAGCCTTTAAGATTGAAGAACATTACTATAAGCCTGAAGTGCCAGCAGAGAATAATGCATTTTTAAGGTTTATTCGAGGTGGCTTGCGTCTGATCACTGGCGCTATTGGGCGCTTGAATGAGCGCTCCTATCGAGTGGCAACGCCAACAGCAACCATAGGTATCCGTGGTACTGGCTTTGACCTGGCCTGTGATGGTGATTGTGTGGACAACACGGCATTGCAGGACCCACTGAGTGAAACGGTGGTTGCAAAACTGTTGCAATTCTTTTTGAAACCAGCTTATGCCTTAAGCGGCAGTGGCATGTATGCCAGGGTGTGGAGTGGTGCCATAGAGTTGCAATTTGAAGGCGGCAAAATGCTACTGGAAAATGGTAAGGCAGCATTTGTCAAAAATGGATTCACCAAACCGGTGATCATACCTGATTTTCCGGTCCATCTTCGTACCATGGGTAATGCGCCCAGACCTGATCGAATCACAATTAGAGATGATCTGTTTAGTGGCTCAGATAGACAGAATATTGAGCCGGGGTTATATGTTAATGTGCGAGACGGTGATGTTGCGGTTGAGGGTGTCGATGGCAGTGTTGTTAATCTGGGTAAGGGTGAGGCTGGTTTAGCAGGGCTTGCCGGGAAGACCATACGCCTGAACTTTGTTCCGCCTTTCCAGAAGTTTGACAAGATCCCTGTGCCTTCACAGTTGTCACTGAAAATGCAGAAAAAGATTAATTTGTTTGGTGCCAAAGGTAGTGATAAAGAGGAGTTTGAATGCCGTCTGCAGTAATTTACTGTAGACCAGAGGAGCCATCATTATGAAATACAATACGCTAGCTTTTACCATCAGTCTGATTCTGAGTAGTCAAATGGCCAACGCCAACCCTGCGGGTGGGCAGGTTGTTCACGGCTCGGCTACCTTTTCTAATCCCAGTGTAAATGTTTTAAATGTTACGAACAGTAATAATGCCATCATCAACTGGCAATCGTTCAATATCGGCGCCGGACAAACCACCAATTTTATTCAGCCCTCTGCGGCGAGTTCCGTATTAAATCGCGTGATATCCAATAACCCTAGCCAGTTGCTGGGTAATTTGAATTCAAATGGTAAGGTATTTCTGATTAATCAACATGGCCTCCTTGTTGGGGCTGGTGCGCAAATCAATACAGCCGGTTTTTTCGCTTCCACATTGAATATAACAGATAGTGATTACCTGAATGGAAATCTAAAGTTTGAAGGTGATAGCTCAGCTGGAATTAGCAATCAGGGCTATATCCATGCAGGAGATAATGGCAATATTGTATTGATCGCACCGAATATCGAAAACGGTGGCGTTATCGAAGTCGATAATGGAAATATCATACTGGCGGCAGGGCAATCGATTACCATCAGCAGTCTGGAGAATCCGGCCATACAGTTTGAAGTTACTGGAAGTGAAAACACGGTGACCAATCTGGGTAAAATTTTAGCGAATCAGGGTAGTGCCAGTTTGTTTGCAGGGGCCTTGAAGCACAGTGGTTCAATTCGTGCTGGAGGTCTGGTGCAGAATGCTGATGGAAGTATCAGCCTGGTTGCCAAAGCTACCAATCAGGTTAGTGGCCGCGTAGACGCCTCAGGTATTCAGGGCGGGTATATCGAGATACTTGGCGATACAGTCAACATTGATGAGGGTGCGAATATCAATGCATCTGGTGATACTGCTGGTGGAGAGATTCTTATCGGTGGTGATCAGCAGGGGTTGAATCCCGAGATCCACAATGCAAGCTCAACCACGATAGCTGCCGGTGCCAGTGTCAATGCTGATGCCGACACGACAGGAAATGGAGGCAAAGTCATCGTATTTGCAGAGAAAGATGTGCACGTACATGGTGAAGTAACTGCGCGTGGTGGTGCGGTTAGTGGTGATGGTGGGTTTATAGAAACCTCTGGTAAACACTATCTGGATATTACATCGGTGCCGGATGCCTCGGCACTTAATGGTAATGCAGGTGAGTGGTTGATTGATCCAAATAATATAACAATTAGTTCGACTGCAGATGCTCTCATCACAGGTGACCCTGATTTTATTTCAACGGGTGACAGTGCTTATTTGAGTGTCGCATCTATAGAAGCTGCTCTCAACGCAGGCACAAATGTCACTGTTTCAACAGCTACAGCTGGGGGTAATAGTCAAGCAGGTGATATTACCATCCTGGCGGATATCAATTCTCTATCGAGTAGCGCTGTTTCACTTACGTTAAATGCACACAATGACATTATTTTTGATGCAGCTGCTAGTAATCTCACTATCTCTGCAACAGGCACCGGTGCATTAAACCTTATATTGAATCCAGACATAGATAATGATGGCTCAGGTCTGGTTAACTTTAAAACGTTTGCTTCAACCGCAAGTTTTAATGTAGATCTTGCTACCAATGCTGGTAGCTTAATGGTAAATGGTAATACATCAATAACCGGAGGCGGTGCTCTAAAACTACAAAATACCAGCTGGAATGTGCAGCAGGGACATTCGATCGATATGCAGTTTACAACACTAGATTTAGACGCCACTTCAATGTTGACCAATGGCGGTGATATCAATATGGAGAATGCCAGTATCACAGGTACAGGGCAGTTTTATAATAAGGGGAATATTAATCTTAATAGCTTTACTACTTCTATCTCGACTATAGATACTCAGTTTATAAATTTCAAAAATCCAGGATGGATCGACATACAGGATAACAATACGCTGACTTTAACTGGAGGAGTGCTTGAGCTCGGACCTGGTTCAGGTCTCAGTAGTTCTGGATGGGCTGCTATAAACAGCAGTGTAACCGTGAATGGTGGCGTGATCGCTGGTGGAGATGACTCAACAAGCCCAGGCACATTAACTATTAATGGTGATCTAGTGTTTAATTCTGGGGGCTTATATTCAGTCCTGGCGGCATCAGATGGCATGGTGTCAAGTTATGTGAGTGCGAATACTGTTGCTATTAATGGTGGTGATTTGATTTTGAACTGGCAAGATAGCTCAGCTGTACTAGCTGCTGATAGTTCTAGCAACACTGTATCGGTAGTTGGTTGCACGGGTACTGGTTGTTTTTCAGGGAGTGGCTTTGACACCATTGTTGACCCTATTGCGACAACTTCAGCAGGCACTGTTGATTATGGATCAGTTATTGCTGATACGGCCAGTTATACAATTGGTAGCATAGATACCAGTAATATCTATCAATGGACGGGGTTATCATCTACTTCTCCAACCAGTTGGAGTGATCTAGATAACTGGATGGATCTCTCTACTGGGCTTACTGCGACGGTGGCGCCTGATTCAAGCACGGATGTATTTATTGATGGAACAACTACCCCAGTTGTTGATATCACCTCTACTGCTGCTGTTAGAGGAATTCAGGCGCATGGCCAGATCAAAGTAGGCGCTGGTGGTAGCCTTGATATAAGTGGCAATGCTTTTATACTTGATCCGTTCAATGGTAGTGGTGGGTTAGCCATTTCTGCATCCGATGCCTTAGTGTCCAGAACGGGTACAGGTGTTTTATATAATTTAGGTGCAACGCTTAAACTTGATCAGGGCACCCTGTCTGCTGACGCTGTTAACTGGGGTGAAATTCAAACCAGTGTAGGTACTCCCTTTCAGATAAATGGCAATCTGGTGAACAATGCATTGTTTGCGATAGATGCCAGTAGTGGAACTAATGTCTTTACCGGTACAGGCTCTATAGACAATAAAGGCATTATGTCCTGGGCGAATGGCGCACAACTTTCCTTATCAGATGGTGTCTCCCTGTCATCAGCCAGCAGTAACGCCCAGTTTTTAGGTTCAGGACTTTTATCCTTAAACAATACTTCTGAGTTTGCTGTAGATATTCATCCCCTTGTTTACGATACGACCATAAACTGGGAGTTGGTTGATGGAGTGGTTTCCAGAGTGCAGAACATTCCTGTCTTGCCAACGAGCGTGACGATGTCGGGTAGTAGCGAAATTCAGGCTGAAGGGAATCTGGTGATTTCTGCATCTACATCCGTAATCGTCGATGGGGGTAGTTTTATAGGTAGCAATACACAAAATCCTCTGTTAGTTGCTGTCCAGGCTTCATCAATACAGGTGCAGCAAGGTAAAGTTTTAGCTCTAAATAACACTGAGTTAACTGTTAATGCTATGTCAAGCTTGACCGGTGGAGGAAGTATATCGATTTCATCAGGGTCGTCTTTAGTTGCCAATACGCCACTCCAAATTGCCAGGATAGAACTTGTAGGAGGGACGCTTAAAGCTAATAACCTAAACTATGCGGGCGACATGTTGTGGGATACGGGAACTATTAATGGTACAGGTTTGACAACTTCTGGTCGCGTAGATTTGGTTAGTGGAGTTTTAGGTACTGACTGGCTGATCACACCTACCGGGACGGTTAACTGGTTTTCTCCCGATACTTCTATTTTACAAATCAATAATCCTTTCAGAATAATCAATCAGGGGACGTTTACATTTAAAGATACGGTTGTGGTTTCTAATGAAGATATGGATAAAGTTTCGAATCTGCTTGAAACGTTGTTTGATAGTGGAGAGCTAGATCATCAACAGATGGTTAAGACAATGAGCTTTGTTGACAAGGTTGCCAGTATTGAAACTGAGGATGAAGAAGATGACGAGAAAAAGCGCGCTCCCAGGCTGGTGTGTAAGTAGTTGATCTATTCAGATGGCATGTCGATTAACAAAAAGCCCTGTTTTCAGGGCTTTTATGTTTGCTTCTTAACACACTGACAATATATGCCTTTATGTTAACCGAAAATCAACTGCAGAAGCTGGCATCTGAAAGCGGTATATCACTGCCCAGATTGAAGTTGCCAGCAGAACAAATTCGCCCTGTTGAAACAGAAAAAGATCTCGTTCTTTCCTGTGTTGAGCTATTGTCTCGGGATGGAGCTGGTATGAACTTTCTTGCTGCAGGATCTTATGATTTCTACAGACCGGTTGCGCTTCAAGCCCTGGATTCAATCTCTCGATTAATGCCATACCCAGCTTGTGGGGCCTCACTGGAAAGTTATCAGGAAATAAAAAAGGGGGTCGAGTCGAAACTTGCGCAACTCGTAGGCATGGAAAATGCTAAAGTGCTGGGTGAGTGTCTAAGCCAGGTGTTAAAAGATTTACTGCTTGAGCTGTATAGTCATGAGCAGCAGGCTGGCACAGGGATAAGACAAAAGGTTTTGCTCGCAGCAAGCATGCCGCCAGGCCTGCGTTCGGCGCTACGAACACAGTTAAAATACCAGTGTATAGAGACTGTAGTTATCGGTTTTGATACGCTAACAGGGCAGGTTTCCCGGTCACAGCTAGAAGAGTTGGTTGCTGATGACCTGTTGGCTATCTTATTGCCTTATCCAAATTTTTTCGGTGTACTGGAAAATGTCGCTGACGTTGCAGATTGGGCGCAACAATACGGCATTAAAACCATCGTGCTGTCTGATGCTTTATCACTTACTTATCTGAAACCTCCTGCCCAGTTGAGTGAATATATTGATTATACCTTGTGCGATTTACAACCCCTTGGCTTCCCTTTGAGCAGGAAAGGTAATGCGCTTACGCTGCGAGCTGATTCTGCTAACTCAGAAAAAGCCAATGTAGATAAAGCTAGGCTAGATAAAACTATAGAGCCTGGCTTATTAATAAACGAGTTGATGACTATCCAGTCGTTTTTCGCCTGCCAATCTGCTAATCAAATCCAGCAAGCAGGTAAACTGGCGCAGCAAAATTTAACCAGTCTGATAGAGAAATTAGTCCAGATTCCTGCTGTCAGCTTGAAGTTTGAATCAGCGTTTACCCATGAGTGTGTAATCCATTTCGATAGCATCGACCTGAACCGTGCCCTGCAAATTCTGGCTGGTCACAATATCCTGGCTGGCTACCCTTTGGGGGATGAATTCCCTGAGCTGGAGAACTGTTTATTGATTCACTGTACTGATCAACACGATCTATCGATGATTGATCGCTTTGTACAAAAGATGGCTACCGTGGTTAAAAACCTTTCTACTGCGGGTTGCCCCGTTAAACCAAAATTCACATGAAATATCGGCATTAGATGCGATGACTAATTCATGAATTTATTACCTGAAATTTCTGCTGATCAACTGCGTGGCATAAAAGATATCGAATCGCTTTGTTCGAATTCGGGTGAGCAGATGAATGCGTTGTATCAGTCGATTGCACTAGAGAGTAATGCAATATTAACGGCATCTCGCATAGCTAATAAAATATGTCCGGAAGGCTATAACTCAAAGATTCCTGATTCGAGGCAACAGGGTGTGCTATCGACAATTTTTGATTTACAACAACGTATAGCTGTATTTACCGGTTACCCTTCTGTATCACTGGCAGCATTAAATCGCCGCATGGCTATCTTTGCTTGTCTGTCTATGGTGATTAAGTATCAACAGAAAAACAGGCGGCAGAGAAATCAGATCGTATTGATGAAGGGGCTGGATGAGGTTGCTGATGTGGCCAAAGAGTTGAATCTGAGAGTAAGGTTTTTAAATCCGGAAAATATTACAGATTTTCTCAATGATGATTGTGCTGCGCTGGTGGTGTCACTGCCAGGTATTGATGATAATGTTAACTATCTGGAGTCCATCAGGGGTAAGCTGGATCAACTCGATATCCCTTTATATTTAGATGGATCAGGACAATATCTATTGGCACTAAGTGAAGCTTCCGAATGGCTCAGGGCCGACATCCTGCATCTGGATGTGGCTTATATATGCGGCCTGGATAAAGGCTGCAATGCAGTCTTATCGAATGCTAAATTTTCAGGTTATCTGCCTGTTCCTATGGCGGGTAAGAATGATGAAACCTATCAATGGAAAACGCTGGCAGAAAATCCCTTATCGGTTGGCATGCTATCCGACGCTTCGCTAGATCCTCAGGCTACCTTACATTGTTTGATTTATTTCCGTATGCAAGGTTTTTCTGCGCTTCAACAACAGGCTGTTCAATCTATGGTTATGGCTAGCTACCTGAGGCAACAATTTAATCAGGCGGGTATAAAAACTGAAGAGGTACCCGAGGCAGCAGGGCGCTGTGTGATACTGATAGAAAATGAAATGGCTAACAGCAAGTTTATTGATCAGTTATTGGTCAGCCTGAGTGAGCTGCCGATTAGATTGGGAATCCAGCTTCTAGATCAATATTTAAAAATAACTCTCGCAAACTTACATCTGCTAAATTTTGAGCAACTGCATCGATTGATAGAAATGTTTATACTGCAGCACCGAAACTCACAACTGCAGTAGGATAAACATGGCAGACAGCGGCAATACTGGTCTCAATAGAATTCTCAAGGCAACGGTCTACTCCTGGCAGGGGTTGAAGGCTTCGTATAAAAATGAAGAGGCATTTCGTCAGGAGCTAATGTTGGCTCTGGTACTGATCCCGCTCGGACTTTATCTGGGAGAAGGTGGCGTTGAAAAGGTAGTGCTGGTTGTTAGTGTGTTGCTATTACTGTTGGTTGAAGTGTTAAATTCTGCCATAGAAGCTGTTGTTGACCGTTTTGGTGGAGAGCAGCATGAGCTTTCTGGCCGTGCGAAGGACATGGGTTCGGCTGCGGTATTTATCGCTATTTCCATAGTGGTTCTCACCTGGATGCTGGTATTGTTCTTCTGAAGTTGGGCTTCATTGATCTAAAGTTTTTATCCTATTGAAGATGAGAAACGCAGTTGAATAAGGCATAATCAACGCTATTAAAGTATTCCAAGAGAATTCCCCGTTATATGATTGCTTACCCCTCTATAGACCCAGTTTTACTTGAACTTGGTCCGTTCAATATATTCTCGTACGAGTTTGGCCCACTCCAAATTCACTGGTATGGCGTGATGTATGTATGCGCTTTTGCTTCAGCCTGGTGGCTGGGGAAAAAACGGGCAGTGACCTCTGATGGCTTAATTTCTCCTCAGCAAGTGGATGATCTGATCTTCTATGGTGCTATTGGAGTTGTGTTAGGCGGTCGAATTGGTTCGGTGTTTTTCTATAATCTGGATAGCTTTCTAGCTAACCCGCTTTATCTGTTCAAAATCTGGAAGGGCGGGATGTCTTTTCATGGGGGCTTTCTCGGCGTAATGGTAGCGATGGAGGTGTACCGTAGGAAACTCGGTTGTAGTTTTTTTCAGATTACAGATTTTATTGCGCCTTTGGCACCATTGGGGCTAGCGGCCGGACGTTTGGGTAATTTTATCAATGGTGAGTTATGGGGCGGGCCATCTAGCTTACCCTGGGCGATGAAATTGCCCTGCGATCAATACCCGCCTCAACGCTATTCTGATTTTGCAGGCGCACTATGTTCTACACCGCGGCATCCCTCAATGCTTTATGAAATGATTCTGGAAGGTTTTGTATTGTTCATAATATTATGGCTCTATACTTCTCGACCGCGCCCTTTAATGGCCACTTCGGGGTTGTTTTTAGTGGGTTATGGCCTGTTCAGGTCATTGGTTGAAACGATTCGGCTACCAGACGCAAATCTAGGTTATCTGATAGATACAAGCTGGTTAACAATGGGTATGCTGTTATCTTTGCCTATGCTTTTGCTGGGTATAATTATTATCACGCTAGCCTATAGAAGAAGGGCGAATTAATGCAGCAATATCTCGAACTCATGCGTCATGTACGCGATCATGGTGTAAAAAAAACAGACCGCACAGGTACCGGTACGCGTTCGGTATTTGGTTACCAGATGCGTTTTGACCTGGCAGAAGGTTTTCCTGTAGTAACGACTAAAAAGTTGCACTTACGGTCGATTATTCATGAGCTACTCTGGTTCCTGAAAGGTGATACTAATATCGATTATCTGAAACAGAATGGCGTCAGTATCTGGGACGAATGGGCGGATGAAGAAGGTAATCTCGGGCCTGTATATGGCTCCCAGTGGCGCTCATGGACGTCGGCAGATGGTCGGCATATAGATCAGATCTCTCAATTGATAGAACAGATTAAGACGAATCCAGATTCAAGACGTTTGATTGTCAGTGCATGGAACGTGGGTGAGCTGGACAATATGGCTTTACCGCCCTGCCATGCCTTTTTTCAGTTTTATATCGCCGAAGGTAAACTATCCTGCCAATTATATCAGCGAAGTGCGGATATTTTCCTGGGTGTGCCGTTTAATATAGCTTCTTATGCTTTGTTGCTGATGATGGTTGCGCAGGTATGCGATTTAAAAGTGGGAGAGTTTGTGCATACTCTGGGTGATGCACACCTGTATTCTAACCATCTGCAGCAAACTGATCTGCAGTTATCGCGTGACACATTTCCATTACCAGAAATGCGTCTCAATCCAGATGTTAAGGATATATATAATTTTAAATACGATGATTTTGAGCTACTGGGGTATCAATGTCATGAGCATATCAAGGCACCGGTAGCCGTTTAACGACTAAGGAGCGATTGATGAATAACATACAGGTTGATGTGCAAACCCATTATATCGAAGAGCAATCCAATCCAGAGCAGGATTATTATGTATTTGCCTATACCATCACTATTGTCAACAAGGGTGACCAGGCGGCGAAATTAATCAACAGGCACTGGATAATCACCGACTCCAACCAAAAGGTGCAGGAGGTTCGCGGAGAAGGTGTGGTAGGTGAGCAACCACATTTAAAACCGGGTGAACAGTTTGTGTATACCTCTGGAACCATGCTGGAAACCTCTATAGGTACCATGCGCGGCAGTTATGAAATGCGGGCTGAAGATGGCAAGTTATTCGATGCGACTATTGATGAGTTTGTATTATCTACACCCAGAGTATTACATTAGTGGCGCTAAAACACAGCTATACGTTACTGGCACCCATTTACGATGTCATGGTAGATAGTGCAACCAGGCCGCTAAGGCAGAAGAGCCTGCTACGTCTGAATCATCAGGGTACCCCAGACACGTTAATTGTCGGTATCGGTACCGGGCTGGATATACCTTTTCTCAACCCAAAAGCCAGCTATACTGGCATTGATATAACACCTGCGATGTTAGCTAAAGCACGTAACCGAGCTGCCCAGCGTGATGATCTTGATCTCACGCTTCAACAGGCGGATGCAATGAAATTGCCGTTTGAAGATAATGCCTTTGATGCGGTCATCATGCATTTAATACTCGCCATCGTTCCCGACTCATTTAAGGCCCTGACTGAAGCTAGCAGAATATTAAAGCCTGGCGGGCAATTACTGATTGTCGATAAATTCTTACGTCCCGGACAGCTGGCATTAGGACGTCGTTTGATCAATCCTCTGATTAGACATTTTGCCACCAAAACCAATGTGGTATTTGAGCATTTACTGGCTAAATGCAATCAGCTCACATTAGTAAGTGATGAGCCAGCCCTGGCAAATGGCTGGTTTCGTTATATTGAATTAAAAAAATCAGCGTCTGCTGAATGAGGCTGAGATGGCTGTTTATGTGATTGGCGATGTACAGGGTTGTTACAGCAACCTGAAAAAGCTGCTCAAAGCGATAAATTATGATCAGCAAACGGATCAATTATGGTTCGTCGGAGATCTGGTCAATCGTGGGCCACAGTCCTTGAAAACATTACGTTTTGTGCGCTCTTTGGGCGATAGCGCGGTCAGCGTATTGGGTAACCATGATCTGCACTTACTGGCACTCTATTATGGGCAGGTCAAAGTTAAATCAAGTAATAGCTTAAACCAGATTCTGCAAGCTGATGACTGCAAGGAATTGATTGAGTGGCTCAGGTTCAGACCGCTTCTGCATTACGATATTGGGTTGAATTTTGCCATGGTTCATGCGGGTATTTACCCTGGATGGAGTCTTACCCAGGCTTATGAGTGCGCACGGGAAGTTGAGCAAGCGTTACGTGGAGAACGCATAGTCGATTTTCTAAGGGAAATGTACGGTAATCATCCCGCAATTTGGTCAGATCAACTCGACGGAATGGAAAGGCTGCGCTTTATTACCAACGTATTTACCCGCATGCGTTACCTGCGAAATGATGGCAGCCTTGATCTTGAAATCAAAGGTGCGCCGCAAAAAGTTAACTCCAGCGATGTCAATCCCTGGTTTGAATTTAGTCAATCTGCTATCAAGCATAACCGCCTGGCTTTCGGTCACTGGTCAACCTTGCCCACCAATCAGTATGGCGGTTGTTTTGCTATTGACAGTGGTTGCTTATGGGGCGGGCGCATCACAGCTCTACGTATCGATAAGAAAACACCACGCTGGTTTAGTCTTTCCTGCGAAAAAACTGCCACATCAGAAAGAAAATCTTCCCGTTAATTGATTAAACGCATTCCTCTTACGCAAGAAATAATGCATTTTGTCGAATAACCTAACCGTCTGGCCTTTAAATTCAGTATGTTAACACGATTGGTGTTTTTAGCGGTCGTCCTCTATCATATTATGCACACTTTGTGAATGGATTTATCTATATGGCAATTAATCGGCGCGATATTATTCAGATGCTACGGGATGAGAATGATCTGCTGAAAGTGCGTAACCAGCAGGTCAGTAAAAAACTTGCCAGGCATCAACAGGCGTTTCGAGTACTGGCAGAGCTTGATACCAGGACCCACTCGATGAGTATAAATCTGGAGCTTCCAGAATTGCTCAATGAATTATTGGAGATGGTGATGCATGCCTGTAATACCGAAAATGGTTCGTTAATACTCATCGATGAGGAAACCAGTGAATTAGAGTTCGTCGCGGTCGTTGGTGAATCGCATGATCACTTACTTAATCACCGGATTTCACTAGATACTGGATTGGTTGGGCATGTGATAAAGACTAAAGAGGCATTGCTCGTTGAAGACGTTCATGCCTCTAAGCAATGGTCAGCGTCAATCGATGAACGCCTTAATTTCCAAACATCTTCACTGATGTGTACTCCCGTGACTATCGAAGACGAGGTTGTTGGCGCGATTGAAGTAGTCAACCACAAACAGGATGCTGCATTTGATATCAATGACTTGAATATTCTGCATGTTGCAGGCAGGATGGCCAGTCAGGTACTTGAATGCGTGCAAAAATTAACCTTTATTGATGGAGAGCCAAAATGATTCATTATTTACCCAGGAGTGTTCTGGGGTTTGGATTTTTTCTGGTGTTTATTTGTTTACTTACCCCGCTAAATGCAGAGGAAATTCATTACGAATTTGTAGAATCTTCACGCCAAATTATGCGAGTTGGGCCAGATCAAACTCTGGATAAACTGGTGGAGCAGATATATGCGGAGCATAAGCCCCTCTGGCCGCAGATAAAACAGAAGATACAGGAGTTTAACCCTGAAGCGTTTGACAGTTTTACTGGTCAACTGATCGTAGGGTCATCGTTAAAAATGGTTACCATTAAAAAAATCCATGAACTCCGTGAACTCCGTGAACCCGGTAAACCCGCTAAACTCAATGCGGTTAATCGATTTGTCCAGGTAGGCGTCATCAAAGGTGTTAATGGTTATGTTATAGCTACCGATAAAAATGGAAAGCAGAATGCACTCCAGCAAAACTCTCCGGTATATGAAGGTGACAGGATAAAAACTTCCACAGATAGTACGGTAGCTATAGATATGGTTGATGGTGCAAAGTTGTATTTAAAAACGGATAGTTCTGTACGTATTACTGAGTACGTGATGAAGTCAGCCTTTGAAAAAGGCAGCCGCAGTATCATTGATCTAATCAAGGGGGGGTTGCGTAAAATTACCGGGGCTATTGCGGCTAATCCCTTAAGTATTTATCGGGTTAGTGCAGGAGTCATGACTATTGGCGTACGCGGCACTGATTATGTGCTAATGCTATGTCAAGTTAATGACTGTGAACACTCAGCAAACAGTGCATCTGAAGACAGCCGTTTGCATGTGGCGGTACTGAAGGGGGCGATTACTTTGAAAGATGAAGAAGGTGTGCAGGGAGAGCTTGCTCAGGGGCAATATGCTGTGGCAGACTGGGGCAAGGTGCAGAAGATGGATAATCAAGAACCAGTTCCTGGGCTGCTGAACGAAGCAGAATCAAAAATTTACCAGAATGCAAAACCACCAGAAGAAGAAAATGGACTCTGGCCCTGGTTAATAGGTGGTGCGCTATTTGGACTAGGGCTATAACAAAGAGGTAAGTCGAATGAATTTTGCCAGTTTGTATAATTATTACGAAAATCTGGTGTTTGAGTATATTAGTCAAACTCTGGTGGACAAATACCCACAGCATGATGAAGAGTTTTTTCTCGATGTCGCCTGTTATTCATTAACACGATTACCATCAAGATATATCCGACATCAAATTGATATGGTCTACTATCTGGCGCCTGGTGAGTTAGAAGAGATGGAGATGAGAGTCGTTGAAACTGTTGATTCTTCTGCTGTTTTTATCGATGAAAGAAGCCAGAAAAAAGCGATCAGCTAGCTGAACAGGTGTTGCGAAAGGGTGAATAATGTCCTCAATCAGGCAGCGATAGCCCCGGCCATTTCCAGTAATTTCTTAATCGTGTATTGCTTATTTCCAATAACTATTGCCTGGTTAAGCTGTACATAACCTTCAGCAAAAGCAACCAGACGATTATTTTTTACCAGATAGGTACCGTTGGTGGACTCAAGATCTCTCAGGTATATTTCGCCGTTCATAATCTGAATCTCTGCATGCTGCTTACTGACAGTTTTGTCGTTCAGATATATATGCCCTTCTCTACCAATAATGTAGGTGCGGCTTTCCATTTTATCTAGCTCCATAGCGCTCTCTCATTAAATGGACGGTCATTCTAGTAAATCAATGTTGATAAGCCAAGCGCGCTGGTCGTTTATTTTCTGGAATATTTAACAAAAGAGAAATCGCATATATTTTTTTCATCCGAGCGGTGGTCTTCGCGCCAGATCTCCTTCCAGTCATCAGGGTTAATTTCTGGAAACCAGGCGTCGCCTTCAAAGCTTGAGTGAATTCGAGTTAAGTAGAGGTGCTGTGCCTTTTCCAGCGTTTGTTGATAGAGGCTTGCGCCACCGATCAGCATCACTTCAGCATGATCGCGGGCCAGCTCAAGCGCGGCTTCGATACTTGAGCAGCAATCACAACCTTCGGCCCGGTAATTAGCATCGCGTGTGATGATTATATTTTGCCTGCCGGGCAGGGGGCGTCCAATCGATTCATAGGTCTTGCGCCCCATCACAATCGGTTTCCCCAGGGTGTTTTGCTTAAAAAATGCCAGGTCAGCAGGCAGGTGCCAGGGTAAGGCATTATTCTTGCCAATCAGCCGGTTCTGATCCATAGCACAGATAATTGAAAGAGATGTGGTCATGTTATTGATTCAGCATTGCCTGTGTTAGTTGTACAAAATGGGTCAGGGACAAATTTTCTGCTCGAGCAGATGGGTCTATTCCTAAACTATTTATTATACTCCTGTCGATCAGGTTTTTAAGTGAATTACTGATAGTTTTTCTGCGTTGGTTAAAAGCGGCTGAGACCACTTTTTCGAGTTCATCGACATCCACATTGGCAGGTAAAGTGGCGTGTGGACGCAGACGTATCACCGCCGAATCCACCCTGGGTGGGGGAGAGAAACAGCCGGGGGGTACATCGAACAAATACTCACTTTCGCAGAAGTATTGCATCATCACGGTTAATTTACCGTAAAGCTTGTTGTGCGGGTCGGCAATGATGCGCTGTGCGACCTCTTTTTGCAGCATGAAAACCATATCGCTGATCAGCGCGCTGGATTTCAATAGATGAAACATCAAAGGGGTGGATATGTTGTATGGAAGATTACCGACCATCCTGAATGGAGGATCTAATTCAAGCGCCGCCAGATCAAAATTCAGCACATCCTGATTCACCAGAGTCAACTCGCCAATGTCAGCAGATTTGCGTTGCAGTATCGGAATCAGGTCTCGATCCAGTTCAATCGCAGTGAGCCTCTGACAGCGCTTTAACAGGGGCAGGGTTAGCGCGCCCTGCCCAGGACCAATCTCGACAATATTCTGCCCCGGCTGCGGGTTCAGTGCAGAGATGATCTTATGGATGATATTCTGATCGTGCAGAAAATGCTGACCGAAACGTTTACGTGCCTTATGAGTCATTGCAGTCGCTGCAGGTGTTGACATTGACTCATGGCTGAACGGATAGCGGCAAACAGGCTGTCTGGTTTAGCTTTTCCAGTTCCTGCAAGATGCAAGGCAGTGCCATGATCTACCGAGGTTCGGATGATAGGCAACCCCAGGGTGGTATTGATCGAATGGTTGAATCCAGCATGTTTAAGAACCGGTAGGCCCTGATCGTGGTACATAGCAAGGACGATATCGGCATCTTTTAATGAATCAATGGTGAAGACTGTATCGGCAGGATAAGGACCGCTGACATTGATACCTGCCGACTGCATTTTCCTGATAAGCGGGATAATGATGTCTATCTCTTCTTGACCAAGATAACCATTCTCGCCCGCATGAGGGTTTAATCCGCATACCTTGATATGAGGTCGAGTTAAGCCGAAGCGGGATTTAAGATCGTGATGAATGATGTTGATGATGTTTTCCAGTTCTTCGGAATTGATAGCGTCAGCGACATCGCGTAGCGGTAAATGTGTGGTCGCCAGAGCCACGCGTAAGGTATCAGTAGCCAGCATCATGACAGGTTTAGGCGCTTTGCATAATTCAGCCAGGTATTCGGTATGCCCACTAAATGGGATGCCGGCTATGTTAATGATGTCTTTCTGGATGGGGGCTGTGACCATGGCTTGATAGGTATTGTTTAAGCAGCCATGGCAGGCATCGTCCAGGGTTTCCAGTACATAGCCAGCATTTGCTGAATCAAGCTTTCCAGCCACAGCTGGCTTATGTAAGGGAATATGCCTGATTTCCAGCGCACCATTGGGAACGACTATGTCTGGATCAAAGGATTGCAAATGAATGCTGCGGTCTATCGATGCAGCGCGTGATCGGATCAGATTTTCATCACCTAGCACCACTAGTCGGGCATCAAATTCATTGGCATGAATAGAAGCCATTAATTCTGGGCCTATACCAGCAGGTTCACCGCTGGTAATCGCGATAATGGGTTTACCTGGCATTGACGAGTTTTACAAAAGCCTGATCTCTGAGTCGACGCTCCCATAATTCCAGCACTTCCTTCTTTTTCTGTTCCTGCAGCTGTGAGCGAATACTGTTGCGTTTGCTTTCATCGGTTTCATCGATGGTTCTTCGTCCAAGTACCTGTATCAGATGCCAGCCAAAGGGTGAGCGGAAGACTTCACTGACTTCATTAATAGCGGTGTCATCCACTACCTGCTGAAATTCTTTTACCATCGTTCCTGCTCCAAACCATCCCAGATCGCCGCCCAGTCCACCTGAGCCAGGGTCATCGGAATACTGTTTGGCCAGTTCTGCAAAGTCATCACCGTTGATGATGCGCAGGCGGATATCTTCCAGCTTTTGCCTTGCCTGTTGTAAATCAGTGATTTCATCGGTTTTTATCAGGATGTGTCGCGCATGGGTTTGTTGAACCAGAACCTGTTCGCCATTGCGCTTCTCATCCAGCCTGATGATATGAAAGCCACTGGCACTGCGTAGTACTTCACTGAGGGCACCGGTTTTCATTTTGGGCACGATATTGGCAAATAAGCTGGGGATTTCAGCCAGCTTGCGCCATCCTAGATCACCGCCTTGCAGGGCATTGCCGCCAGCTGAAAATTCACTGGCCTGTTGGGCGAAATCTGCACCCTGTTCGATATTTTGCTTGATGCTTTCTATACTTTCGCGAGCCTTACTGACCTGTTCACTACTGGCTGCATCGGGTAGTGCAATCAGGATATGGCTGAGTTTATATTCTTCGGCGTTATTGTTTTCGCTATTGCGCGCGAGAAAGTCTTCGACTTCCTGATCCGATACCTCGACATTCTGTAGCGCATACTGGTTTTTGATGTGATTTATGGCCAGTTCGTCTCTGATATCCTGACGGAAGCGATTGTAATCTATCCCAGAATTAACTAATGCGCTACGAAATTGCGTCAGGGTCATTTGATTGCGACGCGCCATATTTTGCAGTGTTGAATTTAGTTGGGTGTCGGTGATGACAACGCCTCGGCTATTCGCCTGTTGCAGCAGTATGGATTTGTTGATCATTAATTCCAGCACCTGACGGTTGAGTGATACCTCGGGTGGAATCTTGCGACCCTGTTTGACTAAATCCGTGCGGATTCGATCAACTTCCCTGCTCAACTCATAATTGGTAATGACATCGTCTTCTACGATGGCAATCGCGGCATCGATAAACTGTGCGGCTGCAAAACTCGAACCAGCCTGCATAAGCAGTAAAAGGAGTAATATTTTCGGAGTTAACTTCATAGAATTTATAGAAACAAATTAATCAGGGGTATAGCCAAGGATACCATCTTCAAGGATTGCACTGATATCTTTTCCTGCATTACTCAGACCTTTAAAGGTAAATTGAAAATAAACACTGTGATCCGTTTCGGTCAAAGCTTCGTCCGATGAATCCTCGTACAGCAGGTCAACACGCCAGCAACAGCTGTCATATTCGAGGCCAAACAGATTGTGTACCGGCCTATGCTTAAGGTATGAATACTGGTGTTTGATATAACTGGTCCATCGATGGGTGACAGGGTAGACCATCGATAATGTAGATTGTTCCAGTGAGTCTTTTCTGAAATGGTATTCCAGGTTAAAAACCTGATTCCCGGAACGTCTTCGTAATGAGACATCATACGAAGGGTGTTCTTTAAGCTGTTGGTCATAGGCTGAGTTGAGTTGAAGACTCCACTCAGGGCTGGGCTTATAGCTAAGGTTTGTCATCAGGTTGGATTTGCGCCGCTCGTCGACAGTCGAATCCAGGCTGACTTTGCGATCTCCGGCATAAAATGCCTGGGCGATACTGGCGCTAAACCATTCGTTGCCCTTTTCCTTGTCCAGTAGTCTGGTCGTGACCCCAAAGCTGGCCTGTTCGGTATCGCCGATGCGGTCTGCACCGGAGAATCGATTGTTGATGAACAGGCTGTTATAGTTTTCAACGATTAGAGAGGTGTCAAATTTCGGTATATCCGACTGCTCTTCGTATGGCACATAGAGCAGATAAAGCCGTGGTTCCAGAGTCTGTAGGTCATCTGTACCAGCGTCACGTTCAAAGATAAGGCCACTGTCGATACTCAGTAACGGGATGGAGCGCTGAATCGAGTTGATGTCATTTTTGTTGTTATCCAGTCGGTATTCGGTGAAATCCAGCTGTAGCGAGGGGTTAACATAATAATAATCGCCTTGCATCGGGTAGCTGATGGCTGGTTTTATATGTAGTCGGTCACCGGTAATGCTGTCATCACGATCAAAGCGAACCAGTTCATTCTGCCAGTTTAGATTCAGGCTGAAAGCTTCCTGCGCCTTTGTCCTGTCAATCGTCAAACGCGGCTGGCGCCGGTAAGGGCGTGAGGCGACACTTTGTGTGAGATCTATAGTCTGATATTCCTCGAATAGCAGCTTTGTATCCCATTCAGCGAAAGTGTTAGAAAAGCTAATCGAGCTTTTTAGAAAGTCAACATAGGTAACCGATTCCAGCTGTTCGAAGTCTTTCAGAAATGCTTCATCTGAAACCTTTTGATAGGTGATTGAGGTGTGTATGCCCAAGGGGGCATCCATTTCATGCAGCCACTGACGGTACCAGCGCTCTTTTCCAGTGATATCGTCATCCAGCCATGACAGTTGTAGCTGGCCCTGATTATTTTGAAACAGATAACGGTTCTCGGTATTGATCTGTAAAGAACGTTTGCTGTATGACACCGGAGTGATGGTCATATCGTAGTTTTCAGCCTGATTCCAGTAAACCGGTAAGGATATAGTGGTGCCATCTTTGTCTGAATCAGAAATGGTGGGTGACAGTATCCCACTCATGCGCTGGTCGCCAAGGGGGAACATCATCCAGGGGAAGTAAAATACCGGCAGCGGGCCGATTTTTAATAGCGCATTCTGAGCGGTACCCTGACGCGTATCTTTATCCAGCTCAAGTTTGCTGGCGCTTAATGACCAATGATTGTCACCCGGATCGCAGGTAGTAAAACTCACATTCTTAAACTGACTATGTAGCTCATCTGATTGCTCAATGTATTCAGCCGAACCGCGTATATGATTCTCAAACAGCTGGAAATCACTGTTATCAAACAGTCCCTGTTTTAGCTCATCGTTGAATGACATGGCATTGGTGGTGAGCTTTAGTAAATTGTCCGAGTAAATAATATTACCGCTTGCCTGTAAATGCTGCGGGTCTCGATAAAACTCAAGTCTATCCGCATTGATCGATTCTGTGTTGCGTTTGAATTCAACCTGCCCAGTGAACAACAGATAATCATTGTTCTGGCTGAATAACTGGTCGGCAGTTATTTCACTGGTAAAATTCGAGTTGTTCAGATCTGGATCAGGGGTGATCACAGGAACAGAGCAAAGACTCCAGTCCTCGGCCTGTACCGAATTGAGCGTAAGGCCCAGGCAGCATAGAGTCAGGATTGATCGGATGGTTACGGGCAAGAGTAATCTGGGTTTCGGGTTAAAGGGCGGATTTTGTCATAGTCGGCAGCTTACAGCGAGTAGATAGTAGGTGCATGTTGCTGAATCAAAGATGAACTAATCGACACGGTTGAATAATTGACTACTTACGAATAGCAAGGTGGCGGCAACCACAATCGATGGCCCAGCCGGGCTATCCCAAAACCACGAGGCGGTTAATCCTAATCCTACCGAGGTTACTCCAGTCAATGCTGCAATCAGGGCCATCTGCTCGGGGGTCTGACTAAAGCGACGCGCGGCAGCAGCCGGGATGATGAGCATTGAGGTGATCAATAAAACCCCAACGATCTTCATCGATATGGCAATCACCAGTGCGATCATCAGCATGAAAATCATCTGTACCTTGTTAACCGCAACCCCTTCTACCTGAGCCAGGTCCTGGTGAACGGTCAGGGAGAGTAAGGGGTACCATATCTTTAGCAAAAGCCCGAGCACCACCAGGCCGCCTCCCCATACCCAAAGTAAATCAGTCGGGGTAACCGCTAGAATATCGCCAAATAGATACCCCATCAGGTCGACGCGCAGATCGTCTTGAGTCGCTATAACGACCAGTCCTATCGACAGGGTGCCATGCGAAAGTATGCCGAGTAATGTATCGCTCGCTAGCAGGCGGCGATTTTGCAGGCCAAGCATTAGCATAGCTATGATGACAGCAACGCAAACAATAGCAAGATTGAGATTGATATCAAATAGAAACCCCAGTGCAACGCCCAGCAGGGCGGAATGTGCCAGTGTGTCACCGAAATAGGACATGCGACGCCATACCACAAAACTGCCCAGCGGGGCGGCGACTATGGCAACTCCGCAACCGGCGAGGATGGCGCGCAATAGAAAATCATCCATGCGATGAATCCTCGTCCAGTTCTATCACATTGCCATGGATATCGTGGGTATGATCGTGATGATGGGTATACAGGGCCAGGTTCTCACTCACAGGCGCTCCGAACAGCTCCAGATAGGCAGGGTGCTGACTGACACTTTCTGGATGACCGACACAGCATAGATGCCGATTAATGCATAGCACCCGGTCGGTGGTTGCCATCACCAGATGCAGATCGTGAGATATCATCAAAATGCCGCAATGATAGCGTTTTCTCAGGCGCGCTATGAGGGCGTAGAGCTCAGACTGTCCGGTAACGTCTACGCCCTGAACCGGCTCATCCAGAACAAGTAGTTGCGGCTTTTTTATCAAAGCGCGTGCCAGTAATACTCTTTGAGTTTCACCCCCGGATAACTTGATCATTGGGCTGTCCAGCAGATGTTGAATGCTCAGCTCCTGTACCAGTCCCAGATAATTCTGTTTATCCTGAATGCCACTTAGACGCAGAAAACGTGCGACCGTCAATGGCAGAGTCTCGGGTAATTGCAGACGTTGAGGCATATAACCAATGGTGAGATCTGGTTTACGTTGAACCTTTCCAGCTGTTGGCTTGATCAGCCCCAGCATGACACGTACCAGAGTGGTTTTACCTGCGCCATTGGGGCCAATCAGGGTAACGATTTCGCCCTCAGCAACCTCAAGATCTATGCCCTCCAGGATGTTGCGTTGGTTATAACTAACCTCTATCCCGCTGGCCTTGATAAGCCACGGTTTATCGCTCATTGCAGTCATCCTGGATGCAATAGTTAATTGGAAATAGCGCTGGAATCATGATCGCTTAATGATAATAAAGTAGCAGCATTTAAACATAATGCAGAGAGGAGGGGTTATTCATGATTCGTTGTTAGACAATCGGATATCGAGTTGCTCAGGTTTTGCATTAGCTCAAACCAGGCGTCTGGGCCTGCGGTCAGGGTGGCTCCCAGTGGGTCAAGCGAGCCAGTTTTCACCTTACTACCTTCGCTTATGGTGTTAACAAGCTGAGAGCTGAACTGAGTTTCTTTAAATATGCAGGCTACATTAAGTGCTTTAATCCGCTTCTTTATTTTGCTGATGTGTCGGGCACCCGGTAGCCTGTCGGGGCTGAGGGCAACGGCAGCGATGGATTTTAGCTGGTAATGCCGTTCAAAATACTGGTAAGCATCGTGAAACACTACAAAGGGTCGCCCTGCTAATGGGCTTAATTGATGGCTGATTTGCTGATCCAGCTGTTGAATATGTTGCAGTGTCTGTTGAGTATTCGCCAGATATTGCGCTGCATTTTCGGGATCAAGCTTGATCAGCGTATTGCTGATATGTTGTACCATCTTGCTGGCATTAAATGGCGATAGCCAGATATGTGGATCGATGGACGAATCATGCTGATGTCCAGATAGGACTGGTTTGTGTTCCAGCTGCGCCCCGTTGTGCAGAGCTCTGGCTGCCAGTTGCTGCAGACCTGGGGTTTCGATAAGTTCTACAACCTGACTGTTTTTAGCTGCATGATGCAGTGTCTTTTCGAGTGAAGTTTCCAGTAACTCACCGACCCAGAAAATTATGTCAGCAGTTTCGAGCTGGCGCATCTGCGAGGGCTTCAGGGTGAAGGTATGCGGCGAGTGATTACCTGTTATTAATAGCTGTGGGGTAGATACCCCCTGCATGACATTGGTTACAAGAGAGTGAATCGGCTTTATCGTGACCACTACCTGCGGTGCCGCAATGACAGCATGAGGGACGCAGAGCAGTAATGAGATAGAAAAAAGAGCCTGTAGAAAGCGAGACATGAACCAGTCCAGATTGAAAATCAGGCGCAAGATTACCCCATTTTACGCGTCTCTCCAATGCTATTTGAATATCCCTGGTTGATAACGCTCATCCTTGATCGAAGTTGCCTAAAGGTATCACTCTGGGTGAGATGGGAAACATGTAATCGTGTCAAATGGGTGGAAATCCGCCCATGAATGGTTTGGGTTAAAATTATGCTAGCCGATAAAACACTTTGGATTTCAGTGGCTTGCAGGATCGTTTCAGCATGCGTTAAAAACTGGCACAGGCTATGCTAATAAAGCTTTGTTCGATCAGGGGGGCATTCCCCAAAACAATAAACAAACCCCGGAGGTTATCAAATGCGTAAAGCACTCATCGGTCTGGCTGTATCTTCTGTACTCGCTGTTTCAAGTTCTGCTGCTCTGGCAAACTGCGACCCAGGTGAAATCGTCATTAAATTCAGCCACGTGACCAATACCGACAAGCACCCAAAAGGGATTGCCGCATCGCTGTTAGAAAAACGCGTCAATGAAGAAATGAACGGTAAAGCCTGTATGGAGGTTTTCCCTAACTCTACTCTGTATGATGATAATAAAGTACTGGAAGCGATGCTGAATGGCGATGTTCATTTGGCAGCCCCTTCATTATCAAAATTCGAAAAATTCACCAAGAAATTTCGTATCTTCGATCTGCCTTTTGTATTTGAAGACGTAAATGCGGTAGACCGTTTTCAGAATTCCAGAGATGGTGAAAGGCTAAAGAACTCGATGGTTCGTCGTGGTTTGAAAGGTCTGGCTTTCTGGCATAACGGTATGAAGCAGATGTCCGCCAACAAACCGTTGATCAAGCCTTCTGACGCCAAAGGCCTTAAGTTCCGCGTGCAGGCTTCAGACGTGCTGGTTGCACAGTTCGAGCAGTTAGGTGCATCTCCACAGAAGATGTCATTTAAAGAGGTTTACGGTGGCCTACAAACCAAAGTGGTTGATGGTCAGGAAAACACCTGGTCTAACATCTATGGCAAAAAGTTCTTTGAAGTGCAGGACGGGGTGACTGAAACCAACCACGGTATTCTGGATTATCTGGTGGTAACTTCTTCTAAATGGTGGAAGGGCTTACCTAAGGATGTGCGCACCCAGTTAAGTACTATTTTGAAAGAAGTGAGTGAAACACGTAATGCTGAATCGAATAGAGTGAATCTACAGAATAAGGAAAATATTATCAAAGCTGGTGGCGTAGTACGTACCCTGACTACCGCTCAACGTCAGGCCTGGGTAGATGCCATGAAACCTGTATGGAAGAAATTTGAGAAGGATATCGGTTCTGATCTGATGCAAGCTGCTTTAAAATCCAATAAGTAATGAATATCGGGTTAATTTAATTAACCTTTAGCAGTATAGTGGACCCAGTGGTCATTACGTGGCCGCTGGGTTCACCCATAATTATAAAACAGACCGTCATATCTTTCGATTTCTGACTGTGAAATCTGGATATTTTCGGTGTCATCCGACACTTTCCGGGAGCCAGCAATGAATCACCAAGCTACGAGCAAGCTAGGGCGGATAACAGATAATATTGAAGAAACCAGTATTGCCATCTGCCTGGGGTTAATGACCCTGTTAACCTTCGCTAACGTAATCGCACGTTATATATTCAACAGCAATATCCTGTGGGCACTGGAAATGACGGTATACCTGTTTGCCTGGCTGGTATTGATGGGTGCATCTTACGGGGTTAAAAAGCATATCCATATCGGCGTAGATGTGGTGATTAATATGTTGTCCCCCCTGCATCGAAAGATCATGGCCATGATTGCGGTTTCTGCCTGCCTTGTTTTTTCTGTGATGCTATTAATCGGGTCGTGGAATTACTGGTACCCCTTTGCGACTGAAAGGGCCTGGCTGGAAACACAGGATATCCCTATGCCGGATTCGTTACGTTTTATTGAAGGGTTTGTTAACGAATGCGGGATGAGTGATTCAGAGCAGGATGTCAGTTGTCGCAAGGCTTATGAAGATGAAAACGATTATGAATACGAGCCGATAGTTTACGAAAAAATACCCCGTTTTCTTCCTTATCTGGCATTGCCGCTGGGTATTTTTTTATTGGCCTTTAGATTTTTAGAGCTGGGCTGGAAGGTGCTCACTGGAGAGCTGGATAAGATAATCGCCAGCCATGAGGTAGAGGATGAACTGGAAGAAGTAAAAGCCCATCAGGAGGAAAAATAATGGATATCGCAATTCTTTTCCTGATGGTTGTTGGCTTTATGTTGATTGGGGTACCCATAGCGGTATCACTGGGTCTGTCGAGCATTATTTTTCTGATGATGCATTCGGATGCCTCGCTGGATTCGGTTGCTCAAACCCTGTTTTCAGCCTTTGAAGGGCATTATACCCTGCTGGCGATTCCTTTCTTTATTCTAGCTTCTGTATTTATGTCTACGGGTGGTGTGGCGCATCGGATTATTCGCTTTGCCATTGCAGTGGTGGGCTCATTCCGTGGTGGGCTGGCAATGGCCTCGGTATTCGCCTGTATGATGTTTGCCGCATTATCGGGTTCATCCCCTGCTACGGTGGTGGCGATAGGTAGCATAGTCATAGCGGGTATGGTACAGGTCGGTTATACCAAAGAATTTGCTGCAGGCGTTATCTGTAACGCGGGTACGCTGGGTATTCTGATCCCGCCTTCTATCGTTATGGTGGTTTATGCGGCGGCTACCGATGTATCGGTCGGGCGCATGTTTCTGGCTGGTGTGGTGCCTGGTCTGGTGGCTGGTGGCATGTTGATGCTGGCTATCTATGCCTTCGCACGCTATAAGAATTTACCGGCCCAACCCTGGGCTGGATGGAGCGAGATATTTGCAGCGGCGCGCGATGCAATATGGGGCCTGATGCTGATAGTGATCATTCTAGGCGGTATATATGGTGGTATTTTCACCCCTACCGAGGCTGCTGCCGTGGCTGCAATCTATGCATTTTTCATAGCTAATTTTATCTATCGTGATATGGGGCCTTTTAAGGAAAAAGGACCAACCGGAGTGATGCTGTTGTGGCGTGGGTTGTCGGTATTCTGGCATCACGACACCAAGAAGAGCCTGTTTGAAGCCGGTAAATTAACCATCATGCTGCTGTTCATTATAGCCAATGCTTTGATTCTTAAGCATGTGTTAACCGAAGAACGTATTCCGCAGATGATTACCGAAGCCATGTTGTCAGCAGGTTTTGGTCCCATCATGTTCCTTATCGTCGTCAATATCCTGTTGCTGATCGGTGGTCAGTTTATGGAGCCTTCTGGGCTGCTGATTATTGTTGCGCCTCTGGTATTTCCGATTGCCATCCAGTTGGGTATAGATCCGATACATCTGGGGATCATCATGGTAGTGAATATGGAGATCGGCATGATAACCCCACCGGTTGGTCTAAACCTGTTCGTAACCGCAGGGGTTGCTGGAATGTCTATGCTGAATATCGTCAGGGCTGCCGCGCCCTGGTTAGGTGTGATGTTCCTGTTTCTGATTCTTGTTACCTATATTCCATGGATTTCTACCTGGTTACCAACCCTGATGATGGGGCCGGAGATAATCACCAAATAGCGGTGATTTTATGCTGTATGAAAGTGCCCCGTCAGTCGGCTTTTTTATTGCTTTACTGGCTTCTTGGCGAGTTTTCTTTGCAGGGTTCTGCGATGCATTCCCATGGCGCGTGCAGCGGCTGAAATATTACCATCATTATCATTCAGGACTTTCTGTAAATGCTCCCACTCCATGCGTTTAACCGACATGGGCTGTGGAGAGATATCGATCTCGGTACGACCTTCTTCGTGATAAAAAGCCTGGATAATGTCATCCACTTCAGCGGGTTTGGTCAGGTAATGTTGGGCACCCAGTTTTATGGACTCGACCGCAGTACTGATACTGGCGTATCCCGTTAACACCACGATGCGAATGCCTGGCTCAGTTGCGACCAGTTCCTTGATCACGCTTAAGCCTGAATCAGTGCCTATACGTAAATCTACCACGGCGAATTCGGGAGGGTTTTGATGAGCGCTAATCAGGGCCTGGTCAAGGCTGTGAGCAACCTGCACATTAAAATGTCTTTTAGTCAGCGCTCTGGAGAGCACATGACAAAGCACTTCATCATCATCAACCACTAACAGGTTGGCCTGGTCTGGGTTATTTTCCATTATGTTGACTCGGATATAATTAGGGGCATAGTGATAAGGGTAGAGGTACCCCGATGGGTTAAGCGTTCAAACTGGACACTACCACCACACCGGCGCAGGGTGCTGATAGCCAGGAATAACCCTATGCCCATGCCGTGGGGTTTATCGGAAAAACTGGTTTCACCGGCCATTGCTATTTGCTCGTCACTCATGCCTGGGCCATTATCGATAATCTCAATTTCGAGCATATCCTGCTGGATCTGGGTGTTTATCAGTATCGGGTCGGTCGATACTTCGGCTGCATTGTTGAGCAGATTGATCACTGACTGGCTGATGGTTTTATCGAATAATAGACGAGCATGGTGTGGCATAGCTGCTTTGTTAAGCTCGAACAGCATGCCATCACGCAGGCTTTGCCAGTGATGAATGGTTTGGTCGATAAAGTCTTCGGCAGGTATCAAATAACCCTCGTCGGCTCGCACCTCACCGGCAGATTCAGATAATACAGACAGAATATCCTTACAGCGTGCTATCTGGTCGCGCAGGATTTGCTGGTTCTCAAACAATTCTTCATGCTTCACTGGGTCGAAACCATCGGTCAGCTCACCACTGACTATAGCCAGTGTGGCTAATGGGGTACTCAACTCATGTGCAGTACCAGCGGCCAGTGTGCCCAGAGTGACCATTTGCTGATCGCGTAACTCTCTTTGACGTGCCTCGTTGATGGCGATGTCTCGAGATTTAAGTTCCTGAGCCAGATAGGTGATAAACCAGGTCACCAGTAAGGCGCTGACCAGAAAACCAAACCACATGCCCAGTACATGCTGATTGAACTGGCTATCACCAGCTTGCATATGCTGGTGATCATGCATCTGATAGGAAAGCGGGATATAGAACTCCAGTAACAGACTATACAGAGCGATGGTAAACAGGGTGAGTGTCCAGGTGTAGCGGCCGGGGATCACGGTGGCAGCAATCGCCAACGGGATCAGATAAAAGAAGGTTAAAGGGTTGGTGGCGCCACCGGCAAAGTAAAGGATTAGAGAAAAGGAAATAATCTCGATCATCAACTGAATAAAAATCACACGCTGGCTGATGGCTTTATTCTGGTCAATCATCAAACGGGTGAGTAGATTGGTTCCAGCCATAATCAGTAAGATGATGCTTAATGGAATGACAGGCAGGTTTATATTGAGGCCGTAGAACGCCAGTATCACCATCAGTGAAATGAAAATAATGGTGACATTACGTAGCAGGTATAGCTGGCGAAGTATTCTTGCTGAACTCTGGATGCCGTTGCTCGACATAAATACTACTCTGAATTAATACAAGGGGTAGTGTAGCCGCAACGCGTATCTAAATCACCCTGAAGGCCTGTTTTTTACTCGCCAAATCAACTGCTTTAGGGTGAGTGCGACAATTTGTCACTTCTCCAGGTTCTGGTTTTTTCCTATTCTTAGCATCGATGGAGAGGCGTTTTAGAACTGGCAAGGATGCCAGTGATTAAAGTTGAAGAATTATTTTAAATTGAATAGCTCACTATACCTTTTAAAAGTTGAGCTGATCAATTTTATAGAATACCGATTTCACCCTTTACTCCAGGCTGTGCATGTCCCTCCCTTATTCATGTATGCACAGTGCTGGGGTATTTTAATGCCTGTTTGAAAATCGAAATTTAATCACGCCTAACAAACCTATCAGTAATAATCCTGTAATAGAAAAACTTCCTGAAACCGCATATCCATAACTATCGACATACTCGACAGTATAAGCAGGTTGATCGTGATCAAAATCTTCCAGAGTGATCAGATAACCCGAGCGGTCAAGTTGCACAATTCTCTGACTCACAATACCGCTATGGTAGAGGCTGTGCAATTCTATCAACACTTCGTAATCACCAGGTTCAAAACCCTGTTCCAGCTCATTGAGTATCTCGAAACTGTCATCAGCGGAGTTACTGTAAATTTCGAATAAATCTGTTGTACTCAATTGAAACCAGGGGCCGCCCTGATAACTGAGATAGATTTTTGCATACACAGCCTCGGTGGTTTGTGTATTGACGTCGGCATCAAAGCTGACCTTGATATTATGATAGTAACCATCCTGATCAAGGTCTCCACTCAGGTCTACCCAGGCATCGAACAGGTCAAACTGGACAGGATCTGAATAACTGATTGTTATTCGGTTGCTTTGACGCAGAGATAATAAATCAGTGCCTTGCGATGAAGATGGTTTCTGCAGGCTGATTGTTGGGCTTAATTCAAGCTGTTGAGTAAGATTAATACTATCGTCAGTTATCATTTTGCCTACACTGCGTACCGATACAGTTTCTGTAGTGCCAGCAAATGCCAGCGAAGGTAATAGACACAGCAGTATAATTTTTAAAGTCTTCATCACTCGCGCCTCTTCAGGATTTATTTAAAGTGCTTGCGGATAATTTTATTATCCGAGTAACGGTCATAGCTGCGCACTATGCGTTCTGGCTGATGATGCCTTGCATGGTGATATCTGCGATCATAGTATCTGGCTTTATGGTGTTTATGATGACGTTCGATTTGACGCGGGTAATAAGTGCTGTGTCCATATTGATGAACTTGATGTGTATGTAGTAATGGTGAAAGATTTATCAGAATTTCAGCATTGATATGGCCGCTGTCATGTGCCATAGATTTAACAGGTACAGTGGCGGCAAGGCTGGCAACCAGTACCAGGGCGGAAAGTTTAACTATTTTTAGTGTTTGTAGTTTCATTTTGAACTCCCGTTTAGTTTAGGTTCGGGACTAGTCTATCGATGCTTGATGAACGTTAACTGAACTGAGTGAGCTTTGTTTTAGAGCAGTTTTTAGGTAGTGGTTGATCACATTGTGCGCCGACGAGTCGCTAAAAAGGTGATGCGGGATATGCATCGTCAGGTTGATGATATTGAGTATCGGTTGAGTCAGAAAAAAGGAACGCCAGATATATGCTGCCATTTATATTTCTTCTGGTTACACTAACGCTCTTTTTCTTAATCGACATACCATAGTTGTTGAGATTTATTTCAAGTTTATTCTAATGCCATTTGAAACACTCTCCGTATTTTTTATCGCGTCAATATTGCTTGGGCTGACGCCAGGCCCGGATAACATATTCGTACTTTCGCAATCTCTGGCTTATGGGCAAAGATCCGGTGTGATGGTGACACTGGGCTTATGCACTGGTTTACTGGGACACACCGCTATGGTCGCGCTTGGAGTCGCTGCGATACTTGCAGCCTCTCCGACACTTTTTCAGATGATCAAATGGCTGGGGGTTGCCTATCTGATCTATCTTGCCTGGCAAAGCTGGACAGCATTACCGGATGATTCCGCTGCGAAACCACAGCTTCAACTTGGCCCCGGAAAACTTTATCTCAGAGGGGTGATCATGAACCTGACCAACCCCAAGGTAGGCCTGTTTTTTATTGCCTTCCTGCCTCAGTTTGTGAGTCAGGATGGCTGGCCGGTTACTTTTCAAATCGTGTTTCTGGGTTTTCTGTTTATTGTCTCGACCTTACTAGTGTTTGGTTGCATTGCTATGCTGGCTGGTGTGTATAGTGAAAAGCTGACACATTCCCCATCACGCAGACGGTTGATGAATCGCCTGGTCAGTGTGGTGTTTATCATGCTGGCGTTTAATTTGGTGTTGATAGCTGCAAAGTGAAGCATGCTATCCTACTAGGAGATTGGATACACATGCTGCTCCGAGCCGGTATACTCAAAGCCCCTGCATTTGACTCTCTGACCTCTTTTTTGACAGCATTCCCTCACCCCCCCTGCTATACCTGTAGCCGGATTTTCGCTAAACTTCAGCCCATTCTGGGCTGCAAATAAAAATACAACAATATCGTAATGAGCGCTTTAAAAAATACCATGCAAGTTAAAGCCACATCAGATCTAACCCTCCGCGACAGGCTGTCCAGATTGACCTACCAGCAGGCGATCAAGCGACTGAGGGCTGATGGTGCGGCGTTGCTACGTAGCGGCGGCGCTTATGAAATCGATATAGACAAGCAGGTGGATTTCGGCAGTAAACAGCTGTCCCTGAGTCTAGGAGCTCGAGCATCGGTGACGCTGTTTCTGAGCGATACGGTATCGCGTTTGCGGTTGGTGCAGGTGGAGCCATCCTTGCTGACGATATGGGCCTGGGTAAGACCATCCAGGGTATCGGCGTGGCTGAATGGCTGGCACGAGAAGCCGGGATACAACGGGTTCTGGTCATTATGCCGACCTCGCTGAAATCTCAGTGGCGTGAGGAAATCTACAAATTCTGTGAGCGTGATGCGCAAATTGTCATTGGCTCTGCGCAGGAACGCACCGCGCAATACACGAGTGGTGCCTTTTTCACGCTGTGCAACTACGTACAAATCCTGCGCGATATCGGTACGGTTTCAGCACAGCAATGGGATTTGATCATTCTCGACGAGGGCCAGCGCATCAAGAACTGGGAGGCGAAAACCTCGCAGGCGATCAAGTCATTGCATTCTCGCTTTGCCCTGGTTTTATCGGGTACGCCGTTGGAGAACCGGCTCGACGATTTGTATTCGGTGGTCGAATTCGTCGATGACAGACGCCTGGGGCCGGCCTACCGCTTTTTTAACAGTCACCGTGTACTGGATGAGAAGGGCAAGGTCGTCGGGTACAAAAATCTCTCTGCCATACGCAAACGCCTCGAACCGATTTTGTTACGTCGTACCCGTGCCTCAGTCATGCAGCAATTACCCCCTCGGCATAATGAAGTTATTCGCATTACACCGACCGAAGAGCAACTCGAGCTGCACGATGGTCATAGACGCACGGTCAGTGCCATCCTGCAAAAACGTTATATCAGCGAAATGGATCTACTGCGTCTGCAAAAAGCGCTGCTGATGTGCCGCATGGCAGCTGACAGCACCTACCAGATCGACAAACAGGCACCCGGCTATTCCAGCAAGCTGGACGAATTACGTAATCTGTTGATGACCCTGGGCGCTGAGGACGAACGCAAGATCGTACTGTTTTCCGAATGGACCACCATGCTGGATCTGATTGAACCGCTTGTGAGGGAGGCAGGGCTGGGGTTCGTGCGTCTGGATGGCTCCGTGCCGCAGAAGCAACGCCAGCAACTTGTGAACCAGTTTCAGACCGGTGCGCGCTGTCAGGTTTTTATGGCCAGCAATGCCGTTGCTACCGGTCTTAATCTGCAAGCGGCCAATACCATCATCAATGTCGACCTGCCATGGAACCCTGCTGTGCTGGAACAGCGTATCGCGCGTGCCGACCGCATGGGTCAGAAGCGCCCGGTACAGGTCTTTATACTGGTCACCGAAGGCACCATTGAGGAGAGCATGCTGGGCACACTCTCCGCCAAACACCAGTTGGCGCTAGCGTCACTCGACCCAGATACCGATATCGATCAGGTGGATCTGTCTTCCGGTCTTGACGAATTGAATCAGCGCCTGGAAATTCTGCTCGGGGCCGTGCCTGAAGCCCCGGTGGATGCATCCGCTCTACGAGAAACTGGACAGCAACTCGAACGCCAGCAGCGCGTCGCGGAGGCTGGCGGTCAGATGCTAAGCGCTGTATTCGAGTTTATGAATGAACTGCTGCCCCAACCAGCGCAGGAGCCTGGCGAACTTACCGCAAAGCTCAGAAAAAGCCTGGAGGACTGTATCGTGCCTGATGATCAGGGCGGCTACCAGCTCACCGTCAAATTCAGGGAAAAAGAGGCACTCGATAAGCTGGCGCAAAGCATGGCAGGCCTGCTGGCGCTATCTGATACACAGTAACGAACAGGAGAGGAATATGGATATTCTAGAACAAAGCTTAGACAGGCATTTTGGCTTCAAGGAGTTTCGGCCTGGCCAGAAGCAGGTCATCCAGAGTTTGCTGGAAGGGCGTTCGGCCCTGGCAATTTTTCCGACTGGTGGCGGCAAGAGTCTGTGTTATCAATTACCAGCGTTGTTGATGGGGGGGGTAACACTGGTCGTCTCTCCATTGATCGCCTTGATGAAAGACCAGATCGATCAGTTGCAGGCGCTTCACTTGCCTGCTGCACGCCTTGACTCTTCACTGAACCCTGCGCAAACCCAGGATATCATGCGGCAACTGCATGACGGGCAACTCAAGCTGCTATACGTTTCTCCGGAGCGTTTCAAGAACGAACGCTTTATCATCCAGTTGTCACAGTTGCCAATTGCCATGATGGCTATAGACGAGGCCCACTGCATTTCAGAGTGGGGGCATAACTTTCGCCCTGATTACCTGAAACTGGCCCCTCTCTCCCGCAGTCTGGGGGTCGGACGTGTGCTGGCTCTGACCGCTACAGCAACACCGGAGGTGGCAGACGATATCTGCCGACAGTTCGACATTCAGGCGCAGGACAGGATGCATACCGGGTTTTACCGCCCCAATCTCGACCTCGATATCGCACCACAATCCATCGAACAGCGCGATGAATACCTCGAAAATCTGCTCAACGGACACCAGCAGAAACACGGGGCGGAACCGAGCATCGTGTATGTCACATTACAGAAGACCGCAGAGCAGGTGGCAGAGCGGTTGAGCACAACAGGCTTGCGAGCCCAGCCTTATCATGCCGGGCTGAAGGATGATGTACGTCATGCCATCCAGGAAGCCTTCATGCGTGGAGAGGTTGATATTGTTGTTGCCACTATCGCCTTCGGCATGGGTATCGACAAAGCCAATATCCGCGCTATTGTACATTACAACCTGCCCAAATCGCTGGAAAACTACATGCAGGAAATCGGTCGTGCCGGGCGCGACGGCCAATCCGCGCAATGTACGCTAATCCCCTCGGGAGATGATTTGACGGTGCTGCAGAATTTCGTTTACGGCGATACTCCCGAGCGCGAATCGCTTAGCCAGTGTATTGAATGGATAATGACTCTGGCAGGTGACTTCGATCTGGCTGCCTACGAGCTATCTTATCAATACGACATGCGTCCGTTGGTCATTACCACTCTGCTGACCTATCTCGAACTGGATGGCATTATCCAGGCTACGGCGGTGTTCTACACTGACTACAAAATCCAGTTTCTCGAACCAGCCGAAACGATCTTTTCTCATTTCGATCAGAACCGCAGTGATTTTTTACGGACTGTGTTCGCTGCTGGTAAAAAAGGGAGAAAGTGGCTGACAGTCAAACCTAGGGAAGTTGCCGAAGCTCTCGGAGAAGAACGGCTGCGCATCGTTAAGGCGCTAAACTATCTGGAAGAAAAAGGATTGATCGAGTTATCACTAAGCGGTGTACGCCAGGGATATCGTCGTATGGACAGCAATATTGACAACGATGCCTTGTGTGAAAAAATGTTCAAACTCTTCGCTCGACGTGAGCAACGCGAAATCGACCGGTTGCAGGAAGTCTGTCGATGGGTTGAAAGTGACAGCTGTTATAGTAATGCGCTAATGGCGTATTTCGGTGAACAACGGCCACAGGCTTGCGGACATTGCAGTCATTGCCGTGGAAAAGCGGCCTCGCAGTTGCCTACATCGGAATACCAGGACGTGGATAGCCGCAGCTTCGCTGGGTACTATCGGCGATGTCCCGAAGTGATCGAGCGACCACGTCAACTGGCACGCTTTCTATGTGGTATCACCAGCCCCCGTCTGTCGAGAGCCGGGTCGTTGAAACACCCCGACTTCGGCGCATTGTCTGATCAGCCTTTCCCTCAGGTACTGAGTGCTTGCGTGGAGGCTATGGGGCAGATATCGGGCGGGTGATTATCGTGCTTTGAAATTACTCTTGATGAGTCAAAATGAGCAGGTTGAGCTTAGTCTCTGCGTAATTCTTTTGGTAATTGAAAAGTAACATTCTCGGTGAACCCCAGTGACTTCACTTCAAATTGTTCCAGTCCGCATAGAAAATCGATAACACCTTTAACCAGTAATTCAGGCGCTGATGCGCCAGCGGTTACACCAATGCGTTTTTTACCGCTAAGCCACTCGGGGTTTATGTCTTCAGCGCCGTCAATCAGGTAGCCATCAATCTGGTGGTTTTGCGCGATTTCACGCAGGCGGTTTGAGTTAGAGCTATTGCGTGAACCAACGACCAGGATTAAATCACAGTCTTCGGTTAGCTTTTTAACGGCATCCTGACGATTCTGAGTGGCATAACAGATATCGTCTTTCTTCGGTCCCTTAATGGACGGAAAATTTTTGTGTAATGCATCTATCACTCTGCTTGTATCGTCCATAGAGAGCGTGGTCTGAGTGACAAACCTGAGCTGTTGCGGGTTGTTAATCTTTAGCTGGGATACGTCCTCAACGGACTCTACCAGATAGATGTTTCCCCGGTGACTATGATCGTATTGTCCCATGGTGCCTTCAACCTCAGGATGTCCTTTATGACCTATAAGAATAGTTTCTATACCTTGCAGACTATATCGAGATACCTCAAGGTGAACCTTGGTTACCAGTGGGCAGGTGGCATCAAATACCTTGAGGCCACGTTGTCTGGCCTGATCCTGTACCGCGCGGGAAACCCCGTGCGCGCTGAAGATGACATATTGATCATCGGGGATTTGATCCAATTCATCAACGAATATGGCACCTTTGTTTTTCAGGTCGTCAACTACATAGCGGTTATGCACGACTTCATGACGTACATAGATAGGTGCGCCGAATAATTCGAGTGCTCGCTCGACGATATCGATTGCTCGATCCACTCCGGCACAAAATCCACGCGGATTAGCGAGCAGGATTTGCATCAGTTAATGGTTTCCATGGAGGGGGTTTCAATCTGCACGATCTTGACCCGGTATCTAACCACATGCCCGGCCAGAGGATGATTGAAGTCGACCTTTACCTTTTTATCATCAAACTCAAGAATTGTGCCGGGAATGGTCTCGCCGCCAGGGGTGCTGAACTCTATAATCAAGCCTGCTTCCAGCTCAAAATCTTCGGCAAACTCATCCCTTTGCAACTGCTGGATCATTGCCTGATCGGTATATCCAAACGCAAGATCGGGGCCGATGTCCAGGGTCTGTTCTTCACCTTCACATAAGTCCATTAAAGACAGTTCCAGTCCTTCTGCTAATTCGCCAGTGCCCAGTCGAAATGTCATGGGCTCCTGATCGAAGGTGTCTTCCAGCAGGCTACCGTCTGTATAACCAAGCTGATAGTGCAGGGTGACGATACTATCAGGCGTGATTTTTTTCATCGGTATTATCCAGATAGGGGCTAAGTATGCCTGCTGTCAGCAGTACCACTGCACCGACTGAGATAGCTGAGTCGGCGATATTAAAAGCCGGCCAGGCATAACTGCCTAGCCATACCTGAATGAAATCGATGACATAGCCGTAAAGAACACGATCGATTAAGTTGCCTATAGCGCCACCCAATATCAGTGTTAAGGCAATAGCGGTAAGCTTTTCGTTGTTGCTTAGCTTTTTGATCCACACAAACAGTGCGATGCTGATGACTATAGCTAGCACAGTAAAAAACCAGCGCTGCCAGCCGCCCGCATCGGACAGAAAGCTGAAAGCAGCGCCAGGGTTGTAGGATAGAAACCACTCGAAATAAGGTAGCACAGTGACGGCCTGGTGGTATTCAAGTTGGGTGTTAGCCAGCCATTTTGTGAGCTGGTCTGCAATAATGACCAGCACACTGATCCATAGATACTTAAGCATACTGGCGTGTTTCACCCTCACCGTCGACATTGTCTACACAGCGACCGCATAGTTCTGGGTGCTTTTTAATGCTGCCGACTTCTGGGCGATGGTGCCAGCAACGCACGCATTTGGCATGCTCACTGGGGGTAGCCTGTATCGCGAACTCATGGCTGTCACCTTGCAATGAAACCATGACGACGTCATTTGGTGCCTCTTCAAGCTTGGCAAGGGTGGCTTCTGATGTAATGAGGATAAAGCGCAGCTCTTCGCTTAGCATCTCCAACGAGCGCAAGAGGCCATCGTCGCAGTAAATGGTCACTTCCGCATCCAGTGACGAACCAATCTTTCCATCCTGACGTAGCTTTTCCAGCACTAAAGTATTCTGTTCGCGAATAGCCAATAGCTGAGTCCAAACTTCATCGCCCAGTTCGGAATCCTGGAAGTCGAATAGACCTTCATACCAGGTGGCGGTAAACACGCCCAGTTCAGCATGCTCGCCGGGCAGGTTTTCCCAGACCTCATCGGCAGTAAAACTCAGGATGGGCGCAATCCAGCGTGTCATCGCTTCCGCAACATGGTACATGGCGCTCTGGCAGGATCGACGCGGCAGTGAGTCTGCCTGTGTTGTGTACTGCCGATCCTTGATGACATCCAGATAGAAACCACTAAGAGTTTCAGAGCAGAAGAAGGTGATCTTCTGCATCGCTATATGAAATTGGTAACTATCAAACAATTGCCTGAGTTCATCCTGCAGTTGCAGAGTCTGTGCCACCACCCAGTGATCCAGTGACAATAGCTGGTCCTTATCTACCATGTGCTGTGTGGGTTCAAAACCATTCATGTTGGCCAGCAGAAAGCGCAGGGTGTTGCGGATACGGCGATAGGAATCGGAGGTGCGTTTGAGGATTTCATCCGAGATGCTCATCTCACCGGAATAATCGGTAGAGGCAACCCAGAGGCGCAGGATATCGGCCCCCAGCGAGTTGAAGACTTTCTGTGGCGCGACCACGTTACCCACCGACTTGGACATCTTCATGCCTTTGGCATCAACGGTAAAGCCATGTGTCAGCACCTGCTTGTATGGTGCGACTCCATTCATTGCGCAGGAGGTGAGCAGTGAGCTATGGAACCAGCCACGGTGCTGGTCGGAACCTTCCAGATACATGTCAGCAGGGAAGTGAAAACGGTCATCGTTATGCATGACACTGAAATGAGTGCTACCCGAGTCAAACCATACATCCAGTGTATCGGTAGTCTTGCTGTAGTTCTCTTCATCCTCGCCCAGTAGTTCAGTAGTATCTAGATCAAACCAGGCAGCAATACCTTTCTGTTCCATCTGTAACGCGACCTTTTCAATCAACGCTGAAGTGTCTGGATGCAACTGCTGGGTCTGTTTATGAATAAATAAGGGAATGGGCACACCCCAGAAACGCTGACGCGAGATACACCAGTCAGGACGGTTGGCGATCATACCGGTGATACGTGCCTGACCCCAGTCAGGAATCCACTGTACATTCTTGATTTCATCAAGAGCGGTCTGACGCAGACCTTCTTTCTCCATACTGATAAACCACTGCGGGGTAGCACGGAAGATGATAGGGGTTTTATGACGCCAGCAGTGAGGGTAGCTATGCAGAAGTTTTTCCGTATGCATCAGTGCGTTATGCTCCTGCAATACCTCAACCACATGATCGTTGGCATTGAATACATGCTCTCCGGCGAAGAGTTCGGTATTGGGTAGAAAACAGCCATTATCACCCACTGGGTTATAGGGCTCCAGGCCATATTTCTGGCCTATGATAAAGTCATCCTGACCATGACCAGGGGCTGTGTGTACGGCTCCAGTACCGGCTTCCAGCGTGACATGATCACCAATAATGATTAAGGATTCACGATCATAGAATGGGTGTTTCAGGGTCTGGTTTTCCAGCGCACTACCGGTGCCGTAAGCGATGACTTTATAGTCTTCAATGGCATATCGAGCCATACAGTCTTTAAGCAGATCTTCAGCCAGTACCAGTCGCTGTTTGCCTTCTTCCGTAGTGACTTCGACAATTACGTATTCAAAATCAGGGTGTAAGGAAACCGCAAGATTAGCAGGCAGGGTCCAGGGTGTAGTGGTCCAGATGACTACAGATAGTGGGCCTTCACCATGATAGTCGGGCACGTTATGAAAACATTCAATAAAAGCTTTCTCATCTTCTACCAGAAACTTAACGTCGATGGCGCATGAGGTTTTATCCTTATAGTCTACTTCGGCCTCAGCCAGTGCAGATCCACAATCGGTACACCAGTGCACGGGTTTTTCACCCTTGTGCAGATGTCCGTTTTCGATGATTTTGCCCAACGAACGGATAATGTTGGCTTCGGTGGCGAAGTTCATGGTCAGGTAGGGGTTATCCCAGTCGCCCAGAATGCCCAGGCGGATGAAATCGGTTTTCTGCTTTTCAATCTGCTTTTTAGCAAAGTCACGGCAGGCCTGACGGAATTGATCGGGCTCGACTGCAATACCAGCCTTACCGATTTCTTTTTCTACTGCGTGTTCGATGGGCAGACCGTGGCAATCCCAACCGGGTACATAGGGTGCATCGTTACCATTTAGCGTGCGCGCCTTAACGATCATATCCTTTAGGATCTTGTTGACTGCATGCCCGATATGGATATCACCATTCGCGTAAGGGGGGCCATCGTGCAGTATAAAGGGCGTTTGCCCTTTACGAGATTCCCTAATTCGCTGATACAGGCCTTTATCCTGCCAGTTTTTCAACCGCGCGGGTTCATTCTTGGCCAAGTTCCCACGCATGGGGAAGCCGGTATCGGGCAGATTCAGGGTCGATTTGTAATCAGTCACTTTGTTTCCAGTATCTCGTTATCTTCAAAAAAGGTTTTTGCTTCATTGATGTCCTGATTGATTTGAACCGTCAGGGCATTTAATGAATCGAATTTCTGTTCGTTGCGTAGTTTATGCAGTATTTCAATATCCACACTACGACCGTATATCTGTTCGGAAAAATTCAGGATGTGAACTTCCAGAATGGTTCCTACACCATTTACTGTGGGGCGTGTGCCTATGCTGGCCACGCCACGCAGTATGCGATTATCCAACCCTTTGACCAAGACCGCAAATATTCCATGCACGGCGATAGGGCGATTGCCGGTTTTTATATTAATGGTTGGAAATCCCAGTTGCCGTCCGAGCTGTTTCCCATGCGCGACCTTGCCCGATAAGGTGTAGGGACGCCCCAGTAACTGGCGAGCACATAACATATCGTCTTTTGCAAGGCATTCTCGAATGCGGGTGCTGCTGACACGCTCACCATCCATAAGAAGCGTGTGTGTATTTTCTACTTCATAGTGATGCTGATGACCGCGTTCACGCAGATAATTAAAGTCACCGCTACGATCCTTGCCGAAACGAAAATCATCGCCAATCACCAGGTGTCGGATATTCATCCGCTTTACCAGAATATCGCTGACGAATTGTTCAGCGCTCAGATTAGCCAGTTGCTGATTGAAATGCAGGCAGATCATGTAGTCTATACCCATGTCTCCCATGCGGATGATTTTGTCGCGGAAACGCGCCAGGCGCAAGGGTGCCTGCTCAGGGGCAAAAAACTCAACCGGTTGTGGTTCAAACACCACCACTACGGTCGGCAGGTTCTTGATTTCAGCGACTGTTTTAAGCTGGTTTATGACATGCTGATGCCCCAGATGCAGCCCGTCAAAATTGCCAATAGTGGCTACGCAGCTCGGTAATGGGTTGGTCAGGTTATGTAATCCTCGAATTAATTTCATGCGTTGGAAGGCTTAATAATTAATGTACTAGATGGGAACGACGAATTCCCATTATCCAGAGTAGCAGGGTGTAGCACAAGATGGCGGGGATAATCAACAGGCATAAATGTAGCAACCTTTGAGCCCACAGCCACTGTGACCACTGCGCGCTATCGGCAGCGATGTAAAACAGTAGCAGTGCCATGCCTGCAGTAGCAAGCAGAACCTTCAGTACGGTGATCAAAAAGCTTCGACTTAAGGTTAGATATTGCTGTTTCCTCAGGCTATAGGCTAGTAGCCCGGCATTACAGTAGGCTGAACCGGTGGTGGCAAGTGCCAGCCCGACATGTGCAGGTATCTCGCTGTAGTTCATCAGTAACAGCACGAAGATGACGTTCAGCACCATATTCACCAGCATGGCAAAAATACCTATGCGAACCGGTGTTTTGCTATCCTGCCGTGAGTAAAAGGCATTCGCCAGAATCTTGATCAGAATAAATGCCGGCAGGCCAAGGCTGTAGGCCATCAGACTCATGCTCGACATTAAGGTATCTGATTCATCGAATGCTCCATACTGGAATAGTGTGGCAAGGATAGGTTGCGCGAGTAACATCAGTCCGATTGCGGCGGGCAAGGAGATCATCAGCGAAAGCTGAGCCGCCCAGTTCAGAATGCCGTTGAAATGATCCTTGCCCTGACTAAAGTGCGATTCAGACAGATTGGGTAACACCACGGTTGCCAGAGCGATACCAAACACACCCAATGGGAATTCCAGTAGGCGGTCCGAGTAATACAGCCAGGACACTGAGCCGGTGACCAGAAAGGAAGCAATAAAGGTATCGAACAATAAATTTATCTGCGCTACCGATGAGCCGAATAGTGCGGGAATCATCAGTTTGATGACCTTTTGAACGCCGGGCTGATGCCATGCCCATACGGGCCTGGGTAGTAGTTCGAGCTTATATAAGAAAGGCAACTGGAAGCTGAGCTGAACAACACCGGCGATTAACACTCCCCAGCCCAAGGCGTGTACCGGAATATCCATAACAGGTGCCAGCCATAGCGTACAGCCAATCAGGCTTAGATTGAGTAATACCGGAGTAAACGCGGGTGCAGCAAACTTTTTCCAGGTATTCAAAATGCCACCGGCCATTGCAGTCATGGAGATCAGAAATATATAAGGAAAGGTCATGCGCAGCAGATCAGCGGTAAGCTGGAACTTCTCTGGCTGTTTGACAAAACCAGCGGCAACCACGTAAACCAGAGCGGGAGAAGCCACAACCCCTATGGTCATAATCGCAATCAGTAATAAACCCAGGGTGCCGCTGATCTGATTTATCAGGTTTCGACATTCATCTAATGTACGGGTGTTTTTATACTCGGTGAGTACCGGCACGAAGGCCAGCGAGAAAGCCCCTTCAGCGAACAGGCGACGCATGAAGTTAGGGATTTTAAACGCGACAAAGAAGGCGTCAGCCTCCAGCCCAGCCGAATAAAAGCGCGCAATGATAATATCCCTGGCCAGCCCCAGTACTCTGGATAACAGGGTCATGGAGCCCACAGAAAAGGTAGATTTGATTAGCCCGCTCAATCTTTTACTCGGTAAATTGCATGGAATAGATAAAAACGCGGCATTTTATCACCGAATTTAACGCCGTATTAGTTTTTTACGGTTGACAACAGGCTCGCAGGTAAAGATAATGCGCGCCTTATTTTTGCACAGCAGAATTCAGGAGATACTCTTGGCCAACATCCAATCAGCTAAAAAACGCGCCCGTCAGGCAGAAGTCCGTCGTAAAAACAACGCTAGTCGTCGTTCAATGATGCGTACCTATCTTAAGGCTGTAGTTAACGCGATTGCCAGCAGCGACAAAACTGCCGCTGAATCTGCTTATAAGAAAGCGGTTCCTGTACTGGATCGCTCAGCGCAACATGGTTTGATCGATAAGAACAAGGCAGCTCGTCATAAGAGCCGTCTAAATGCTCAGATCAAGGCAATGTAAGCTAACAGATTTAATCTCGAAGAAGCCGGGCTTGAAGCCCGGTTTTTTTTTGCTCAGAAAAAATATTGTCACACCCATAAAAGCAGGTAGAGTGATTCTGCCAGCAATTGAAAAATAGCTTACAATCTTTTAACTAGAAAAATAAAGGTATTTAAAGATGAGGTTTTTCATTCAATGTATTTTGTTCCTGGCGCTGATGACTGTTTCAGTCGCTCAGGCCGATGACCTGGAACTGGTTAAGGTCGCAAAAAATGTGTATGCCCTGGTGGGTCCGATTACTAATCGAACACCACAGAATCTGGGTAATAATGCCACCTTTGGTTTTGTTGTCACTAGCGAGGGTGTAGTATTAATCGATTCTGGCGGTAGCTTTCTGGGCGCTCAAAGAATCCATCAGGCGATAAAAAAAGTCACCGATAAACCTGTGCGCTATGTCATCAATAGCGGCGGTCAGGATCATCGCTGGTTCGGTAATAGTTATTTCAGCGCTCAGGGTGCCAAAATTATTTCCAGTAAAGATGCGCGAGCTGATCACCAGCAGCGAGTGAGTAACCAGATAAGTTACCTGACCTCTCTTATTGGCGATGAGAAATTCATAGGCACTGAGGAAAAGTTTGCCGATATCCTGTTTGAAAAAGATTATGAACTGATTCTGGGTGGAGTTAAGTTCGAGATTCATCATGTAGGACAGGCACATACCCCGGGCGATGCTTATATCTGGCTAGCTGATCGATCGGTCATGTTTAGTGGTGATATTGTTTATGTCGAACGCATGCTGGGTGTAGGCGAGCAGTCTAATAGCAAGAGCTGGGTGCAGGTATTTGAATCGATGGCAGCCTATAAACCCGAGCATGTAGTACCCGGCCATGGACACCCTGTTGCTCTCGCGGTAGCCAAAAAAGACACCTATCTTTATCTGTTAGCACTACGAGATAAAGTCTCTGCTTTTATGCAGGAGGGTGGTGATGCTAGCGATATTGCACAGCTGGATTTCAGTGAATTCAGCTATTTATCAAACTTCGATACCTTAGCCGGTCGTAACGCCTTGAAGGTGTATACTGAACTGGAATGGGAATAACCTGAGCGCTAAAAAACGCATTTAAACCTGGTAAATATTGATGAATAGTCTACTTACTGTGGGCTGGCGCGAATGGCTGGCATTACCTGATTTGGGCTTGCCCGCGATAAAGGCCAAGGTGGATACTGGCGCAAAAACTTCAGCTTTGCATGCGTTTCAGGTTGATCCTTTCCAGAGATCAGGTAAGGATTATGTGCGTTTTAAGATGCATCCTTTGCAGAAAAACAATTCATTAGTCGTAGAGTGTGAAGCCCCGTTACTGGATCAGCGTCAGGTTACCGATTCGGGTGGACATAGGGAAATGCGCTATGTGATAGAAACACATATGCAACTTGCTGAACTAAAAATACCTATACAGCTAACACTCACCAACCGTGACAGTATGCGCTTTCGTATGCTTTTGGGGCGCGAGGCGATGGAGAAAAATATTGTGGTAGATCCAGCGGCCTCTTTCTTATGTGGCAGAGTGGACGCAGTTGCTTTGTACAGCATCTAGAAATTCAAAATTCAACGCATATTGCGGAATAAGTACTATGAAAATTGCACTATTATCGAGAAATAAGAATCTCTACTCGACCCGTCGTCTGGTAGAGGCGGCAAAGGCACGAGGTCATGAAATTCAAACCATCGATGTATTACGATGCTATATGAATATCGCCTCGCATAAGCCCACCATTCATTATCGAAGCGAAGAATTAACAGGGTTTGATGCAGTAATTCCACGTATTGGTGCATCAGTGACTTTCTATGGTACTTCAGTAGTACGGCAGTTTGAAATGGGAGGGGTATATCCTTTGAATGAATCAGTTGCGATTACCCGTTCCAGAGATAAATTACGTTCCATGCAGTTACTGTCGAGACGCGGTATCGGCATGCCAGTTACCGGTTTTGCAAACAAGCCAGACGATATTAAAGATCTTATTAAAATGGTTGGTGGTGCACCGCTGGTGATTAAATTATTGCAGGGTACTCAAGGTATAGGTGTGGTGCTGGCAGAAACCCAGAAAGCAGCCGAAAGTGTGATCGAAGGTTTTATGGGCGTGAAGGCGGATATTCTGGTGCAGGAATATATCAAGGAAGCCGGCGGTGCAGATATTCGTTGTTTTATCATTGGCGGAAAGGTAGTCGCTGCAATGAAACGACAGGCGGTGGCGGGTGAATTCCGCTCTAACCTGCATAGAGGTGGTTCTGCGACACTGATTCGCATTACACCCGAAGAGCGCTCAACAGCAGTACGCGCAGCCAAAATCATGGGATTGAATGTCGCCGGTGTTGACTTATTACGCTCGAATCACGGTCCAGTGGTGATGGAAGTAAATTCATCTCCTGGACTACAGGGCATTGAAGAAGCTACTGGCAAGGATGTTGCCGGGATGATTATTGGATTTCTCGAAACTAACAGCAAACAGGGACGAACTGCAACCAAGGGTAAGGGGTGAGCCATGCCAGGCACCATCATTCTGGGTGGTATAAAGGTTGAACCCGGGCAGCATCAATCTATCGAAATTCCCTTACCTGAGCTGTATTCGCATTCACCCGTTTCTATGCCGGTGTATGTCATCAACGGAAAGCGTAATGGATCAGTACTTTTTGTAAGTGCCGCCATTCACGGTGATGAAATTAATGGTGTTGAAATTATTCGCAGGTTACTGCTGAAAAAAAATATCTATAAGATTAAGGGCGCACTCATTGTGGTGCCGGTGGTGAATGTGTATGGGTTCATTACGCGATCGAGATATCTTCCAGATCGTCGTGATCTAAACCGTTCATTTCCAGGCTCAGAAAAGGGGTCGATGGCTGCCCGCCTGGCGTATACCTTTATGCATGAAGTAGTCAGGCAATGTACCCACGGGATTGACCTCCATACCGGTGCTCAGGGGCGCGAAAATCTGCCGCAAGTAAGGGCTAAGGTACATAACTCTATACAAACTGAAGAAATGGCCCGGGCATTCGGTGCGCCAGTGATCATTAATGCTGAGTTACGCGATGGTTCATTACGTGAAGCTGTGGCTGAGGATGGTATCCCTGTTTTACTTTATGAAGCAGGTGAAGCGCTGAGATTCAATGAGCTATCCATTCGTGCCGGAGTTACAGGTATTACCCGTGTGATGCGATATTTAGGCATGCTGCCAGCATCCAGGAAAAAACGAACGGCTATGTCAGAGCCGCTGATTGCGAACAATACTTTATGGGTACGAGCGCCTCAAAGCGGTATCTTACGATCTATAGTTGCACTTGGTACCCAGGTAAGGAAGAAAGCAGTTATCGGCTGGGTATCTGACCCATTGGGAAAACATGAGCAAGCAGTGCTGGCGACTGCATCCGGTATAGTGATTGGTCGAACTAACCTGCCATTGGTGAACGAAGGAGAGGCTCTATTTCATATAGCCATTTTTAGTGAGCCGGATAGTGCTGCAGAAATGGTCGAGGTGTTTCAGGAAGAGCATAACCCCCAGTATGATGATGATATTAATGAAGAGCCCCCTATGCTCTAACGACACTTCTTATAACTGACATTAAAAGGCGCCGGTCAATCGAGCGGCGCCTTTTTTGTGGTGCTGATAGTACAATATCAGGCTGCGCTTTTACGTGGGCGACCGCGTTTAGAGTGGCCCACTTTGATATTCAGCTTTTGCTCTACCATGGCTTTGAATTTATCAGAACCCAATGGCGTGCCAGTTTGCCAGGCATCCTGAATATTGGTATTGATTTCATCTGACAATCCGGTCTTGGCCATGGCCGTATATTTTTCCATGCGCTTGGCATCACCTTTGGCTAGAGCCTTAAAAGCAGCATGAGGGGTGATCAATGCATTCTTTTTACCCTGAGCATTAGCTTTGTGACTAGACCATTTGTAAGGCGCAGGTGATTTAGCTAACCCTTCTTTAACTGGCAGGCTTTCAATATGTAGCATGCAGTTAACCAGATAAGTATCAGGGTCGATCAGGCTGGCCTTGTAGCGGCCTTGCCAGATAGTGCCTGTCTTGTCATAGGTGCTATTGATGTATGGAACGTATCTACGCCCCTGGTATTGCATCATGCGGCTGGCAGATTCTTTATCGCCTGGAGAGGCCAGAATATGAATCTCATTGGGAAGTAAAGCATAGGCATGAATTGGAACTTCGTACCATTCTGAACCTTCCTGTAACCAGTCAAGGTATACTTTGTAATCATCAGGTTCAAAAAATACATTGTTCTTGTTATGTCCACGTTGAACGATATGCACTGGGTAATTCGGAAGATAAAATCTCGGTTTTCTCGGCATCGCGTAATCCTCTTGCTGATATGTAAATGATGCTATAGTGTATATCAAGTGGTCACACTCGGCAATTAAGGGTTCCGACCCCTTAAAATAATTTAATTGACCTATGTCAGTTCTCAGACAAATAATGTGGTTTTTTTGAAATAGTTTACTAATATCCGAGGTGTTTGTCTGTGCAGGAATCAGAAGGCGTCATTAAGTATCGGCTTGATTTTAAGGCATCAGAGCCTGTACAGCAGGACCTTAGTGAGCTAAATTACTGGCGCTCAATAATGTATGGTCTGGGTTTGATTGGACAGCAGGAAGACCGTTATCTGGGCTATGGATTCGGAAATCTCAGCCAGAGATGTGTTGAGAAAACAGAACAATTTATCATTTCGGCATCGCAGACCGGGTCTGTGCCAAAGCTGGATGCCTCGCATTACACTCTGGTTGAAGCTTTTGATATTGCTAGCAATCGAATACAGGCGTTGGGTTGTTTACCACCTTCTTCTGAGGCGTTAAGTCACGCAATGATTTATCAACTAAACCCTGCTATCCAGAGCGTGTTCCATATTCATGATCCGTTGTTGTGGCAATTCGGGTTACAACATGGCTATCCGACAACTGCAGCCGATGTGGAATATGGTACAGTAAAAATGGCTCAGGAAGTGCAGCGTCTGTATCAGCACAGCAAACTCATTGAATGTGACACGCTAATAATGGGCGGCCATGAGGACGGGGTAATCCTGTTTGGTGATAGTATACAGCACTCTGGCATGCGTCTGATTCAACTATGGGTTGCCGCACACACAGCTAGCTGACGGCTCATTTATACGCGGTTTTATCCAGCCCATATTTCTGCATTTTGTCGTACAGGGTCTTGCGTGCCAGTCCGAGTAATTCCATGGTGTTTTTGATAATGCCTCCACTTTCAGACAGAGCCTGTTCTATCAGCGCTCGTTCAAAGGCCTCAACATGTTCGGGCAGGGTCATAGCGGAAAAGGGTGCCTGCGACGAGTCATCCAGTTTTAAGCCACATCCGTCCCCAAGTAATACATAGCGCTCGGCGGTATTACGCAGTTCACGCACATTGCCAGGCCAGTTGAATGCCATTAGTTTCTGGCTAATCTGGGGTGGCATGGCAGGTGCTTCTTTACCGTAACGGGCAGAGGCAACTAACAGGAAGTGCTGGAATAATCGGGGAATATCTTCGCGCCGCTCGCGTAATGGGGGTAGTTCGAGGGTGACTACATTCAAACGGTAATACAGATCTTCACGAAAGGTTCCTGCATCTGAAGCCTGGCGAAGATCGACCTTACTGGCTGCAATGATTCGAATATCCAGCTGAATGGATTCATTAGAGCCTAGCCTTTCTAGCGCTCGTTCCTGTAATACCCTTAACAGGCGTACCTGAGCGGGTAAGGGCATGGATTCAATTTCATCCAGAAAAACTGTGCCGCCTTCGGCGTATTCAAACTTGCCAATACGCTCGGTTTCCGCGCCGGTAAAGGCACCTTTCTGGTGGCCGAATAATTCGCTTTCGATCAGGTTTTCGGGGATCGCGCCACAATTGACCGCAACGAAGTTTTTATCACGCCGACTGCTTTGTTCGTGTAAGGAGCGCGCTACTAATTCCTTGCCAGTACCGGTTTCGCCCAATAACAGAATATCTGCACGGGTATCCGCAAGTTGATTGATGGTGTCCCGAAGTGCCTGAATCACAGGAGTTTTACCAATAATCCTGGGGCCGAGTACATCCTGAACCTGTAATTCGCTTTTGAGTTTTCGGTTCTCCAGAGTCAGACGGCGCTTTTCCAGTGCGCGGCGAACCGTATCCAGTAAGCGTTCAGCAGAAAATGGCTTTTCGATAAAGTCGTAGGCACCCTTTTGCATGGCATCTACTGCCATCGATATATCGCCGTGTCCAGTGATTAAGATCACCGGTAAATCTTTGTCCATCAGCTGGGTTTGATTGAGCAGACTCAGGCCATCCATGCCGGGTAAGCGTATATCGCAGACGACTACGCCAGTCCAGTTTTTATCCAGTAAGGGTAAGGCATCTTCGGCTTTTTCAAACAACTCAACCGACAGGCCTGCCAGTTGCAGGGTCTGCTCATTGGCCAGGCGCAAATCCTGTTCATCGTCGATAAAGAATACTTCTGCCTGCTGTGACATCTTTTTACTCCGCGCTGGGTAAGGCAATGCTAAAACATGCGCCGCCCTGTTTTTGATTAACTGCTGATAGTTTACCATTCATACTGTCGATAATTCTGGAGGAAATAGACAGGCCAAGACCAAGGCCGGACTTGCGTGTGGTAAAAAACGGGTCAAAGATGCATTCAAGATTGTCTTCATCGATGCCAGGACCATTATCTGCCACATGTATCATCACCTGAGTATTCATTTTCTCGGTAGAGATATGAACTTCTCCCTGCTGCTGATTGCTTAATGCATTTACTGCATTATTGATCAGGTTGACCAGTACCTGTTCCAGTTGAATATGATCTGCTCGTACGCTCAATCCAGCTTGAATATTATCGGTAAAAAATTTGATACTGGAATTTTTTCGTTGTGGCGAAGTAATATCGATAGAGCTCTGAATGACATATTCGATGAACACAGTTTCCAGGTTGCCACTAGATTTGCGCGCAAAGAATTTTAGCTGTGAACTGATTTTTCCCATGCGTTCAGTGAGATCAGCAATGCGTGACAGGTTTTCATCGGCCTGAGTGATTTTATTCAGGTTGAGGAATTGTCGTGCATTATCGGCATAGCTGCGAATGGCAGCCAGGGGGTTATTCAATTCATGACTAATGCTGGCTGACATCTGACCTAGAACCGCAAGTTTAGCAGTCTGGATTAATTCATGCTGAGTGTCGCGTAGAATTTGTTCGGTATGCTTATGCTCCTCGATTTCATTCACCAGATCGGCTGTGCGTATGCTGACTTCCTGCTCCAGTTTTTTCTGAGATTCAAGTTGAAAACGATCACGCTCCTGTCGTCTGCGGCGTCTTTGCCAGGTCAGTGCCGCGGTCAGTATCATTAGTATTCCAATTAACAGTATGATAATCATGGCAATGACACTGCCCTGATTGGTTTTATCTAAAGGTGCCAGAATGTAGACGGTCCAGCCAGCTTTTGGCATAGCGTAGCTGTGTGTCAGGTACTGTTGTGGTTTTTCAGTTGCTGGGCTGACTATCTGGGTGATGATGTTTTGCTCAAAAGATAAGGGGCTGGTTTGATAGCTCATTGGTTTGATGCGGATATCGCCATAGCGACGACTGGATAAGATCTGTTCTACTTTTTGCTGTGATAAAGGATGAATGCTGTGATACAGCCAGTCTGGCTGAGTGGTTATAAATATGATGCCATCATCATCTACTACCATGAATTGAGTTTCACGATTTGACCAGCGTTGTTCGATATGAGTAAGATCCATTTTAAGCACGATGACGCCAATCACTTCAGCGGCATAAACCAGCGGGTATGCAAAATAATATCCACGTTCACCAGAGGTAGTGCCGAGTGCGAAGTAATGCCCTCGCTTACCTTGCATAGCTTCGATGAAGTAAGGACGGAAACTGAAATTGCGTCCGACAAAAGTGGGTTTTTCCTGCCAGTTGCTGGCAGCCAGGGTCATGCCCCCTTTATCCATAAGATAAGTATCTGATGCGCCGGTTATGATATTTACTTCCTCGAGAAAGTGATTCACCAGATTCATGCGCGCGCTATTTCCAGGGTCGTTGAGCGCTTCAATTAGCAGCTGGTTTTTGGCAATCAACTCGGGGATAAATTGAAAGCGCGCCAGTTGGGATTCAAGGTGGCCTACAAATTGTTCCAGTTGCTGCTGATTATGCGCGCTTAGTTGATCAATTCCACTGCGCCAGCTCAGCACATAGCTGACCCAGGAAGCTACCGATAACATCAGTAGAACCCCGGTCAGGGTAATGATTTTGGAAGATTTTCTGACTGACATACAGGCCAGGTTAGATTCGAGGTTGACCGGCTTCTTCTTTCTCTAGTACCTCTGTTTCCTGAGCAGCCTGTGCGTACCATTGTTGCATAGCGGGATTATTAATTACGGATTTGACGTAGTTTTGACTGGTCTCACTGAGTTCAGGTCGGTAAGTATTAAAGCGAGAGGCCATTGGGGCGAACATGCAATCTGCGATGCTAAATTCACCAAACAGAAAATCCCCATTTGTTCCATAGTTATTACGTAGCTGACTCCATAACTGGTCAACTCTGTCTATTTCCATGTGCATCTCTGGGCTGATAGTAATCACTCGGGAACTACGGCAATTCATCGGCATGCTACTGCGGATAGCCATGAAACTGGAATGCATTTCTGCACTTGCCGAACGAGCCTGCGCTCTGGCTAATGGGTCGACCGGCCAGCCTTTTCCACCCAGATATTGTTCGGAAATATATTCACAGATTGCCAGTGAGTCCCAAATCTCTACGCCTTTATCCTGCAAAACCGGTACCTTGCCTGCAGCACTATATTGAGAGAGAGTGATCGTAAATTCAGGGCTATCAAGCGGTATACGAATTTCTTCAAATTCAAGATTGAAGTGGCTGAGTAATAACCAGGGTCGAAGAGACCAGGATGAATAGTTTTTATTGCCGATAATTAGCTGCATTTAGATGCCCTTCGTAGTATGTGAGTATCAGGTTAATAGTGTAAGGCAATCTGCATTGATGCTGTAGCAATTGTAATACTCAGGCGTGTTTTCTGCCTTTAGCGGGAGTTAATTCAGTAACAGACATCGACAGCAAGCTGATTTTGGCATTTAATAATGGCTAAATAAGTTGAATTACTGGAAGGTATTATCATGTCAACACCGTTGGAGCGTAGTCGTCAAAGTGAATCTTTAGGGCAGTTTCTGGATGAGGCGACAGCGCTTTATGCCGGTAAAGATGCTTTTTCCTGTGGCCAGATGAGGCTTTCATATTCTGAGCTTGCCCGGCAAGGAAAAGCTTTTGCAGCCTATTTGCAGAGCGTAGGGGTAAGCAAAGGAGACCGGGTGGCTATCATGACCCCCAATTTGCCCGCGTTTACCATTGCCACCCTGGGTATTCTCAAAGCAGGTGCTATACAGGTTAATATTAACCCGCTATATACCGCATCAGAATTAGAGTATCAGCTGAATGACTCAGGTGCTGAAACCATAGTGATCTTTAGTGGAAGCAGTGCATCTTTTGCGGCAATCAAGGACATCTGCCCGATAAAGCATGTGATCGTCGTCAATATAGGGGATGGCAGCGGGATGGAAGTGGCATCACCCGCCGTAGATACTTCAATCACGGATTTTGTGTATTTTTCTGATGCCATAAGCATGGGTGCTGGACTTGAATTTCAGTCCGTAGCCATTACCCGCGATGACCTTGCTTTTCTGCAATATACCGGCGGCACCACGGGGCCATCCAAAGGCGCGATGCTTTCCCACGGCAATCTATTGTCCAACATTGCCCAGTTATACGAAATGTGTCCAGAGATAACGCGTGAAAATGAAGAGGTCATCGTCACGGCTTTACCCCTTTACCACATCTTCGCGCTAATGATGAATTTCTTAAGCTATGCGGGCTGTGGCTCTCACAATGTGTTGATCACTAATCCTCGCGACATGGATAGTTTCATAAACGCTATCAAGCAAAGCGGCTTTACCGTCATCAATGGCGTGAACTCACTTTTTGCAGGGTTGATGATGCATCCCGAGTTCGCTCAGGTAGATTTTTCCAGACTCAAGGCCTGCATTAACGGTGGCACCGCAGCCATGGAGAGTACCTCCGATAAATGGCAAAGCTTCACAGGCCTGCCTTTAATTCAGGGTTACGGGTTATCCGAAACCTCTCCGGTGTTAACCTTAGCATCACCCAGTGAGCGTATATTTACCGGCAAAATCGGTAAGGCGCTACCACAAACCCATATTAAGCTTGTTGATAGTGAAGATAATGAGGTTGCTGTCGGCGAGCGCGGTGAGCTGGTTGCCAGGGGGCCTCAGGTTACGCAAGGCTATTATCAAAAGCCAGAAGTAACTGCTGAGGCTTTCACCTTGGATGGATACTTTCGGACAGGTGATATTGCGATTGTAGATACCGAGGGCAACTATCAGATTGTTGATCGTAAGAAGGATATGGTGATCGTATCCGGGTTTAACGTTTATCCCAACGATGTGGAGCAGGTTGCCTGCAAATGCGAAGGTGTTGCTGAATGCGCCTGCCTGGGTGTGCCAGATGAAAGAACAGGTGAAGCGGTGAAGTTATTTGTCGTCAAGGCTGCAGAGAGTACAATCACAGAAGCCGATGTCATTTCGCACTGCAAGGAGTACCTTACAGCTTATAAGGTGCCGAAGTCAGTAGTCTTTATTGATGAAGTCCCTAAATCTGCGGTGGGCAAGATGCTTCGGCGGCTGTTACGCGACAACTAAGACTCATGAGGATGTCAAACGGCGAATCAGACTGGAAGTGTCCCAGCGACCACCGCCCATGGCCTGAATTTCGGCATAATAATCATTGACGATTTTTGTGACCGGTAACTGAGCGCCATTCTTTTTGCTTTCTGCCAGACAGATATCCAGATCCTTACGCATCCAGTCGACTGCAAAGCCAAAATCGAATTCGTCTTTTAACATGGTTAAGCCGCGGTTTTCCATCTGCCAGGAGCCTGCGGCACCTTTTGAAATAACCTCGACGACTTTTGCACCATCGAGCCCGGCTTTCTGAGCAAAATTCAAACCTTCGGACAGACCCTGAACCAGACTGGCGATGCATATCTGGTTCACCATTTTGGTAAGCTGACCCGAACCAACCGGACCCATCAGTTCAGCAGCGCGTGCATAACTCAAGATCACTGGTTTTGCTGCATCGTACGCTGCCGGATCCCCACCGATCATGACCGTTAGTACACCATTTTCGGCACCGGCCTGTCCACCGGATACTGGTGCATCAAGAAATGCCACCGATGCTTTTTGTGCAATTTCACGCGCGACATTGGCCGAAGCGGTTGTATGATCTACCAGAATCGCAGTATCTTTCACACCGGCAAGAACCCCATCGTCACCATAAACAACCGATCGCAGATCGTCATCGTTACCGACACAGACAAAAACAAAATCGGCATCTTTTACAGCTTCGCGCGGTGTAACCGCAAAGCTGCCGCTGTAATCCTGACACCATTGCTCAGCTTTCGAGGTAGTACGGTTATAAACGCAGGTTGGATAGCCGGCATTGGCCAGATGTCCAGCCATGGGGTAACCCATAACACCAAGACCGATAAAGGAAGCTTTAGCTTTGCTCATTATTATTCTCTATGTGTTAAATGATTTAGAAAGTTTAACACTACAGGCCATAAATACGATACCCGGACATCATGAGAAGTTGGGATAAACGGCAGAATCATTGTGTCTCATATAAAATGTTCTAACGACCCTGGATATATAAAAGGTTGAATTAGTATCTCTGGAAAGAGAATGAATGCTCATTCAAAAAAACAAAAAAGGGGGTATCAGGTGAATAATATTATCAAACCTTTCGTTATAAGGGGTCTAACTCTGCTGTTACACAATTTGGCAGGCTACAGGATATTCGAGCTGACCACGTCTGCGCTAATCATATTTACAGCCTTTTCTTTGCTCGCCTATATGCTAGCCGAGTTGCTGGAAAACCCCAATGCCAAAATACAGCAACTGGCAACAATTGACCGACTGCTGGGGAGCTTCAATAGCAAGGCCCAGGAGTGATCTGTAACCTCCAGTCAATCAGCTATCTCTACCGCTGAAGTATCCTGCTCGCTCTCGGAGATACGAAAAAAAACTTGAGATTCAAGCTCAGGAAATTGGCAAAGTACAGCGCTATCCTGAGTTGGGTTGGCCTGGATATTTGATACGAGCTGAGCAATAGCTCCAGTTGCATGGGGTACAGGGGTAAGGCTGTTAAGTTTGGACAGCTGCATTCTTGTTAAAAGCCATCATCCAGCACTGGCTCAAAACCTGTAGTACATAACGGTAATCCATGAGTAGATCAATATCCGAAATGTTCTGCTGGTTGTGGTAAATATTCAGTAAATTGAATGATTGCTCAAGATCGAAATCTGCGGCATTGCACAGGGTGGCAAGATCCCAGTAGGGTGATGCCATTGATGAATATTCCCAGTCTATAAACCAGATCTGACTGTTCGCATTGATTAGCAGATTCTGGAGTATGAGATCATTATGTGAAGGGGTCAGAGTGAGATCCTTTTTTTCGATGCTGATCAGACGTTCCAGAGCGTTTGAGAAATCGTGAGATATTAATGGTTGTTGCTGAGAAGGAATTAAGGAAAAGTAACGTTTAATTAATGCCCTGATATTGACGCGACCGTGAAAATTCTGTTTGCTAGTGTGCAAAATTTTCAGTTTCTTCAGTACCGAGCTGAGTATTTCCGGGTTGCTTAAATCCTGTGCTGTGGGTGATTGTGTATGACATAATGTCGTTGTCAGGCTTAGTCCGCTGTCATCACGCCAAAGGCAGCTTGGTGCGAGTTTTAGCTGTATCGCAATATTGTTGTTGATGGCTTCGGCCTTGCGGTCTATGTAGCAATTGGTATCCATTTTGGGGATACGCAACACCCAGTCGTTTTCGAGGTTTTTTAAATGAAAACTATGGTTGGTTAATCCAGGCAGGCGCTGGATTTTAAAATCGGCTGGCTGGTAGTCTTTCAGTAAGGGGATGCGTTCAAAAGCGTGTTTAAGCTCTTTCACTTTGTCCCCAGATATTGCCGGATGTCGGCGTTCTCGGAATGGTTTAGCAGATGTTGAGTGGCTTCCACTTCGATTACCTGACCCTTGTTGATAAAAGCTATGCGTTGTGAAGCAAGTAAAGCGTCTGCCGGTTGATGACTGACTAGCAGGGCGGTCATATTCTGGTTCTGTACCAGCTGTTTTACCTGTTCTATCATCTCTTCACGTAATGATGGACCCAATGCGGCGAAGGGCTCGTCGAGCAACAGGATTTCGTGCTTGCGTACCAATGCGCGCGCGAGTGCTACGCGTTGCCTCTGCCCTCCGGAAAGCTGCCCCGGTTTGCGTTTATACAGTCCCTCAAGGCTCAGCTTTTGTAAAGCCTGCATGACTTCATCCTGTTGTTGTGCGGTGAGCTTTAATGACGGTTGTATACCGATAGCAACATTGGTACAAACATCAAGATGAGGAAACAGATTGTGTTCCTGGAATACGATGGTAACTGGACGCTTGCCCGGTTCAAGTGTCTGAATCTGGTCTGCGCCTACCTGTATTACTCCGCTACTGGCCGTCAGAAAACCGGCAATCAGATTGAGCAATGTACTTTTACCCGAGCCACTCGGTCCTATCAGGCTCATCACTTCACCAGTATTGACCTCCAGGTCAAAACACATGCTGTTGTCCTGTTGAGGCGTGTCATAGCTAAATTTCAACTGTTTAATGCTAAGCATGCTGTTTACCACCTCCCAGACCGGCTTCCAGCAACCAGAATACCAGTAAACAGAAAGCCAGCAAAAATGCTGCAGTTACCGCAGCCTGTGGAATCAGGTAAGCGGCCAGTTGATGGTATAGTAATAAAGGTAGGGTAGTGGTGTCGGGTGTGCCGAATAACGCGATGACACCGAGGTCTCCCATAGATAAGGCTGCAACCAGCGCACAGGAAAGACCAATCGGTTTACGCAGTAACGGCCAGTCAACAATTTTGAAATGGTTCCAGCCAGATAGTGCAAGGCTCTGGCTTAGATGTTGATAACGCATTTTACTCTGGCGCATGGCGGGTCCCAGGGTACGGATTACAAATGGCAGCCCCATCATGGCGTTGATCAGAATCACTACTGGGATGGCCCAGTCGAAAACATTCAAATGAGGTGCCATTAATACAAAAAGTCCCGTGCCTATCACCAGAGGCGGCACCAGATAAACAATTGATCCGGCAAATTCGATCAACGAAGCTTTGCGCTTGTTACCCATCAATGCCAGATCGGTGCTGGTCGCAAGCAATAATCCTGCAGCACTCACTGATAGAAACGATGCACTCAGCCCTATAAAAAGAGTAAATATTGCTGCCTGCCACAGGCTCTGGCTGGATAATACTTCAAACAAAGAACCTTTAAGGGCATCTATTGCCATTGCCAATAATGGCATCGTGATGAAAAATACGGCCAGTGCTATGGTCACTGTGTTGATCCAGCTGCGGTTCAGTCGAGTATCCATTCTGGTATTAGCTATGGTGATTTCTACGTCTGGCAGTTTATGGAAACGAGAGCTGAGCCAGGCCACTACAGAGCAAAGGCCCAGTTGTAGAAGTGCCAGAAATACTGCCCGGGGCGGATCAAAATCGAAACGTAATGACTGATAGATGGCAACCTCCAGTGTAGTGCTTCGGGGCCCTCCACCCAGAGTCAGTACCACAGCAAAACTGGTCAGGCAAAGCATAAAGACGAGAAGTGCCACGCCAGGCAGATTTTCACGCAGGGCAGGCCATTCGAGATATTTCCATTGTTGCCATTGAGTAAAGCCAATTTGTTCACTCAGTCGCCAGTGTGGGGAGGGAATGGATTGCCAGGCGGGTAGTAATAATCGAACGGCCAGTGGTAGATTAAAAAACACGTGCGCAAGCAGTATGCCATTCAAGCCATACAGTTCGCGTCCCAGTGGAATCCAGCCATGGCTTCCATAAACCGAAACTATACCCATGACGACAACTACTGAAGGCACGACCAAAGGTAGTGCAAACAGTTTGAGTAACACATTGCGTAACGGGAATTCGCCAAAATGGGCCAGAGCTCGTGTTACCAGGATAGCAAGGCTGACACTGATCAGACTGGAGAGGAATGCCTGCCACAGACTGAAACCTAATACACGACGCATATACTGGCTGTGAATAATTTCGCTGAGCGAAAAACCCTCGCCACCTAACAGCAACAGACTCGACATAGGTGCTAGCACTATGAGTGCCAGAATGCCGAGTACTGGATAGGCGCTGCGCGAAGGCGACATTTTTATTGAGCCTTAACTATTTAGCCAGGGCCTCAAGCCACTCGTTAACCCATTGCTTACGCTGTGTAGCGATTTCATCGTCGTTAAACAGCAGGGCCGGAGATGGATCGATCAGGCTTCCGAACGCCTCGGGTAATTTGGCGGGGTCGAGTTGTGCAGGATACATCCAGTTAGTGGTGGGAATGATAGCCTGAAATTTTTCACTCAACATGAAAGAGAGGAATTCCCGTGCCAGGGCTTTGTTCGTGCTGGACTTTATCAGTCCGGCAACTTCAATTTGCTGGTAATGGCCTTCGGAAAAACGTGCAGCAGCGAAGCGTTGATCCTTCTCGGCGATGATGTGGTAAGCGGGTGACGTAGTATAGCTGAGGACCATAGGGGCTTCATCCTTCAGAAACAGGCCATAGGCCTCGCTCCAGCCTTTGCTCACGGTGACTATCCTTTTAGACAGTTTGGCCCAGGCTTCGCCAGCTTTATCGCCATATACCTTTTTCACCCATAACAATAGCCCCAGGCCAGGAGTACTGGTGCGAGGATCCTGAATCAGAATATTGGGTGCCTGTGGATCTTCTACCAGCTGTTTAAGGCTGGTAGGTGGAGACTTTAATTTCTCCTTGTTATAAACAAAGGCGAAATAGCCATAGTCATAAGGCAGAAAAGTTTTATCATTCCATGAGGTTGGTAAGGTTGAGTTGGTCATGCTCATACCATGCGTTTCAAACAGGCCGGTGGCGCGAGCATCTGCTGTCAGGTTGGTGTCCAGACCCAATACAATATCGGCACTGGTATTGCTGCCTTCGAGTTTTAATCGACTCAGTAGAGATACACCATCTTCCAGACCGACGAATTTAAGCTCGCAATTGCATTGCTGTTCAAAGGCCTGCTTAACCTTTGGGCCCGGCCCCCATTCGCTGGTGAAAGAGTCATAGGTATAGACGGTAAGTGCTGGTTTTGCGGCAAGCGCCTGGCCTGACAGTGTAATACTGAGGATGGCCGCAAGACATAACTGCAATGGCCGGGAAAAACTTGAGAACATAAATGGACTCCAATTGTATGAATGTAGAATAATCGGAGAGATGGGGAGATCGTAACAGGATTCACTCACATCCCTACGCCAGTGCTAACTGGATCAGGTTCATCGGGTTGGTGTAACCACCTCTCAGCTCTGTCGAGCACCCCGTTGAGGAAGGTTAACTATAAATAGAGTAAGCGATTATCGCAAGGCGGACTTCTCATTACCGGTGCTGAGATGAAAAAACTGTTTGAGCTTCGGATGAAGATGGCAGTGAATCTTTAGATAGTTTTCGCATCAAAGCCTTTAATGCTAACATTAATCAGACGTTTACCGCCCCGCTACTATGCAGAAATGGGTTGGTCAAACATTACTGATTGAGCAGTTAATCTAAAAACATATAACCCGGCACTCGAGAGAATTAATGATCTATCGCAGACAAATCATGGAAGGCGTATGAGCAAAGGAAACACAACATCCAGTACCGCAAGTCAGTCAGTAAAAAAACATGGCTTGATCCTGGCTCTGGTATTAGTGCTGGCAGGTATTATTGGGGCAGGACTGTGGATGCGCAAACATGAGCCCAATTACTATGCCCCGGGAAGGACCCCTCTGGTGAATGCGAAAGTAAAACTGGAGCAAACCCTGGCGCTGGAAAAAGCCTATGTTCAGGAGCGACGGCGGGCACATCGTGAAATTGAAACCGCGATAGAGGCTATGAAGTCTGTTGCCGAGGTAGATCCGCAGGACCGTGCAATGATCTCTGAATTGCTGCAACAACTTAAGGAGATTGAGAGCGTAGATCTCGGTAGTTTACCAGATGGCGATGCTCTGCAGACTCATTATCAATCAGTATTAGAAAAGATGGATAAACTGATTGAGAAGCTGGGGGAAAAACAACCTTAGCCTTTCATCCGGGTCAATAGTCAGTTATTCATGGTTTTAACGATGCTGTTGTGATTGCTTGAGAGGGGGTAGAATGGATTGACACCCGTTTGTATATAAACAGAGCATTAACTATGGATCTAAAAACCTTTATTACCCGATTACAGCAAATTCCCGAATCGATTCAGTTTGCTGACAGCATAGAGTTAATCGATTCTCTATACAAATTTACTCCGACGGCTTTTCGTAATGGAGAACAGCAAAACAGTGCTGATCAAAATAACGGATCCTGCAAGATATTCAGTTTTGCTCAGATCCATCAGCTGGATGAGTTACAGACGTTAAATTGTTTTGGCGAGATATATCGAGCTGTACTGGAAACCCCGGATGCTGATGATCACGCCAATATTCGCCAGTTTATGCAATCGGGATGGAGCGGCATTGAATTTGAAGCTCAGGCACTGGTGCCATTGAGTTTTACCTCAGCATCTGTTGGATTTTTTTGATCCGGGTTTAGCTCGTGATTATGACTTAAACTGTAGTATTACAGTTCACTTTCATGTTTCCAGAGGAGCTGAGGTCAAACCCCTTCTTATGCATTCCCACGCGGAGTATGTGAACGAGTAATACTCTTCGAGCCCTTCGTGGTTAATTAGGGTTTCAGCTCATTCGGGTCGATCTAAGTCACTCAGGCCCGTTTCGTCCTGAAGATCGAATGTATAGACCGGGTATGTTTTTCCAATATTTAGCTGTCGTTTTCGGCCTCAGTTTGCCGCTTGATTTCGCGTAGCCTTTCGCGATATTTATCGCGAGCCAGTTCCTGCATGTCAGTCACTGTATCGCTTTCATCAAGAATCTCACGACCCAGTAAGGTTTCGATGGCATCTTCCAGAGTGACTACTCCTGAGGTTTGTCCAAACTCATCATCTACGAGGAATAAATGAGCATGTTTCTTGATAAACAGGTCGAGTAACTGGTACACAGGGAGTTTTTCCGAAATTCGGAAAATTGGTCGGGTGTAGTTGCTGACAGGATCTGAACCGTGGCCTGATCGTTCCGCCTCATACAGATCTGTACGCAGTACCTTGCCTCGAATATCATCAATATCTATGCCATACACAGGCATGCGTGAAAACTTTTTGGTTTCAGAAATTTCCAACGCTGTACTAACAGTCGTATTGCGTTGCAGCATGTGAACTACTGTGCGAGGAGTTAGCACATCTTCGGTAGTTTTTTCACGCAGGCTAAGTACATTCGAGAGATATTCATTTTCCTGAGAATCGAGAGTCCCCCCTTTATGGCCCAGAGATGCCATGGCAATGATTTCTTCTTTTGTTACACCATCGTTCTGTTTGCTATTAAACAGACGAGTAAGACGTGTGGCTGTCCACACCAGCGGGTAAACCAGTTTAACCAGCCAGCCAATAATCCATGATGCCGGTATCGCCAGTTGACGCCAGAAATTGGCCCCCAGTGTTTTGGGGATGATCTCAGAGAAATACAGAATAATGAGTGTGAGAACTATGGCGATAGGTGTTTCCCAACGTGCCCCGAATATTTGTAGCGCCTGAGAACCCACTCCGGCCGCACCCATAGTGTGAGCAAAGGTGTTAAGGATCAGGATGCTGGAAAGAGACTCGTCCAGCCGGTCACGCACTTTGGTAAGCCTTGCACCTGTTCTGGGATGCTCATTGCTCAATTTCTCTACATAGCTTGGCGTGATTGATAACAGCACAGCCTCGAGAATAGAGCAAAGAAATGAGACCCCGATAGCGATGGTCAGGTAGATTAATAATAAGGTCATATTGTTTCGCAGGTTGGGTTTGAATGATTAATTTCAACCATAGCTCATGCTTTTCCGCTTCAGATATTTTATTTCTTAGAACAGCATACGCTTATTACCTCTTAGGTCATAGTTCGAGCAGGCTTCAGCTCTCGCATTTTGAGTATTACCTGTTTGCGCAACCCAATATTAAAGTTGTATCTGTTTTCTGCTGTACATAAAAAATTATGGTTTTTTAGAATCGCTATCAAATTTATAATAGTCTTTAATAAAACTAACGAAAGAGAAAATTGTTATGACTATCCAGGTTGGCGATAAAATTCCTTCAGTGACTTTGTATCATATGACTGATAAGGGTCCGGCTGAAATAACTACTGACGAGATTTTTAACAATAAGAAAGTGGTTCTTTTTGCCTTACCTGGGGCCTTTACCCCAACCTGCTCTCAAGCTCATGTACCGGGATATCTGATGAAATCTGATGAACTGTTCGCAAAGGGTGTGGATCAGATTGTATGCCTTTCGGTCAATGATGCATTTGTTATGGGTGCCTGGGCTGTTGACCAGAATGTCGAAGATAAAATTTTAATGTTGGCTGATGGCAGTGCACTTTTTACCCAGGCGGTTGGACTGGAACTGGATGCTGTAGCTCGTGGCATGGGCATAAGGTCTCAGCGCTACGCGATGATCGTGAATAATGGCATTGTTGAATTGCTCAATGTGGAAGCTGCGGGCGAGTTTAAGGTTAGTGATGCTCAAACCATACTGGATAGTTTGTAGATATTCTGGCAGGTATATGTTCTTCGATGACTTTGTTGAGAGAAGGTAATGTTCTTATCTTTCATATCTCATGGGTGAGATAGAGTTTGAGTTTCTTTTAAGCTAAGCTGATTCGCGTTACCAAGCTAGCAGATTACCTATGAAAACCTTTGCTCAGATCGCAGCCGAAATTGCACCTCAGATAACGGAAATGATGCCCTGGGATGTGGAAGAATACCTTGAAGCTCACCCAGAAACGCTAATCGTCGATATCCGTGAGACCCACGAATACGACACCATGCATATAGAGGATTCAGTGAATGTGCCACGCGGTATCCTGGAAAATGCCTGTGAATGGAATTTCGAAGAAACCGAACCTGAGTTAGTAGAAGCCAGAGACAGGCCAGTCGTGCTGGTGTGTCGCTCTGGTAACCGTACCACGCTTGCAGCATATACCATGCAGTTGATGGGCTATGAAAATGTCATATCCTTGAAGACAGGTCTACGCGGATGGAGCGACTATGAACTGCCTTTGGTAGATATCGAAGAACAACCCGTTGATATTGAAGATGCCGATCGTTATTTCGCCAATAAGGTCCTTCCAGAGCAGCGTAGTCCTGCTGATAGAAAGTAATTAATTAAGGCCTGAAACTTAGGGGCAATCAGGAAGGATTAATTATGGCAGAAATTTGATGCAACAAATTTGACAAAGTCCAGCGAAGACAAAATTCCTACCAGTTCCTCGCCCTTTGTTACAATCAGGTGATGCACCTGCTGTTCGAGCATCTTTTGAGCCGCCTCTTCAATAGTGGCTTCAGGTGAAATGATGATCACTATTGGGCTTGCAATTTCAAACACACTTGTATAATTCGGGTCCTCGCCTGTGGAGTCAAAACGTGTAACATCTGACTTTGATACGAAGCCCAGCAGACTCCCTGAGTTATCAATAACAGGGCCTCCGCTGATCTTGTAGGTAACAAAGATTTCCTCTAAATCGCAAACCGAGATGTCACGATGAATCGTTCTGACTGAGGTCGACATAATGTCACTGACAGTTTTCATTTAAAACTTCTTTTAACTTCGATTGGCAGATGCAAATGTAGCGGTGGAAATCATAGAAAAAATAGTATTTTAGGCTATAGCAGATGGTAACTTATAATAATCTAGCTAAGTAATTCTTAAGATTTTCAATATGATTTATGATTTTAAGGTACAAAGTGAAAATATATGTAAAATTTAAATCTAAGTCCATGAATATATTGTTTCCATTGTGGTAATCTATGATTTGTTTGAAAATTAGCAGCTAAAACCGAAACATAATAATAAAAAATCAAGCGCTTTCAGATCTCATCAAGCAACAGTGTAGCTGTCATTCAATAGAGATGATAGGGTGAAAATCGTAATAGTGTATTTGATTTGTACTTATTCTATTTATTGAATAATAAAGAGAGGGGCATATGTCATACAAAGAATTAATGGAAGAGCGTCTCAGGTTTCTGAGTATCGATGATAAAACGATACAGCAGATTCGCCAGGCAAAAGATATTTTAGAGCCAGCCATGGATGAGGTTCTTAATAACCTTTACTCCCACATCCTGGATGAGCCGGAGCTGCAACCTCTGTTTGCAGATAAGTCAGAAATTGACAAAGCGCGTGCGGCGCAAAAGCAACACTGGATAGAGTCACTTTTTATCGGTAAGTATGACAATGCGTTTTACGAGAAGACCTCCAGAATAGGTCGTGCTCATGCCCGCATCGGTCTGACCCCTAACTGGTATATAGGGGGTTACAACAGGATGCTGTGTGAATTTATTGGTCTTATATACAAGCATTACGCGGATAAAACTGATGAGGCAGTTTCTATCATTCAGGCTATCAGCAAAATTATCTATCTGGATATGGATCTCGTCATTAACTGTTATCTGGATGCAAAAGATGAGTCCATCAGACGTATGCTGGTTAGTTCAACAGAGCTGAGGGCTGAAATGTGGAAGTTCAGTGATGAGTTAAATGCAGTGGCGGCGGAGATAAATTCAACGGCTGAAGCCTTATCAAAAGATACACAAAACAATCTTGAATCTGATGCTTCAACTCCCAGTCAGCATTCCAGGAGTTGGGATGAAGTACATGAAAACACGAAGGTTCTAGTATCTCAGGCAGAACAGTTAAAAACCAGGACTAAGGGGCTGGATGAACATCTAAAACATCTACCTTTGAGCGAAAAACTATACCTGCCAGAAGCTGGACCGCTGTCGGTATTGAAAGACATGTTTTTTGGAAGAAAGTACCACTACCACAGATCCAGCGAGTAAGGGAATAAAGCTAAACGGAGTTATGGGTTACAAATCTGCCAGGGCCAGTTAAACCTGGATTCCGCAGTTGACCGCTCGCATAAGAGGGTAACCTGCTGTTTTATAAACCATTACAGTTGATGTATCTTTTCACCCAATCGGTAAATCCCGCTACGAACTGAATTGCACGTTTGAGGCGTGTATCACTGCGTTGCCTATAGGGACATAGGTAAGGGGCGAGAGCAGGACGCGGAAGCCTTGCCTATAGGGACATAGGTAAGGGGCGAGAGCAGGACGCGGAAGCCTTGTAACTCCCCTGGAATAGCTTGCTATTTCGTGTCGTCACGCCTTGATCTACGCCACCTCAAATGCACTACAACTCGTCCAGCTGCGGATTCTAGTTTAAAATAACCGGATTCAATATTTTCGGGTTCTTTATTCTATTGTGACAATTTCTAATTTCGACAAGTCTTTGCTGATCGAACAGATACGATATATTGAAACCTCGCACCCGCTTGTCTCTGATCATGAGGAGGAACTTGCCGACATATCGGCACATCAGGATTTCCACGAACGTCTCTGGCGGCGCGCGCAATGCCTGGTCAGGCAGTATGATTTGTCAGATGCGCTTTCACATGCCGCTAAAATATCTCGATATATAAAAATCTTTACTCTAATTCTGGTTGCATTATTGGGTGCTCTGGGTTCCGTATACGCAATCACTAATAGTAATACCATCAACATCTACTGGTTGTTATTGGTGTTGCTGGGTTTTAATTTTATCTCAATGTTGCTCTGGTTGATTGGCATTAGCCTGAATATGGAGGGCCTGGCCTCCGGCCTGTTAGCTCGTTTAACTGGCTGGTTACCTGGTATGTTCGACAACAAAACTAATACGGGTAAACAAGACACTGCGACGCCTGGTAAGTTGGCTGACAAGGCCTGGTTGAAGTGTTTGTTTACCGCTGCGGTTGGTAAGTGGCAGTTTAGCAAGATAACGCATCAGTTGTGGCTGGTTTACCTGTTGTCCGGGCTGACGTTTCTGGTATTGCTATTAATGGTCAGGCAGTATGATTTTGTCTGGGGTACGACTTTGTTATCTGACTCTATTTTCATCAAACTAACGGATATGTTGAGTCGGCCACTGGAATTTATTGGTTTTGTGATGCCAACCGTGGATCAGGTAAGGGAGTCTCGATTAGGCGTAGAGCATGTGTTGAGTGCTGAACACCGTTCCAGTTGGGCGCAGTTTTTACTGGGATCTTTGCTGTGCTTCGGAATCGTACCGCGTTTTGTGTTACTACTCTGGAGTTCGTTGATGAGTATGCGAGCGCGTCGCCTGTTTGCACTTGATTTATACCTGCCTTATTACATTAGCCTGCGTCAGAGATTGATGCCGATGGCAACTCACGGTCAAATCGTTGATGCAGATACTTCGCCTCCTGAGTCTATACAGACAAACCCTCATGCACCAGTATCCCATTCACTTCCAGCAAATACAAAATGGGTCGCAGTGGAGCTCGGCGATAATTTCATTTGGCCAATATCATCTATCAAGTTAGAAGATAGTGTTGGGCAGGTCATTGATCGTGAGTCACTGGCAACAACCTTGCGGCTTTTACAGGTTGCTGGGACTACAGATCTTGCGGTGGCTGCAGATGCTGAGCGTTCACCAGATCGTGGTGTACAACGAACCATTGCTAGCCTGATGAATAATTGCTTGCAGCGCTGGCTGGTGCTTCTACAGTTACCCAATGAAGAAAAAGCTTCTACTAAACGGCTAGCCGCCTGGTATCGCCTGGCAGAAGCCTGCGATATTCCGGCTGATCATGTCATCAGCATGACCGTAGATTCAAAATGACCAATTCCATGCAGGCTAATCCTTCAGTAGCAATCAAAGTTGGCATTGTCGGTCATACCAATGCCGGTAAAACATCATTGATCCGAACCTTGTTACGCGACGATCATTTCGGCAATGTCGATGATGCTGCGGGTACCACGCGCTCTGTAGAACAGTCGTCTATTTATGCAGATGATGAGATTGTATTAAGCCTGTTCGATACACCGGGCTTTGAAGATTCCAGCGCACTACTGGAGGAAGTGGAAGCGTTATCAGCATCAATAGAAACTGCTTCACCCGCTGAACTCCTGAAGGCTTTCATCTCTCGGCAAGACCGTTATGCTGATTTTGATCAGGAGATCAAGGTGCTGCGACAGTCACTAAGTAGTGATGTGTTGCTATATATTATTGATGTACGCGAACCGTTGCTGGGTAAGTATCGCGATGAAGTAGAAGTCCTCAGTAAGGCAGGTAAACCGATTCTTCCGGTGTTTAATTTTATCGAAGGAAATGATGAAGCGCTGAAGCGCTGGCGTGAACAGATGGCTTTGTTTAATCTGCATGCGGCACTTGAGTTTGATACGGTTGCTTTTGATTTTGAGGCTGAAAAACGGCTGTACCAAAAACTGCAAAGCCTGCTGGAGCGTTACTACGATTCCCTGCAGCATTTAATCGACTACCGCCAACAGGTATGGCAAAACCTGAAGCAGGCTGCCGCACGTCGTATCTTTCAACTTCTCTGCGAAGTAGCCTGTTATCGGCTTGAGGTCACTGGTAGTAAATCTGATAAAACGAAAACCAGTAAAAGTATTTCTGATAGCGACGTGAATTCAATGCAGGATTTCGTGCGTAATGCCGAACAAAGGGCTTTGAAGGATCTATTGGCAATCTTTGCTTTTACTCAACTGGACCTCGATCTGCAGCAGTTGCCAGTGAGCAATGGTCGTTGGGAGCTGGATATATTTTCACCGCATATGTTAAAAGAATTTGGACTGGATGTAGGAGCCTCTGCACTATCCGGTGCTGCTGTCGGTGCAGGCATTGATTTAATGGTAGGAGGCTTAAGCCTGGGGGCAGCGAGCCTGCTAGGTGCAGCAATAGGTGGAGGATGGGCGTCAGTTCAACGATATCAAAAGGAATTGATGGCAGCCTGGCGTGGTCACCAATGGCTATGTGTTGATGATGAAACAGTCAGTCTGCTTTATCTCAGACAGCGCAGGTTATTAACAACCCTGACACATCGAGGACATGCGGCGCAAAGCAGGCTAAAGCTTTTCAATGAAACTGGTCGTACGCTTCCAAAAAAATGGAGTGATGTTTTAAAGACCCTGCGGCAGAATCCTCAATGGCAAAATGTTACCCCTGATGATGACGAGTACCTTAAAATAAAGGAGATGATTTTGACTTGGTTGCTAAGCGATGAAAGTAATACTGCAGACTAAATTATTACTTTTACAATAATTGTGAATTAAGTTTGCAGATTAAAAAAATCTGAGCTATATAATAAGTGAAGAGAGGGGTTCCTCTCTAAAGGACCTGGCCGGAACTGTAAGTAAAAAAACAGTGAACCTTGCCGGGTCTTTTTTACTATGGCACATTAAAATATTATTCAAAAAAATTACAGATTGTAAAAAATGGCAATCCGCAAATGGCGGTGTAACTACATAGGTTAGGCGGGGATTTTCACTTCACTATTTTGCCGGTTAAATTTTTCAACCAGAGGCTGGTTTCAGAGCTGCCTTAAAAGACAACCCCGAGCCCAAAACTAAATCGAGTTTGGCTTTCGCTCTGTGGTGACCAGAGCTGGAGTTGCTCGGCATTAATGACTGGATAGCTGTAATTACTTTCGCCAACCTTTCCCTGTTGGTTTTTATCGACGCTGCCGAGTACGGTGACTTTCTGGCCCTGGGAATAAATCGCAGGGTCCAGAAACCCATCTTTATTAATCAGGAAGCGCCCTAATGGTCTATTGTCCGACAGGGGCCTCTGATCCTTGCTTAGCGGATAGGCTAGTAATTCTATCTGTGTAGAACCGGATAAATTCCTGGTGTCCAGGATAATGCCGCCCCATAGAACCGTTTTACCCAGATAGGCAGAGGGTTCGGCGGCAACATTCTGCGGTATAAGTGTATTGTCTACCTGAGTGACATCAAATGTAGGTGTACTGGCACAGCCCGCAAGCAGGCTGATCAGGGGCAGAAGAAAAATACTTTTGCGTATCGGTTTTTTCATTTCGTTCATTAGTAATAGAGTCGACGATTAAAGTAAGGGTCGGGGTAGTAGGGATAATAAGGCCAGGAATATGGCCAGAAATGGGGCGAATTCATTTCGTTTATTTCGGGCTTCGGAGCCCACAGGTGATAACTGTCTACCTGTAGTAAAGGGTATTGATATGGAAAATCGCCAACCTTGATAGTTTCAGTTTTGATCAGTCTACCGCGAACGGTAATTTCACGATCTCGAGTGAAGACTAAGGGCTCGAGAAATTCATCGATGACAGCGATAAAGCGTCCTGGGCTCTGATCTGACTCCATAGGTCGTCCATTATTGTTTAATGGAAAGGCGACAATGGTTATCCAGCTGGAGCCTTGTTTATTGTCAGTTTTCAGGATCGTGCCACCCCAGCGTAGTGGTTGGTCCTGGTAGGCCTCAGGTTGTTTCTGAATCTGTGTAAAACTGGGGGCTCCCTGTACTTCCTGAGAAATATCCAGAGGAATATTTGAGCTGCAGGACGATACTGTGGTTGTTATCATTGCTGATATTAATATGAGTTTAAGTAGGTTCATGATCTTTAGAATCTTCATTTACGCTTAGGTTCCTCCTTTTTACAGCTGAAAGCAATAAGGGGAGCTATTGCTCCCCTTAACCTTAGTTTGAGTTATTGCTTCGTCTTCAATCTCCTCCAGCCATTCATTGATAGCTGATTGAGTTTGAAGTCGGTTGCGAACCCGTTGTCCAGTTGTTGTCTGGCTATGAACTCCACCTTTTCTGAGTAGTGGGGAGCGAGCAACAGGGTTTCTAATAGCTCGATTTCGTCTTGGCATATTTTTCTCCTAAAGTTCCAGTTTGTACCATGCAAGCTGTTTAAGGCTGCGCTTTTTACGTTTGAAGCTCCGGTCATTTTTCATAAACTCAGGCTCTTCATCAGTAATTTGAAAACAGAATTTTCTGGGTAAATCGGAATACAGAGAGCGTGGTGGGGCACCTCCATAGACCTGCTTTATCTTTTGTCCGGTTTCGTGGGTGTGATAATAAATTTTATCTATACCCAGCTCTCTGAATATAAAATGGATACTGGATGACAGCATAGCTTCAGCCCATAGGGTATAAAAAGGAGCCAGCACATTTTCAGCATACATAATAAAATCATCGCTACTGCATTTGCACCAGTCCAGAAACCAGGGAGTAGAACCCTTTTTTATTGCCTGTAAACAGCGCTTTACACGCCGAACCCAGTCGCTTTGAATTTCTTCTATCAATGCTTCACCGCTATCCAGATCAAGGTCTATACGTGACCAGGCTAGCGTATCTCGATAGCGCTCACTCTTATTACGATCCATCACGGGATGACCTGAATAGTTAAAAATATAATCATCTTCTGGTTTAACCAGGCGCTGATAAGTACGGTTATGCATTTCTGAAAAATTCAATTGCAGTACCAGATTGCAGCCTTTACGAGTAGTCTGGCAATTCCACTGGTTGTTGTTACCCCAGCGATCTACAGTCAGTACAAATGGCTGGCTGTTATCATTCCACACATGTTGAAATAATTCAGGATTAAGTGTTCCATTACCCAACTGTGCTAATAACAGCTTTATGTCCTGCTGGTTCAGTAGCCTTTGATAAACGGATTGCTTCATTGCTTTTACACTGGATTGTTTTCTACTGGCATAAGACAGCAGTTGATAGGCATATTGCCCTTTAAAGTAGTGAAACAAGGTTCGCTCTTCTGGTAAGCAGGCAATTACCTCATCTAAAATCTCTTTCTTCATAATCTTTTCTCTTGATAAATCGGTGCTTCATTAATCGATATCTCTTTTCATTTGGCTGTTTATTGAACATGCTTTTCTCCAGTTGTAATTAACTAAGTAACCTCTGATCAATTCGTGGATCGGTGTGTCGTGGCTGAAATAATCCGGCTCAGCGTTGAAAAGTTTCGCAATAGCTTGCTATTACGTGCACTTTTCGCCTTGATCCGAACTATTTCATCTCACCACACCATCGAACCAGAATTAATCAGAGGTTCCCTAACCCTTAACGCAGATTACCTGTTTCAGGGTATGTACTACTTCAATAAGATCAGATTGATTCTGCATCACCTGATCAATATCCTTATAAGCGGATGGAATTTCATCTATCACACCCTTATCCTTACGGCACTCAATCCCTGCAGTCTGTTTCTCTACATCCTGTTCGCTGAACTGACGTTTGGCCGCACTGCGGCTCATTTTTCTACCTGCTCCATGCGCACAGGAACAGAATGATTGCGGATTACCTTTGCCGCGCACAATGTAGGATTTGGCACCCATGCTGCCAGGGATAATACCGAGCTCATCCAGACCTGCGCTGATGGCACCCTTGCGAGTGACATAAACATTTTCACCAAAGTGAAATTCCCGAGACACATAATTGTGATGGCAGTTAATCGCTTCTTTGGTAATGCCGAATTTCGGCAGCTTCTTTCTCAATGCTTTTAAAATCAGATGCATCATTTCTCGACGATTAGCCATTGCGTAATCCTGAGCCCATTGCACGGCCTGAATATAATCATCAAAATATTTGCAGCCTTCGTTAAAGTAAGCCAGATCCTTATCTGGTAGATTGATCAGGTGCTGGCCCATATCCTTTTTCGCCAGGCTGATAAAATACTGTCCAATCACATTACCCACGCCGCGACTACCTGAGTGCAGCATCACCCAGACATCGTTATTCTCATCAAGACATAACTCGATGAAATGATTGCCACCACCCAGTGTGCCAATCTGGCGTATCCAGGTCTGATAGGGCTTTTTCTGCATCGAGTAAATCTTTTTGTGCTTACCGATAATTTGATCCAGTCCTCCAGATAATGCCTGTATAGTTGAACGCCGAGCACGATCAGTTGTGTGCATGTTAAAACCCACTGGGATTGCTTCTTCAATCGCCAGGCGAACAGCACGCAAGTTATCCGGCAGATCGTTAGCTTTTATTGTCAGGCGTATTGCATTCATGCCGCAGCCGATATCCACACCCACAGCCGCAGGAATAATGGCGCCTTTGGTCGGTATGACTGATCCTACCGTAGCACCTTTACCCATATGAACATCCGGCATTGCAGCAATATGGCTATGGATAAAAGGTAGCTGAGCCATGTTATACAGTTGCTGCATGGCACCAGATTCGACCTCGTCGGTATAAATCTTGACTGGTACTTTTCCTTTACTGATTATTTTTTGAATAGGCATAGCTATTCTCCTTAGTTTTGTGCCAGCACGAACTTATAATCTAAGGCTGGTACGTGTTTTTGTTGTTTTGAACGATTAATGGTTGAGTATAAGTAGTCCCGTTTCATTTCCTGCTCCATAGGCCGATAAAAGCAGTGGCATATAGACGCAATAGTCCATAGCCAATAATCGGCCTAATAAAAATTAAGATATATTCGGAGCCCGGTCCAGACGACCGGAAGAAATTACCGGAAGGTAAAGGACGCGAGGCTCAGTTGAATTTTTGGTAAAACCATTCATTGCCTCCGTAAAGTTGAAGTTGAAAAATCAGGGGCGCGACTTTACGCCTGTGAAATTTTTATGTCAATAAAAATATTTTGAAATTTAATGCGAACAAAAAATGAAAAGTTTTTAAGCGCTTCATTTTTGATACTGGAATTTAATTGGGGTTTTTCAGCTTGCTATCATCTTCGTCCGCGTCCGCCTCCGCCTCCGCCTCCGCCTGATCCGGATTGTCGACCAGGTTGTAATGATCTACTGGGTATACGCTGCTGTTGAAGAAATGATTTGTTTGCTGATCCTCTCGGTAACATCTGCTGAGAAAGCACGTTAATAGTTGCTGAATCAGAGTTAGGTTTTATTACCTCAAACACAATAGGTTCATTGTTTCCTGTGCTGCGAATATTCGTAGAGTCGATGTTCCATTGTGATGCGTAGCTTGCGGGATAACCCTGGATTACCCACTTTGACACCTTAATAAATGGTAAGGTGTGCTCTTCAGGATTAATTACACCACGCAGAAGTATCTGCTTGTCTGTTGTATGCCTGATATGAGTAGCATGAATCAGGCCTGAGGGATTTGTAAATCCAGAAACGGCAAGCGTATCTCCTAATTCAACAGCTGTGTTGATTGTATTAGTCAGTTGAATGGTATGACCCAGAATGACTGCAGTTGACTGGTCATAATCATAGTGGGAAACAGGACCTATGATTTCATGACGAATATTGATGTGTTGCGCCTGAGTGTGGGTGTTTGTGTCCAGGGTAAGTACTTCAACGACTTCACCGATCTCAAAATCATGCGCTTTAACGACCATGCCATCAATACTGATCGTGGCATTATTCTCGGTTTCTATTTCTATGCCGTTCACAAAAATAGAGCCATAGCCGGTAATCATGCCGATGATTCCGGTTCCCTGCTGATTTCCTGCCATAATTCCGGTACCGCCGATACCGAAATCCTCAGCCTCATTTTCTGTCAGTTGCATCGTTTGCTTATTAGCACAGGCTGCAATGAATAGAATGGCTAAAATTGTTAGTAATGTTGAAAGGGTCTTCATGATGATTTTTCCTGTTCGTGCCAGTAACAGCCGAGCGTGAAGCGAGAGTTGGTATTAGGCTTATCGCTATCTGCCTGTAGTCGTTGCATAGCTTGCTGGTTAATTTCGCTGAGCATATTCATAGCCATTGCATTGGCCTGTTCGCGTAACTGTTGTACTGATTCTGCTGTCAGCTTGCCGTAGTAAACACTGCGTTCTAGCATCGGCTCGCCTTCTTTCAACAGGTTATGAGTCGCGCTGGCGAGGTGATCACGGATATTTCTTTCCAGATAAAAGCATAGTTTTTCGAAATCTTCTGAAGGGATGAAGGCTTTTTCGTTAAGTACAAGCTGATCCTGTTGAAGGCTGATCAGGCCCTGACGTAGCCATTCATCGAGCAGGGCGCGAGGGCGAACATCCTTACTGACACTGGCGACCAGTTGCTCAAAACCAGGCTCATCGTCATTACCACTTTTTTTCAATGCTCGTGGCATTCCCTGTTCATCAATGTATTCGTCCTTTGCGGTCCAGCTGGAAATCACGGCGCCACCGAGAGACAGATCTGCAGGTGGAGCGTTATCTTCTGGTTGCTGTTCGAAGATACGCTTGATGTCTTTGCGGTGCACACCGGTGAGGATATAGATGCGACTGTTATTGGCTGCGTCACCATCACGCTGAATGATTTCATTCGCCACTTCAACATATACCTCCTTAAGCAATTCACGCAGAGCCGGGAAGGTAATTTGATGCTGAATCAGCAGCCTGACCAATGGCCGCAGAATGCCCTTTAACGCCCTGATTAAGGTTTGCCGTGTTTTCTGTTGTGTGACTTTATTCATATTTCATGTTCGGGCAATGACTGGGTATCTGTTCAACTAATTGAATTAAAAGGAATATTTTTTTCAATTAGAAAATGTTGAAAAAACAATGTGCTCTGATACTAATATTAGCTTGACGTGGGAAAAAATACCACATATATTTATGTTATGTGGGAAATGTTCCCACGTCTAGAAACATGAAGGAGACTGTCATGAAAACGAAATTACTTACAATTGCCACTTTGGCCGCTGTTGCGGTGTTTACCTCTTCGGTATTTGCAGTTGATGAACCGGTAGAAGCGCAGTTTCAATACCAGAATACTCATCAATATCGATTGACTGAGAAAGATGCTCAGGGTGAGCCTGTTCAGCAGCGGGATCAGGTTAGAAAACAACTCCGCGATGAACAGCAAAGTGCCGACCTTGAAGCGCTACGCGAGCGCGAGCAGCTCAGAATTAAGTTACAGGAAGAAAGTAAGAATAAGGAGCAGCTACGCTCTCGCAACAGCGCTAATGGCATGAGTCAATCTGGAATGGGTGGTAGTTCAGGTTCTGGCTCTGGCGGATCAGGCGGATCAGGCGGATCAGGTGGCTCAGGTGGCACAGGAGGAGGTTCAGGATCTGGTTCTGGTGGTCGAAATTAGATCAGGAGGCTTTGTCCATGAAACTAAGGCGGTGCAGTCATGCTGCACCGCTCAGAGCCAAAGGTGAAATAGCCCAAAGCAACGAGGGGAGTTCCGCAGCTGGTCCAGGGAACTCCCGTTATATCAATGATTCGGAAATGTATGCTGATTTTTTTGCAGGAGAATTGGGCGTTACCTTGTCCTTAGATTCCGGTGCTTCTATCAAGGTTTTTGTAAAAGGATCTTTCGAATCCTTAGCTTTTTTCAGACTGGTTAGCTTATCTGGAAGTTTTTGAGTTCTTTCAAAATCTTTATCAACTTTGTTATGGTGACGAACAGGTTGGGGGTTATCGCCCGATTGTTCAGCCTTCTCTTCAGGTTCAGGCTTGAGGTGATCAATGGGATCAAACTGATACTCTTCAACTTCCTCTTTTTCGTCGCCACTACTGAATGTGGAGAGAGGGTTAGTGGATTTAGCAATGGTGCTAGTTACCTGCGGCTGATTAGAACCGGCAGTCGCTATACTGGATCTGAGGGCAGAGAAATCCTTGATCTGGGGTTGGCTTTTGTTCTGATCACTGTCTGCTGTGGCGGCTTGCTTTGCAGCTTGAACAGGTTTTCCCACCGTGGCTTGTATCTTCTCGGCTGAGGGTGGCTGGACTTTTGCTGCTAGCTGTTGTGGAACAGGTCTATTGATCGGAGCAGGCTTTTCATCCCCTGGGTTTAAGGCAGTGCCAACCATTTGAGTAATTTTGGGTGCTTCAAAGTGAGCAATGTAGGGCGCAATAGTCGATTTAATGCCGTAGCCATCACTGGTGTTTAGCAGGCGCCGATTGAGAGCGTGCATTAATTGCAGAATGATCAGGCGCAAGGGTGCAGGATCGTTACCGACACCCATCAAAGCGCGTTGCTTGATGGTAAACGGTGCGGCATTTCGCCAGGCAAAACAGCCCTGTGTTGCGATCACCGAGGGCAGGGATTTCATTTGCAGGGCAGCGTGATCCTGATCCTGGTGGTAAAAATCGATCCATTTGGTGAGGTTTTCGGCCAGTTGATGTTCACTGGTTTGATATCCTGTAAAGGCATAAATGAAACAATGTGGCCGAGCGATCAAGTTAAAGCGGCCGGTATGTAGCGGGTCGGGGTGAATGTATTGGTGCTTCGCATCAGCTCGCATTTTCATTTTTTCGGCGATTGCTCGTCTGGTCGCGTGATCAATGGCAGGGGTGAGAGTACCTAGTGAGGCGCATTGATCCATGGCGCTGAAAAACGATTTACGAACCAGCTTTGAGCGCACCTGAATAGTTGCCAGCACACTCTCGTAGATGAATACGTCATGGCTGCCCGGCATATTGAACTGAGGAAAGTCGCTACGATAAATGACGATATCCTGAGGCTGGGATATATTACCGGCAGCGTCGATGACCTTGCCCGATCCGACCGTATAGCTGGCAGGTAGAAATGGATCTAATACCATGCGCACAAAGGTATCCCGTGCGGCATCCTCGTATAGCTCACTTTTAGCTTGTACGCCAATCAGCTCGGCTTCGGACTTAAGTTGTTTGGCGATTAAATGAACCCACTCGTCGAGATGATTCATACCTTTACCCTCTTTGTAGATATCGTTTGGGTTGTGACAGTGTTATCAAGGAAGCAGATGTTTCCTCAGGGGCCTGCCAGTTATCGAAAAACCTGCGGCCAGGGCTGGAATGTCGATAATTTAGAGCATAATCAAATCTTGCCTGTATCAATTTTAACTATCCTCTAACTTATTAGCATAGCTCAAGAAAGCACTGTTTTCACAGGATGTACGACCCGTTTGTTCAGGTAAAGTAGCTATTTCACAAATAAGGATGAGGATGTCAGGCAATCCTTATGCTGTGCTCAAGTTGGTTTGCTGCATAACGAACAAGGGTAATCTGTGAAAGTGGCTTGATTAACTTCAGCAACCGACATGAAGCTATGGGTTCAGGTAATACTCAAACAAATTCCAGGGTAGCAGCATGCCAGTGATGATACGCACTCCCTGCGACAATTTGTCACTCTATATTTTTTTGTTGATAGGTATAATTCTGCCTTCTGAGTAGTCACTAGCGAAAGAGCAAAATCCTGCTATGCGTAAGCCCACCTTTGTTGCGCTTTTTTTCCTGACAGGTTTCGTGGCAATTCTTCTGACCGCTATAGATGCCAATATTCGCCAGCATAGATCTATGGAGTTGTTGAACCGACGTGCGAAGCTGGTTAGCGAGTTAGGGGTATCCGATCTGGCTCTATTTACTGAAGCTCGTTATACCCGCCACCTGTCTTTGTCAGATCGACATTCAGCTTTTCAAAATTCTCCTGCTTCTTTTGATCATTTTCCTACAGGGTCTCTCTATCAACCGCCTGCGCAGTTAACACCATGATGGTTTTTTTGCGTAAGCAGGCTTACCTGATCGATTTTACGCTTTCTTCTCTGTTGCGTAGGAAAGGTAAGAATTTCGGTCTACTACTGGTTTACACATTAATCGTCTTCATGCTGGCTATGGCCATGTTGTTTACTCATGCGTTAAAGAAAGAGGCCGGCATTATCCTGCAGCAGTCACCAGAAATCATTGTGCAGCGCCTTGAGGCTGGACGTCAGGCGTTGATACCCGCTAGCTATATTGAAAAAATAGGTCAGTTGCGAGGTGTAACTTCCAAAAAAGGTCGCCTATGGGGCTACTTCTACAATCCGGTAGTAAAGGCAAACTATACCGTGATGGCTGCCGATGATCGGGAGCTAGATACCACTCAGGCGGTTCTTGGTGCGGGTATTGCTCGTGCGCTCACTGTGGATGTCGGTGATTATTTTACCATTCGTTCGAATAACAATACCTACTCGTTTCAGATTAAAGAGCTTTTTAGTCAGCAATCTGAGCTGATCACAACTGATATGGTATTGATTTCGAGTAAAGCATTTCGTGTGATCAGTGGAATAGCTGAGGGTCAGTTTACCGATATCGTATTATCAGTTCGTAACCCACGTGAAATACGAAAAGTGGCAGAGAAACTGATTGAAAAACTGCCTGATGTGCGCCCGGTTTTGCGCGAAGAGATACTGCGTACCTATGACAGTGTTTTCTCCTGGCGCCAGGGTATTGTATTTGTATTACTTATGGGTTCAATTCTTGCTTTTGTGATTTTTGCCTGGGATAAAGCTTCTGGATTATCAGCTGAAGAGAAACGAGAGATTGGAATTTTAAAAGCCGTTGGTTGGGAGTCAGGGGATATCCTTCGGATGAAATTCTGGGAGGGTATTATTATTTCGTTAACGGCTTTCATCATCGGTTATCTGCTAGCTTATCTGCATGTCTTTTATAGCACTACTGTATTGTTCGAACCTGTGCTTAAAGGTTGGGCTACCTTGTATCCTCAGTTCAAGCTGGTCCCCTTTATTGATGGTTTACAGATAGCAACGTTATTCTTCTTTACAGTTTTTCCGTATGTCGTAGCGACTATCATTCCAATCTGGCAGGCATCGGTCACCGACCCTGATGCGATCATGCGCTAGTACCATGCTGATTACTTTAACCGATATCAACAAGATATTTAATCAGGGCAGGCATAATGAGTTCCGTGCAATCAGGGATGTTTCTCTGCAACTGGAAGCCGGTAAAGTCAGCTGCCTGAAAGGTGCCAGTGGTTCAGGAAAAACCACGCTGTTATCAATGATCGGTTGTCTGTCGCGTCCTACTTCAGGACGTATCATGCTGGAGGATAAGATTCTATCGGGGCTGCCCGAGCGTTTTCTTACTGATATCAGACGTCATACCTTTGGTTTTATCTTTCAGAAATTTAACCTGATTCAGGGACTGAGTGTGCAGGAGAATATCATGCTACCAGCATACCCGCTGGGGTTGAAACACAGTGAACTTAAAAAATCAGCCGAAGCACTTATTTCGCACTTTGGTTTGCAGCGCGTGCAGGATAATCCGGTTGAATGGCTATCAGGTGGAGAGTCGCAACGGGTAGCCATCTGTAGAGCCTTAATCAATAATCCTCAGATAGTTATTGCCGACGAACCTACGGCAAACCTGGATTCAAAACTGTCGCAGGAATTGATGGGGTTAATGGACGAGTTAAGACAGTCAGGAAAAACGATTTTGATGACCAGTCACGATTCGGATGTGTTTGATTCGCCGGTAGTTGATACGGTGATTGAAATGCGCGATGGCGAGATAGTAGACACTGATCATGCTACTTAATCCGGCCATTATTGCATTATTCATCGTCTCTGCTGTGATCAGTTTAATGCTGGTATTAGCCTCTATGTTTGCTATTCGGATATTAAGGTCATGGGATATCAATAGTGGTAGTGAATTACAGTTGCGTCTGGAGCGACGTACCTATTTGATATCCACATTGCTAGCGATGGTGTTTATCTCTGAACTGATTTCGTTGCTACTGTTTGTTTATAACGCTGAATCCATGTCGGGGCAGTTTGTTGGAGCCATGTGCGCCACCGGTGTACTGAATGTGAATGTCTGGGGCTGGCCGACATTGTTTCTGAAAATAGGGATATTCTTCATCGGTAGCATCTGGCTGGCACTTAACTACCTGGATAATCAGGGGTATGACTATCCATTAGTCAGGGTTAAGTACTGGCTATTGCTTCTCATCCTCCCGCTAGTGATGGCTGAGTTTTATGTACAGGCACGCTATTTCCTGGAAATGGATCCTGACGTCATCACCTCTTGCTGTGGCTCCTTATTTTCAGCAGATGCTAAAGGTGTAGCAGCAGAGGTTTCCAGCTTATCACCAGGTCAGGCTATTGTTGCATTGTATGGATCCGGGCTGGTGGTCATGCTAACGGGTACTTTATTTCTTTTTCGAAACAAAGGCGGCTTGATGTTTGCGCTATCAGCTTTGGCTGCTTTTGTTGCAGCACTGGTTGCAATAGTCTCTTATATCTCACTATATATCTATGAGCACCCTCATCATCATTGCCCATTTTGTATCTTGAAATCAGGGCATGACTACGCAGGTTACACTTTATATATCCCTCTGTTTTTGGCCGCCTCTATGGCGCTGGCGGCAGGGGTAATTTCGCCCTGGGGCAACATCCCTAGTCTCAAGCAGGCGGTAGCAGTAGATAGCTCTCGCATTACCTATATATCGCTTATTCTTTTTGTGGTTTTCTACGCCATGTCTACCTACTGGGTCTTGCAGTCGTCGTTGACCATGCAGTCGGTATGGTGGTAGCAATGCAAGTCATTAAGCTTCCATTTTTAATAATATTTTTTGCTTCACTGCTGATGACAGCCTGTAGTAATAATGAAGCATCTCTGGTAAAAGGGCAGCCAGCACCACCATTTAGTTTAAAAAACTTGCAGCAGCAAAGCGTTGATTTTCCTGATGGCTTTAATAACAAGGTGGTGTTAATAAGTTTCTGGGCGGACTGGTGTCCCAGTTGTAAAAAGGAGTTGCGTGACTTCGAGACAATCTATCAAAAATATCGAGGGCAGGGCTTAGCCGTACTTGCACTTAATATTGATCAGGATAAACAGACAGCGATGGCTTTTATCGATGGCCTGAATCTTACCTATGAAGTTTTGCTGGATGATAAAGGGGGCGTAGCAAAGAACTATGCGACCACAACATTACCTTCGGCTTTAATCGTTGATAGAGATGGAAACCTGCACACCCGTTTGTTAGGAGAAACACCGGCCGAAGTATTTGAACAGATAATCACCTCATTGTTATGAAACCATTTACTACCGACAACCAGGTTGTATTTATTTTTTAAATCAAAAAAGGAGAAACTCATATGAGTGAAAAACACAGTAATGATCGTAGAGACATGATGAAAGCCATTGCCGCTATTGGCCTGGGTGGTTTTACTTTTACCGCTATGGCTGATAGTAATGTTGGAGCCATGATTCCTGGAAAAGGATGGGTGAAGGCATCGGGTAAGTCATGTGAAGGAGATGGAACACCTTTGCAGTTTATCCCTAAGACTGCCCCAGACGATAACCCACTTGCGAATGAGCTCAAAAAATACCCTACCTGCCCCTATTGCGGTATGAACCGTACCATGTTTAATCATAGCCGCCATCTGGTGCACTACGATGATGGACTGGCTGATGGAACCTGTTCACTTCATTGTATGGCTATTAGTCTATCTCTGAATATTGATCGTGGCCCCAGGGCGATCTATGCACCAGACTTTGGTTCCAGTGAGAAAGTCAAACCGCTTGTGAATGTTGATAAGGTCACCTATCTGATTGGCTCAAAACTCAAAGGCACCATGAGTAAGAAGAGCAGCATGGCATTTGCATCCCTGGATACTGCTAAGGCAGTACAAGCCGACAAAGGTGGCGAACTGGGTGATTTTAATGAAGCGCTGACACAGGCCTATCTGGGCATGGCAAGCAATACTATGATGATCAGAAAAAACCGTGCTGAAAAGCGCAAAAAAATGATGCAAATGAAAATGAAGAAGAGTGGTTAATTAATAGCTGACTGACACAGAGGGGATATGTCCCTCTGTGTTCTCTCAACTTAAAGCTGAAAGAAATATGATTGAATCTCAAAAAATATCCTGGCTATTTATTTGTTTACTGTTCACGGTATCATTTTCGGTGAGGTCTGAACCGATAGATTTACCAAAGCCCGGTATCAAGGACACCTGTCCAGTGTGTGGCATGTTTGTGGCAAAATATCCTGACTGGGTTGCTACAGTGCTGTATAAAAATGGTCATGCTCATCATTTTGATGGTGCCAAAGATCTATTTAAGTATTTAAATGATTTGCCTAAATGGGCGCCAGGACACGAGTTAAAGAATATAGCTTCAATAGGTGTTACCGAATACTATAGCGTGTCACTCATCGATGCTCATAAAGCCTATTATGTGATTGGTTCCGACGTGCTTGGGCCAATGGGACATGAATTAATCCCACTGGAAACGCTTGATGATGCAAAGGAACTCCTGAAAGATCATAAGGGTGTCAAAATTCTTCGATTTGAAGAGGTGAACACCGAGATCACTGATAAACTGGATGACGGAGTATTTAACTGAAGCTTTGTTATATCAACCTGAAATTAGTGCTACTTCTTTCTGTGGGTGTATTTTTCATTAGTTTGCCTTTATTCTAGACTGTCAGGATTGCACAGATAAATTTATCTAGGTTAAACAGATATGAAATACACAAAACTGGGTAGCAGTGATTTACAGGTTTCAGAGGTATGTCTTGGGTCTATGACCTGGGGTAGCCAGAATACCGTTGAGGATGCTTGTGAGCAGATTGATTATGCGTTAGAGCAGGGTATTAACTTTATCGATACTGCAGAGATGTACGCAGTACCTCCAACAGCGGATAGCTACGGCACCACCGAAACCTGTATCGGTAGCTGGATCTCTAAAAACCCCACAAAACGTCAGGATGTGGTGATTGCCAGCAAGATTGCTGGTGCTGGCCTGCCATGGATACGTGGAGGCTCTAATATCAGCAGTAAAACCATTAAACAGGCTGTGGATGATTCGCTTAAGCGTTTACAGACGGATTATATCGATGTGTATCAGTTGCACTGGCCTAACCGTACTAGCCCTCATTTTTCCAAGCACTGGCCACAGCATCTGGACTACGAAAAAGTCGATGTAGAAAAAGAGCGAGCGGAACATCTGGATATACTAACAGCTATTGATGACTGCATTAAGGCTGGAAAGATCCGCCACGGCGGACTTTCTGATGATACGCCATGGGGCATTAATGAGTATCTGCGGCTGGCTGAAATTCATAACCTGCCAAAGATGGTTTCTATTCAAAATGAATTTAATCTGATACACCTGATGCTGGATGCACCACACCTGATTGAAACCTGTGTGATGAATGAAGTGGCTTATTTGCCATGGTCACCTTTAGCGGGCGGAGCCCTGTCAGGAAAATATCGCAATGGTGCCAGGCCTGAAGGCAGTCGCTGGAGCATGTCGCAGCGTAACGGTCTATTTCGAGATACCGAGGGTACGCACGCTGCCATTGAGGCCTATTATGAAGTTGCACAGCGCCATCAATTGTCTCTGACGCAAATGTCACTCGCTTATATATACCAGTACAAGGGTGTCACCTCTACGATTATAGGTGCGACCTCCATGGAACAGCTCAAGGAGGATATTGATGCCTATGAACTGGTCTTGTCTGAGCAGGTGATGGACGATATCAATGCAGTGATTAAACGCTACCCGATACCATTTTAGATGGAGTGAGAGCGTGCTATGAGCGATTTAATTTCCACATCACGTCGAGACTGGATTAAAAAAATTGCTCTGCTGGGATTTGCTTCCAGTTTTTATCGCTCAGGCTTTGCGCAGTCTGAACAGTCGCTGATTACGCGAGTTATTCCCTCTACAGGTCAGCGTTTACCTGTTATTGGTATGGGCTCACATATTACCTTTAATGTGGGCAATGACCCTCAGGTGAGGAACCAGCGTGTAGAGGTGTTGAAAACCTTTTTTGAACGTGGTGGACGGTTGGTTGATTCTTCACCGATGTATGGATCAGCAGAGTCCGTACTGGGTTACTGTATAAACAAACTCGGTAGCACCTCATCCCCATTATTTTCAGCGACTAAAGTGTGGACCTCAAGTAAACAGGACGGTAAACAGCAGATTGCTGATTCTCAAAGGCTGTGGGGTGTTGATAAACTGAATTTGAATCAGGTGCATAACCTTGTTAACTGGCGTGAACACCTGGATACATTGTTGCAGATGAAAGCAGACGGTAGACTGCAATATGTGGGTATCACCACCTCGCATGGACGACGCCATCGTGATGTGGAAAATATTATGAACAGCCTGCCGCTGGACTTTGTACAACTGACCTATCACATCGATAACCGAGATGCTGAGCATCGCCTGCTGCCATTGGCGCTTGAAAAAGGTGTCGCAGTGATTGCGAACCGACCTTTTAGAAGGGGAGGGCTGTTCGATAGGTATCAGGGGTATCCATTACCTGCCTGGACAAAGGACTTTGACTGTCATAACTGGGCGCAGTTTTTTCTTAAATTCATCGTTTCTCACCCAGCTATAACCTGTGCAATTCCAGCGACATCTCGCGTCGATCACATGCTGGAAAACATGGATGCCTGCTATGGCCGACTACCTGATCCCGAGATGCGGCAACGTATGCTAAGTTATGTGCAGTCGTTGTAATGCAGGACTGGTTATCTTACCGACTGTCTGACCTGTTATTGTTTTCTGAACAGAGTTATCTGCGCCAGTTTGAACTTTACAATCAATGGTTATCACCATGGCAGTGGTTGTTTTATCTGTACGGTATAATTTTTTTATATTCTCTGTTAAGACCACAAAGCTCTTTAATCCGTATTCTATTTCTTAGCACAGTGCCTTTATGGCTGATCTGTAGTTACGGATTTATGTGGCAGTTTTACTCAGCGATCAACTGGTTAGTTGATTATTTTATTGTGATAATTTTTATTCAGGTGCTACTCATTCTATGGGCAGGCCTGTTTTCTTACCCAGAGAATAAAACCCAAACGGATGCTGTTTTTTTCTATCTGGGGGTTTTATTATGGATGATGACTCTAATAGTTCAGCCCGGCACTGAATTATTAAGCGGACGCATCTGGAGTCAGCTATCCGTGTTTGCAGCTACGCCAGATTCTTTAGCGTTTATGACAATTGCTTTTATGTTGCTATTAGGTCTGCCAGCATTGTTTTCCCTGCTATCAGCACTGTGGTTGTTGTTCAGTATGTTGACTTATATTGCTATGGATAGCATGACGGCATTATTCCCTGCTTTTGGGCTCACGATTTATTTGATTTCAATCTCAGTGAAGTTATGTAGAAAAACCGATGTTGAGTAGAATTGTCGGTTGGAAAAGGAGGAACGACGTCTTCCAACATTGATCGGCCTTTGAGCTTGGCTGGGTGTTTGTGTTGTTTATGTCGGATGTTTACGACGGCAGGGAAAAGATGGAGCGGGGTACGAGAGTCGAACTCGCGACATTCAGCTTGGGAAGCTGACGCTCTACCAACTGAGCTAACCCCGCATAAAAATATAATCATTGATGTGTTGATACAACTTCAGATCCATAGTTCTATTAATGACTGCAGTTTATTCTAGCGTGATTTATAGACTAAAAACAGTTGTTTTATTTTATAGCTATATGGGTTAGAGATCACTAAGTGGGTGCAGTTTTTCAATATAATAACCCTGAGCAAAGTCCACTTCATAGCCCTCCAGTAATTGTAATGTCTCTTCATTTTCTACAAACTCAGCGAAGGTTTTTATGCCAGTTTTCTGGCTAACCTGTGCAATTGCCAGCACCATAGCTGCATCTACTGAGTCGGTAGTAATGTCTCTCACAAAACTACCATCTATCTTAAGTCTCGAGACCGGCATGTTTTTAAGATAGGCGAAGGAAGACAGGCCACTACCAAAATCATCCAGCGAGAAACTCATGCTGAGCTTTAACAGTCGATCCATAAAATTAAACGCTGTCCTCAGGTTGAACGTAAGGTAACTCGTGTACGCTCGTAAAGATTGCTTAGCTCTTTATCCAGCGCATTTACTTTAATAATAGCGTCCGTCATATCTCTGCTCAGAATGCCGAGCTCATCGTGTCTATTTAGCGTGAAGTTAACTTCACGTTGCCCCCTGCTTGAGTGACTTCATGAGATTGATGATGTGCTGGATACACGAGATTAACCCTCTTGCAATCACCCAGGCGAAGGCTGCTCCGACCAATATCGCTATCAAGGTATATAGCAAGCCTTTGATGGTGACGTATTGAAGGTTGTTGGACATTTCAGAGCGGCTGATCCCGACTCGTACCCAGCCAATCAATTCTTCTCCAGAAACAACTGGGGCAGCAACATCAATCATGCTCACGTCATTAATAAGGATGTGCGCGGGCTGTAGCTCGGTAAAAGATTTGCTATACAGGCTTTTGCTGATGTCGTCATTGACATAGTGACCAACTTAAGACCTGTCGCTATAGCCCAGTACCCTTCCTTTAAGCCATTGTTTAGCAAAGGTTCTGTTTGCCAGATCACATGGAGTCATGGAGTTGCTCAGCCAGTTCAGGGCGCTTTTTACTCAGAGCTTTCCAGGGTGGTGGCCAGGTAGCCGAAGCTGCAGATTTACCAGAAAAAACATTCATCACTGACGATTCCTTAGAGCCTATGTATTTATTGCCCAGCTCGGCTATCACGTTAATACCATGAGTCTGAAGATAATATTGGGGCATCAGGGGCGCTGCCAGTGCTGTGGGGGCAGGGTAACCCACCGCTTTACCCTTCAGGTCAGATACCTTTGATTTAGCAATTTCTAATATTGATCAAATGCCTGGTCTTTCTGCTGCTCTTCATTATTACTTTATTAATGTTGCGTGTGAGATAATTGGTTTTTAATCCGAAACTGGTCAGCATGTGTACAAGATAAAAAATCATTTGTCTGTCTGCTTACTGCGGCTCCAAATCTAAGCGGAACCTCTGATATTAAGGTTGTACTAAATGGGAAATATTTCAGCTTGTGACGGGTTAATAGATCTTGTTAGTGAATCCTTGCTCATTAATTCTTTGACTTGAGTACTTTTATTAATCGGGAAAAAAACTGGTAATAAATACTGTTTAAACTGGGGTCTATAAAATGCTTTGATGAGCCAGGTTGTTTTAATATACATAATTTAATTGAATAGAAATATATTTTGATTAGACTCAATAGTCTGTGCATACATTTCGCTTGTTCCAGAGAGGTCGTTTTAAAGGAGAGATAAGGCACATAGTATTTATTATATAAAAACGGAGAAGTACTATGGAAAGTCAGGCAGAAAAAATAATCATTTATTCAAACGCCAGCTCAGCAGACGACAAGCAACTCTCTTTGATGCTGGAGCATGCCGGATACCTGAATATTCATCTTGTAAAAAATCGCATACTACTGGATAAGTTAATGAGTGAAGGTAGCATAATAGCGCTTATACTGCTCTTTACTGAAAAAAACCAGTGTAAATCAGACACTATTGATATTTTAAAACTGGATCCTGCCATACCAGTATTAGGGTTATTTGCAGAGAAAACCCCGCTGTTCATTCCTGAAATAGTCAAAGCCTGTAATGAAATCGAGACCTTTCCCTGTGAAACCAACGAACTGGATTATCGGCTGGGTAAATTGATATATCGAGATTTTTCCAGCGAAGCAGTTGATGTCAATATTTTCAGACAAATGAAACTGATCGGAAATTCACCAGGGTTCCAGCAGGTACTTAAAAAAATACATAAAATTATGCACTGTGATGCACCTGTTTATATCGATGGTGAAACTGGAACCGGTAAGGAGCTAGTTGCGCGTGCGATTCATTATCTGGGCACCAGAAAAGATCAGCCCTTTATTGCTACTAACTGTGGCGCATTACCCGACCAGTTAATTGAAAATGAGTTGTTTGGACATGAGAAGGGTGCTTTTACCGATGCGTCAGCAAGTAGCAACGGTTTAATATGTCAGGCCGATGGCGGCACCTTATTCCTGGATGAAATTGAAACCCTGTCAGCTAGAGGGCAGGTAGTATTGTTACGATTTCTGGAAAACCTGATATACCGCCCCCTGGGTAGTAAAGCCGCTAAAAAAGCCAATGTACGGATTATTACGGCAACCAATGAAAACATTGCAGAGATGGTTGAACAAGGTGAGTTCCGTAAAGACCTTTTCTATCGAATCAACCTGATTAATATTCTGTTACCACCGCTAAGAGAGCGCAGTGGGGATATCCAGTTACTGGCAGAACATTTTATTCGTCAATTGCAGTTTCAGTATGATCAGCCAGAGAGAACACTACACCCTGGTTCGCTGGAGGCACTTAGATACCATGACTGGCCAGGCAATGTAAGAGAGCTTGAGAATACGCTACATCGAGAGTTTTTGATGGCGGAAGGGAAATATATCTATATTGATGAGCTGGAAACCAGAAAGCGTGAAAGACGAGCTTTTAATGGAGACCGCCGTCTGCATAGATTGATGTCTCAACCTATGGTAGAGGCCAAGTCCTGTGTTATCGAAGATTTTGAACAACGTTATCTGGTTAGTGTATTGGATAAGGCTAAGGGTAACATCTCTGAAGCCGCTCGTATTGCCGGTAAAGAGCGTAGATCGTTTACTCGGCTGATGGAAAAATATGGGTTATTAACAGCTGCTAAGGCTCATGTTGGTCATGTAGAAATATCAAAATAAACTAACTTTCCATGTTCTGGATATCAATCGGCGTTACGCCGATTTTTTTTGCACTTTGGTGCCGGGTGGTGAGGTTATTTTGCCCTAACAAGAATAAATATCGGTAGCAATAAAACTCGCTCCATCAGCCTGTTAACTCGTACTTCAATTTATAGTGAGGCTTTTTTGCCTCAGATTAAGGATTCTTCTTTGAGTTCACTATGACTACAGGAACCCCTTTATCAATGTGTTTTAAACCATTTATTTAAAAATATGGAATATGGCACATCTGATGCATTGTAGAGACCCTGTTAACTAAAGGTTATGTGTCGAGTTTATGGATGATGATGTAAACACAATCGCTGCAGAAATAATGGAGTATCTACAAAAGCGACCCATGGCGTCTGACTCACTGGAAGGCGTTATGCATTGGTGGCTGATGCAGCAATCGATTATGAAAAATAAAAACCTGGTAGAACAGGCACTCGAACAACTGGCCGAGCAAGGTAAGGTTTCAAAAAATATTAATCCAAACCGGGAGACTTTTTATAGCCTGAAAGAGGCATTGAAACCGGAAAAGGGTTAAGAGTAAAGAGTAAATCGAACAGGAGTATGTTGTATTACATGTGACGGATCACTTTGAAACAAGTATGGAATAAATGAATTTTTGTTAGCTAAATAACTAGATCTGGTCTGGAGGATCAAAATGGCATATTTACATCCTGGTGTTTATATAGAAGAAATTCCAAGTGGGTCAAGGCCAATAGAGGGTGTGGCGACATCGGTCGCAGCTTTTGTTGGCAAGGCAACTAAGGGACCGGTTGGTGAAGCCAGACTGATCCAGAGTTTCGATGATTACAATAATGAATATGGCGACATAGCTTCAGAAAAAGATGCTATGGGTCTGGCCGTGCAGGCATTTTACCTGAATGGTGGTAAAACTGCTTATATCTGTCGGCTGGCCGGTGCTGGATCAGCAGCAGCTAGCTCAGCGGTTAAAGGTCAGGGAACCCTGCAGGGGACAACTGGAGCACAGACTGCAAAATCAGTACTCAGAATTTCTGCATCCAGTAAAGGCGACTGGGGCAATAAGCTGTACTACCGAATCGTTAAAGCGGATCAGGATTCACTCAGTTTCGATCTCGAAATTGGTCATATGGAAAAAGGACAGTTTATCAGTGACGAAAGCTTTGCTGGGCTGACCATGAGGGCTGGAGATGATAACTATGCGCTGGATCGTGTGAACGGTAACTCCAGTTATGTAGAGCTTTCACTGGAGGAATCTGCCGATCCTGCTGATTCTGTGGATGAACAATATCAGGCAGCTAGCTTGAGCGGTGGTGCTTTGGATGCTACTGATAATACCTATTATTCTGCAGCGATAACTGGACCTGTTACCCTGACCCTGAATATCAATAGCCTGGGGGCAAAGCTTATAACGCTAACGCCATCAAATTTCACAACTCCTCTCCTCGGTACCGCCCATGCCGATGATGCAGCCTCTCTGGCAGCTGAAATCCAGAAGGCAGTACGAGCTCTGAGCACCGAAGATGCTTATCAGGGCTTTAGCTGTGTTTTCAGTACAGACAAGTTTGTGTTGAGTTCTGCTGAACCATCCGATGAAGATGAAAAGTCAACGGCCTCGATAGAGGTGAGCGATGGCACGCTAGCAGCTTTATTACGAATGGATTCAAAACAACCTGCGGTGCTATTGGGTCATGGAGGTTCTTTTAATGCTAGCTATTTTGATACCAATATAACCGGCCAGATGACACTAACGTTCGAAATAGATAAGCATGGGTCGGAAACAATCACTCTGGATACAACGAATATCGATCTCTCTGGTGATAATAAAAGTGACGGAGAAAATATTGCTGCAGCGATCCAGAATGCAGTACAGGCATTGAATCCTGCAATAGCTGCTTACAAGGATTTCAAATGTGAATACCTGTACGATAGCACACTGGCGAATCGCAAGTTCAGGATGACATCCGGAAATGCTTCTGCTCGCACGTCAGATCTGTCGGTAGATGCTGCATCACTGGGGGGCGTGTTAAAACTGGATACTACAAGCGGTGCAGCAACAACGGTGGGGCGTTCTATCTCGCAGGGTACTTACCGGGTAATACCGCTACAGACACTGGGTCTCAACGAGCAGGGTGTGGCATTACTGGATGGCAAGGAAAATGATGCCACAGCCAATGATTTTACCGATTTTTACGACAGTGTTTTACGCAAGGTTCGTGACGTCAGTATCTTGCTAAATCCTGGCGAATACTGGGCTTCTGATGGTAGTGGCAATGCTATTCTGAGTGCGTCACTGGCTCATTGTCAGGCGGTTAAGAGTCGTGTCCTAATCGTTGACCCACCGCCATCACTGGAACTGGATCAGGCGGCAACGGTGAATGGACTGGCCCTGCCATCATCTACCTACTCGGTGTTGTACTACCCCTGGGTCAAGGTTGCCAATCCCTTATACCATGCTGAAAAAAATCCAACGGCCGATAAGACCATTGATGTCGCACCTTCATCATTTGCCGCAGGTATGTGGTCACGCATAGATGGTAAGCGAGGTGTGTGGAAGGCGCCAGCTGGGATGGGTACCGGCCTGCTCGGAGTCGCTGATTTCAAATATAAGGTGGAAGATGGAGAGCAGGACCAGCTCAATCCATTGGGCGTAAACTGTTTCAGGAATATGCCAGGCGGTGGCAGGGTGATCTGGGGTGCACGTACACTGGCTACCAAAGCCGATCCCGAATGGCGTTATGTTCCTGTACGTCGTACCGCAATTATGATTGAGCAAAGTATCTTCAATGGTATTCAGTGGGCCGTTTTCGAACCGAATGATCATCGGCTATGGTCTTCTCTGCGAGCCAATATTGGCAATTTTATGAATGGCCTTTTTCGTGCCGGTGCATTTCAGGGGGAGAAGGCATCAGATGCCTATTTTGTACGCTGCGGTCTTGGAGACACCATGACACAGGGTGACATAGATGCAGGCCAGGTCATTGTCATAGTCGGCTTTGCGCCACTCAAACCCGCTGAATTCGTCATCGTCCGTATACAGCAAAAAGTCAACCTGCAATAAAGGAGAATTGATATGGCTGCACCACTCTTTCCCGCGAATGCGCATCGTCACGATCCCTATCGCACGTTTAAATTCCAGGTTCTTATTGATGGTCAGCCCGTGGCAGGCCTGAGGAAAATGGGCGCATTGAAAAAAACCACCGAAGCCGTCGACTGGCGTACCGGAGGTGATCCCACCCATGTGCGTAAACTGCCTGGTGGTACCAAATACGAAGCCATTACACTGGAGCAGGGACTCACCCATGACCCAGTATTCGAGCAATGGGCCAATCTGGTCAACAACATAGACGGCGATGCTGCCATGTCGCTGGTTAATTTCCGTAAGGATATTGTTATCAATGTGTTGAATTTGCAGGGTGTGGTGGCGATGAGTTATCAGGTGAAACGTGCCTGGGTGTCAGAGTATCAGGCCTTGCCGGAATTCGATGCAGGCACCACCAATACTGTTGGTATACAGACCATCAAGCTAGAGCATGAAGGCTGGGACCGTGATGAAGCAGTCTCTGAACCCAGTGAATCCTGATGACAGGAGTCACTGAAAATGATGGAAGTACAGCTTCCCGGTGGCCTGCTACAGGGTGGATGCATTCAACGTAATGCCAGATTTCGGCCTTTGACTGGACGTATTGAGCAATCGCTGATTGAGTCCGCAGCGAATCTGGATCGACCTGCCTATGTAACAGCCGTGCTCTCTCAGGTGCTGGATGCAATTGGTGAATCAGCAGTGGATGCCGATATCGTATCTCGTCTAACTGTGGCTGACCGCCAGTATCTAATGCTACGGCTAGCTGCCTTACTCGGCGGGGAGCAAATGTGGCTGAAGGTAGATTGTGGTCATTGTGGAGAGCCGTTTGATGTCGAATTACAGCGTTGTGAGTTACCTGTTAAAGCGGCTGGTGACAGCTTTCCTGAGGTTTCATTACATCTGGAAAACTGGGATATAAAAGCCAGGGTGCCCAATGGACAGGATCAGCAGGCTATCTCACAAATATCAGAGGATGAAGCTTTACTCACCCTGTTGCAGCAATGTATCTGTTCGGTAAATGGCGAGTCACCGCATGCAGACTTTTCTCGCTTGCTGAACGAGGCTGAAATCGAGGCCATTGACGAAGCGCTGGATGAGGTTGCCCCCGCAGTTTGTGATCGTCTGCTGGTTAGCTGCCCTGAGTGTCATACCGAACAAAGCGCCTTACTGGATCACTACGCCAATATTGGTCTGGATGAATACTTTTTTTACGACGAGATTCATACCCTGGCCAGTCACTACCACTGGAGTGAAGCTGAAATCCTCGATTTGCCGCGTACAAAACGCCGACGCTATTTGCAACTGATAAGCCGCTCTTCGCACAGCGGTAGCGCAGGTTAGTACAATGGGTTTTCTGAAGTCTGTAATAGCTGATGCCCGCCCTGCAAAGTCCCTACAACGTTCGTATACGAGCCCAGCCAGTGTTTCTGTACCAATGCCAGTCACCAGTTCGTCTGACAACATGTTAGCGAAATCTTCAGGCAGACAGAGCGATAGCCTGTTGCCCAGGCAGAGTCAAACCGGCCCAATTGTTTCGAATACTCCAGTTCTGGACAGACATCATCGGTCATCTCAATTAAGCAACTTACGGGATACTCAAGCCATTAAATCGGAGCGACTTTCACGGCCAGAAAAAAACAACAGTCATGTTTATCAGGCCAAACATGTTTTACCTCAGCAGATTACCAGGCAGAGTGAAAAAGCAGCTAAACCGGTCTCACTCACATCCCCGGTTCAGCGCAATCAGGATTTTCCGCAATCTAAATCATATTTGCCCAGCGTCTCAATGAAGCCGGGTGAAATAAATGCGGATTCATCAGATTTATCCAGCGTCCGGACTCAGTCATTAGAAAAGAATTTATCATCTGATCCAGCCACTGATTTCCCTACACAAAAAATGCCAGCAGCCAGGGCCAGGAAATATATTCAGGAGAAGCAGGATAAAAAGCTTAAGCAGTCCAGCAATACACAAACCCCGATTCAGCCTGAGGTTAGAGAGTCAGCATTTGATACTAGCGATACAGGATTTTCAAAAATGTCGGTCACGGATGAAAAGGTAACTTCATCAGGGTCGAATGAAAGCCAGTTAAAGGCGACGGACTCTGTTGTCAAAAGCTTCAATGAAGTTGAATTCAAGCATAGTCGGCTTAATACAGAAGCTAGCAATCCTCAGCAAACGAACTCCAGTCGCGGGCAAGAGACCGATACCTCAGCGCAAAATGTATCACCAGATATCGCAACAGCCCTGTATACAGAAACTGGTAACCATGACTCTCAGCAGGTGCAGAGCAATCCTGATCTTCACTTAGCGGAAAAAGCACAATCAGAAATGCCGTCAGCTGAAACCAGGCAGTCTGTGACCGAAGCACGACTACATAATCTCGATTCACAGGTTCAACAGCAAACGGATAAAACAGCAGGTATGCAGGTGATGGCAGCCCAGACCACCAATATGGTTGCTAATCAACTGGCCAGTCAACATGCCGATTTACAGTCTCCAGGAAACCCTGTGCGGATCAGTCAGGGTTCAGCAGAAGTCAGGATTGGTCAGGTGGATGTGTTTATCGAAAAACCAGTGGCTGTATCTACGTCAGCAGGTAGATCGATTCGTCCATCCATTTCAATGGCGAGCCGTCAATACCTGAGGAGGCTGTAATGCTACCGGCGAGTTCACTATCATCCGCCGCACATGGATTACGAAATCTGTTTCTGGATAATATCGCCGATATTTCAGCGCTTGATAATATTCGCATTGGCCACCCGGCCGACAATGTCAAGGAACTGGTTGATCTGGACGACCATTGCCTGAATCTGTTTTTTTACGATGTTGCCTACGATGGCTATCCTGCGGATGGTAGTAGCGACAATCCCTTTTTTGTGCGTTTGCATTGCCTGATCACTGCGGTCAGTTTTCAAACTACCGAGCCTGAGTCGCCAGGTAGTAGCAGTGAACGCGATGTCAGTAAGGGTGAGAATGAACTGCGTCTGATCGGTGAAGTGATGCGCATTCTACACCAGCAACCGTTGTTATCGATTAGCGATCCAGCTGGACAGCCCGTGGCTATGTTACAGGTGGTTCCAAATGCCCTGAATCTGGATAACCTGAATCATATCTGGTCGACCCAGAACGATATCTCTTATCGATTATCGGTGGCTTACGAAATGGCATTAGCGCCAGTTCCTTATTCGCTTGCCGTCGATCCTGTTCCGCTGGTTGGGGATTCTCGAATGGTGGTATGGGGCGCAATGTCGCGTGCACCGGGTAGTGAAAGAGAGGGTGAAATTAGCCTGAAACCACAGGTTGAATACCTGCAGGTGGATACCTCAGTTGATAGCTGGATACCGCATATCTGTGCCGTGCAAACCCTGCCAGACAGCTCAAAACAATTGCATTATGTGTTCAGGCTGGAGGGGGATTTGAATGCGGCTGTCGATATCCTGATTGCAGGCAAGTCAGGAGGAACGGTTAAGCTATTGTGGAATGTATGGCTCAAGAAAACTGATAACAGCATAGTAGCCTGGAAAGAGGCTATCGCCGACACTAAGACACCGTTAGATAAAGTGATCAATGCAGCGACAACAGGATTTGACCCAGCAACAGTAGACCCCGCTAATATCCACAATCAAAGCCTGTTTCAGGTGTTGTTGCCGGATGATGTCAAAGCTGTCAATACCAAAACCTGGCAGGCAGTGCTGTATGCCGTGCAGGAATGGACCCATGCTGACCCTATTGACCCCACGCTCAATATCACCAGCTCAATCCAGAGCAATAGCTTGCTGTTTTACGGAGGTAGTTCATGAATGTTATGCCGCTAGCTGCTGAATGGGAACGTATTGATTTACTGGGTGCCTGTCTTGGTGCTTATCGCCGAGGTGCAGAGCTGCCTGATGAGGTCGGCGCACGTCTGGAGCAAGTACAAAGCGATGTGAATGCCTTACGTGCTCAGGATCCGTGGAACTCGTTACAGCGCAACTACGGACTGGATACGCTGGATCAGGATATTATCGCCTGCTGTCTGGCACCTGAGGCAGAGCCGCGACTGGGCTGGATGTATCAGGAATTGCAAAACGGCATGACCACGCCTTATCCGACTCCGGCACTGATTCGAGAAATGTTCGTGTTAAACCACGAGGAATCGCAGAAATTTAACCACAAGCTGTCGCAGGATTCAACACTGATTCGCAGCGGTCTGCTAGAGACGGGAGAGCCGGGATTGTTTCAACCCATACGTCCCTCAACGCTGGCCTGTCAACAATTGCTAGGTTGGCAGCTAAACAGCAAGGTGAGTGTACCCGGTGCGGTACAGGTAGCTTGTGAGGCGAGCTGGGATGAACTGGTGTTGCCCGAATCCTGCTTGCGCAAGTTGCGCGAATTTATCCTCTGGGTTACGCATCGCCAACAGGTAGAGCAGCAATGGGGCGCCAGGGTCACTGGTGGTCCGGTAGCGTTATTCTCCGGCTCATCGGGTACCGGTAAAACCTTTGCTGCCGAGGTAGTGGCGAATGCGTTGGGCTGGCCTTTGTTTCGGGTCGATCTGGGTCTGCTGGTGAGCAAGTATATCGGGGAAACCGAAAAGAATCTGAATGCACTGTTCGAGGCCGCTGACGGTCAGCAACTGGTATTGTTATTCGATGAAGCTGATAGTCTGTTTAGCAAGCGTGGCGAGGTTAAGGAAGCGCGTGATCGCTATGCCAATATGGAAGTGAGTCACCTGTTGTCACGTGTCGAGCGTCATAAGGGACCCTGTATTCTAACTACCAATCTGCGCAAACATATCGACACGGCCTTTACCCGACGTTTTCAAATGGTGATTGATTTTCCAAAGCCAGAAGTGGATGCACGGTCACGCCTATGGGAGTTGCATATTCCACCAGCTGCGCCGCGCGACAGTGATATCGATACCAGATTGCTGGGCAATGAATTCAATCTCACTGGCGGGCAGATTCGTAACGCTGCCCTGCATGCGGCTTTTCTAGCAGCAGGTGATTCAAAACCCATCGGCAACAGCCATATTGCGAATGCGGTGTGGAGTGAATTCTGCAAAAAGGGAGGCGAGCAGTCATCTGCCGGTATGGGCAAGTTTGCCAGTTTTCTCAAGCGGGAGCTTAAGGAATGATTCAGATTGATCGTTTGCGTATGCGACTTCCTGCTGGTTTTGAACACCGTGCTGCCAGTATCGCGCACATGGTGGGCAAGGTACTGGCAAAACAGGCGCCATCTCGTCAGGTATCGAATGATGTGGTCAATATCTCTGCACAAAACATTCGGGCCAGTACTTCAGACGATGAAATCGCACAAATGATTGTTAACCAGTTAATCACCACGCAAGCAGGAGTAAGCCGATGAGTACACCTCTGGCAACCGGTAATCAGTCCAGTCTCAAGGTAACACGCGGGGTATTGAAAGAGCATACCGGTGGTGACAATCCTCTGGAGCTGCATTTTGAATTTAATCCTTCCACCATCACCCGTACTCGAGCTATCGAAATTGAGTTCGGCGAAGGTCAGGCAAACGCTGGAGGGCGCGATTTTAGTGGTACCAGTGAAATCGCACGCGTGGCGCAGGGTGCTAGTGTGAAGGCAGAAAGCTTTACCCTGAAGATATTACTGGATGCCACTGATCGCATGAATTCCAGTGACCAGAATGCCAGTAGTAAAGGAGTGCAACCCGAGATGGATATTCTGTACAGCATGGTAGAGCCCAAATTGCAGGCACCGAACGGTGCAACCACACTGGCAGCATTGTCAGACGAAGGTGGAGATGCCCAGCCTTATCCTTCGGTATTGCTATTCTCCTGGGGTGCGCAGGTGCTGCCCGTGTTTATGACTCAGGTGCAGTTTGAAGTTAAAGAATATTTGCCCACGCTGGTGCCATATCGCACTGAAGCGACTTTGACGCTGCAGGTCATCCAGAGTCGCAATGATTTTTACACCCCCGAGGTCGAGCGCATGTTTAACTCGGCTCAGGCTGCGATAGGCTCATTACAGGGCTATCAGTCGACAGGAGGTGCAGGATCATGAATCGATCTAGACTGGTGAGAGAAATCTGATGGCTGGCAAAGGTTACCGCTATCAAAATGTCAGACCATTTAACGGGCTGGATGGCCAGGAACCTGTATTTAAAGGAGGCAGAGCGCGTGAAATAGGTCAGGCAACAGGTGTGATTGAGTATATCGTCAAGGCCGATGATCGACTGGATTTGCTGGCACAGTATTTTTATGTCGACAGTCGCAAGTGGTGGCGCATTCTGGATGCTAATCCTGAAATCGTGTTTGGTCCAGATCTGACACTGGATGACAATATCGGTAGCACTATTTTGATACCGCGTGCATCAGAAGGAGGTAATAGGGGATGAGCTCTGAACAGGATTTTCGTCAACCTGCTCGTTGCAAGCTGTTTGTAGACGATGAAGAGATCATCGACTTGATGCCCAGCCTGATCGAGGCCAGTGTTGAGTGCAGTCGATCAGCAGCTACAGTGTGTACGCTGGAGTTTGATAACATGCGTCTGGAAGATGAAAGCTGGCAGATACAGGATGCCGGTATATTTCTGCCGTGGAAGCCATTTCGACTGGAAGCCCACTTTGGAGATTATTCCGAAGAAGTCATGCGCGGCTATGTTAAGGAAGTGTGGTCGGATACCCCTGAGCAAATGGGTAAGTCCAGAGTTATCGTGCTGTGCCAGGATGAAAGCCTGCTACTGGATCGGGAGCATATCCGCCGCGTGTGGTCCACCGAAGAAGAAGCGATGAGCGATGGCGATATCCTCAGCGAGATAGCAGGTAGCCAGTTCCAGGTAGAAACTGATGATGGCTTGAGCAATATCAGCCTGAATCAGGATGGTACCAGTATCCAGTTTATGCGTGATCGAGCCGAAGCTAATGGCTACGAACTTTACTTTCGCGAAGGTACGATTTTCTTCAAGCCCCCGCAACTAGACGAAGATCCGCAGGCTGACATCATGGTGTACAAAGGTGAGCGCAGTAACTGTACGCGTATCAGTATTCAACATGATGGGCATAAACCCGATGAGATATCACTGGTACGTGCTGCCGACAGCGGAACCGAGCTGGAACAGGAAAGCTTTACCCCTAATCTGACTTTACTCGGTAGTACAGCTGCCAGCAGCGACAGCATGGGGCTAAGCCCGTTTAACTGGCAAATGCCTCGTCCTGCTGGTAGTTCGCTGGAAGAAGCGCGTGCACGCGCGCAGGCAAAGGCCAATGAAAATGCCTGGAAAGTTATCGCCGAAGGTGAGCTTGATGGTTCGCTGTACGGTCATGTGCTGTTGACGCATAAACCTGTTGGGGTTTATGGCATCGGCGATACCTATGGTGGCCTCTACTACGTCGACAAGGTCACGCATATATTTGCTCAGACGGGGTATCGGCAGTCGTTCCGATTATTACGTAATGCCACTGGACAAAATACCGAGCCTGAGTCCAGTGACGCGCTGGCAGCGGTGAGGTAGCTATGGAAGAAACGGTTGCTCGTATAGCGCGTTATGTCGATCAAAAACGATTTGGTAAATATCGTGCCACAGTGATAGATAACCAGGATCCACAGAAGCGTGGTCGACTGAAGTTGCGTATTCCCTCAGTGCTGGCGGAGCAGGATTCGGACTGGGCATTGCCCTGTCTGCCTTATGGTGGCCTGGATCAGCAAGGTATGTTCTTCGTGCCCGATGTGGATGCACAGCTGTGGGTCGAATTCGAAGAGGGCGATATCAGCCGACCGATCTGGGTGGGAACCTTCTGGCAACAACAAAGCGATACTCCTGAGGATGCATCTAAAGACGAACCTACCACGCGCATGATCCAGACCAGCTCCGGACATATTCTGCAATTTGATGATGAAGAAGGCGAGGAACAGTTTCGCCTGTACCACCCGGCGGAAGCAGAGATGATAATTGACAAGGATGGCAGCATTTCTCTCACTGATTCCTCGGGCGCCACACTGAAAATGGATGCGCCAGGCAATGAAATAATTGTTGAGGATGCCAATGGAAATATTATGACGATGAATAGTTCTGGCACCAAAGTTGAAGATTCCAACGGCAATGTGATTGAAATGGCGGCTGCAGGTATTACTGCTGAAGCACCCAAGATTGTGCTTAAGGGTTCTCAGGTTCACCTGGGTGATGAAGGTGGTGAGCCGGTCATCAAGGGTCAGAGCTTTCTATCATTGTTTGCTACCCATATCCATACCTCGGCACCGGTCGTGGGCGGGCCTACTTCACCGCCTATTCCACAGGGCGAAATGAGTACGCTGTCGACCACGGTGAAAACCATATGAGTATCTACCCATGCCAGGCCTGAGCGAAACACAATATCTGAAGTTTCCATTTACCATCAAACCCGATGGTCCACAAACCAGTTCGCGTATCGATCATGTGCGCGAACAGATAGAGCAGCTATTGTTCACCAGCCCCAAAGAACGTGTATTCCGTCCCGAATTCGGTGCTGGTATCCGTCGCCTGGTGTTTGAGCCGAATAGTACCGCGTTGTGGAATATCACGCATAAACAGTTATTGTCTTCACTGGCTGAAGCCTTACACGGCGAGGTTGAAGCCAAAACCCTGGATGTCCAGCTGGAACAGCAGGACAGCAAACTGATCATCCTGATTTCGTACAAACTGGCTGCAATCAATCGTCAGGAGACACAGGCGTTTACCATCGCGGAGGATAGTCATGGCTGATGCACCGTTGATGGCACTGCGTTTTGAGGGTAGCTGTCCCGACTGCGGGGTTCGTGAGGTGCATCTGCCTGCTGCTCTGCCTGATGCAGGCGATGATTTTGACTGGCGCGTACGCGACTACGATGACTTTCGCCTGTTCATGCTGGAAGAACTGGCTGCGCGCTTTCCCGAACGTAAACGCTGGACGCCCGCCGACCTGGAAGTGGTGCTGGTAGAGGCATTCGCCACTGTGCTGGATCAACTGTCTGACATGCTGGACCGAGTGGCTGCCGAAGCCTTTCTGGAAACCGCGAGACGTCCTGAGCATGTGCGCAGCCTGTTAAATTTTATCGGTTACGATGCCATCGCCGCAGCGCGCAGTAAGGACCAGATAGCCAGCGATGTGTTTGATGAAGATGCCATTAAGGCGCTGGAAGATTACTGGCGCAGTCATCCGCATGCCATGCAACAGGCCAAACGAGCTGGTCCACGTGAGATACAGACTCAGAAGCGCATGGTCACTACCGAGGATTATGCCCTGCGTCTGCGTGAGCATCCGCTGGTTGCCAATGCCTACGCCTGGACCGAATGGAGTGGCTCCTGGTTCACCCTTTACCTGGCTGTAATTGCTGAAGCTGGGCTACAACTGGATACAGCTATGACCAGTACAGGTTATGGCGCAGAGCTAAAGGAAAGCATTATCAATTTTCACGAATCGGTGGGATTACTCGCACCCAATCTGGACACTACACCTGCACCGACTGCACGCATGATATTGCGGCCCTATATCGATGCATTTCGTATGGTCGGTCAGGAAGTCATTCTGCAGGATCCGGTGTATATCGGCATCTATATGGCGATTTCAGTCAAGATTGGTCCCAACCATTTTCAGTCTGAAATCCGTCATGCGATAGCACAGGCACTGGGGCATGGCCCTGATGGTTTCTTTGCGCCTGGCAGGCATGGCTTTGGTGAGGATATTTACAGTAGTGATGTGGTACAGGCACTAATGGCGCTGGATGGCATAGAGCACATCTGCCTGAATCGATTCAAACGCATCGGCAGTCAGTTCGCAGATAGAGTGGAGGCCGGGTTTATTGCACTGGACGGGCTGGAGGTTGCAGCCTGTGATAACAACCCTGCTGATACAGCACGTGGCTATTACCGTCTAACCTTACACGGAGGGCGTAAGGGATGACCCAGAGAAATGATCTGACACGCTGGAATCGTGCAGGGCTAAGCCGTTTTGATTACGTGGATGGCAATGCCGTCGAGTATCTGGAGATATTGCGTCAGCAACTGGTCAGGCATTTCGCTGACCCCGAGACAGTAGAGTGCGAGTGGATTAATCCATCACAAAAGGTACCAGCCAACGAAGTCGAGCTAGAGGGTGAAACTCTGGTACAGCGCGGACAACGATTGAGTATCCGCAATCGACGACTACTGGAAACCTATCAGCAGGACAGGCGTGACTGGGCCTGGGAGATCAGCCGCAGTTTTGCGCGTTGCTGTCACATGCTGACCGAGCATGCGAATGCCTATGCTAATGAAGGATTTCTGGGTACAGCAACCCAGTGGGAACATGTGCGCAGGCTGGTGGAAATGCTGGATTACCATCCCGCACCGCCGGCTTCTGCTTCAGCCTGGATCAGTATTCAGGCCAAAGCCGGTAAGAGCGGAACCATTGCCAGTGGTTTCCAGATCAAGAATAGTCCTCTCGCCGGTGCTGACAAGGTTATCTTTGAAACTCTGCAGGATATAACCATAGATGCAGCATTTAACGAATTACGCCCCCTGGGGTGGGATAAATCCGAGCAAGCCCTGGCTTCAACAACAGCGACTGGATCAGCGATATCCGGCGATGTGGCTGAAATCATGCAGAAACCTGCCATCTATTTGCAGGGAATAGGGCCGATCCAGTCCGCTAAACTGGATACGTTGAAACCGGGAGCTGGTTTCAAAATTATAGATTTTCTGGAGTTGAATCCAGATGAAGTTGTGCTGGATATTGATAACACCAGTTTGTTGGAATGGAAGGCTAAAGCTTTGTATCTATTTCAGTTTTCAGTTGAGGGTGACTGGTCAAAGATCAAAGATAGCCGCTTACCCGAGATTACATCCAGCACTGCAGAAGCCCTGGCTCTGTTATCTGGTAACTCTTTGGAAATGGCTACTGTTTTGAAACAAAAGCTGGAAATGGTAGAGGTATGTCTCGACCACATTCGTTTTGTAGATCTGTACTACCGGGATCTGGTGGTAGACGAGGGAAGTGAATCAAGCTTCGTGACTACAAGCTGGTACCTGCCAGTCAAACCGGAGGTTGAACCCGCTGAGGTTGCGATTATAGTGGATGAAAGCCATGACCGTGCTGAAGCCGTCACGATCAATCAGGTAGAAGAAATAGAAGCAGAGCCTGCGTATCTGGAACTGGATTTACTGCCCAGTCCTGTGCAAAACAGCTGGAGCGAATGGACTAAAGGCGATGCTATGCTGCACTACGCACCGCGCTGGTATAAGAAATGCTGGTTGAATGGGGTCAATGTAGTGCGTACAGAGAAGGCTCATGGTCTAACTGCGGAATCTTATGTCGGCTGGAAGGTTGGCGGTATATGGCATTATGCCGAGGTGATTGAGGCTGATAAGAGGGACTTACGGCTGGATCATAAGGGGGCGATGCCATTACCGGGTAGTGACCTTTATCAGCTCCGTCCCATACAAGGTAATATTGCCGGGACTAACCTGGAAGTGGTTGTTCTGCTGGATGAAGCTGGAACTGCTGGCGATAATATGGATGCGGTGGAAGATGTGCCATTGACTGTACCCGCCAGCCCGGGACTTGATCATATCTTTACTATCAAAGACCTGAGTAGCACCCCATCGCCGGTGACATTACCAGACTTATTGCCTCCGGGAGCTTTACCTGGAATTGGTAGTTTTCTCTTTCCTACCCCTTTTCTGCCTATAGATCTGGTCAAGGCTGCAGTTGAGCTAATGCTTAATCTGGGTGTCATGATTATCCCCAGTACCGGTGAGATTGTGATTAAAGGGTTACCTATGGAGGGCTTGTTAGGAGGTATCGATAATTTCGGCGATGCAGCGCAGGCGCTTTACGACATGATGGATAAACTTGAGGTCCCTGACTCCGGTGGGGTTAAGATGGTTGACTGGGTAGGTAGCGCGGCAGAATCCGTAGCGCAACTGCAGGCAGTGCTTGAAAATATAGCGACTGGCGATACTCCAATGTTTCAGCAGGTAAAACAGGAAATTGAACAAAATGGACCATTGCTGGCGCTTGCTAAAGGCGCAGAAAGAATCGCAAAGGTTGTGACTGCAGACCCTGTTTATATGTTCGATAGCACCCCAGATAGAATCAAAACCGGTAACTGGGTGGTAGCCGAGTTCAGCGATGGATTGCGCGCACTAAAAATAAAACAGATAGAAAAATTTATAGATGATGATAAAACAGAAAGCTTTACATTAGGCTTTAAAAATTTGCCGGCTTTAACCGGTGAATTACAGAGTGTATATGCAGACTTTCGTGGACAACTTATTGCCTATGAAGCGAATATTAACCTGTCGCCGATTGACCCGGAAAATTTCGAGTTCGAACAGCTACCCGAGGAGCTACAGGTAGGGCGTGAGTTGTTGATTACAGGTTGCGGTGATCCCTACCAGACCAGGATCTCCGCTATTGAGGGTAAGAAGATAACTTTCGATCCTCCCTTATCCGCCTGTCTGGCAGGTAAAATGATTATCCACGGCAATGTCGTACTGGCCGGTCATGGAGAAAGCCAGCCACAAAAAATCATGGGCAGTGGTAATGCGGCGAAAAGTAATCAGGAGTTTATTCTGGAGGTCGCGGGTTTATCGTTTATTCAGGATGTGACTAAAGATGCTGGCGTAGCGGCGGCCATAGAGGTAGAGGTAGAAGGCAGGGTCTGGGAGCAGGTGTCATCGCTGAAGGATTCACTGGCGGATGATCATCATTACGAAACCCGCATGACCGAAGATGGCTATGTAAAAATTATTTTTGGTGATGGTCGTAATGGTCGTCGACTACCCAGTGGTAAAAATAACATCAGGGTAAGTTATCGGGTAGGTTCAGGTATAGCCGGTAACCTTGCTGCCGATAGCCTGAATAAAGCGATTAAACCGAACCCGATAATTGAATCGGTGGCACAACCGATTGCTTCCAGCGGTGGTGGTGATATGGAAGATCAGCAATCTCTCAGAGAGAATGCCCCTTCTACCTTATTAGCACTTAAGCGCGCAGTGTCACTGAGTGATTTTTCTCATCTGGCAACCGCCCAGAGTAGTATCTGGCAAGCCAAAGCTTTTGATGAATTATTGTATGCAGGACGCATGCAAAAAGTGACTGTTATTGTTGTGCCAGCAGGAGGTGTTTTTTCGCCCGAGATTAAAAGCGACCTGGAATACTACCTGCAAAAACATGCGTTGCCAGCGGTACAGGTCAGTGTTGAATCATACTCCCCCAGGACAGTGAATTTAACGGTCACTATCCGTGTCGACTCTGGTGCTTTTATTGCTCAGGATATTGAAATAGCCGTAAGGGCGGCATTAATTCGTCAGCTAGCCTTGCAGTATCGAGGGCTGGGCGAGCCGCTTTACCTGAGTGAAATTTATAAAATCGTAGAGAATATAGAAGGGGTAGAGAATTCAATCTGTAAGCTGAACGAAGGTGCCACGGTGGTACCTGCCGATGACCGAAGCTCGGTGGTGCATCTTGATGTAACAGCGGGTTCCAGTCTGGTCATCAGTAGCGAGGAGTACAGGCCATGAGTTATCAATTCGACTCCAGGCTGGGTGAGCAACTATACGGCTTACTACCGGAGGTTTACCGTACTCGTGATAGCTATGACCCTGACAGTGGGGGCAACCGCAATCAGGACCTGGCGCGCTATCTGGATGCACATGGAGAGTTACTAGACCTGATTCATAGCACGCTGCAACAACAGTTAAAAGATACCTTGCCCGCTAGCAGTCAGGACTGGTTATTACCCTATTTTGCACAACTGCTGGCAGTGAATATTGTATCGCCGGATGCAGCAGGTAAATATGCCGAGGTGGATCAGGCGATTTCATGGCGTCAACGTAAGGGAACGCTTAAGGTTGCGGAACAGATTGCTGAAGCGGTTGGGCAGATGGAAGCCGAATTGCAGGAAGGCTGGAAGCGGGTAGTTATGACACCACGCATCGGTATGCCATTAATGCCGGTTTCTGTGGTAGATAACACTCTGGATATTGATGACCGGTTTGCTTCGCGTGTAGCGCAGCATCCTTCATTGCCTGCAGCCACAGTAGACCTGCGTCGACCATCACGAGCCGTGGAAGCCTTAGCGACTAATCCAGCGGCAAAATTGTCTGAGTTTGCGGGTCTAAAACTCAACTGGCGTCAACTCAATCGACATGGTGCCCCCTGTTTTCCGGGGAGCTATGATGATGTTTCGCGCCGTAGCGTAGATATTCGTAGCGCCAGCGTTAATCACGGCCATTATCATCACAAACGATTACTGGCGTATGTCGCACCTCCGCAAGGGTTGATACCCTTTGATGCCATCAGCATTACCTGGGCGCAGCGCGAGGAAACCCTGTATGAGCACCTGATACAGGAAACCCTGGAAAATGGTGTCACTGTTATTCGTAACCAAAGCGAACGTATTGTGATCATCAGCGATGATGTCAGTCTGGATGCAAAGTCCTACAGCATAGAAGGGTTAAATTTCAATGGTGAACTCAAGGTTGCCAGTGGCGGAAAGTTAAAGCTTTCACAGGTGGAAGCAGGCCGTGTGGATGTGGCGACCCCGATCAGCGAAGAAGCATCGCTATATGCCAGCGATTGCCTGATCGGTGAGCTTTCGGTTGCCGGGCTGGTACAACTGGAAAGTTGCACCGTGCGAGATACTGCATTCCTCACTGCCATTATTGCGAAGGACTCTATCCTGACTGAAATGGTTGGCATAGAAATATCTGGAGTGCTTGAAAATAGCTGTTACCCAACTGCAGCCTCATTAAGTGCCAGTAAAATGTATATCGAGGATTCAACTACTGATGAGCCGGCCTTTTTCGATAATCAAACCGAGTTGAATGCCCGTTCAGTACTGACTCCAGATACACCGGCAAGTATCTACCAGGGTTCCAGCGAATCAGCAGAGATGGGTTATTACCATCATGGTCGAGTGGGCCGAGCGGTACGTATCAGCGGGGACTTTGTAGCGGCTGATGCATTACTTCTTCCTGGCAATGCAGCTTACACATTGCGGGATGTGATCTTTGATGGTGAGGTATTAGTCGCCAGTGGACACGTTAAATTGCTTCGCTGTGCTTTTGCCAGCCTGACGCTTGATGCCGGATTATCGACAGATACGAAAGGTCATGATGTTCCCGCACTGGATGCCATCGATTGTGTATTTGAAGAGATTACACTCGCCAATGGTCTCGCCCGACTTGAATATTGCACGGTGATGCAGGCTGCCAACTGCCTGAGATTACAGGCCAGTGATTGTGTTTTTGTCGGTAGCATAACAGATGCTGACGGTGCTGAGCCTGAAGTCGGCTGTATTCGTTACTCTCGTATTCCAGCCACTTTAAATGGCAGTACATTGAATGTTTTTAATGGTTACACCTGCACCAATACCACTCAAATGCCCGTGTTCATTCGCTACGATTATTGTACGGGTACTTCTCATGAAAGACGTGTCGCCAGTTTCGGCGAAGCAGGTTACGCAGTGCTTGATCGGGCAACACCTGATGCCATTCGTTTTGGTGCTGAGGATGGTGCCGAAATGGGTGCACATCATCATCAATACTACAGCCTCAAGATCGAAGCTGTGCTGGAAAAGATCCAGGAATTTTTACCCGTCGGTATTGATCCGGTGCTGATACAGGATCGGCGCCTGCTTAATTTACCGCCGGAAATCAAGAATATCAGTGAGGAGGAATAACATGAAAAGCGAAATTTCCAGGGACAGCTATCAGAGCGAAAAACGCTACTCCGGAGTCTACCAGCAACAGGGGCGTATGCTTACCGATGCCGACTGGAATGAGCTGGTCGAGATACTAAAGTCTCGACTTAACGAAGCACTCAGAGATATTGTTGGCAGCGAGCAGGGCAGTGTTGGTGGTACGCCAAGGCATCGAGCCTTGAGCATCATTGATGATAGTGGCATCAAGATTCAGCCGGGGCACATTTACATCGATGGTATGGCGGCCAGTCTGCCGGAATCTGATCCTCTCAATTTCGATGAACAAACTGATTTTCCCCATCCTCCTTCACCTACTGATAATTATCTTGTCTACGCTGATATGTGGGAGAGAAGTATTACCCATTTGATGGATCAACGTTTACTTGATGCTGGCCTGCATGGTGCGGATACCTGCACGCGCAAGCAGATGCTGGCTCAGGTTAAATGGTGTCCAGATAGCATAGATCCTGAACAGTCTGCACTCAATCCGGCGAAAGGAGATGCTGGTTTGACTCTGACCCTGTTACAGAAAACCACTGACCCAGATACCTGCGACCCCTGTGCTGCAGAGCTGGATATAGATAGCCGAGTAGGTAATTATTTATTCCGCGTTGAAGTGCATGATGTACAGGGCGATGCCAATAATCCAACAGGGATCACTCTGAAATGGTCCAGCGAGAATGGCGCTGAACAGTTCGAGGCATTGGCAACTGAAGACGCCATGCCCGCAGGCTTTATCAGTGACAAGTGGGTGTATGAGTTTTTTGACGAAACCACAGAGCGACATGTCGGGGTACACCTGAATAATACCTCCTGGCAACCCTCTCGTGTGGGGTTAGTCGTCTTCAATGAAATAGCCGGAGGCTATGCGGTACCAACTATTCCAGGTTCGACTGAATCTACTACTCTAGTTAGACGCTGGGATGGCTATTGTAAAATCGATTTAAGCTCGGGGGTGCTGCTGGAGGGTATGGATCGAGGCGTGGAACTGGATACGGGTAAGGCCGTTGATAGCCTGGGCTATGTAAGCATAAGCATTGGTTCTACACTGCAGATGGTACTGAATTCACTCAGTATTAAACTAGATATCAATAGTAAATCATTTGTCGCCGGTGACTTCTGGCTGGCCGATGTACGTGAAGCCGTGCATAGTGAAGGCAGTAAATTATTAATCAATCAACCACCTCAGGGCATACCGCATTATTACCTGACATTAGCCAGTGTTACTGCTGGTGTATTGCAGGAAAACCCTGAAATTGATCGCAAGTATGCCTTTCCCCCATTAACTCAAATGACTCGTCTTTTTATGGCGGGAGGTGACGGGCAGGAAATCGTACCCGGAGAATCATTGCCACAGCCATTACGAGTAGGCGTAGCGAATGGTGAATGGCCCGTGATAGGAGCCACAGTGCGTTTTGTGATCGAAGAGGGTGGTGGTTCACTAAATGTTGTCAGTGCTGGACTAACCGATGCACAGGGTATAGCCGAATGCGAATGGACTCCCGATGCTGTGATAACTGACACCTACTGTGTTAAAGCAACACTGGTTGATCCTGATAACCCATCTGATGCTAGCAAGGATCTGCTACCACCGGTATATTTCTACGCTAACCTGATCTCTGCTGACCAGGTCGCCTATGCGCCGCAGTGTCAACCGGATACTGTTGAGGCTAGCGTGCATCATTTACTATTGGGGCCGGATGACTCGCGTTTGGGTAGTGACGATTACTACACGGTTAAGCAGGTACTGGATGCACTGTTATGCGAAATGAAAGCTGATCATATTCCTTATGATGATCCAGGCTGTGATACACATACGGTAAAATCTCTACTGGCTAATCTGGATTTCAACTCTGATGGACTACTCACTGTTAAAGATGTTCTAGATACCCTGTTATGCAAACTGAAAGCCGATCATATTCCGTATGATGATCCAGGCTGTGATACGCATACGGTAGGGTCTCTACTGGTTAATCTGGACTTCAACTCTGATGGTCAAGTCACTGTTAAAGATATTCTAGATACCCTGTTATGCAAACTGGAAGCACAACATCTGCCTTACGATCCCACAGTTCACGGTAGTCGCTGGGACGATATTAACGAAGGCGGTGATCGACCTGATACAGTTCAGCAGGCGATTGACGACCTGGTGTCCGAATTAGATGCAACGGATATACCTGTAGACCGTAATAGTCTCTGCACAAAATTGAAGTCAGCCACTGGTGTGAACAGGGTCGATACCATTCAGGATGCGATTAACCAGTTGTGCAAGGTGGTGGGCGGTGGTGGATGCGCCATCTCGGTGGGTGATGGTGGTACTTTTCCTACCCTGGAAGAAGCGCTTAAGATTTTTGAAGACAAACCCGGCAGTCAAATCAGTATATGTCTTTTACCTGGTGATCATGTTTTCAACGAAATCAAAGTCGCCAATGCTGATAGTTTTACTCTAGATGGTCACGGGGCGGCAAGAGTATCTTTGATGGGAATGTTTGATATCCAATCCACTTTGATCAATATCACAGGGATACAGTTTTCTGTTGTGGATGATGAAAAAAGCAGTATAGGAACTGGATATTTTAATTTATCCACGCTTAGCGACGGGAAAACTGTGGTGGAAAACTGCGTTTTCAAGCGTATCTACTTCGGCGTAGATGAAGTTTGGCGACCTGTAGTAACTGTGGGTAATAAATTTGAACTGCAGTGGAACAATAATCGTATGTTAGCTACGCGCGAGATCGAACAGAAAATAGGCATATTACCTAAGGAAGAAGATCTCGGTGTAACAGGTAAAGATGTACTGGTTGAATTCAATACCCTGTTAGCGATGAATGCTATGGCTGATTCAGCCGCATACAATTCCCAGGCAGAGATGGTTGCAGACAAAATTATAACAATGGATGCGCAATCACGTACTGAGTGGTTCGAAAAAAGGCCAGTGAAAGATATTAATAGCCTGCCAGAAGTTCGAGGCCGTACACCTGCCCTGCTATCAGGCAGTACACCTGCATTGGCCGGCGGGCTGTTGCGTACAGCTCCTGTATCCACCTCTTCTCCGAAGGAGACAGTTACTAAATTCTATGATTTGTTCAATACAACTACAACGCAGAACAAAGCAGAAATTCTAGAAGCGATCAAGGAAATAACTCTGCTGAGTTATAAACCCGATTATGCACTTGCACTGCAATCTAATCAGGTGGGTGGATGGATTAAGGATAATGATATTTCGGGGTACTTAGTGTTGCACTATGAGCAGGAAAAAGCCGTAAGTTTGAGCTGGCAATCAAATTCTGAACCGGAACGACTCAAGAACAAGGATAATTTTTCTCAGAGCACCATTGACTTTAACTGGCCAGCTGAGAATCAGATTAATATCACGGGCAATAATGTTGTGGCCGTGTTAAGCATGGTGACTCAGGCTACGCTGGATGAAATCGAGAAAATATTGAGTGGTACTTTTGACTCTGCATTAACTATTCAGGCTTACGAATCGATGAGCGTCAAGGATAATGTTTTTTACCAGGAGGAAAATAGTTTTATTGCAAAATTCTGTAACCTGGAAGGTAATCATTTTATGTTTAATCAGCGTGAGTCAAGTACTGTCCTGGCCTATGCTTATGGTTATAGGGGTATGATTATCAATAACCAGTCATTAAGTCAATTTAATCCGATTAATTTCAGGATAGAACAGTTTTTTAACGCTTATCTGCCACGGGGTACTTTCAATTTCATGCAGGTTATTTGATTTGCCAGCACAGGGGAGGGACATTCAATGAAACTGAATAATCAACAGTCAAAGCTCGTAAACAGGTTGAGTCAACTGGACTCGACGGTAGATTTTTTCTGGAATGAGGAAACAGGAAGTGCCAAATTCATCAAGGGAAAGCTAACACAGAAAACATCTGAAAAATCGGAAACTATCGCACGTGATTTTCTCCAGCAAAATCCCGAGTTACTGGATTTGCAGGATGGATTAAAAGAGTCTTTGCAAATAGTCAGCAATGAAATAGATAAACAGGGACATAGTCATGTGTATTTTTCTCAATCATTAAATGATATTCCTGTTTATGAAGGCTCTACTCAGGTCCATATTAATCCTCAGGGGGAAATTGTTGCCTACAAGGATTATCGGCTTGATGCAGTAGATGTATCTCTTGAACCTCTTGTTGATGAAGAACAGGCGTTGGACATTATGCTGCACGATACGGGTAAAACAAAGGAAGATCTACTGGAGAAAAAAGCGCGCCTGATTCTGTACCGAGACTCATCCAGAAAGGTTCATCTGGCATGGGAAGTTGAGTGGGTTAGCAGGCTGGAGTTGGCTTTCAGTCTGCATATCATTGATGCCCATGATGGAAGTCTTTTGTTGAAACACAGCCGCATGAAAGACATTGCTTCACGTCTGACCTATTCGGCGAAAAATACAGATAATCTCAAGGCATCTCTGATCTTGCAGGATGATCAGAACTCAAGTGACACGGTAGCTCAGGCTGCGCACGACAATGCTCTGATCGTGCATGATTATTATCTGAATACCTTTGGGCGCAATAGCTATGACGACCAAGGTGCTAATCTGGTATCCACTGTGCATTATAAGGAAAAATACAACAATGCTTTCTGGACAGATTATCTGAAACAGATGGTATACGGAGATGGTGATGGCTTTCGTTTTGCTCCATTGTCACTGGCACTGGACGTGGTTGGGCATGAGCTGACACATGCTGTTACTGCGCGCACAGCTCGTTTTATTTATGCTGAGCAGGCAGGAGCGCTGGACGAATCCTTCGCTGATTTTTTTGGAGTGATGGCCTCAAATTCCGGTGCTATAGAAGATTGGGAAGTAGGTGAAGGCATATATACGCCTTTCAGAGGGGGGGATGCGCTACGGGATATGTCCAATCCTGCTCTGTATGGACAACCTGACCACATGGATGACTTTCTGGCATTAGGTGACAACGAACAACCCGATTCAAACAAGAATGATAATGGTTACGTGCATTCCAACAGTGGCATACCAAACAAGGCAGCCTACCTTTCTGTAGATGGGGGTAGTCACCATGGGGTTCGTGTACAAGGGCTGGGACGAGAGAAGGTTGAGCAAATTTACTACCTGGCGATGACGAATTATCTGTACAGCAGCACCGATAGTCGATGGACCTTTATGCAGGCACGTTACGCAATATTGAACGCCTGTAGACAGTTGTATGGCGATAACGGATCTGAGTATGCCAGCCTGAAAAACGCCTGGGCTGCTGTTGGAGTAGGAGACCCTGCAGATGACTTTGTATTGATCCGGCGCGAGGTGTCGCCTAATCAGGCTATTCCTGATATGAATCCTGCTGGCATATCGAGCGTGCTGAATATTGCAGATGAGGGTTTGGTCAAGGCACTCAAGGTTCAGGTTGATATCCAGCACAGTTACATCGGTGATCTACGCCTCATCCTAACATCGCCTCAGGGAGAGTCAGTTGTGCTGCATGATCGCAAAGGTGGTTCACAACATGATATTTCTACTACCTATAACCTGCAGACCTTACCCGAACTAAATGCTTATTTAGGTGATCAGGTGCAGGGCGAATGGCAGCTAGTGGTATCCGATCACGCGGCTGTTGATACCGGCAAGCTACTTAAATGGAGTCTCGAGTTCTCGATAGAGAAGGCAGTGAAAAAAGAGTTTACCTTGACGGATGATAGTGGACTGCCGATCCCTGATAAAAACCCAGACGGTATCAGCCGAGAGCTGCAGGTAAACGAAAGCGGAAGTATACTCAGGTTGGATGTAGAGGTGGATATCTCTCACACATGGATAGGTGACCTAAGAGTCGTTTTGAAGTCGCCAACGGGTGTGGAGGCGGTTCTACACGACCGCAGTGGTAAAAGTCGGCATGACATAAAGCAAACCTACAGCACTACGGCCAATGAAGCGATGAGGTCGTTGTTAAATACTGAAATTCAGGGTAACTGGCGTTTAAGCGTGGTCGATACTTATTCAAAAGATGTCGGTAGTCTTAACGCATGGAGCCTGCATTGTGTTTATGAATAACCCGCATTTCCAGTCGACTAAACTCATGGACTAAAGATGAAAACCTTTGCGAAAAAGGATAATAGATTTAGTTCTTCATCACTGCATAGAAATATCTCTGCCCGTTCAGTTCCGGTTGCGTACTTACGTGCCCAGCAGGCCTCTATTCATCAGATTGTTCAACCCAGCATAAAGACTGGTGAGCCCAATGATCGTTTCGAACAGGAAGCCGACAGTGTGGCTGACCGGGTGCTTTCCAATCAGTCTGTGTCAGACATTACACCAATCAGTAAAGGCAGTATGTCGAGAGCCAGTCTGGCGCTGCAAAAACAATCTGAAAGCGAGGCAGAATTAAAGGATCCTGCGCTACAGCAACAACCACAGGAAGAAGAGCAGCCATTACAGGCAAAACTGTTACAGCGACAGTCAGAAGAGGAAGAAGAGCCTGTTCAGGCTATGCAAAATAATGGGCAGGGCAGGCAGATAAGCACTGCAAATGAGACAGGTATAAAAAGCCTTAAAGGCGGAGGTCAGCCACTGGACCCCGTGACGAGTCAGTTTTTCGAATCACGCTTCGGGCGAGATTTTAGTCAGGTAAGAGTGCATCAGGGAGGGCAGGCAGCAGACCTTTCACGTTCCATAAATGCCCGTGCTTTCACGATGGGGAATAATATAGCTTTTGCTGCTGGCGAATATCAACCTCACTCCAGTGAAGGTAAGCGATTGTTGGGCCATGAATTAACTCATGTCGTGCAGCAGAAAGGACATGAATCAGGTATCCAACGAAAGGTAACCCATGAGCTGGAAAATGATCCGCTTACAGCGCCTCCCATGGCATGTTCCATCGCCAATTCATCACCCGCTGGGTATAGTCTTGATATTAATTTTGGCATTAATAGTAGTGTACTTTCAGCGGGCAGTATTGGTGCCATCGAAAACTTTGTAAACAACTGGCACTTCAGCGGAGGGACTGAGCATATCAGAGTTGATGGCTACGCGAGTATAGATGGTGGCCCCGATATTAATTGGCCACTATCCTGCGCCAGAGCGCATTCGTTAGCGTATGAATTAATGATGCCGTCAAGAGGTGTACCTGGAATACCTTCGGGTAGCATTAGCGTATTCGCACAGGGAGAGACAGATCAGTTTTCATCATCATTGGGGCCTAACCGTCTGGCGCAGGCACATATTCCATTTGCTCCAGTTAGCAATCTTTTAAATATACCAGACAGGCGTTACTCATCATTACGAAAGTACGTATACGGCAGGGGCGATGCAACTAAACTGTACGGATTAGCTCTGGCACCAAATCTGGTTCCTGCTTCTGGTTTCACCCAGACAAACTCAAGCTTTACCGATTATTCAAAGCAATGGACAGATGGTCTGGGTATCACACGACTAAAAGCTTTGGGCGGTGATTGCGGGCAATATGCAAGAGCGCTGATCAGAGAAACTGGTCGTACACCTGATTCCTATTCAACCAGCAGGCCTGGTATTGGCCTGGCACCTGCAAATGATCTTCGTCCTGGTGAAGCTTATTATATTTCACCTAGAGGAACAGGCGCTGGAGCGGTTGCAGAGAATGTGCTGTCTCCGTGGAATAACAGGCAGACAGTTAGAAAAGAATTAACAAGATTTCATGTGGCTACGGTGGTAGCAAAAGACGATACGACAGTCGTTACTTCTGAAGTTAATGCTGCATTCCCGGGGCATGTGAGGCCGTGGTTTTCCATGTACCAGGGCAATGCAGGATTTTACAGTACATATAGAAAGGAGTATCGAAAAGGAGGTGTTAACCCGGGGTTGTGGCGGATGTAATTGTAGCCCGGATTTTTTAAGTGATGCAATTATGGATAGAAGGTTTAAATCTTTTAATGGTGAATAAGTGAAAACTTTCGCGGCAAAGGATAAAAAATCAACGTCTTCTTCAAGCGTTAAAAATTCCTCTGTCCATTCAGTGCCAGGTGCGCGCTTACGTGCACAACGGGCGTCTATTCATCAAATCGTTCAACCTAAAATAAAGATTGGTCAGCCCAATGACCGTTTCGAACAGGAAGCGGATCGTGTGGCGGATCGGGTTGTTGCCAATCAATCGGTGACAGATATTTCTCCGGTTAGCGCAAGCAATATGCACGCTGCCAGCCAGGCAATTCAGACACAGAGTGAAAGCGAAACTGAATTACAGGAACCTGAGATACAGCGCCAGCCAGAGGAAGAAGAGCCGCTACAGACTAAATTATTTCAACGACAAATCGAGGAAGAAGAACCGGTTCAGACAAAATTGTTACAACGTCAGTCAGAGCAGGAAGAGGAACCCCTTCAGACTAAAATACTTCAGCGTCAGTCAGAAGAAGAGGAAGAACCAGTACAGACTAAGGTGATTCAACGTCAAGCTGAAGAAGAGGAAGAGCCCGTCCAGGCTCGTTTATTACAGCGCAAAGCTGACAGGGATGATGAAGAAGTATTACAGAGTAAAAGTAGCGTAGCGCCGGTAAATAATGCGGCGCAGGCAGTGAATTCTCCCTCTTCTGGATCACAGCTGAGAGCCGATGTTAGGGCGACGCTGGAATCAGGTATAGGTGCGGACTTAAGTGGGGTACGTGTACACGAGGATAGTGCTGCACATCAGGCTGCTGCAGCCATCAATGCACGTGCCTTTACCCATAAAAATGATATCTGGCTGGGTGAAGGGCAGTCACAGTCTGATTTACATCTGATGGCGCATGAAGCCACTCATGTGGTCCAACAACGTGGTGGGCTATCTTCGGGGCAACGAGAAATTAGCTCGAGCACATCACGTGTGCAACGTTGGTGGAATCCAGTCACGGCGATTTCTAATGCTGTTAGCAGTGCGGTGGAATGGGTAGGCGATACTATCGGTGAAGCCATAGATTATATCAAGGAACGCGCGGCTGAATTTGTCAGTGATATGCCGGGGTACTCATTGTTTACCGTGGTGTATGGCAGCGATCCAATAACCGGTCGGCATGTTGAACGTAATGGGCGAAACTTTATCGAAGCGGGTCTCGATATCATCCCCAACGGTGCTGAATTAAAACAGAAACTGGAACAGGAAGGAGCACTGGCCGAGGCTGCGCAATGGCTGGATGAACAGATAAGGGAACTGGATTTCAGTCCCACAGAGATTGCTAGTCAGTTCTCCAGTTTCTGGAGCAGTTTGACTATTGCTGACGCTACCAGATTGTCCACTGTAATGCGCCGTCTGTCGAATATTATTCTGGCACCTTTAGGCAGGTTGCGTCGTTTTGCGGTCAATGTGGCAGCTAAACTCCTACAGATCGTTAAGGATTACGTCGTATCTGCGTTAATCTCTTTTATCCGCGAGCGAACGAATGCCTATCCATTGATGACTGTAATTCTAGGTCGCGATCCCATTTCCCAGGAAGTCGTGGAGCGAACGCCAATTGCGTTGTTGCGCGGCTTCATGCAGCTGACTGATAGTGGTCAGGAACAATTACGTCAGATGGAAGAAAGCGGCAGCCTGCAACGCGCCGCCGACTGGCTGGATGGGGCTGTCGCCCGACTCAATATCACCTGGGAAGTGATTCGCGAATCCTTTAGCGCGGCCTGGGATCTTGTCACCATTCAAAACCTGTTGAATCCACCCGCAACCTTTCGCCAGCTGTATAACATCTTTGCTGCTCCTGTCGGGCGCATCATCAATTTCGTCATTGAAATTGCTGTCAAGGTGCTTGGTTTCATCAAGGATGCCCTGATCAATCGTCTGGTCGCTTATGCCCGAACCGTGAGGGGATATCCATTGATCACGGTCATTCTGGGTAAGGATCCGTTTTCTGAAGAAGTGGTCGAACGCAACACCGCGAATATCATCCGAGGTTTCATGAGCCTGATGGAAAATGGAGAGCAACAGTTTCAGGAGATGCAACAAAGCGGTGCCATAGCACGTATGACCGCGCGCGTTGAAGCAGCGATGGCGATGTTGAATTTTACCTGGGAGTATATTCGCGGACTATTTACGCGCGCCTGGAACAGTTTTTCACTGGCAGATCTGGCGGCACCGTTTGAAGCCTTTGCCAGATTGATGGCAATTTTTGCGGGGCCAATCCTGCGTCTGATTAATTTTGTTGGTGAGATTATCAAGGTTGTGATCGAAGTCATCATGGAAGTAATGAATTTTCCTATCGGTCTGATCCGTAACATTATCGCGCGAGCATTACAGGCAATGGATGATATCAAGCGCGATCCTATCGGCTTTTTGAAGAATTTATTGCTGGCGGTGAAGACAGGGTTCCAGCAATTCTTTGGCAATATCCTGCGTCATCTGCTGAATGGGTTAACCGGCTGGTTATTCGGAGAATTACGCGATGCCAATATTAATCCACCAACGGATCTAAGCTTTCGTTCAATACTTGGTTTTGTGCTGGAAGTGCTGGGCATTACGGTAGAACGAATCTGGCAAAAACTGGCCGAACGTATCGGCGAAGAACGTGTAGCACGTATTCGCGGCATGATCGATCGACTGACCGGCATCTGGACCTTTGTTAAGGATGTTGCTACGCGCGGTCCAATTGCTATCTGGGAATACATACAGGAGCGGTTAAGTAATCTGTGGAGTACGGTGCTGGAAGCGGTGCGCAACTGGGTGATGACGCGCATTGTTGAACGTATCACTGTGCGCCTGCTCAGTATGCTGGATCCCACCGGTATCATGGCCGTGGTGAATGGCTTTATTGCTTTTTACAATGCGGTGCAATCCTTTATCCGCTATCTGCGCGAAATGCTGGAGATCGTCAATTCATTCGTTGTTGGTGTGGCAGAAATCGCGCGCGGTAATGTCACGAACGCCGCTAATTTTCTGGAGAATTCTCTCAGCCAGGGTATGCCGGTAGCGATCGGGTTTCTCGCCAATCAGGTCGGGCTAAGTGGTATTGGTCGACGCATAGGTGAAATGATTGAAAGGGTTAGAGGGCTGGTGGATCGGGCGTTGACCTGGCTGGTGGATAGAGCGGTGAGCGCTGGTAGCTCACTGCTGAATATGGGCCGTAATGCGGTTGCATCCGTAGTTAACTGGTGGCGCGCACGCAAGCGATTCAGGAATGCCAGGGGAGAGACACACACTCTTTACTTTGATGGACAGGGTACAGGTGCAAGGTTGATGATGCGCAGTACGCCTCAGTATTACACAGCCTACCTGAATAGTCTTGAGGTACCTGCTGATATACAGGCAGCGAAAGCAGCTGCCACGGCTAAATCAACTGAAATCGATCAGTTGATTCGTCAGTCCAGCGAACAGAACCCGCCAGACCAAACTGTTCTGTCAGCTAAACTCGATGAACTGGCCGTGTTAACGGCGGACCTGGATCTACCAGCGCCTGGCAGCTTTAATCCTTCTTATGGTGGTACCACTTCGGCAGGATTTGGATCCAGTATACGCGTTAGTACGCTAAGTAAAAACAATAACGGTTCCGGAGTAAATCAGGGCTATGTGAATGGCAATAATACCTTCAGAACTTTAAAGGCTCGTAGGCAGGGCGGTACGTCTTATTATATTGCAGGGCACTTGTTAAATAATAATCTGGGCGGCCCAGGAAATGACTGGCGAAACCTGACACCTCTTACTCAATACGCGAATACGCAAGATCACGAACCGAATTTTGAGCGTTTTGCAAAGGATGCGGTGAATGTGAATAACAAAACCATAGACTTTGTGGTGAACGCAAGATATGGAACTCATTCTGGTCTACAGACAGGTAAGGTTGCAGATCTTAGAGCCACTGGTGATACCGTACTTGCTGATGTTATAGAAGCTGAAACAAAAGTACCTACTACTCTCGACTGCAGTGCAGTAGAGGTTGCACCAACTCGCGGTAACCTGATCAGTCGGCATACCGTACGTAATATCATTAGTACCAGCCTGAACAGTTATGATCTGGTGGGTATTCCTGCTGAGAAGGTGTATTTACTCGAAATGAACAAATCGCAATTGATGACTCTGGATGGTATTAATGATCAGATGGCAGACAGGATATTAACTGCACAACAGTCCAATTCGATCAGGCGTTGGGGAACCCTGGAACGGCTGGTTCCGGGTATTAATACTTCCACTATTCGCGCCACATCTGGAAAGCACGTATTGTTATACAGAGTTTCCAATTAGTAATTAACGAAAATGAATTTAATCAATACCATATTTTTACTAGTCAGCAATGCACTGAAAAACTAACCAGCAGGAGATGAAAATGAAATCAATAACGACCTTTATAGTAGTAACCCTTGTTCTATCAGTTATTGCCGCGCTGTTTTATGGTGGCTATCTGGCGATTGTATATATCTGGCATCTGTTTGATGGACTGGATACGACGTTGCGTTTGGTCCTGTTATCTTCGTTTGCAGTATTTCTGCTGGGTTGTTTCCTGATTTCAGGCGGCATAAAGTCCGCAGCACAAACCAGGTTAAAAGCTCAGTTGTCAGATACCAAAATAGATCTTTATAAAGCCATGGTTGAAGTCTATGATGTGTATTTTTCTGCGCTACAAGCAGGAGTAAAAACACAGCAGCAGGATGCTTTACTAAAGCTGCAGGCCAAAGCGGCCGAACTCAATGTGATTGCAGGTAGTGCAGTTATTGAGTGTTTTCGTAAGCTTGATCAGTCAATACAGAATCGGGAGAGTGTGGATGCTCTAACATCTCAGTATCAGCAACTGATTAAAAAAATGCGCCAGGATTTGGGTCACAGTACAAATCTGGATGAAACTCGATTAAAATTTTTAATCCTGAATAAGCAGAATGCAGAGACAGCATCGCACCAGCATGAAGTTAGTGTTTAATAGCGGCATGCTTTAAACAGCCTGCTGTCTGGGCAGATACCTTAGTCATCATCATGATGATATTTTCCAGATTTATAATATTGTGAATTGGTAGTGTTTGAACGGTAGTTGCCTGAGCGTTTTGAACGCCAAATGCGTTTTGCTTCATCCTCATCACCGCTACGATGACACTCGACGCAGTTTTCATAATCCCGTATGCCTTCTTCATAATGTTCTTCGCGGATTTTTGAGCGTGAATGCTCATGACATCCGTAACAGGTGTATTCACTATAATCATTCTGCATATGACAGGTTTCGCATTCGGTATCATGATGGCGGTCGAAACGGAAGTATTCGTCATGATCAAAGGTTGCTGGTGTCCAGCTGTCCTGACTATGGCACTGTTTACAGTTTCCGCTAATCTTTTTATGTAGTCTGTCATCGGGGTTTTGATGGCAGCTATCGCACTGGTCCCGTAACTCAGGCTCAAGTAACTCATGTGAAAACTGGCTGATTGGCCTGAAGGCTTTAACGCCATTATGGTCGCTATGGCAGCTTGTACAGTCTTCTTCAATGAGCTGTTGATGGAAGGTGACGTTTTTGTTTTCCTTAGCTATGGCTAATCCCTTAGTGGTTTTTAAACCGATTTCTTCAACCAGATGACAGGTGATACATTTCTCGGAAGGGCTGCCTATAAAAACTGTGTGACAGGCAAAGCAGTCGTTTGATATCTCGGCGTGGGCATCAATGGTTTTGCCTGGTGAGATCATCAGTTCCGGAACCCAGAATGTCAGTACAATCAGTAAGACGAGATTGGCCGCTATGATTAACAGGGGAACGTTCTTTTCCATCGTTATCTCCATTCCCAGAACATCAGGATGCTAATGATGTGAACCAGGGCGAGCACTCCAAACCCCAATGTGATCGGCAGATGGATAACGCGCCATTTTTTCATTAGATCAAAGGTACTCGCATCCCAGAATAAATTCTTTTCGATTTCTTCTTCAGACAATCCCTGTTCGGCGTAGTATTGTTTTTTGTCAGCGATATGTCGACGCGATCTATCGAGCAGATATTTTCCAGTGAGGCCACTGATGATATTGATCAACATGGCGAGTATGGCGAGCCAGGGCAGTATGTCATAAATATGGATACCTGCATGCACCAGAATAAACAACGAACCTGTCCAGGTGAGTGTTTCATGCAAAAAAAGAAGGGTTTTGGGTTTACCAAAATTGATCATCTTGCGTTTACGCAGGGAGTAAAAGAACGAAAACAAAATTAACAATGTGCCAGGTATACCCAGCCATCGACCAACCCATGTCATGTCGAGTATATGCAATACCGCATCGGTGATGATGGTGGCCAGTATGAGTGAGCCAAACATCAGCAGGAAAGGCATGATTTCTTTACGTACTAGTGATCGTTCCATAGCTCTATTATGCATCTAATGTCAGGTTGCCTCTGGGTGTGGATATACACATCAGGCAGTGACCCGGAGGAATATCAAAATCAGGATCCTGTATTAAATCCAGGTCACCTGATTGCACAGGGGTCTGGCAGGCTCCACAGCTACCGCTGCGGCAGCCAGACTCTATTTCAATGTGATTATCTTCGGCAAACTCGAGCAGGGAATTATATGATGAATCCCAGTCCAGGCATTTATCTGATTTGCAGAAGGTAACGCTGCCTGATATTAATTCAGGCGTCTGTATTGGGGCTTTTTTTGGCGGTTTAATACTGGATGGTCCGAAAGCCTCGTAGTAGATATCATGATCTGGAATACCCCACACCTGTAGGCCGGATACCATGCTTTGCATCATGGTGCCTGGCCCACAGATGTAAAATTGATAACGCGTCATGTTGAGCGTGTTTCGTAACAATGCAACATCGACGCGACCCTGATGTTGGTAATCAACCCCCAGTTGATCATTTTCTCCGGGGTTGCTGTAGCAGACATGTAAATGAAAATTTGCATGGCTTTCTACCAATGTGGAGAGGTGTTGCTTCATGACGTGGCTTTGGCTGTCCTGCACGCCGTAGAAAAGCCAGATTTCTCTTTCACTGCCCTGCTGTAACAGGGTATTCACAATACTAAGCATAGGTGTGATACCGATACCACCGCCAATCAGTACAACAGGTAGCGCCTGTTCTGTCTGTAGATGGAACTGCCCGGAAGGCGGTTTAATCAGTAGCCTGCTACCAGGCTGTATAACATCATGAAAGTAGCTGGATGCTATTCCGTCAGGCAGTTCGGGTTGGTCTGCAGGAGCGCTTACGCGCTTGATTGATACTCGGTAATAGTCAGCTCGAGGTGCGTCGGACAGTGAATAGCAGCGAATGATTGCTTTTTGCTGCTGCGTGAGCGGATCATCAATATTGAGTTTAAAGGTTAGATACTGGCCGGGTAAAAAATGGGGCAGGGGGTTTCCATCAACGGCTTCCAGGTAGTAGGAACAGATGCTGTGATCCTTGTTTTCGTACTTTCGACGTTGAACCTTGCATTCCATCCAGTGATTCGCCAGTGAAGGTTCGCGCGTCTGGTTTTGTGTTGCGATATGACCCGCTGCCGGTACATTCTCGTTTTGCTTAGCGCCTTGAGAAAGATTTCGATTGGCCCGGTATAAATGAAGCAAAATAAAAACACCTAGTTGGGCAACTATTGCTACAAAAATAATGATGGCTAGTGTGGTTGTAGTCATTTTCCCAGGTATGGCATTGCAGGTCGGTTAAATAAAAAATCTATGCTTAATCGTCGTATATTAGAAAATTTTTCTTAAATGAACCTGAAACAGGGCTCCGGCATTTGATTGAAACGTGCTTTTTAATGCACGGCTGGGTTATGCTAACGTTTCTGCCGTGCTGTAACAGCGACAGGCATAAGGACTAAAGCGAGATATATAACTACGAATATGACAGGTTACGAACTGAGCTCTTCAGACTGGCTTGCGCTGATAAAACATGTCAAGCAATGGCTTGGCAATCTGGGCCGAGCCCAACAGGAGAGAAAACAGCAGTCGATAAAGGCATTGCGTACGGTAGTACTGGCCGCCAGAACAACCGAGCGCTATGTGACGGACTTAGGTGATGGCAAATCGCAGTCCAGGTCCAAGGAAGAAGAGATTGCGAAGCTCTGGACAGCTCTCGGATTTGAGCTTGAAGACCTGGGCTTAGGTAAGCTGGCAAAGGTATGTCGCATCAAGGGTAAATACTGGGCAAGCCGAAAAAGTAATGGTGAGTCGGCCTTCAGCGAGGATTTTTTAAAGCGCGCCGGTACCCGGTTGGTCGATGTTGAACGTCTGGCTAATCTGTCGCTACAGCAATTAAAAAAATAACCTGATTTTTTTGTGACATACAGACATCCAGTCAGGTCCTGTAAACGCCATGTATGGCTTTACAGGACCTGGTTAGTCAGATACTAACTCAGTTTACTCACGGTAATGGTCAACACGCCGTGGTCTACCTGAGTCGTCAGGCTACTTTGCTTCACTGGTTGAGGTAGTGTGATACTACGTTGAAACTTTCCTGACCGGTGCTTCTGAAGGATCACATTGCCCTGATCATCCTGTTTTTGCTGATTGAAATTCTGTTCTCCGCTGACGGTCAGCTGTTGGCCATCCAGGTTGACTGAGATGTTGCTGTCATTAGCTCCCGGGATATCCATGGTGACAATATATCTAGATTGATCTTCTTTTAAATCCATCGGCGCAATTGCACTTTTGTCAGCAAATGAGTTCTGCAGGGAGGGAACGGTGCCAAAGCCATTAAAGGCGCTATTAAAAACCCTGTCCATTTCCTGCTGGATACGCTGGATTTCCTGATAAGGATCCCAGTTACCACTGCCAAATGGCTGATTAAAAAAGTCGTCGTTCAGGGTTAGTGCCGGGTGATCGGGTTGTGCCGGATTCTTTAGAGGATCTGGTGTTTGGGTAATCGGATCCTGTTTACTAATTAATGGGGTTAGCTGATTGTCAGTCGATGTTGGAGCCTGTGCAACACTCGTGTTATCAACGGTTATATCATTTTTACTTGAGATGGAATCCAGCTTATGCTTCATATCCATCATGTACCAGGTCTGAAATCCGGCGAGTGCGATCAGGCATGCTATGAGCACTGATAGCAAAACCGGTTTTGAGTGATTTATTTTTTCTTCAGTCATAATTTATCTCCCGAAGGTAGCCAGATTTATTGCTATCTTCTTACCAGTTTTAGATAACCTGTAGGATTGATTTTGAGCGACTAAAGTTCAATGCCTTTAGGATAATTTTTCGCTATTATTCATTTGTCTCAGTTTAGGTGAGTTTTCTGCATTAATCCGGCTATGGCTAACGGGTAATCTCGGATAGAAAACTTGACTATATGCTGACGGTAAGCACAGAAATACGAATGATGCCTGAAGACCTGGCGAGTATTTTTACTGAGGTTAGACTGCTATCCATACACTGAGGATCCTTTATAAGTGTCATGCGTCACAACAACGGTTTGAGAGCTGGCACCTGGTTGAAAGCAGTGGTTGCAATAAAGTGATATCGTCCCGCTGGTTAATCACTGAATTCACACTTTCTTAAAACTTCGATGGCTTGCTGAACTGCGACAAACTCTTTCACTTCACCGCCCTTATCAGGGTGATGCTGCATGACTAACTTGCGGTAACGGTTTTCTATTTCTGATTGTGTGATGGGCAATGTTAATCCCAGCACCTGCAAAGCCTGATGCTGTTTTTCATTGGCAAAGTAGCAAGTCCAGAATTGACCCAGCAAAGCTTGTACATCTCCCAGTGTCGTGTCTTCGAGATTATCCAGGTTGAGATAATGTGCCCGTAATGGGTCAGGGGTCGTAAGCGCTGAGGTATCATTTTTCACATAAGGTAGAAGTGCAATTTTGAGCACATGAATATCTAGCTGGCCAAGTTGTTGCTGGACCAGATAGTCAGATAGCCGATACAGGGCATGAAATAACAGGAAATGAGCCCGATACATCTTAAGTTCATCGCGAAATAAATCGGGGCCAAAGTCATCTTCAAGTTCATATTGTAACAGCCGCAGTAAATTGTATTCACTGATTCCTGATGGATGCTGTTTGAGGATATCCCACAGTATGTTTTCGAGTTCGTATAGCATGGGTGACAGTATAGCTGAATATTGCCCGAGATATGCCAATTGAAAAAAGATCGAAAATCCGGAAAACGTTAAAAAGTTATTTGGAATTAACGACTGATAAGAAATAAAATTAAGGGATGTTGGAGTGGTTTATTTATATTGACATCTGTCGGGAGTGGGGTTTCCTGGTTTTTTAGGGATCGTATCAATTCGATTGAATGAATAAGCTAACCTTAAGGAATTAAGCGCTGAGTAGAATTTGCCGCGAATCCCAGAATTTCGAATAATACTCAACTATAATGTTCACTGCTGTAAAAGTTACAACTCAGAGAGACCTGGAGAAAAGGCTATGCTATTTAAAACCTCGCATGGATTGGTAATATACCTGATTTTCATGCTTCCTAATTACTCAAGTGCAGAAATGTTTAAGTGGATAGATGAGCAGGGAAGGGTGCACTATGGTGATAAGCCACATGATGCAACAACAGCTATTAAGATTAAATCTAAACAAGATCGTCACAGCAGTTCCGTCAAACCAATAAATACCAATAGAGTGAAACCGAAAACAGTTAAAAACGCTTCAGGATTGTCTGATGAGCAATGGGTTCAAGAGCAGGTTAAAAAACAAAAGGATTGGTCTTATGAAGATTATGAGCAATACCAGGCTGATCTTTTACGCAAAGAAGAGGAACACAGACAGCACATTTTAGTTCAAATAGAAACAGAGGAGAAAGAGAGGGAGAGAAAGAGGGAAGAGCAGCATAGAGCCTATATGGAAATGAAAGCAGAAGCAGATCGAAGGAATCTTGTGTCTCGCTCTGGCCAAGATGATACCAACCAATACCCAGTCAATGAAAAAGGTTACTTCGTAGACGCAAATGGAAATGAAATAGATAATTTTGCAAACAGAAGTAGAAGGCTAATGATAGAAATGAAAGCCGAGGAACGTAGAGAAAAAAAACGCATGAAAAGGTTTAGAAAAATGTAATAGCTTATGGTTTTATAAAGACCTGGATACTGAGTCTCTAAACGTGTCTCACTATATCGGAGTTAGTAGCTTTTATTACTACAAAGGAGGGGTATGCTATTCAGACTTATTTCCGCAAGTGATATTGCAACAATTAACATAAGACCTTGATCTGGTTTCAAGCATGAAAAGTTTCAGCAGGTCGAGGGATATGCTTATAGACTCAGCTTTGATACCAGTGATCTGTCTGGGTATAGCAAGCGTAGGCATCTAGCCCCTCCGCAAAACCATTGCTCATTATGTAACTTGTAGTATTTACTTATTACCACCTCGACAGAAGCTCTTGCTAAGGTTAAGGCTCATAACCGAGGAGGAATTCTGATGAAAAAGAAAATACTAATGATAACGGGTGATTTCACTGAAGATTACGAAACCATGGTGCCTTTCCAGACTCTTCTGGCTGTTGGTCACGAGGTGCATGCGATCTGTCCGGGTAAAAAAAGTGGCGAAACCGTGGCAACCGCAATCCATGATTTTGAAGGGGATCAAACCTATTCTGAAAAAAGGGGGCATAATTTTGCACTGAATGCCAGCTTCGACGAGGTCAATGTTACTGATTATGATGCGCTTGTGATTCCCGGTGGCCGAGCGCCCGAATACCTGCGATTAAATGATGAAGTTATCGCTATGGTGAAGCACTTCTTCGATACCAATAAACCGGTTGCTGCCATTTGTCATGGCGCCCAGCTTCTGGCTGCTGCGGGTGTGCTGAGCGGTAAGCAGTGCTCAGCTTATCCCGCATGCAAACCGGAGGTTGTGCAAAGCGGTGGCAGTTATGCCGAGATTGCTATAGATTCGGCTGTCACTGATGGCAATCTGGTGACTGCGCCAGCCTGGCCTGCTCATCCGGCCTGGTTGTCGCAGTTTATGGCCTTGCTGGGTTAGTGTCACAACAGGTCATGAATGGACCTGAGATTTCAGGTCCATTCAAATAATATCTAAAAGTGAGAGGGTGGTTATGTGTAAACTTTTCATACAGGCGGATAGTAATCTGTGGGTGAGCAGTACCCGTTCACTACGTATCGATGGTATGGTCACCAGTGTGCGGCTGGAAAATTATTTCTGGACTACTCTGGAAGAGATTGCCCGGCGAGATGGGATGAATATTCCGCAAATGATTGCCCGTCTATACCATGAATCTATCGATGCGGGGCACGATCTGGGCAACTTCACTTCATTTCTACGCGTATGCTGTATGCGTTATCTTGCGCTGCAACTAAGCGGTGAAATACCGCAAAGACCGGATATCTCAATAGCCTCGCTGGATGCCGACAAGATTCTGTCCAGGGAATTACATTAGATATCGAGACTGAATTAAACTATTAACACGGCATACTTAATTGTCGGGTTAATACGAATCCAAATATATTCAAAGGCACTCTTAGAGTTACATTCTTGCTGCACTTTATGAAAGAGGTTTCTCGCTGTGGTACTAATTTTGAAGATTCGCGTCGCCAGATAAAATCGCGATGAGAGGACCGCTTTCTCCAGACCGAGGGGAAATCTGGTAGATTTCAGGCTTGCGTTACTGAATAACGGTGTTTATTCTTATTAGGGCCTGTTAACACGTGTTAACAGGCCCTAATACTTGTCCAGAGCTCAGAAACAATAAAAATGGGGGTGAGTCACTTTTTTGTTATGCAAACCTGTCAAATAGACACTAAACAGAGTTCCTGGAATGCTTAATAATCTCAATACCAGTGATATGAATCAGGGTGTTCTAAAGTTTCGACGGACATCCGATATCACCGAGCATGCAGCGGGCATGACGGGCTGGTATGTCTGTTATGACCAGGTCTCACCCGGGCATTTTTCAGGTAGTATCACCGAACTCAACCTTATCGGGATGCAGTTGATCAGAGATCGATCGAACCAGGCCATGGTTAAAAATGGGACGTCACCTTCAGGCTCAATTATGTTTAATCTGCCGTTGTCTGCGTCACCAGATAGTGCCTATTGTGAAGGGCATGCATTTAATTTGAAGAACTTGCTGGTGTCACAAGGTGATTGCCTGCCAGAGATCAAAACCCCATCTCAAATTGATGTGATATGTATTTCGCTGCAGCAGGAGTTAATGTATGAATCCCTGCAAAAACAGAATATTTTTCCCGATACCGCAGCTTCAACCCAGTTGTACTGCCTGCAGAAGCTCAATAATCAGGCCGATCTTATTAATCTTCTGGCTTCGTTAATGAATCCAGCAAACAAGCAGTCATTGCTACAACAGCTGACGACTCAGAATGGTATTAGAGATACTGTTTTGCAATATTTGCTGGAGCTGGTTAGTGAGGAAAAAGTGAATTATCTCGAGCCATCGTCACGTAAGTTAGTGGTGGACCGTGCTCGGGATTATATGAACTCAAATATCGACGAACCGCCTTCAATATTAGAACTCTGCAACAATGTCGGTGTCAGCCGTAGAAAGTTGCAATACTGTTTTCAGGAGACCCTGGGCATTAATCCGGTGGCTTATCTCAGAGCGCTGAGATTGAATGCCGTTCACCGAGAGCTTCTCAACCCCAACAGCACTGCATCGGTGCATGATGTAGCCATAGCGCAAGGATTCTGGCATCTGAGTCGCTTTGCCAATGATTACAGGCAGCTATTTGGTGAGTTGCCGTCAGAGACCTTGCGTCGAACTCAATCTCATTTTTGCTGATATCGGATAACGGACTGTTCTCTCTCTTTAGTATTGTGGAGTAATAAACAATACGTTGGGAGGTATCAATGAAAATAAATAACACTCGTTTGGGCCTGTTTTTAGCAGGCGTTTGGTCGCGCATTCTGGCAAGCAGTTCATATGTTGGCGCTAGCCATGTCTGACACTATAAACCTATCCGCAAAAACGCCAGGTAAAGCAGAAGGCTCTCTGCTGGTTCTGGGGAGCAGCTTAACCATAATGGGTGCGGTAATGGTTGCCCCCATGCTACCTAAGATGGCGGCTGAATTTGGATCTTCTGGATCTTCTGGACCTCAGGCCGAGATGCTGGTACCCCTGGCGGTCACAGGTCCAGCCCTGGCCATCGCAATCGTTGCACCTCTGGCGGGCTGGGTGGCTGATCGTGCAGGACGAAAAAACCTGTTGATCATCGCTACCTTTGTGTATGCATTGCTGGGTTTTCTGCCCGCGATTTTGACCGATCTGGGTAGTATCGTGTTTTCACGCTTATTGTTCGGCTGTGCCGAAGCAGCGATTATGACCTGTTGTACAACGCTCATAGCTGACTACTGGCATGGTGAGGAGAGACTGAAATTTGTTAACTATCAGGTGGTCTCAATCGGCCTTATCGGCTCCATATTCTTTGTCATTGGCGGCGTGCTTGGTGAGGGTTCCTGGCGTACGCCCTTCTATCTCTACCTGCTGCCTCTGGTGTTAACCCCGTTCATGATAAAAGTGCTCTGGGAGCCGGTTAAAAAGGCCGATGAAGGCTTGAGACCAGTTGCTGAAAGCAATGAAGAAGTTGCCAAACTGCCTCTGATCATAGGCTATGCGATGATTCTGGGAGGGATGGTGCTGAACTTTATCGTGCCTATCCAGACCCCGAGTCTTCTCGTTGATATGGGGGTTGTTTCCACCACCAAAATAGGTATGTCTGCGGGGCTTGGTCTTCTGGCAACCCTGATTGGGTCACTCTCCTGGCCACAACTACGCCGCCGCATTGGTATCCCAGGTTGTAACGCCATTCTGCTTGCTCTGCTGGCAACAGGACTGTGGCTTCTGTCCAGTGCCGGCAGCTACGAGAACGTACTGGTCGCAGTGACCATTCACGGGATCGGCGCGGGGCTACTTGTCCCTAACGTTATGGCTGAGGTAATGCATGCACTGCCAAAGTCGGTACGTGGTCGAGGTATCGGAGGGTTTACCTCCTGTCTCTATCTGGGACAGTTTGTTAGTCCGATTATTGTTGGCGTTGTTATTGCCGCCAGCGCATCCGATCTGCGTGGCGCCATCTTAAGCCTTGCTGTCATGAGTTTAGCTGCCGCAGCGCTCTGGCTTCTCGATAGCCTGTTTATTCGTGGACCCCGTGCTAAAGCCGAAGCGGTCTCATGAACAGGTCTGCTTGTCTGTTAGATAGATACAGTTGCGCTGAATAAAAGCGCGACGGGTATCAGGCTTGTTATTACGAGACTGGTAAATCCAGCCCATATTTTGAAATAGGTATATGTTATGAAAGATATTCATCATCTGGTTGATTCTCACGATGCTACCGATCTGGCGGCGCTGCTAAAAGCAGGAGAAATTCAGGCATCTGAGTTGTTGGAGGTCTGTATTGAACGAGTGGAAAAAGTAAATCCAAAACTGAATGCTGTAGCAGAAAAACTCTACGACTCAGCACGAAGTACTCCTGTGCAAGACGGTCCCTTTTCAGGTATTCCTACCATGGTCAAAGACCTTTTTGCTCCGCTGAAGGAGGCACGTTTGACTAACGGTTCACTGGCGCTGGGTGAAGCCCGTCCGGGCTTTGATGACTCGACGGTCAGCCGCCTGCGAGCGTCAGGCTGTCGCTTTATCGGCACCACCACGTCACCCGAGTTTGGTGCCTGCTACTCCACGGAGTCTCAGCGCTTTGGTGCTACGTTAAACCCCTGGAATACGGCACGCAGTGCGGGCGGGTCTAGTGGTGGCTCTGCCGCGCTGGTTGCCGCTCGTGCCATCCCGTTCGCGCATGGTAATGATGGTGGCGGCTCAATTCGTGTGCCTGCATCCTGTTGTGGTATTTTCGGGTTGAAGCCTACCCGTGGTCGTGTTCCAAGTGGCCCCATGGTGGGCGAAGGCTGGGGTGGTATGGGCACCACTCATGCACTGACGGTGTCTGTGCGGGACAGTGCGGCCCTGCTTGATGTGGTGTCAGGTGAAGATCTTGGTGCGCCTTACGCTGCGCCGACACAGGCGGTTTCGTTTGTTGATCAGCTAAAGCAGCCCGTTCGACCACTGCGGATCGCATTGATTGAAGCGTTCTCCCCCTATCCGAGCTCTGCTGAGGCAGTGAATGCGGTACGTTCAACTGCGGCACTTTGTGAAAGCCTGGGGCATACCGTGACGACGGCCCAACTGCCTGTCGATCTGGAAGCCTTTTTAAACAGTGCTTTCAATGTGATCGGCGCCAGTACCCGAAGCTATCTCGACCTGGTCGGTCAGCTGCGGGGCTCTCCTGTTACGGATGCGGAGCTGGAAGTCGCTACCCGAATTATCCTGCGCGAGAAGGGGGGGATCAGTGGGGTTGAATATGTCAAATCGATTGAAATGTTCCATGCCTTTGGCAGGGTGATGGCGAATTTCATGCTGGACTATGATGTTATCCTGACGCCGACCCTGACGCGGGAGCCGCCACTGATCGGCGAGCTTATCATGCAAAATGAGAATGCCAGACTTGAGGATTTTATTCAGTTATCTCATAGCTACAGCCCGTTCACGGCGCTGTTCAATGCCACCGGGCAACCAGCGATGTCAGTACCGCTGTACTGGACGCCTGACGGCTTGCCGCTGGGGTCGCATTTTGTTGGACGCTTTGCGGATGAAGCTACACTGTTTGCTCTGGCTCAGCAGCTGGAACAGGCTCGCCCCTGGGCACAGGCACGACCAGAGGTGAACGCCTGCCAGTAAGGTGAAGTCAGGGTTTCCTTCAGAAAGTCAATCCTCGCCAGCCTGCAGCTTCTGCATACGGTAAGCCAGCTGCGGGCGGGTCAGGCCGAGTAATCTTGCCGCTTTTGCCAGATTGCCTCCGCTATGCTCGACGGCCTGCTCAATGACCTTTTGCTGTAACAGGTCCAGGGTCAGAGGATTGTCTTCGTTTGCATTGGTAAAGAGATCGATATAGTTATTGTCGGCTGTTGAGGCGAGTTTGCTTTCCTGGTTGTGTGACGGACTATTGGTTAGTTCGCCCTCTCCATCAAGTGAGTAAAGGCCATCGAAGGAAACCTCCTCGTTGCGAAAGATATGGACCAGATCCACCAGATCATCGTCTTCCACTTCAATCACACCGCGTTCGACGAGGTTCTGTAACTCTCGAATATTGCCGGGGTAGTGATAGCTCAGCAGGGAACGAACTGCGCGCGGGGTAAAGCCCCTTACCTTGCGCCCATGTCGCTGGCTGTAATGATGCAGAAAATAGCTCAGTAATAAGGGGATATCATCTCGACGCTCGCGCAAGGGCGGCAAATTTATCGGGTATACGTTCAGTCGAAAGTATAGATCCTCGCGAAAACGTTCGGCCTGTACTTCGGACTGAAGATTCACATTGGTTGCAGCCACTAGTCGAACATCAACCTTGATTGGTTTGGTGCCGCCTACGCGTTCGATAATCCCCTCCTGTATCGCACGCAGCAATTTACCCTGTGATACCAGGCTCAGCGTACCGATTTCATCCAGAAACAGGGTGCCGCCATCGGCGCGCTCGAAACGCCCCGGGCGGGAGATGGTGGCACCGGTGAAAGCGCCGCGTTCTACGCCGAATAGTTCTGATTCAACCAGATTTTCTGGAATCGCAGCACAGTTGATGGAAATAAAAGGGGCATCTTTGCGTGGACTGATGTTATGTAGCATGGAAGCAAATAGCTCCTTACCTACACCAGATTCACCACTGAATAAAACTGTTGCACGAGTAGGGGCCACCCGTTTCAACATGTGGCAGGCGGCATTAAAGGCGGCAGAAACTCCAACCATTTGCTCGGTCTCTTCGCTGACAATCGGAATGTCAGGCAGGTCGAGCGCTAGAGTTGATCGATTACTGGGACTGAATGCCTCGGTACTGATAAAGTCCTCGGCGTTGATGATGGCCAGATCGGCATCCACATCAGGCCATTGCTCAGCAGCCTTGCCAACCACCTTGCAGCGCTTGGCACCGGCGGCGCAGCATTCAACTTCGCGAAAGATGATGAGCTGGCCCAGTAGTGTGGTTACATATCCGATCGCATATCCTGTCAGGGTCCAGCAGGCTGGTTGTTTGCCCACGCCAAATGCCGCAACATGCTCTTCGACCTCGTAGGAGTTATGCCATAAGAACTCACCATGATATACCCCTTTATCTGCATCGAACTCCAGGTGCAGCGGCTCAACCTGGACAATCCCCTCTAGTGAATGCAAACGGGTACCTGCCAATAACATGGATGCAATGTCGGCTCCTGCCCATTGATCACGCACCATTTCGGCGTCGCGTACGCCTGAAACATATCCAGCTCGGGTCAAAAGACCACGCGCCTTTTCCATGCCCAGGGTTGATACCAGCTCCTTGCGTAATACTCCGAGCGTCGCGCTGCGCATCAGAACCATACGCTGATTATTGAGCCAGATACGTCCATCGCCGGGCGAGAAAAATAACTGCTCCGACAGGTCCTGCAGGGTGGGTGTCTGTTCCTCGAGGTGGCGTGCGTCATCGGGTGATAGAACACGGCCCGTAGTGCGTGAAACTTCAGCAAGCGATATACGAGAGCTTTTCATGATGTCCTGATTTGGTTATTAAATGATTAATTTATTTCGACGTAATCTTGATAAAAGTTATCAAATAGTAACTTATTTATGGAGGCACCGTAACTAAAATAAACATAAATTAGTTATAAATTATAACTAATGTGATTGATTTAAAAGGAATGTGCGCTGCAACAAAGGGATTGAACAGGAAAATTGGCACATTCTCTGCAAACTCATATAGCTATGTGATTACTGACCCCTGTGGTTCGTTAATCAATCATAGATAACTAAAAACTGATTTTCTGGAGGCGTCTTAAATGACAGGCAATAACGACAACCTGCTTGATTCAAAACAATGGGCAGGACAGATTTTTACCGGCAGTTGGACAAGCGCTAAGGGTGGCAGTTTCGATATCATCGAACCGGCAACCGGAGCGGTGCTTGCGACCGGTGGCATGGCCAATGCGGATGATATACACGACGCGGCGCAGCGCGCTGTGCAAGCACAGAAGAGCTGGGTCGCAACCGCACCCAGAGAAAAGGCGGCAATTTTTCGTCGCGCTGCCGATATGATGCAGTCTCATATGCCAGAGCTTGCTAACTGGGTGGTTCGTGAAACTGGTGCCGTACCGCTCAAGGGCCAGCACGAGGTGGTTGAAGCGGTCGAGTTATTTAACATCGCTGCTGCCATGTGTCTCGAATCTCAGGGTTCGGTGTTGCCCTCAGTGGAAGGTCGCCTGAGTTACGCCAAACGTATACCGCTTGGTGTGGTAGGTGTTATTTCACCTTTTAATTTTCCACTTATTCTTTCCCTCCGTGCGGTAGCGCCTGCACTGGCTGCAGGTAACGCGGTCATCCTCAAGCCTGATCCACAAACCCCTGTTAGTGGTGGCTATATGATTGCCGCTGCATTACAGGCTGCAGGACTGCCCGAAGGGGTGTTACAGGTGTTGCCGGGTGCTGCTGAAGCGGGTTCGGCGATGTGTGAGCATCCAAATATTGACATGATCGGCTTTACCGGCTCTACCGCTACCGGTCGCCTGGTGGCCGAGAGCGCTGGAAAGCATTTAAAGAAAGTCGCGCTGGAGCTGGGTGGTAAGAGCCCATTAATCATTCTGGATGATGCCGATCCAGAAGTTGCGGCGAGTAATGCGGCCTGGGGTGCTTTCCTGCATCAGGGCCAGATCTGTATGGCCTCTGGTCGTATCTTTGTGCAGGAAAAAATTGCCGCCGAGGTGACCCGTCTGCTGGTCGAGCGGGCGAAAAATCTACCTGTGGGTAACCCTGCGACAGAACAGGTTGCTATCGGTCCGCTGATCAATGAATCACAGCTTGCCAAGGTGCATGCGATTGTTACTCAAAGCGTGGATGAGGGAGCAAAGCTCGAAGTCGGTGGCACCTACGACAAGCTGTTTTATCAGCCTACCGTGCTCTCGGGTGTTGGCCCCGGCATGCGTGCATTCAGCGATGAAGTCTTTGGTCCTGTAGCGAATGTCATCACTTTCTCTACAGACGAAGAGCTGATTGCGATGGCCAATGATACCGAATACGGCCTGTCAGCAGGCATCATCAGCGCCGATCTAGCGCGCGCCCAGCGCATTGGCGATCAACTCAAATCCGGCATGTTGCATATCAACGACCAGACCGTGAACGACGACTGCGTTAATCCATTTGGTGGCTGTGGCTGTTCTGGAAATGGCGGCAATATTGGTGGACCCACTAACTGGGAAAACTTTTCACAGTTGCGTTGGGTAACTATCCAGGGCGCTGCCCACCCCTATCCCTTTTAATGAAGTTTCAATTGCCAGTCTCTGAAGCCCTGCGTGGTCTTAAGGCTGGCGATTGAGAATACAACCTCCCTAAAGAGGAGGGTCACCAGGGACTTCAGGTGACAATGGGCTCACTGGTTTTAGTGAGCATCATGAGAAATTTATAAACGGCGTGAATATGAAGACTTATCACGCAAATTGGAGGCAATATGAGAAGTAAACTATTAGGCCCTGTCTCAATGACAGCGGCTATCCTGCTTGCTACACCTTCGGTTTATGCATTTAAGCTACAAACCGATAACCCCGACCTGAAAATGCGTTGGGATAATACCCTTAAATAC
>JBNKUM010000084.1:0-51872 GCA_050298595.1 Gammaproteobacteria bacterium | reverse complement strand
ATGACCAAATCAGCAGTGGTGGAAGCACAGACAGTTATTATTTTAATCGGGGTGATGGTCAGGATACGATAACTGATAATGGGAGTTATCGTGGAGCAGGACAGGACCGAATCGTATTTGGAGAAGGGATCACAGCAGCGGATATTAGTGCGACCCGATCGGGTAATTCACTTGTGCTCAGTATTGCTAATCCGAATGATCCTCAGGCTAATGATCAGATCAAGATACAAGGCTGGAATAGCTCTAGTTACCAGATAGAAGGCTTCGAGTTTGCAGATGGTACGGTGCTAAGTAATACGGACATCAGCAATCTGTCGATGACCGGTACAGAGGGTGCAGACAGTATTGACTTATGGTCGACCTCGACGGCAGCAAATGGACATGGCGGAGATGATATTATTAGTTCGAATAGCTCTACCAACAATACGATAGATGGTGGAGCGGGTAATGACACGATCTCAGATAATGCTGGAAATGACCAGATAGATGGAGGCGCCGGTGATGACACGATCACACTTAATGGCTCTGGCGCAAATATAGTTGATGGAGGAGCTGGAGCGGATACGATCAAGCTAAGCTATTACTCTTCGAACACGGTTGATGGAGGTGAAGGGGACGATGTGATTGCTGAGCTCAATAGTTCCCTTCTCCGATATACAAATCAAAGTTACGTGAATAATTACACAGGTGGTTTGGGTAATGACCAAATCAGCAGTGGTGGAAGCACAGACAGTTATTATTTTAATCGGGGTGATGGTCAGGATACGATAACTGATAATGGGAGTTATCGTGGAGCAGGACAGGACCGAATCGTATTTGGAAGCGGCATTACCAAAGATCATTTGCGGCTGAGTCATGATCCTTCCAGCCATATATTGATTGAGCTACTGGACGATAATGGTGAACTGACCGGTGATCAAATCAGGTTAAATAATGCGTTTGGAAACGCTTCTTATTATATGGAGAGTTTTGAGTTTGCGGATGGAAGCAGCATGACGCAAGCTGAGATATTAACGGCAGCCCAGGCTGTTTATGGGACAGCTGATGCAGATACCATATATGGAACTAGTCTAACTGATCGGATCTATGGATTTGCTGGTGATGATACGATCAATGCGGGAAGTGGAAATGATGTGCTTGTTGGAAGGACGGGCAACGATATGTTGAGCGGTAATGCTGGCAATGACACCTACCTGTTTGGAGCTGGTGATGGAGCGGATACGATATATAACTACGATACCAATGCAGCTAGTGTCGATACCGCCCAGTTCGAAGATGTCTCAATCGAGGATCTATGGTTTAGCCGAAGTGGCAACAACCTGCAAATCACCATCGCGGGCACCGATGACAGGGTGACGATCAGCAATTGGTATAGCAGTACAAATTATCAACTTGACCAGATTGAAGTAGGTACTTCTACTCTGCTGAATAATCAGATTGATCAATTAGTTTCTGCAATGGCTGCATTTGATGTTCCCAGTGGATCAGGTAATGTGATTCCTCAGGATATTATTGATCAACTGCATCCTGTAATAGCTGAGTCATGGCAAACCGTTTAAATTAGACTTTGTAATTACTCCTTATATCCCCTGCCCAAGGTTTTTTGGGTAGGGGTTAAGTCGCATATTCGCATTTTAATATTTAGAACGTTTGAACCAGGGAGAAGTTTTTTTAATAACTATCAGTCAGACCTATCAGAATGCGATGCCTACAAAACAATGTCTTCCCGATTATCTCATTTTAGTTTTCTCAAACACTCCAGGTAGGCTATTTCATCAGGCTGGCTTTGATCTCTTTGTGCCTGCCATAATGCCTGCCCCAGGCATTCCATCATGGCATGCTCGGCATCATGACGCCCCAGTTTTTTAGATAGCTCCTGATGAATCGGCTGGATACCGACGGGGCGATTGGTTGAGGTTTGTTCATACAGCGCAATATGCATCCCCATATGCAGAAATGGATTGCTTTGCCCCGATTCCGGGGTGAACTCAGTTTGATGAACGCTTTCTCCCTGTTCGAGTAATTGATGATATTCAGGGTGCAGGGTGATGATGTCGGAGATGATCGCTTCCATCGGTTCGAGCACGCTACCCTGTTGCATTTTTTGCCAGACCGTCAGGTAAACTCGGCGTATTTCTTCTCGGGATTGGTACATTTTTTGATTCTCTAAATTAATCTTCGGTTTTCTTTTTGTATTCACAAAGGTCTTCGATGATACAGCTAGAGCAACGTGGTTTGCGAGCGATACAGGTATAACGGCCATGTAGAATTAGCCAGTGATGGGCATCGAGCTTATATTCTTCGGGTACCAGGCGTAATAGTCTTTTTTCAACCTCATTCACGTCTTTGCCTGGTGCGATACCTGTGCGGTTGGATACTCGAAAGATATGCGTATCTACAGCGATAGTGGGTTCACCAAATGCAGTATTTAAAATGACATTTGCGGTTTTTCGTCCTACTCCGGGTAGGGCTTCCAGGCTCGCTCGATCACGCGGTACTTCTGACTGGTGCTGGTCGATCAGGATTTGACAGGTTTTGATCACATTGGCCGCTTTGGAATTGAATAAACCAATGGTTTTTATGTATTGCTTAAGACCTTCTTCCCCGAGCTTTAGTATTGACTCGGGTGTGTTGGCGACCGGGTAGAGTTTATCTGTAGCTTTGTTTACACTGACGTCTGTCGCCTGGGCGGATAACATCACAGCAATCAGTAGCTCGAAACTGGATTGATATTTAAGTTCAGTGGTAGGTGCGGGATTGTTTTGTTTTAAACGGCCGAAGATTTCAATTCGTTTGTGTTTATTCATGTTGTGCAGTCGGGCAGGCTTCGGATGTTCAAGGTTTATTTAAGGAGTAAGACTGGGCAATAACCAATAACTTTTTAATATCGCTGAGTAACTGATTATGAATCTGGTTGAAATTGATTAAATCCTCTTCAGCAAGTTCATGATTATTTTTGCGGTAGTTTTTTAACATACGATTTGCAACAGCATGAATTTCTGAATGTAATGACTGGATGGTGTTGAACTCAGGATGATTTTGATACAGCCTTTTGCCTTCGGTGTTTAACCAGCTACCGAATCGACATTTTGTGTCATCCTGTTCGGGAAGTTGAGAGTGTTTGCCGTTGATATAGTTTTGGGTGTTTGATACCCAGTATCTATGCTCTACCATGGCAAGCAGTAACTGAGGGTCACTGTTGTGTATGTTCTGGATGTTTTTCCAGCTGGATGGTGGTGACCATTGCTGGCCCCAGTCTGGTAAATCTTCAGCTGGCATGGGGCGGGCTATGGCGTAGCCCTGAGCCAGATCACAGCCAAGCATCAACAACATTTCCGCGTGCTCCAACGTCTCTACACCTTCCGCTACTACCTCACGTCTAAATGCTTTGGCCAGTCCTACTACCCCTTCAACAATAGCAAGGTCTTCAGGATCTTCCAGCATGTCTCGAACAAAGCTGCCATCAATCTTAACAACATTAGCGGGTAAATGCTTCAGGTAGGTCAGGGTTGAATAACCTGTACCAAAGTCATCCAGTGCAAAATCAATACCCATTTCCAGGCATTCGTGCATGGTTTGTGCAACATGGACGATATCCAGGGTGCTGGTTTCAAGCACTTCAATCTGCAGGCGATTAACATCGTACTGATCATACTTGCCAAGCAATTCTCTCAGGCTCTGCACAAAGTTATCCTTTTGGATATGGTAGGCGCCGATATTTACGCTTACTGAGATATCCAGCCCCTGTTTACGCCATTCCTGTAACTGCTGTAAAGCGTTGTTGATTACCCACTCACCTAAGGTGACCGAAAGCGGATTTTGTTCAATCAAGGGCAGAAAAAATCCCGGAGACAGTATGCCTTCTTCGCTGTGATTCCAACGAATCAAGGCTTCAGCTCCTATAATTTTTCCAGTGCGTAAGTTTACCTTGGGTTGGTAGTAAAGTTTAAATTCATTATTTTCCAGTCCAACTCGAATACGTTCTACTTTTTCATGATGTCCGCGCAGATTCTGATCTTCTTCTGGGTCAAACTGATAGTATCTGTTTTTACCCTCGAGTTTGGCTCTATACATTGCCTGGTCGGCCTGTCGAACCAACTGATCAGCGTCAACGTCCTGCTTCTGAGGGTAGCTAGTTACGCCGATACTGGCTGTTACCTGAATGACAATATTGTCTATATTCACGGGTTGTGCCGCAGTCTTAAGTAAACGGTCTATAGACATTTTGCTTTCAACTTTATCGCTGTCTATAAGCACGGCAATAAATTCATCTCCACCTAGTCGAGCTAAAGTATCGCTTTCACGCAGACATTCGGACATGCGCTGTGAAATGGTAATGAGTAGTTGGTCACCCAGATTATGACCATAAGTATCATTTACCTGTTTAAATCCATCCAGATCGAGATAGGCGACGGTAACAGCCTGTTTTGTTCGATGTGCATGTGCAATGGCCTGTTTAAGTCGATCTGCCAGTAACATGCGGTTTGGTAAACCGGTCAGTGAGTCGTAGTGCGCTATTCGCTCCAGTTGTTTTTGATGTTGAATTTGGCTGGTAATATCCGAAAACAGGGCGACAAAATGCTTGGTTTCATTGTTCGAATCCTTAACTGCGCTAATGGTCAGAAGTTCAACAACGGTTTCACCACTCTTACGTCGATTCCATATTTCGCCGCTCCAGTAACCGTGATGCTTAAGACTTTTCCACAGCAAACGGTAAAAATTATCATCGTGTTTTCCAGATTGCAAAAAACTTGGGTTTTTCCCTATAACTTCAGAGCGGTTATAGCCGGTGATTGAGCTAAAGGCCTGGTTCACGTCGATGATATTTGCTTTGGTATCGGTGATGACAATACCTTCATGCGAATGGCTAAAAACACTGGCTGCCAGTTTCATTTGATTTTCAGCTAATATGCGCTGCTCTATTTCACTGGCCAGGTTGATGTTAGCTTGCTTAAGTTTCCGTTGCTCATTACTGATTTCCTGAGTCATATGGTTAAAGCATTCAGCGAGCAGGCTGAGCTCATCTTTAGAAGTTACCGGTGCTCTGATATCCAGATTTCCCTGGCTAACCAGATGAGCAGCACGCATCAGATGTTTAATCGGTCTGAGCACGTTTATGTGGAAAATGATGAAAATAATGGAGGCCAGAAAGATGATGATGATCAGATCGATGACCAGCAGTTTGAAAAGATTTTTATTGTTTAGACTAAGCAGCCGGCTGCGATCGACCGCAATAATCAATTCGCCCAGTAAATCACCTTCATCTCTAATCGGGAACTTATAGATATCGAGGTTAAGCAGATTCTCTTCTGCGTCGGTGAGTTTCGCTATTTGAGCCAATGATAAACCGTGAGGAGAGGCTGTGGTCATGGCGACGCCATCGGAATTTCTTATCATCGCGAAGCTGATATCCACATCGCTGGCAATACGTTCGACATATTGATCCAGTGTAGTGATATCAAAAGAGTATATAGCTTTTGGGCTAATCAGGGTAATGAAGTTACCCAGTGAGTTGGCTTTGTTGTTAAGGCCTTCGATAAGAAGTTTTTGTTGCGACAGGTATAGATATCGAGCTGTGGAAACCAGCGTAATCACCAGAACAACAGTTATCGCAAAAACAAACTTAAAACGTAATCCGTTCATAAAACGACTCCAGATTTTCAACTTAGTATGTCCAGCGGTGTCCGGCTTCAACGTAGTTTATGATTTCCCTGTGCGGATTGTAGTCTTCATCTACTGCCGGGTTAAATGCGGTAAGCCTTGCTGCCTGCAAAACTTTTCGGCCTGATTCGCTGTTGTTAAGTGTTAGCAGGAGATGTTTGATTTGCTGTGCTATGTCACCGGCTAGCTCTCGCTTTATTGCCCAGGGCAGGTTAGCCATTTCATCGCTAACAGCCAAAGTCTTTAATTCGTTGGTATCGATTTTTCTAGTCACTATCGGTAGTCGAGTTGCTATTTCTCCTGCACCACTGGCAATCACCTGTCTGGTATAGGTTGCGAGTATTGAATTCGGAGGGTTGCTTGCAAAAAGTGATTTAAAATCAGATGGCTGTAATCCTGCTTTAGCCAGTAGATATCGTGGCACGATGTAACTCATCATGGCTTCTTTTCCACCACCGAAGAGGATGCTTTTACCACGTAATTGCTGTAACGAGTCGATGCCTGAATCTTTGCGTACGTAAATACCACCCCGAATAGTTTTTTCACCGAATTCTTCATTTTGAACCAGTAAGTCGTAATTCAGGCTGTCATGAGTTTTTACATAATGGTACTGATTAAAGTGCACCAGATCGTAACGGCGTTGTTGAAGGTTTTTCCGAAAAGAACTGAAGTCTGGTGATGTTTCAAGAGTGAATTTATATTGGGTGTGTTGTTCGAGATAGTTTTTCAGCGGTTTAAATAAACGCACCGTCAGGGCTGGGCCACGCCTTGGGAATATGCCAATAACAAGAGTTGTGGCTTCATTTGTTGAAGTTGACATTTCCGGGGTTTGGGCCAGTAAGGTGCTACTGAACAATAAAAGAAGTAAAGGGGTGAATAGATTAATCATCAAAAAGTCGAACAGGGAAAAACACGATTTATAGATATTGCATATTCAGCTGACTGAGGGTTTCTCCTCGACGAGTTATTATAATACAAATTGAACACTTTGAAGCCTTTAATCCAATCATTTTGAGTTGATCAGTCAGCTCAGTAATCTGATCGAACTGGAACAGGTTAAAAACTGTCAGCGTTATGTTGGCTTAACTGGTAGTTTCCACGGCTTCAGTACTGATAGTTTGTGCAGTTGAAATTAAGCGCTGTTCGATCAGATTTTTACCCACAATTAATAGTGCTAACCCAAAAAACGCGCCGGGTGGTAACACAGCAACTAAAAATCCACCGTAGTCCTGAAACAGGGAAAGGGTTAGAAAACCTGCAGCCTCACCAAACATTACGTCAGCCTGAGCGAAAATCGTTCCAAAACCAATGACTTCACGCATCATACCGAGTGTTGCCAGAACTAGCAAAAAGCCCAGACCCATCATAAATCCATCCAGTGCAGAGGCCCCCACAGGATTGCGTGAGGCAAAGCCCTCGGCCCTGCCGATGATGGAGCAATTGGTGACTATCAGCGGGATAAAAATACCTAGCACCAGATACAGTTCGTAAAACCAGGCTTTCATGATTAATTCAATGATAGTGACAACGGATGCAATGATGAGTACAAATACGGGCAACCTGACTTCCTGCCTCACTACATCGCGTATCAGGGAAACCAAAGTATTGGATATCACCAGCGTCATCATGGTTGCAAGACCCAGGCCTATGCCATTGATAGCGGTGCTGGTGACTGCTAGCATTGGGCACAGGCCGAGCAGTTGCACCAGTGCGACATTGTTTTTCCACAAACCATTACGAACGATTTCGCTATTGCTGTTCATTGGAAGAGTTTCTCACGGTTAGCCTGAAAATAATCCAGAGTATTCTTAACGGCTTTAACAATGGCTCTTGGGGTGATAGTAGCACCTGTGATCTGATCGAAATCACCGCCATCACGTTTTACTTTCCATTTTTCTGGTACAGGGTTGTCCAGTGACTTTCCATCAAAACCTAAAATCCAGTCTGATTTTTTTGCGTCAATCGAGTCGCCAAGGCCAGGGGTTTCATTATGTTTTACAGCGCGTACACCCGCCAGTGTTCCATCGTTATACACAGCTACCAGCAGGTAGATATTGCCACTATAGCCATCCGGTGCGATGGTATTGAAGATTACAGCGACGGGTTCGCCATTTTTGCGTGCCCGATAAACTATGCTGGGTTTTTTAGTACCGAGTTGTTCAGAGGCGGGAAGTTCCAGAGTATCCTGAGCAATATCATTATCGAGCTTTTGTTTCGGGATTAATATGTAGAGGTTTCTCAGTAATACCATGCGCTCATTGGCTGCGATTTGTTGCTGTGTACTAACCTGAGTGAGTGCGACTAGCGCGGTACCTACCACGGCAAACAGCCATAATAGGAATCCTGAGATAACTATCTGTACGAATTTACTGTTCAGTTGTATCTGCATTAATGATCTTCCGGAGCCTTGACGCCAAATACACGGGGCTGGGTGTAATAATCGATAAGCGGCACAGCCATGTTGGCTAATAGAACCGAGAAGGCGACGCCGTCAGGATAACCACCCCAACTGCGAATGATGTACACCAGCAGGCCGATCATAAATCCATAAATCAGGCGCCCATTGCGAGTGGTTGATGCGGTAACTGGATCGGTAGCAATGAAGAAAGCCCCCAGCATGAAACCACCTGAGAACAGGTGAAAGCCGGGCGAGGCAACGCTATCAGGGTTGACCACATAAAATATGCTAGCAATCAGCAGTACACCTGAAATCATTGCGACAGGAATATGCCAGCGTATGGTTTTAGTAAACAGAAGATACAGGCCACCAACAAACCACCAGTTGGCTATCCATTCCCAGCCCACACCGGCAAAATCACCAAATATAGGTGATTGTTTGATCTCGCTAACCGTCATATCCAGTCCCAGATTGGTCTTGAATTGATCCAGTGGTGTGGCTGATGTTAAGGCATCCCATTGTTGGATATCGACCAGACCTAAGGTGTAACTAAAAGCCTGTGCCAGATTGAGAGAATCACCACTAATTTGTATCGGCAGAAACCAGTTGGTCATATCTCTGGGGAAAGAAATCAATAACACCACGTAACCCACCATGGCTGGGTTAAAGGGGTTAAAGCCAAGCCCACCATACAGGTGTTTACCTGCAATCATGGCAAAGCCTATGCCGACGACTATCAGCCACCATGGACTATGCATAGGGATACACAGCGCTAATAACCAGGCGGTGACTACTGCACTGTAATCTGAAAGATAGGGTTTAAGCGGGCGTTTACGTAGCAGTAAGATTATCGTTTCAAATAACAGGGCAAATCCGATCGCGAATACCAGATTAACAATGAGTCCAACGCCAAAATACCAGATATATGCCACAGTACCTGGGATCAGAGCGATGATCACATTCAGCATCATGCGGTTGATGTGGGCAGATGGAGAGATGAACGGAGAAGAGTTTAGGCTCATGGGTTATCCGATTTATTTCCGTTTCGACGTGCTTCGGCTTCATCGATCTGGCGTTGTTGAGCAGGTGTCAGATTCTCGATATTTTTGGGTTGGACAGTCTGCTGACTTTTTCGAGCTTTTACACGTTCCAGAGCAGCCTGTACTGCATCTACTGTAGGAGATGGGGCCGATTCGGTAGTCGCAGTTTCTTGTTTCGCCTGTTGCTCGGCCAGCTTTTTCTTTTCTAGCGCTTCACGTTTTTCACGTCGGCGCTCTTCATCCTGCATCTTCTGTTTGAGGATGCGGGCCTCGCGAAACTCATGGCGTTTACGCGCACGATCTGACTGGTAGGTTTTTTTGCGCTGTTCCCATATTTCGCTCTTGGAGAAGCGGTAATATTGCACCAGAGGGATATGGCTAGGACAAACCGCAGAACAACATCCACATTCGATGCAGTCGAATAAATGATACTGTTCAGATATCTCAAACTGTCTTGAGCGGCTGTGCCAGTAAAGCTGCTGGGGCAGTAAGTTCACCGGGCAGACCTCTGCACACTGGCCGCAACGTACGCATTCAGTAACCTCTGGCTGGTCCTGTTGATCGAGCACCAGAATGGTGTTGGTTGCTTTCACTACCGGAATCTGGTCGCTATGCAAGGGCAGGCCCATCATCGGTCCCCCCATTATTAATTTGGGGTTCTCTACCGTATAGCCGCCTGCCAATGTAATCAGATGATGTATGGGGGTGCCTAAAATCACTCGCCAGTTACCTGGGTTTTTTATACCTGGGCCTGTTATCGTGACTATACGTGAAATGAGGGGTATATCCTGATCGATAGCATCGGCTATGGCTGCACAGGTACCAACATTCTGTGTTAAGAAGCCAATTTTAAATGCCAGCTCTCCACTTGGAACTTCCTGTCCGGTGAGGATTTTAATTAATTGCTTTTCACCGCCCGAGGGGTACAGCGTTGGTATCGTTACCACTTGAGTATTGGCTAAAGACAAGTCGGCCAATGCAGCACGCATAGATTTTATTGCAGTTGGCTTGTTGTCCTCAATGCCGATCAGGGTTTGCTGGGGTTGCAGCATTGTCTGCAAAAGTTGAACTCCCCGCATGACTTTAGTGGCATCGACCTGCATTAACATATCATCACAGGTGATATAGGGTTCGCATTCTGCGCCATTGATAACCAGGGTTTTAATATGATGCTGATAGGCTGTTTCCAGTTTGGCTGCAGTTGGGAATACCGCGCCACCCAGGCCGACTATGCCTGCTTTACGAATACGAGCCAGCATGTCCCCATTGCTTAAGGGTTCAACTGGTGCTGTATGAGTGCTAATTGCTTCATCTTTGCCATCGGGTTTAATGATGATGCAGAGGTCGTTTTGACCAGAAGCGTGAGCAATAGGGCGCGCTTCAATCGCAGTAATGACTCCAGAGCTTGGGGCATGTACCGGGGCGCTAACAGGTGCTCTGGTTTCTGCCAGTAGTTGGCCTTTTTTTACGCTCTCACCAACCTCTACCAGAGGGTCGTTATGCTCTCCAATATGCTGGCTGACGCGCAGGATGATTTCATCCGGCAGGCTGGCGATTTGAATTTCGCTACCCAGAGACTCCTTCTTGTGCTCATCCAGATGCAGACCGCCATGAAATTTAAATAACCCCGGATTACCCGACATGTTGAACTCCTGCTTCATCTGGTGCGGTCCATTTCCAGTCGGCTAGTGTCTGCTTGACTGGAACCATCGTAATACAGTCAACTGGGCAGGGTGGCAGGCAGAGTTCACAGCCAGTGCATTCACTGGAAATTATGGTGTGCATATGTTTGGCCGACCCCAGAATGGCATCTACCGGGCAAGCCTGGATGCACAGCGTGCAACCGATGCAGGTCTGTTCATCGATATGAGCCACCGTGGGTACGACTTTATGCTCCCCATGTTCTGAATTGAGCTCTAACACCTCAACACCTAGTAGGTCAGCGAGTGTGGCAATGGTGTTCTGGCCGCCGGGAGAGCATTGGTTGATTGGGGCCTCTCCTTTGGCGATGGCTTCCGCATAAGGGCGACAGCCTGCATAACCGCACTGGCCACACTGGGTTTGCGGCAGGATTGCATCGATTTGATCAACGATAGGGTTGCCTTCAACCTTGAAGCGAATAGAAGCGTAGCCAAGAATCAGCCCAAAGCTACCGGCTATAAAGCTGAGGGTGAATACTGCGATAAGGACTAGCATTAGACTTTTACTAAACCGCTGAGGCCCATAAATGCGAGAGACATCAGTCCAGCAGTGATGAGTCCGATTGCGGCACCCTGAAAGGGGACAGGCACATCGGCGACATTGACACGCTCGCGCATAGCGGCGAATAGTATTAGCACCATGGAAAATCCGACTGCGGCACCAAATCCGTAAACAGCAGATTGCAAGAAACTATGTTGTTGCTGAATATTTAGCAAGGCGACACCAAGGACCGCACAGTTAGTTGTGATTAATGGCAGAAAAATACCCAGTACATTGTGTAATAAGGGGCTGGTTTTATGCACCACCATTTCGGTGAAATTAACCACTGCGGCGATGGTGATGATGAATGCAATGGTGCGCAGAAACTCCAGATCCAGCGGTGCCAGAATCCAGCTATCCACCATATAGCTCAAAATTGAAGACAGCGTGAGTACAAAGGTGGTGGCCAGGCTCATACCTATGGCAGTTTCAACCTTGCGTGAAACACCCATGAAAGGACAGAGGCCAAGGAATTTTACCAGCACGATATTGTTTACAAAGATCGTGCTGATCAGAATTAGCAGATATTCAGTCATAGTTACAGAGTATACTTGCAGCTAAGCATTCTGCATACCCTTAGCTTAGTCCGGCAATATGAGGCACATCAATAGATTGATGCAATTTTTGCCGACAGATCGATTGAATCTGTCGGCTTTTTATGTGTTACAAGCCGAGCTTATTGGCTACAAAATCTGCATCCTTGTCGCCACGGCCAGACAGGTTGATCAGGATCGTCTGTTTACTGGACATGGTGGGAGCAATACGCATGGCATAAGCAACAGCGTGTGCACTTTCCAGCGCAGGGATAATGCCTTCCATACGCGATAATGTCAAAAATGCATCCAGGCATTCCTTGTCATCGGCGGTCACATATTCCACGCGCTTGATATCTTTAAGGTAGCAATGCTGTGGACCAACGCCAGGGTAATCCAGCCCGGAAGCAATAGAATAAACAGGTAGTGGGTTACCTTCATCATCCTGCAGATTGTAACATTCAAAACCATGGATAGCGCCCTTTTTGCCAAGGGTGAGGGTGGCTGCATGATCAGCCGTGTCGAGTCCTTTACCGGCTGGTTCTACGCCTACCATTCTGACGTTTTCATCTTCTAAAAAGGCAGTGAATAAACCAATCGCATTTGAGCCGCCACCCACACAGGCAGTGATGATGTCGGGTAGTTTGCCCTGTTTTTCGAAGAATTGAGCACGTGCTTCAAAGCCTACAATACTCTGAAAATCGCGCACCATTTTTGGAAAAGGATGTGGGCCTACTACAGAACCAATGGCGTAGAAAAAATTCACGGGATCTTTCAGGTATTCTTCAAATGCACTGTCCACCGCATCTTTCAGGGTTTGCGTGCCGCGAGTAACAGGAACCAGCTTACAACCGAGGATCTTCATTTTGGTAACATTCGGGTGTTCTTTTTCGATATCGATCTGACCCATGTGAATTTCGCAATCGATGCCGACTAAGGAGCAGGCTGTTGCCAGTGCTACTCCATGTTGACCGGCACCAGTTTCGGCCAGTACCTTGGTCTTGCCCATATGCTTGGCGAGCAGAGCTTCGCCCAGACAATGATTGATTTTATGAGCACCGGTGTGATTCAAATCTTCTCTTTTCAGAAAAATACGCGCACCGCCAAGTTTTTCAGACAGTCGACTGGCATAGTAAATCGGGCTCGGTCGACCTACATAATCTACATTGAGAGAGGCTAGTTCCTGTATAAATGCTTCGCTCTGGCTGACCTGGTCGTAGGCATCATTGATGTCATCCATGATCTGCTTTAATTCCGGTGGTATTATCTGACCACCATATTCTCCAAAGTAACCCTGTTCATTGGGCATGGGCGCAAATTCGTATGTCATGATTTTTCCTTGATAAGAGTTAAACGGGTTTTAAATCAGTGTTTTCAGTGCACTTATTGTGCACATGCTATGCTTTTGTAGCAAAGGCTGAGCAATAATAGGGCAAAATACAGTTTGATTGAATGCCGCAGGGTGCAAGTTTGTGTTTGACAATATTTTGAGATCAAAATTTTGTAGTCAACTCAACCTGTCTTTGGGAGTAAGTTAATATGAATATCGGTTCACGCAGCAAATTTGGGACAGGCGAAATGGTCAGGGGTAGCCATTATCCTGGATTCCGCAGTTGATCGCTCGCATGAGTGTGTAACCCTCTGTTTCGAAACGATCATAGTCAGTTTGTATTTTCACGCTCCTATGCTTTCGCGAAATAACAGCATCCCTGCTAAAATCCAACAGGTGAATCCCGCTATGAGCTGAATTGCACGTTTGAGGCGAGGTATCTCTGCGTTTAAACGCTACGATCCAGTTGGTCCCAGTTGTTTTGACGGATCAGATTTTGAATTAATTCGACGTATTCCGTACCTTTCTCAGAATACTTTTCCAGACCTTTTGCCATAGCTTCCCCAGTGATGGGCGACTCACTATTGCGTAGATGCTTTCTGATGTTACGCATTTTGCGGTAAGCTGCGTGACGGTTCAGAGTCAGCATATAAAATTGAATTGATTCACCGATATGTTCGAACTTACGCACTAGATGCTTTTTGTCCTTATCTCTCTCCTTAGGTTTCAGGCCTTTTTTCGTATTGAAGGTCCAGATGCCGAATAGATTATTTGCCTCAAGGCTAAAGCGTGACCGGCCCCAGGCCGATTCATTCGCGGCTTGAGCCAGTGCCAGTGATACAGGAATGATGTCTATCTTATCCAGTAACTCGACTCTACTTTTTGCCTCTAACAATGGGTTACCCTTGACCTTGTATTTTTTCGCCAGAGATTCTAACCACTTCTTATCCTGGGGTTTGAGCAGGTATCCTCGATCTAACAGGATAAAAGTATTCTGAATTCGGTAGCGTAATTTAACCAGTCGTTTGTTTTCCTGTTGAATGACAGGCAGTAGCTGCTGTACGAACTGGGCTTTGCGAGCCTCAATATCAGTCCTGGTTATTTCAGGCTCTTGCGTTTTTTTTGATTCAGGGTTGGCAGGCAGATTTTGTTGTGCCGGGTTCTGATACGGGTAAGGATAATAATAGTTAGGTGTGGAGGGGTAGGGTTGCATATAGCCACGGTAGGGATTGTATCGTGTCACCATCTGGTTCTGGTAGGGATAAGGCTGATAATTGGAATAGTTCCAGTTGGATCTCCAGCTTTGAGCCTGTAAGTTAGTGCTTGTTAGGAGGCTGATTAAACAGCTTAGCTGGGTGATGATTTTAAAGATTTTACTGCTTTCTGGCATAGGGTTACTTTGAATCGAGGTTGAAAATTAGAGTTCGTGATACCAACTACCGTCTGCATTAGGCACAATCCAGTTGTGGCTGTACCAGTGGAAGCGACCTTTTTGCTTAGATGGCATAGTGCAATTTGTTCGATGCCGCCCTGGTTTTAAGTCAAACAGGGGGGTGACTTCAACAGTATCTTCGATCTCGCTCGACCAGTTCATGGTTAGTTGATCACTGCCACCGATATAACAGCGAAGATTAGATTTAGAATAACTGCCGGAGGCCAGAGTAAGGGTTAGCGTGGGTCTACTGTTGCCTGGTTCTACCACCGGATCTACAGGTAGAGCTCGAACTACGGGCAGGGGAAGCGTGTTTACCTTGGTAATAAAGCCATCCAGATTGGCGAACCTGTCAGCCATCGGAAAGCGCGGTAATGCATAGAAATTGGCATCTGCCCAGGCTGGTCCAGATTGCTGTCCAAAACCTATCAGGCCGAGCTCAGTAATCAACTGTCCCAGTTTTGGGTTGAACTCACCATAGGGCCAGGCAAACAGCTGAGGTGCAATGCCTGTTCGTTCGGTAATTTTCTGTTGTGAACTTAATATATCTGAGCGTATGCGCTCTAACCATTGCTGTTCTGATTCGTCTGATGTGCGTCTAACCATGTGGATATGGCTTTGCCCATGGTTTTCAATGCTGACACCCTGCTGGGCCATTTCACGTAACTGTTGCCAGCTCATATACAACGACGATTTATCAGCCACATGGTCGCTACTGACAAATACAGTTAATGGCCAGCGGTGCTTTTTAACTAAGGGGTAGGCGGTCTTGTAAACGGAAAGGTAGGCATCATCCACAGTCAGACTGACGCATTTATCCGGTAATTCCAGTTGGTGGTTAAGCGACAGGGCTACATCTCGTAAAGCCATTATATTGAAACCATTTTCAGCCAGATAGTTTAGCTGATCGACAAACTGTGTTTCTTTTATGCTGGTACTAAGCGGGGTTGCTTCACTGAAATGATGGTATTGCAGAATGACACAGTGATTAGCGCCCATGGCTAGCACAGGAGTCAGGGTTAACAAAATCAACATCAGATGGCGAATCATTATTAGATTACTTTAGTAAGGTTATTGGTATTCATGCTATGTTAAGTTATTGCTTATTCAGCCACAAATTCAGTATTTCAATATGACTCAGGTCTTACTTTGCGATAATGGTTCGAAACAGCCTGCAGCTACTTTGATGTTGCGTGAATTAGCACAACAGCTAAGTGCAATGGCACAACAGCCGGTTGATGCAGTTTCGCTGCAACACTCGGATAATATTGATGCCCGCTTATTGAATAACCAGCCAGCACAAACCTTGCCTGGATATTTATCTCAGCAAATTCAGTCGGGTGAGCGCGATTTTATTATCCTGCCACTTTTTTTTTCTCAAAGCCGAGCCTTGACCTCATTTATTCCAGAACAGATAAAGAATCTACAACAGCAGTATGGTTATTTTACGCTGCGGGTCGCAGAGGTATTGTATCCCATGCCGGATGGAGACTCTAATCTCGTACAGATACTGTATGAAAACGTTGTACGATGCCAGAGACAAAACTCACAACCAATAAAACATGTGGTGTTAGTCGATCATGGATCACCTGTGCCTGCGGTGACCGACGTGAGAAAGTCTATTGCGAGTCAGTTGGTTAAATTACTGGGTGATAATATTTCACTAGCTCAGGCTGTAATGGAAAGGCGCCCAGATAAAGAATACGACTTTAACGGTGATTTACTGGAAGACCGGTTGACAGAAATGGCTCAACAGGGTTTGACTGGGGCTGTCGTCAGTATGATGTTTTTATTGCCGGGACGACATGCCGGGGAAAACGGTGATGTTAATGGAATCTGCACCCGCGTCATACAGCGCTACCCGAATTTCAAAGTAAGGATTTCACCACTGATCTCGCAGCATCCATTACTGATAGATATCCTCAATACAAGGCTGCAAAATATTTCCTAAAACCTGATTTTTGGTTGCAAGCTATCCTGTTTTGGAACAGGATTAAGTGTCTAGTAGTTTATCAGGGAAACACCGCATGCATCGCCGATTGACGATTTTTAGCACGCTATTGATGGTATTAGCGTTGACTGCCTGCAATCAGGATTCCGAAACAGCTAGCCCCATTCAACAAACCTCATTGCCTCAGTCTGAGGTCGCCCTGCGCACGGTCACTAGTTGTGACGACCTCAAACAACAGTTTATCGACAACTGGGTAGAGAACCTGCTGGCTGTTTATCGCTATCAGGGTGTTGTTGATGAAGCGGTTGTCAATTCTCCAACTGCGCCTGATGCCGCCAATACCGATGACGTAGCAACTGATACCGTCCTGGATAACATCAGTCAGACCAATACCCAGGAGGCTGGTGTTGATGAGGCTGATACAGTCAAAACCGACTCTCAGGGAAATCTATATATTGCCCAGCATGATAAGCTGGTGATTGCAGATGCATTCCCCCCACAGTCTATGAATATCCTGGCGACCCTGGAACTGGGTGGTTGGACTTCCGGACTGTATCTGGCTGAAGATCAAAACACAGTGGCTGTGCTGGTTTCTCCGAATGTATTGCCTGGTGATCCTGTTATTACGGTTGGACAAGATCTGGCGATTGCACCCTATATAAGATTTATTCCTCAGACCGATTTACTGCTCATCGATATCAGTAATCCCGCTCAGCCTGTGATTAACCAGCGCATCAGCCTCGATGGTAACCTCATTAATAGCCGTCTGATAGGTAATCGGCTGCATCTGATACAGGGCTATTATCTGGGTGGATATAATATGCCTGATGATGATCAGATACCGGGATTGCTGGAGCAATACCGTGATGCGTATTTAAAAGACGATGAAAGTCAGATGGACAGTGTCCGGCAGCAGGTCAGGCAACTGGTTGAGGCAGGCCTGGACTTAGATTCGGTGGCCAGCCTGTTACCTAAAGTTACCATATCTGGCTCGCAGTCAGATACCCAAACTCTGACACTGGATTGTTCAGATGTATACAAACCGGAAGTTGATTTAACTCAGAATCATCTGCTGACGATTACCAGTGTCGATATCAGTGGAGATAATCTGCAACAGGTTGCTGCACTGGGTAGTGGGTGGATAACTTATGTCAGCCAGCAGGACCTGTTTATTGTCCAGCCAGGTAACCACTGGTGGTCTGATCGAAATCAACAGCAGCAATCTGCCATACATCATTTTTCTATTAGTGATCAAAAACCAGAGTATGTATCTACGGGTATAGTTAAAGGCTTTCCACAGACTTCTTTTAATCTCAGCTATTATAAGGATTATTTACGTATAGCGACGACGCAGAGTGTGTGGAACCTGGATGATCGTAGCGACATTAGAAGTACCAATCACCTCTATGTGCTGGAAGATAATGCACAGCAGGGTATGGATATCGTTTCATCGGTAGAAAATTTTGCAGATAACGAGCGCATATTTTCAGCACGATTTGTGGGAGATCGGGGTTACGTAGTGACTTTTCGGCAGATTGACCCCTTATTTAGTTTTGATCTATCTAATCCGCTGCAGCCCTTTATTGCTGGGGAGTTGAAAATCCCTGGATTTAGCTCCTATATGTATCCTGTCGGTGAAACTCATCTGCTGACTATTGGGCGAGATGGTAATGATGCTGGCAGTACCAATCAGATTGCGATTAAGCTGTTTGATATCAGCGATCTGGCTGCACCCGTACTGGTTGACAGCTATACCCCTGATATGAAAAGTGGATATAGCTGGAGTCAGGCTAGCTGGAACCACCATGCCTTTACCTATTATGAGCCATTACAAATGCTGGTTGTGCCAATCGCGAGTTACGATAATGCCAGTGACAATGTTTTTATGGGTATGATCGCGCTGGATATTGACCTACAACAGGGGTTAAGTCTGGTGGGGAAGGTAGATCATAATGATCTGGCAAAGCAGGCCAGCAGCTGTCAGGATGATGAAAACTATTGTAATGCTTATTACTATGGCTGGTTAGCACAGCCAACTCGAAGTATTTTTATGAGCAGAGGCAGTGACAACTATCTGTTTTCACTTTCCAATATTGGTGTCAGAGCGGTTGATGTCAATGATTTTGATACCACTGCAGGAAGTTTGCTGCTGCCTTCGGCTGAATCTTTTTACGGTATTTACTTTTAAGGCGGTTCTAATTAATTATGTTGTATCTCTGGCTGATGCGCAATCAAGGTGCTACTTGTGCCATTTTTGGGTAGGCCTAAGTAAGACAATCTCCTGAATTGACCTTTACTTCAAAATAACGTAGTCTCACAGCCTTCATTCGTTTTTAAGAAGTTTATGAAGGAAGAAGTATTAGTCATGGATACATCATCATTTTTCCTACCAAAATCCCTGTTCATTCGAAAGCTCCTGTCGAGGCAGGCAGCAACACAGTTTGATCCCCTGTCGGGTTCTTATAATATGTTGAGAATCATTATTATAGCTATCAGCCTTATACTGCCCCTGCCATCATATGCTGATGAAGGGTTTTATTTGCTTGCCGGGATTGGTGAAAGTACAGCAAAGGTCAAGTCGAAGTATCTGGTGAATAGCGGAGATGATAGCTTTGAAAATTTAGACTTCCAGTTATCATTAGGTTATCAATTTAGCAACAATGTACTAATAGAGCTTACCAGTATTTCCCATAATTCATTTCTTGATATAGGTTTTTCCGATTCTGCCAGTGTATATGAGAATATGGTATTACTTGGATATCGCTTTGATATTAATGAGAAGTTCAGTGTAACACCACGCATAGGTTATTCCAGCTGGGAAGTCAAATCTTCAGAGGGGGTGCTGTTCAATCCAGGGCCAGAAGCAACAACATCCAAAAAAGGTACTGATTTAACCTATATGCTTTCAGTCTCATATAATATTTTGTTTATGACTGTTCAGTCTGCGGAATATGATTTTGGCTCGCTTAATTCAATACTTATCGGTGTTGAATTTAAACTATAACTATACCCCCACCAGTCATGCTGGGGTTAAGTTCCTTTACACTCAGATCAAATTAGTCATGGGTGACTCCAATGCGCTGTTAAGATTGCGTTACAGGTATTTCATGTAAGCGATCAAATCCTCGCCCTAAGCCGCTGATTTCAAAGACGATAAAAGACCAGGATAACGAGAAAAATCAACATTGGAATCGTCTACATTTTTAACTTCGTCATAACTTTCATTAACGCCGCATAAATAGCGCTTTGTCAGTTTTGAAACTTGAAAATCATGCTCTAACTGGAAATATTTTCTCCATGTAGCTTGCTTCCTTTCTGTCATCAGAATTATAAACAACCCATATTTAAAGACTGAATTAATAAAAACATCCAAAATATTCTCCAAAAATAAATGTTAATTTGATATTACAAGTAGGTGGATAAATCGGCAGCTTCTGTGAATTCCTGGCAAACATCAGCCCGTGGATTTTCGGTAACCCCTAAGAACTTACTTTATTGCTGATTATTTATATATTCAGGCCTTTTAAGGCTTGCTTTGACGAGACTGTTATTGTCAACAATAAGTATCCTTAATATATCGTCCATTATTTTGTGGTCCATTAGTACATTTCTATATTATTGAAAGATAGATTAAAAAATGAGTAGCATTGTTTTTCTTTGGGAGGAGATATAAAGGGGGGCGTACTCTAAAAAGCTTATATAGTTTTCATATCTACGCTATTTTGCTAATTGTAAGATGGTTATCTATCATCTAAATTTAATCGGTGAATATTTCACTTCGTAGTGCTTGTGTAAAAAATGGGGTCGGGCTACTATATTGCAGTGCCAAAGTAAGGTCTAATCGCATGTGACCCTATTTCGGACCCATGGATGAGAACCTTTTTGGATACGGAGCAACTTCAAAAGTGGCGGAATAATTCGACAAAAATCGTTCTATTTTGAGGTTTCAGGTGAGTGAGAACATATGAGCGCAAAATGCAGTGTATCACAATATTTGCGCAAGTCGCTATGTCTCATTTTTAGTGCGTGTTACATATCCATATTTGTTAAGTGTTATGAGTATCGAAAAAATAGAAACTGAAAGCATAAATGCCATCGTAGAAATTGGACTTCATAAATCATGTATGCGTGACCGCGATGGTTATTATACTGGGGTGCGCCCTAATCATTGGATGCCTGGGCGTGACTATTGCTTTATGGGGCACTTAGATTTTATTGATACTCATCTACTCAAGCCGGGTGATTCCTGTAAAGCTCATGGCAGGTTTATTATTGCATCACAGGATATTCGCCATTTTAAGCCTGGTTTTTGTTGGCATATTTGCGAGAAAAATAAAATAATGGGTTATGGTAAGGTTATTGAGGTTTCAAACACTTAACAAGGTTAATTCACATGGAAAAAATTTAAAATATTCCACCTCGTTAAGCAGTTTAAAGTTACCTGTGATTTTGGGCGCCCCCCCCGCTTATAAAAATTGGATTTACGTTGAATGATTAAAGTAGGTGTTATTGGTTATAGGTATTCTGCTTGAACGTTTCATCTACCCCTAATTGAAACATTAGAATCATTTAGAGAAAAACTAACAAAGCCATACAACAGACTCCACAACATCGCCCGTTTTTTGCAAAAGAACCTGCAAAAAAACAGGGCCGAATTGCGCCGCAGATGATGGCAGTGTTGAGGCTTAAGAAAGTCTGCTTTAACCTGGAATTCGCAGTTGGACGAGTTGTAGTGCGTTTGTGGTGGTGCAGATCAAGGCGTGCCGACGCGGAATGGCGGGCTGTTCCAGAGAGTTACAAAGCTTACGCGTCCTGCTCACGCCCCTTACCTACGTCCCTGTAGGCAAGGCTTCCGCGTCCTGCTCACGCCCCTTACCTACGTCCCTGTAGGCAATGCATCGATACGCCGCCTCAAACCTGCCATTCAGCTTGTAGCGTGAAAAGATCAATCGAGTTTAATGGTTTACGAAACAGTTGGTTACCCTCTGATGCGAGCGGTCAACTGCAGAATCCAGGTTTAAAGCAGCTTCAAGCTGCTGATGTAAAGAGTTATTGGTACAAGACACAGGAAGGGGCATGGCTTGCCTTTTACGGTCTAAGGCAGTTGTCTCAGGTCTATCAGACCAGAATTTCCAAAGGTCAAGAGTCAGCTGGACCCTTATATTTTTAATCTAATCACATCCATTTATTGGTGACAGTGGAAGCTCTCCTCGAAGATATCCCCCCCCGGCTCTTTGCTGGAGGGGGCAGTGAGCGTGTGCCCGCACTTGAATGATGAAAGACGTGAATTCTATTCGAAAGAATCCACGATCACACCGCCCATAGTCTTGTCCCTGGCTCCGGTGATAAAGCGGTATTTATGGAACCAGTCCCACCAGGCACGAATAGTCTCGTACTCAGCGGCAACATTGATGGATTTCACTGCGCTGATGCTGTATTTATCTGCTAAGTTCAGGGCAAGGGTCATATCATGGCCGGTCTTGTTTGCCGGCATATCATTGTGAGCTGTAGTTGCACTTAGAATGATTGGATAGTGATAGTCGTAGAGCTGGCTTGATGAAGGCGCTTTATGAATACTGGTGATACGTCCGTCCATGCTTAGATCCTTTACGCAGGAATCATAGTCACCGTTAACCGCTGCACCACAGGCACTGTGCAATGGGACTACGCTATCATCCTTGCCTTTGATGATGGCGTGAGAAAGGAAACCGAAGGCCTCGTCTCCTGAACCAGCGATACGCAAGCGCGGTATAGAGGGGATACTGTTGACCGCCGTATTACGCGCGACACTGGGTTGCAGGTCGGTCAAAATCCCAGGGTTCATACCCAATTTTAAATTGAAACCGACAAATTTCAGCAACGTCTCCGTGATACTTGCGCCGACATTTATACCCTTAATCGCATCCACTGCTAGATTTGCCAGCTCAGTACCCCCACCGGCACCCGCCATATCTATGACAGCCGCCACCTTGAAGCGGCTGGCCAATGACGAACCAAACAGGGATAGCTTATTGGCCAGGACATAGCGAGCAACCAGGTCACCGGTAGAGTGTGTGATCACAATACACTGGTCATCGCAAAAACCTGATGACAAAATCGGCTTTAGTTGAGAGGTTATCACAGCGGCTACTCCGTTTGCGCCTGATAGACGACGGTCGGATGGCCAGTACAGTATTCGGCTTGTCGCTGGATCTGTCAGAGCCGGTTCAAAATCTGCCCAGTAGGCAAGAGCATCCGCCCGGCCTTCATCACTGGGGGGATTCAGAATATGCTGGACCTTAAAGCCATGAATTAAAATAACGTTTTTACCAGCGAGCTGGGCGTTGACATGTGTCGTTACGAGCAGCATAGCCGCTCCCATCAACAGGTATTTAAGTTGTTTCATTTTATTTCCTCAGTTGTTTTTTATTTTTGTGATATCCATACCTTTTGGTAAGAATTAGTTTTCAATCTGCCAACCTGCATGAGCAGAACAATACCCTCCTAATGTAAGTTTTCAGTTTACGCTACCAATCTTCTGCAGAGTCTCCAGTCGTATAAGACCATCTTCATCGATATAGACTGCATCATCATATTCAGCTAAGGGGTGACCGGTAATCTCATACGAATTTTGGGAGGTCTTACCATATGCAGTAGCAAAATCCGGAGCTGATGGCATGCGAGTGAAGATGATGTCTTTCAGTATATAGGGGCCAGGGTCACCTCTGTCCTTGAGCGATACGATATGCGCCTGCAATTGCATCAACCAATCGTTAGCCTGTAACTCCTCTTTAGCGGTCAGGTGCATCAGAGGCCTGTCACTTTGCGCACTGTAAAGATTGGCGGCTAATTCGTGATAGCCGAGCCTGGTAGTGGTAACGTGAACAGGGATATTAAGAATCTCGCCACTGACCTGGGCCGCACCCACATGAGTCACCTCAGCTATGCTGGATACATAGGAAACAGGAGTACCGATTTCATACACCTCACCATCAATACTGATCCTGGCGACAACCCGAAAGTCATCCGTCCCAGAATGGGGTAATGCTTCAAGCTCATTGAAGCTCATCCGATAGGTCATCTCCTGTTGACTGATAGCCCTGCCATCTACACTGGCCAGTGTCTGCACATCGGTTAGCAGCATGGCCTTTACTTCTATCAAGTGCTCGCCGTCTATACCACTCAAACCTACTGTCACATCAATGCTGTCGCCAATGAAATATTGTTGCTTATCGGTTGATAGGCGGATACGGGGGCTGTTCTCGTCTTTGATATCTAATGCCCGTTCAGCCTCAATGCTGCGATTTGGAAGGTATTTCTGTAGAGACTCCTCATCCGGTATCGGCATAGAGTAGCTGGGGAACTGGATCTGTTTGGCATAGGCCTCCGCCACCTGCTCCAGACGAGCCTTAACCTCGTGATTGAGATAGGGGTTTTCCAGCCCGGAACCTGAATTTAATTCTTCCTCATTGGAGGTGGGGAGAGGGTTTTCCTGCTGGGATTGGGTGTCAACCAGCTCTTCTTTGTTTGATGCCGGTATTGAAACTTTCTGCTGAACAACAGCAGATTGCGGTGATGGTTGCTGGGGAGCACGCATGCGTTCAGAGGCAACTACTTGTGGCTCAGTCATGTCAGCATAAAAATCAAAAACATATGCCACTGAACCTACAATCAAAATCAGGGCGGCAGCATTTAATACGACCCTGCCCGCCTTACCTTTCCTCATGACTACTAACCATACCTCGGTTGCTATTTATTAGTTTTATTTATATTTATATATTCGAGGCTTTATTCTGTCAATACGTAAAATAGCGTAGGCATTCATGTTTTCAGAAAGGCAAAAAGGACAGCTTTTGCCATTTGCCAACTACCACACCATTTGTACAAATGTCTCCATTACATACTCACAGTATAAATCTCCACAACACAAAACAAACATTTTATTTCCATCTTATTATTCTATTATTTCGAGCTATTCGACTTTTAAAACGCCCTGATCGCCTAAAAGTCTTAAATCAGCAAGAATTCACTCAGGTCATCGCATGTGATATTTGTTGGCTTATCATATGTGTATCGGAATCTGTTAACCTGAAAATTCTGAAAGAGGAAAATAGTTAAGTATTGCCCTGTGTTATTCACTCGCTTACCTTTTAAGCAGGTGTCTTCGTTTAGTAGGTGAAACTCTGGGTTCAGGTTGCCCCCCATATTTTATCCGTAACATCGAAAAGTTGAAGAATTGTGCTCAGATAACGGCATAAGGAAAGTATCGGCAAGGAAAAAACTTCAAATGTTGAAACAGTTGAATTCGGCCTGAAATAACGGCAAAGTGAGTGGAATGAAAAAATAAGCTGAATGGAATCACTTCTTTAAAAGGCTTTTTTCTTCAGCTTTGTTAGGCATTAAATTGGAATAGTGACAGGTGCGGTGAAAGAAAGATTAAAAACTATAATAAGGAAACATAATTTTGAAAAATACTTGTCAACAGCAGTATCAGGTGATGATATAACTAAAAGTAAACCTGCGCCTGACTACTAAACCCATACAGAAAAAAAACAGGTATCCATCCTTCAGAGTGTTTAGCCGTTGAAGGTACTATTAACGGTGTTTTAGCAGCCACGTCTGCAAATATAAAATGTGTTGGCGTTACCCTCAGATAAAATACGAAAAAGATTTAAAATCACCATATATGTTTGTAGTAACCTTCATGACGTAATAGAATGGATTACAAATAATTTTTAAATATGACTCATTTCAATCAGGGCAATTATCTGCCCGACGGTATCTTCTATCGATTGATCATTATTGATGTAGACACAATTATCCATCTTCATCGATTCCAGTTCGCGGTTGTGCTGAATGCGTAGTTCGATTTCTTCTGCTGTTTCGCGACCACGCTGGACCAGCCTTTCGCGCAGAATATCCTCGGATACTGTTATCCATATCGGGGTGGTTCTGGCATAGATATGCAGCGCCTTAGAAAGATATTGGCGTGATCCATTTACAATGACATTCTGCTCCTGTTTGACCCATTTTCGGGCTTCTTTACCAATCGCATACTGGAAGCCATGCGATTCCCAGTCAAACAGAAATAATCCTGCTTCCTTGCGCTGATAGAAGTCAAACTCACTGAGTGAAACATGGTTTTCATCACCTTCACGTACAGGTCGAGTGATATAGCGATGAGCAACCAGAGGTTGATGATCAGAATATTGATGTTGTTTCAGATGGTTGAGCAGTGTATCTTTGCCGACGCCGGAAGGGCCGACCAGAAAAAATAGTCTTGCTGAGTGAGACATAGGTAAATTACCGCTTGAGTTTGGTTGGTTTGTATTATTAAGATTGAACTTAGCGTGGTGATTACTGTGATGCTAAATTATAGCCAGAATGCATTATTTTGGGTCATTTATGTGACAATATGATTAAAAAAGTTGCACTGATCAACTGCTACGTCCAAACTACCGAAAAATCGTGAACTAACCTGATCCATTGAATCCAGCTGCAATTTCAATTACCGATCTGCATAAATCATTTGGCAAGATTGAAGTACTCAAAGGGGTGTCCCTGAATGCCCATAATGGCGACGTGGTCTCTATTCTGGGTAGTAGTGGCTCCGGTAAAAGTACCTTACTACGTTGTATCAACCTGCTTGAAATCCCCACTTCTGGCGAAATCTCTATCGATGGCGAAACCCTCAATCTGATTACCAATAAACGGGGTGAGGTTGTGCCGGCTGATATGCGCCAGATAGCCCGTATCCGTGCGCGATTATCCATGGTTTTCCAAAGCTTTAACCTGTGGGCTCATATGACGATTCTTGAAAACATCATCGAAGCTCCGGTGCATGTCTTGAAAAAAGATAAGAAACAGGCCATTGATGAAGCTCGAATATTACTCGAAAAGGTCGGTATTTCTCAAAAGGCTGATGCCTATCCAGCCGAGCTTTCCGGTGGTCAACAGCAAAGGGTCGCGATAGCTCGAGCACTGGCGATGGAGCCCCAGGCAATGCTGTTTGATGAACCTACATCTGCGCTTGACCCTGAGCTGGTCAGTGAAGTGTTAACCGTTATGCGACAACTGGCTGACGAAGGCCGAACCATGATTGTGGTTACTCACGAAATGGGTTTTGCGCGAGAGGTATCCGATAATGTGATTTTCCTGCATAACGGGAAAATCGAAGAGCAGGGAGCTCCCGATCAGGTTTTTAATCATCCAACTTCAGAACGGTTTAAGCAATTCCTATCCAGTGGATTGTGATCGTTTAAGTAATCAACCAACAGGAGAATATCCATGAAATTTAAAGTTACCCTGGCGGCCTTTCTATTGGGTCTGTTAACAATTGGTTCAGCACAGGCGGAGAAAATCCGTATTGCGACTGAAGGAGCATATCCTCCATTTAATATGAAGGATACCAGTGGTCAGCTGACGGGCTTTGATGTGGATATTGCCAAAGCTTTATGTGCTGAAATGAAGGCTGATTGTGAAATCGTAGCTCAGGATTGGGATGGTATTATCCCCGGCCTGCTGGCTAAAAAATACGATGCGATCATCGCCAGTATGTCTATCACAGCAGAGCGTAAGCAAAAGGTATCTTTCACTGACCCTTATTACTCGAATTACCTGCGTTTTATTGCTAAAAAGAACAGCGGTCTGACCGCCAGCAAAGCAGGACTGAAGGGTAAAACTCTGGGAGCTCAGCGTGCTACTATCAGTGGTCAGAACCTGGAAGATAACTATCGTAAAACCTCTAACATCAAGGTTTATGATACTCAGGAAGCGGCGTTTCTTGATTTGAAATCGGGTCGTCTGGATGCGGTACTGGTTGATGCCTACCCTGGGTATGACTGGTTAAGTAAGGCTGAAAACAGTGGCTTTGATTTCCTTGGTGACAGTATCGATATCAACGACAAGATTGGTATTGCGATTCGTAAGGGTGACAAAGCGCTGGCCGGAAAATTTAACAAAGCCTTAAAGGCGCTGTTAAAAAATGGCAAGTACAGCAAGATCAATAGCAAATACTTTCCTTTTAGTATTTATTAAACATTAAAGGCCGGGGTCACAAGCCTCGGCCTTTGTAGTTTATGTTTGAATATCTCAGTTTTGGCGATAGCGGTTTTGGTGATGAAATTCTCGCTGGTGCCTGGCTAACACTACAACTTGCTTTAGTTTCATTGGTCATTGGCATTCTGCTGGGTTTGCTGGTTGCCGGTGGTAAGCTATCCAGATATCGAGCCGCAAGGACTCTGGCTCATTTATATACCGAAGTCGTTCGTGGCATTCCAGAAATGCTGGTGGTACTGGTGGTTTTTTTTGGTGCTTCCTTCCTGATACAAGCCATAGCCGCATGGTTTAATTATGATGAATATATAGAGGTAAATGCCTTTGTGGCTGGCGTGTTTGCCTTAGGTATAGTGTTTGGTGCCTTTTCCAGTGAGGTTTTTAGAGGGGCTTTTCTGGCAGTTCCCAAAGGGCAGATTGAGGCTGCTATAGCCTGTGGTATGTCGCCCTGGCAGGTATTTCATCGCATACGTATGCCGCAGATGTGGCGCTATGCCTTACCGGGGCTGGGTAATCTATGGATGGTGCTACTGAAAGATACCTCTCTCATCTCGATTATTGCACTGGATGAGCTACTTCGCTGGTCCAAGGTGGCCGCAGAAACTACTAAACAACCTTTCACCTTTTATATCACAGCAGCGGTGATCTATTTATTGTTCACCATGGTTTCGGATGTTATACGCCACCGCTTTGAGACGCGCGCCAATCGAGGTGTGCTGAAATGAATTTCGATCTGATCAGTAAATATGGGGATCGCTTCCTGGATGGTACACTCATCTCGTTAAAGCTGGTGATCCTGTCTTCGCTTATAGGTCTGGTCATAGCCTTTGCACTAGCGATGGCGCGTACCTCAAAGCAGCGACGCTACTGGATTCCGGCTTACAGTTATATTTACTTTTTTCGCGGCACCCCGCTATTGATTCAGTTGTTCATACTGTATTACGGGCTAGGCCAGTTTGAATGGGTACGCGATAGTTTCCTATGGCCGGTACTGGGCGATGCCGAATGGTGTGGCTTGATCGGATTGAGTTTGAATACCTCAGCCTATACCGCAGAGATTCTACGCGGGGGTATAAGAGCAGTGCCAAGAGGAGAGATAGAAGCCGCACGCTCATTAGGTATGAGCAGCTGGTTATTGAACAAACGTATTGTACTGCCTCGAGCCATACGCATCGCCTGGCCCGCCTATGGCAATGAAGTGATTTTATTGCTCAAGGGTAGTGCGCTGGTGAGTACGATCTCGGTATGGGATTTGATGGGTGAAACGAGATCTATATTTTCTCGCACCTATGCGCTGGAGATTTTTGTTTACGCAGCCATCATCTATTTTGTACTGACCTTTGTGCTGACCCGTGTCTTCAGGTTGATAGAAAAAAGGATTAATCGTTATCTAATCGCAGGATAAATTGGGCTATCGCTATAGGGAATCTTCGGATAATCTGTGCGACAGTATGAGCTTATCATGGCTAGTCGCCTACCCACCAGTCTGTTGAATGTCCGCTCCTGGCAAACTGAGCTATATAAATTAAACGACAGCTCCAGGACCAGTCATTCAAATTCACTTGATTAACTAGTGCTGTCGACCCAAAGATGCCATTTAGGAAGTGTGAATGTGAGCTGTAATACTCGAAAAATACTTGATCATAAATTGAAGGCCTGACCCTAAAATCCTCTGGACTGATTCACCATTCTGATCGAGACAGTCAGTATGTTTGCCAGGAATTTAGAACACTGCTCCATATGCATGGGATACGAGGTAGCATGAGTCGAAAAGGAGATTGCTGGGATAATGCTGTAGTTGAAAATTACTCTGGCACCTAAAAAAGCAGGAGCGGGTGCACTGGAGGAACTATCAAACCCGTCTCGAAGCTCATCAGGATATATTGGAATACTTTGCCATTTTTTATAATGGCTACCGATTATATTCGACACTGAATTATGTCAGCTTGAATGAATATGAAAGACAATTTAATGAAATAAAAAAGCAGCTTAACTGGGTGTGCAAGAATGCTTGACCAAGTCACCTTTAGCACGAAGGATTTTATCGCCCATTCCGCCCGGTAGTTGAAGATATCGATTCTTCCATCTTACATATAACGAATCAGCTTCGGCTACTGCCTTAAGCGGTAAACATGGGCAGAATTGTTGGATTATCCTATTCGATAATCCATGTATTATTTGCAAAACAGAAATATTTTGGAAAATATTTCTGTGCTCTAAGTGTCTTTTTCGAATTTTCTAGCTTGCCCTATTGCGACTTCAAGCGCTCTGGGTGAGACTTTTTCTATCGACGCGTTTCGTATTAACTCTCTATCCGATAATAATCTATCCTGTTTTTATATTTTCCTGGTAGATATTTATTTAAGCGAAAGAATTTTGATTTCATAGAAAAGTTGATCATTGGGTCGGCTAGGGATAGCATACATAACGTCAACACATTGATTTGTGTTCACAATATATGGCCTTTGTTCTGAGTGATGAGCTTCAGTGACTTAGGCACTTTTATTAAATAATATCTTTATTTTGGTAGGTAGGAAAAGTAGATAGTAGAATGTGATGACTAAAGTAGCTACTTCTAACCTCAAGTTATAATCAATCTATAGGGTGGTATATGAGTTCGAAGAATGATAAATACAATATAGAGAATACGGATTATTCGGTAGGGCAGGATAATGTACAGAAATGGGGATTTGATATCCACAATCCTGTATTTGCTGTGAGTGCGGGACTGGTAGTGATTTTTCTGGTCGCGACACTGGTGAGCGATCCCACAAAAGCCAAGGATCTACTAGATGGCTTAAAGTGGGACATTATCGGCACCTTTGATGCATTGTTCATGTGGTCGGCGAATATTTTCGTCATATTTTGCTTAGCATTAGTTTTCTCTCCATACGGGAAAATCCGTCTTGGCGGTGTTAATGCAAAGCCGGAACACTCGACGATTTCGTGGCTCTCCATGTTATTCGCAGCCGGTATGGGTATCGGCCTGATGTTCTGGGGGGTTGCCGAACCAGTCGCCTATTTGACCGGATGGTACAAAACACCACTTGATGTTGCGGCTAATACACCCGAGGCTGCCAGAATGGCCATGGGCGCGACCATGTATCACTGGGGCCTACATCCCTGGGCCATATATGCAGTCGTAGCGTTATCGCTCGCATTCTTTACTTACAACAAGGGGATGCCACTTTCCATTCGTTCCGTCTTCTACCCTATTCTAGGGGACCGTACCTGGGGATGGGCAGGCCATATCATCGATGTTCTGGCTGTACTGGCCACGTTATTCGGTCTGGCAACGTCTCTTGGGCTCGGTGCCCAGCAGGCTGCTGCCGGGATGCACCATGTGTTCGGTCTCGAAAACAGCATTGGGTTGCAGCTGATAATCATTGTCGTGGTTACCGGCCTGGCGATTACCTCGGTGGTGCGTGGTCTGGAAGGCGGCGTCAAATTGCTCAGTAATGTTAATATGATCATTGCCTTTGGATTATTAATTGCAATTGCTCTAATCGGCTTCAGTGTAGCGATGGGCAATGTGCCTACCACTATCATGTCCTATCTGGAAAACATCATTCCATTGAGTAACCCACACGGTCGTCCAGATGAAGCCTGGTTCCAGGGCTGGACTGTATTCTACTGGGCATGGTGGATTTCCTGGTCACCTTTCGTCGGTATGTTCATCGCGCGCGTTTCTTCCGGCAGAACAGTACGTGAATTCATTATCGCGGTATTGCTGATTCCTACCACTGTAACCGTACTTTGGATGTCAATCTATGGTGGCATTGCTATTGATCAGGTGGTGAACAAAATTGGTGTGCTGGGTGAAAAAGGCCTCACCGATGTACCGATGGCTATGTTCGAGATGCTCGATCAATTGCCAATGAGTTCTGTGCTTTCCATAATCGCTGTTGTACTGGTGCTGGTTTTCTTTATCACATCTTCAGACTCCGGTTCGCTTGTTATCGATAGTATTACTGCAGGTGGCAAGATCGATGCTCCGGTACCCCAGCGTATATTCTGGGCATCTGTTGAGGGTGCTATCGCGGCAGCATTACTGTGGATTGGTGGAACCGAAGCGATACAGGCGCTGCAGGCCGGAGCCATATCAACGGGGCTACCATTCACCTTAGTATTGCTGGTGATGTGTGTTAGTCTGTTGATGGGGTTTAGTACCGAACCGCGCGAGGCGCCGTTGCCGCAAAACGCCTAACAAGCAGTCAATTCGACAGGATTAAAATCCGGCCATGATGGCCGGATTTTTTTTGGGCAGAACCTAACACCATAAATCACTAATAGGTGTTTCAGCTGAATAGTGATAATTGAGTTGAGCCTGAAGCAGCTCAGCCGTTGCCAATGCATCCGTTAGTGCATGATGCGCCTGATAATGCGGTAATCTGTAACGTTTACGACAATCACCTAAACGTAGAGACTCAAGTGGTCGTTTCAGCAGACGGTCGATAAACTTTCTTCTTTTACAAAGCACCCGTCTTTCCAGCTCCATGGTATCGATGACCGGGAACTCGATCATCTCCCCCAGCCGATCTAACAGTGCGCGGGCCAGGAACTCTCGTTCGATATGTCTGTAGTGGACAACCACTATTCGTCCGGTGATAGCGGAAAGCATCTCCTCAAGGATCGCCTCAAGGTCGGGGGCTTCGTTAATATCGGAGTGAGTAATGTTATGGATTACTACGGATCCTTCAGTCAGGGCCTGGGCCTGTTTTGGCTTGACCAGCCAGTGTGCCGACTCTCGACAGTAAATTCTGTGCATGGAAAACGGGACAATGCCAACACTGACGATTTCATTGGCATCTGCGTCAAGCCCCGTTGTTTCGAAATCCATTGCAATTAGTGGTGTGTTGACGATCGGTGTTTCCGGGGTGACCGTGCCACCGGCATAGAATTGCTGTAACCGCGGGTCACGAGATTTGAGCTTAAGATCATCGTAGCGTTCTGGCCAGGATCCAGTGTACTTTGAGCCGATAGTTTCACAACTGGTCTGCATCGTCATCACCCTATCATTTAAGCGGCATGTTGGAGTTGTAACGGTACTTGAGGAAGTTCTGCGCATTACTTAAAACCTGGAATGCCTCTTTCAGATTACGCCTGTCAAAATTAGACAGATGCCTGGGATGAATATTGTTGTCTGGCGTTTTATTGCGCTCGATCTGATTTGCCTGATGTCGAATCCTGACCATAGAAATATATTCCAGTGCGTCTCTCAGATCCGTGCCTTTGGCATCAGGAAGAATGCCACTTTCTATTACGTCATCAAGGCGTTCGAAGGAATTACTCGACATTGCCCCAACTGCCAGTGCGTGAACCCGGATAACATCGGTCAGCGGGGCTGTGCCACGACGTTTGATATTGATGGAGTCCTTATGCTGACCATCCTTTTCCATGACAAAATCCTTGAAAAAACCCAGCGGTGGTGTGCGATTCAACGCATTGCGCGCAAGGCTGGCAAGAAAAATCCGGTTGTTTTTAGTGCGGTGTGTGATGAACTGTCGTAGTTCGTCAGCCCATTGATTGCGCCCCCAAACGCCATCCAGATCAAAGAAAATACTGCCATTGAGCAAGGCCTGAGGGTTCGCATCATCAATCCATTTCGCGAAGTGTTCTTTCCAGCCGCTACGCGTTTTGCGCCACTCCGGATTGGTTGCCATCACATTCCCGTCACAATAGGGGTAACCACATTCGTTGAGTCCGTCACTGACAAACTTCGCCAGCTTTTCAAAATAGCCTCCATGCTCCGATTCATTGTACCTGTCGGCCAGTACCAGTGCATTATCCTGATCGGTGTACATCAATTGTTCATCTCTCGCCATCGAGCCCAGAGCAAGAAAACAATAGGGTACCGGAGGTGGGCCGAATATCTCTTCGGCCATCTCCAGCAGGCGCTGCTTGAAGCTGCGTCCGATCACGGATATGGCACTACCAATCATGTGCGAGTTGGCATCCTCACGCACCATGCGCACAAAAACCGCTGGAATTTTTTCCGCATGTGCCTTGAGTTCGTCAAGGGTTTTCATCTGGAATATGCTGCGAACCATCAGGATACTGCTCTGCGACTCGTGTCGAACCAGATCGGTAAGCGACAGGATGCCAATAGGTTTCCCTCGCTGAAGTATCGGTAGATGGTGGATATTGTTACGCAGCATGGCCTGCATGGCTTCAAAAATATAGGCATTGTCATCGAGGGTTACGGAAACTTCTGACATCACCCTGTGAACGGGTGTTTCTGGATCCAAACCAGTTGCCAGCACACGTTCACGAAGATCGCGGTCGGTCACAATACCGTCGATCCCGAAAGAATCTTCGTTCTGACGGATCGGGTCCGTCAGCAAAATCGACGATATGTGGTGCTCAGTCATGGTTTCGGCCACCTGACGGATTGACGCTTCCGTCGACTGAGTGATGAGATCTCGCTTCATCAGTTCCTTCAGCTTAACCGTTGTCAGGTCATTACTATCGGACTGGATGGTGACAGCCTTGTGTAATAAGGAGTTATTACCAGTCTCAAAATAATCAGCGAAAGTTTCATAACGCTCGCAGTAATCCCTGAATTGTTCTACTGGAATACAATAGACCAGGGTATCCTCCAGGGTCTTGACTGGAAAGCGCACACGCTGATTCATCATCAATCCCATCTGACCAAACACGTCCCCTTCGGAAAGGCGATTGAAGAGTTCTCCTGTCCTGCGGTAGGCTTCCACCGAGCCTTTTCTAATGACAAAAAGATCATTCACCGGGTCGGAAAAATTCAGAATATCTGTATTGGCCCGATAATAGGCAACCTCGATATTCCTCGCTAGTTCACTCAATGCTTCGTCAGACAGTGTGTCAAACGGAGCGTGATGAGATAAAAATCCTACTATTTCTAGTTGTTCAGCGTGCAACTTGTTAGCTCCTGGCTTTAGTGGTTATAGCGGGTATGATAGAGAACTCATTGTAAACAACAATCGCTTATTCGAAAATTTCAGGTCAGTTTAACCTAAGAATATTTGGGGTCAGACTCGAATGGCACTTACTTAAGGCTGTTACGCTGTCATTGCGAGGAGCTTGCGACGTGGCAATCTCTTCGTCAGTGTAGCTACGACAAGGTTTGAGATCGCCACGCTGACGCTCGCGATGACATTTTTCCCTTAAAGTAAGTGCCATTCGGGTCAGATTCAAATTAAGTTTTAACGTGTATCTGCCCCCACTTATTCATGGTCTGTTCCCTATTGTTTCTAAAAAGTATAGAAACTAATGGTTAAGTATGGTTTTTGTCAAAAGAGATAATGTGGGGTAGACCAAGTTTTGAGTGTATGTGGTGTTAAATGAAATTAATTTAGGTGATATGACGTGAATATAATCCTGGAAAAATATGAGAAAAGAATAAAAAATCATGGAGTTATACATACTCCGTAAAATCATGGAGAAAATATGAGATATCTGCTTTTAATTTTGTTTTTAGGTACAGGCAGTGCCTTGGCCGCTCCAATTTACTGTTCTGGGAAAATTGAGAATGTATATATTACATCTAGCGGTGATGTCGTTATACGAGGTAAGTGGCGTAATAACTGGACTAAAATTTGTAATACGAAAAATTCAGATACGGTTACGTGTTCACTCTGGTCTTCTTATGTCGCGTTTGCTGTAAAAGACGACCTAAACGTAACCATACAATATATCGTATCTGATGGTAGTACATGTTCAACGCTACCAACATATGATAGTTCCCCTAGTCCAAGTTATATTATGATCCGTAATTCAATAAATTGAATATACAAATGAATATGGGATAGATCGCTGTTTTCAGAGAGCTGAAATAATGCAGGCAGACTCTGGGGTCTTACAATTTACACGATAGGTTAAATAATTGAAGTCAGGTGCAAATTATAATAAGAGAATAAGCCGACGCTTCCTTTTTAATAAAAGCAAAAATAAAAGGTCGAATAAAAGGGGCGAAGGGATTAAAAAATGACCAATTCAGAAAATATAATTTTCTAGAATGTTTGAATGAGAAGCAAAAGGAGAAATAAATGCCATGGCAAGCGAGACTATATTTACCTGGTTATCCGTATCACATTAAGGAGGCAATAATCGAGAAATCTGTTTTTTAGAGCCTGAAAATTACAAGTTTTACCTAACGAAGGTTCTTCTCGATTCAGTAAAGCAACACTCCAATAAAGTGATGTAGTGTTTTTTTTCATCAATCAATGGTGGTTGAAATACTTTATATTTTGTCGTTATAGACTATGCCTGGAGAGTGCCTGTTTCAGAGCCTCTTTAACATCGCTATTGAAGCAGGCGAAGATAATATGATCCAGGTTTTCAAGCTTGTGTCTATGCTGGACTATTGTCTCTATAGCGATTTGGGCGGCTGAGTTAATCGGGTATCCATACACTCCACAACTGATGGCTGGGAAGGCTATGCTTTCACAGTTGTTTGATTCAGCCAGTTTAAGACTTTCTATGTAGCAGGAGGCTAATAGCTTAGCTTCTCCATGCTTACCGTTCTGCCACACTGGGCCTACGGTATGAATAACGAAACGTGCGGGAAGGTTATAGCCTTTAGTGATTTTGGCCTGTCCAGTTTCACAACCGTTTAGTTTTCGGCATGCTTCCAGTAACTCTGGTCCCGCTGCGCGGTGGATGGCCCCATCTACACCACCGCCGCCTAGCAGTGAATTATTTGCCGCATTTACGATCGCATCGACTTCCAGGGTAGTAATATCGGCCTGAATGATTTCAATCTGCATGACAGTCGTTTCTCCAGGTAAATCAGTTTTTAGATAGATGTTTTAACATGATTTGATTTTGTCTGCTATACCGCTTGAACTGGTAGCGCATTAGCTTTTTTGTAAATTGGGAGTTGATATTTTCACACCACTAAAGTTGATGATGCGATTTATACATAAATCCGCAAAGTGATCCATATTCCTGGCTGCCACTTTTTGCCAAACCTTTTGCGTAATCATTTCACAGATCTAGCGAATTAACGAAATATTACTGTTACAGCATATATATTTTATTCAAAATCTGTATCATTTCGCCCCAATTTACTTTATCAGTGCTTAGTGAGCTGATTATTCCACCCTATTTCAAGGTTACCTAAAGACAATACATGGATACTTTACAAATCGTTGTGCTTGCAATCGTTCAGGGTCTGACTGAATTCCTGCCTATTTCCAGTTCTGCGCATCTAATCCTGGTGCCCGTTATTCTGCACTGGCCTGACCAGGGCCTGGTGTTTGACGTTGCACTACATGTCGGATCATTGATCGCCGTGATTTATTATTTTCGCAGTGAACTAATCAATATGACAGAAGCCTGGTTTGCCAGCGTATTTAAACAGCAACATAATCAGGATAGCCGTCTGGCCTGGTGGGTGATTCTGGGCACTATTCCTGCGGTTATTGTCGGTATGTTATTTAAGGACATTATCGAAACCGAGCTACGCTCACCTTTGGTCATTGCCTGGGCAACCATAGGTTTTGGCATGCTGTTAGGCATAGCTGATCGAGTTCAACGCCATGTTCGTAGTGAATATACTCTGTGTCTAAAAGATGTATTGATTGTCGGGTGTTTTCAGGCGCTTGCCCTGATTCCCGGTACCTCACGTTCAGGCATTACCATGACTGCTGGTCTCTTTCTGGGTTTAAATAGAGCTGCTGCGGCCCGGTTTTCTTTTCTATTATCAATCCCGATTATCGTTGCCAGCGGCCTGTTTAAAACCAGGGATCTGATAGAGTCTCAGGTGTCTATTGAGTGGTTAATGTTGTTACTGGCAGTCGCTTTATCGGCGTTAAGCGCCTGGCTGTGTATCCATTTCTTCCTACGCCTGATTAATCGCGTTGGAATGATGCCATTTGTCCTATATCGACTGGTTCTTGGGGTGTTTCTTCTTTATCTATTTATGTAGTTTTTGATAATAAAAATAGTATTTGTTCAAACCTGGATATAAAATTTCCTGATAGGATAATTTATGAATACTGGACTATGGTACTATAAATAAAGCAGTTGCAGGAAAACTACTATTTTTATCATGAATATGGGATATTGCAGGGAATTCGGATGAGCAGCGTTTTGGGCAACGAACGGAAATTAAAAACTAACGATATCGTTAATGGGTTCGCTAGAATCGATATTTTAGACAGCAAAGGGGGCTTACTGGTTAAAAAGGGCGGTAGAGTCAGTGACCTCCTCTATCAACGCATGCGTGATGAAGGGTTATTAGCGGACCAGGACAACGGTGTTAAATCTTCCCCTAATAAATCACATATTGATTATTCTCCTCCGGATTCGGTTCATTCACGTCTTAATTGGTTGATAAGCAACTTTTCGGCACTCCAGAAACGGATTATTGCGGAACCTGATCCTGAATTACGCGAAGACCTGATGTACCTGAGCGACACCCTGAAAAAGTTATGCGATGAAAATATCTTTCAGGTATTAGGCGAGCTTCATCTAGCTGAGGCCAGGTTTTACTCCTTTATCAAACCCCTTTATATTGCCGCTTCGCTGAATGAGCTAGTCAAGCGATACAATCAATATAACCCCCAAAATACAGTCACCGAGGAAAAAAATCTTAACCTGATTCAGGCTGCGTTACTACATAATCTGGGATTGCTAGATGGCCAATATGATGTGTATAGCAGTGAGGAAATATTGACTACAGATCAGCGTAATGAGATCCGGCGCAGTTATCCACAGGCCAGTGCGGCCATGGCTGAGAAAATTGGTATTACTGCAACGGATATACTTGAGACTATCGAGCAGCACAATACTGAATCAGGATGGTCTTCGCTTGAGGCCCAATTACTACGTATGCCCTTTGTCTATGCCGGTATTGCTATGCGAGAGCGTAATAACAGGGAACCTATGGATATTATAAATCCTACTCGTGAATTTGCCCGCCTGTTTTCTGAAAACAAACTTGATCCAATATTAGGGGGGCTGTTTCTAAAGATTAACGGCCTTGCGCCTGTGGGGTCGATTCTGCTGTTTGATAGCCGGGAGAAAGCACTAATTATCTCTGGGCCTAATGAATTAAATATTGCTTCGTCAGTGCTGCGGCTGATTGCCAATAAAAACGGGGTACAATTGGGTCGCCCCGGAGAAAAGTTTCGCCTTGACCGTACCAAACTGGTTCAAAAAGGAATTAGCGATCATCATCAGTTTGCCTGGAACAAATTTTCGCCTTTTACTGCCTGGGAGAAATAATCAAGCGCTTGCTGCGAGTTATTCCAGCAACAGAAGTCGTTACTTATTTTGTCAGCAATCCACTATGCGCTATACCATCAAACATAAACTGTACCGCTAACGCAGCCAGGATGACGCCGAACACTCGACTGATCACATGAATACCGGTAATGCCCAACAGCTTCTGAACCTTGTTTGATAGTAGTAATAATATCAGGGTGACTAATAGCACTGAAATCATAGATGCGATTACTAGAGCCTGAGTCTTCAGGTGATTCTGCGCATTTGCCATCAATAACATGATGGCACCCATGGAGCCAGGGCCTGCGATTAATGGTGTGGCCAGGGGGAATACTGAAATGTCTTCCTTGCCAGCGCCTTCCAGATTTTCTTCTTCGGTGGTGCTGGATCCACCTGAAGATCTCGCGAATACCATATCAATTGCAATTAATAATAGAAGGATGCCGCCAGAAAATTTAAGGGCGGCCAGAGAAATTCCCAGAGTTTTTAGCAGGGTCTCGCCCATCAGTGCAAAGATGACCAGTATCGCCATAGCGACCAGGGTTCCTCGAATAGCCATGGTTTGCCTCTGTTTGGCACTGCTGCCTTTGGTCATTGCAGCAAAGATAACCGCGACATCCACGGGCCCAATGGTGGCAAAAAAGGTCGTGAAGGTGACAATGGCGGTTTCTAGCATGGTGTGGTTAACTCTTGTGTATACTTGATCATATTAAAGCTTTTACGAATATTTTTACACCATGACAGAACAGATGTCTGATCACCTGGTCTTAGTGCAATCCATATTGCAGGGAAGGCTATTGCCTGAGCAGAATCATCAGTCATTAAAATTAATTGAAACGCATATTTCATCGGTGATTGTAGGTGATGAAGTGGTCTATAAACTCAAGAAGCCGGTGGATTTCGGTTTTCTGGATTTCTCAACGCTACAAAAGCGCCATTTTTACTGTGATGAAGAGATACGTCTAAACCAGCGTTTAAGCCCGCAGTTGTACATTGATGTTTTGCCGATTTATGGAACTGTATACGAACCAGGCTTAACTGCCAGTGGTGAAGTTATCGAATATATGGTGCGAATGAAACCGTTTGCCCAGTCCTCCCAGCTAGATCGTCTGTTGCAGCAAGGTAACTTGAAGCTGGAGATGATTAAGCAATTTGCTGATTATATTGCCAGTTTTCATCAAACTGCGGCACATGCTGATGGTGACAGTTATTATGGTGATCCTGAGACAATCAAATTACCGGTGGATGAAAATTTCAAACAGATCGAGTCATTGATTAAAAGTGATAAGGTAAGCCTGCAATTAAAGCAACTTAAAGCCTGGAGTGAAGCGGAGTTTTCTCGTATTCAAACATTATTACGGCAGCGAAAAGCAGAAGGTTTTATCCGTGAATGTCATGGTGATTTGCATCTGCGAAACCTGGCCTGGATGGATAATCAACCGCTGGCTTTCGACTGTATAGAGTTTGATCCTAAGCTGTACTGGATCGATGTCATCAGCGACCTGTCTTTTCTGTGGATGGACCTGCTGTTTAATCAGCGAGAAGACCTGGCCTGGACTCTGTTGAATCAATATCTATCGCGAACTGGGGATTACTCGGCACTGGCTTTGCTACGTTATTATTCGATCTATCGAGCAATGGTTCGAGCCAAGATTGCTGCCATCGGTGCTGCTCAGTCGGCAGCAGTGGATGCGATCACTGATCTTGATAATCATCTGGATCTGGCATTGTTGCTGAGCAAGTCACCTGAGCCAGTTATCTATCTGATGCATGGGCCTTCGGCTTCGGGCAAGAGTACCTTATCCTGGCAGCTGGTGGCACCGTTACAGGCGGTTATCCTGCGCTCTGATGTTGAGCGAAAACGACTGTTCGGTCTGGCAATGGAAGATAATGCTGCGGATGATCCTGGAAAGGGTATTTATAACACTGAAGCAACTCAGCAAACCTATCAGCAGTTACTTGAATTATCTCGCCAGGTACTCAAAGCTGGTTATTCAGTGATTGTGGATGCGACGTTCAGCCATCCACATCAGCGCGCCTTATTTACCGATGATGCCGCTATCAGTCACTATCACTGTGTGATCCTGGATTTAAAGGTGTCCGAGTCAAGATTAAGGCGGCGTATAGAGCGACGTAAACATGATGTATCCGATGCTAATAGCCGAATACTGCAGAATCAATTACAGAATTGGCAGCCTTTAACTGAGGCTGAAAAACGCTTTACAGTTACGCTGGATCTTGATGAAGGACTTGATCTACCGACTATCGTGAGTCAAATAAAGTCAGTAAATTAATTCTTTAAACAGCGCTGAATATCATCAGCAACCACTTCTACCCAGTGTCGGACTGGTACGTCGCTAGCACTGTCCAGGTGGTGTTCGCAACCCACATTGGCAGTAATGATGATATCTGGTGAACATTCATTGAGGGCATTAATTTTATTATGCTGTAGCTGCTGTGAAATTTTCGGCTGCAGCAGCGAGTAGGTGCCAGCTGATCCACAGCATAGATGGGCGTTTTGTGGGATATCCAGTTGATAGCCGAGATTACAAAGTTGCTGGAAAAGGGCATCAGCCTGTTTATGGCCATGGGTCAATGTGCAGGGTGCATGGTAGGCAATGCGCTGACTGGATGCACCAAAATTTCTGACATTTTGCTGTAAGGTTGCGGCATCTAATAATTCACTGATATCAACGATCTTTTCGCAGAGTGAATGGTACTCAGTCTGCATGCCGACTGGATTCATTTCGGAGGGGGGCATTTGACTCAGAATATGCGGGTAATCTTTCAACATAATGCCGCAGCCACTGGCCGTGGAAACTATCGCATCTAATGCCTGTTGTGAATTTATTCGGGACCAGCTTGCAAGATTGCTCAGTATGAATTTTTCAGCCTTTTCAGTCTGGCTCAGGTGCTGATTGACTGCGCCGCAGCAACTGGCCCGGCCTTCGCGAATCACTTCATACCCCAGGCTTTGTAGCAGCAAAACAGCAGCGGAATTGGTATTCGGGCTGATACTACTTTGTACACAGCCTTCCAGTAATAATACGGTTTTGACTGGTTTAACTGGACTTTGCGAGAAGTTTCTCGCCTGGCGAATAGCAGGAATTTTCTTACTCAGGTTAGCGGGTAGCAGTGGACGAAATATTGCCCCCATCTTAAACAGCCATTGATGTCGAGATGGATAAGGCAGGATCTCACCCAGTAGCTGGCGTATCAGTTTTTGACTAGTCGCACGTAAGCCCTGTTTTTCGATATGAACTCTACCTATGTCAATCAATTCGGCATAATTCACGCCGGAAGGGCAGGTGGTTTCACAGGAGCGACAGGTCAGACAGCGATCAAGATGCTGTAAGGTTTCGCGATCAGCGGGCTGACCTTCGAGCATTTGTTTAATTTGATAAATTCTTCCGCGTGGGCCATCCAGTTCATTACCCAGTAGCTGATAGGTCGGGCAGGTCGCGGTGCAGAAACCGCAATGCACACATTTGCGCAGGATTTCATCGGCGCGTTTACCAGCAGTGGTGTCCAGTAGTTGTAGGATGATATTGGTTTGCATGCTACAGGCGTCTTATCTCAATCATTAAACTGGCTGAGTTTGGGATTAAACAGGTTATGAGGGTCGAAAGCATGCTTGATTTTCTGATGCATCTTGATTTGCAGGGTATCCATCAAGGTTGCGGGTTGGGTGGGTGCAGCACCCTTATGTGCCTCTATATAGCCCCCAATGTTGCGAATATGCATAAAGTCGCTTTGAGTTATCGTGTCGCACTGTAGCCAGCGTAAACCGCCACACCAGTCTATGAAGCTAGAGTGGTCATTTTCCAGTTCAAGCGGTAGTGCGCTGGCCGGTAATATAATACGCCAGAGTGAGTCTGCATCGGCAAAGAATGAGTGTGTTTGTTGCTGGATGCTGTCCCAGAACGGTTGATCGTCTGGCATACTTTCGCCGCCCATTTTCTGTTCGGCATGACGTACTCCAGATTCAGTGCCCTGTAAGCGGATAATCATTTGTTGTTGATAATAACAGGCTGCCGTGATCGGCAATGCCTCGCCGGCCATTTGATTCATGCTGCGAATGGCAGAAGCTTCATCCTGTTCAAAAGTGAGTGTAACCTGAGTTTCGGGTTGGGGCAGTACCTTGAGTGTAATATCCAATATGGGTCCCAAAGTACCTCGGGAGCCACAAAGCAGGCGCGATATGTCGTAACCCGCGACATTCTTCATCACCTGACCGCCTCCACTCAAGGGTTGTGCGAGACCATTAATGATAGTGACGCCCAGGACATGATCACGGATGGCACCGTGAAACGGACGACCAGATCCACTATGGCCTAGCGCGATGGCTCCACCCACGGTGCAGGCTTCAGAGTACATCGGGAAATCAGTTGGCAGGCGCTGTCGGTTCTGCTGTAACAAGGGGTTTAATTCGTGGATAGCTGTTCCACTGCGAACCTTTAAGGTGAGTTCGGTGGGCTGGTAATCGATAATGCCACAGTGCTCGCGCATATCGATGCTGTGCGCTTCGTTAAATTCGTCCAGCATAAATTGATGGCTACCCGATCCATGGATGGAGAGTGCCTGCAGGTTACCGAGGGCCTGTTCAACCTGTTGTTGTATTTGCTGTGTATTGTCCTGGTTCATAGTCATCAAAACCTCGGGATATCAGGGTGGGCCAGTTGACCATTATGCACATGCATGGCACCCAGTTCGGCGCAGCGGTGCAGGCTGGGTATCGCCTTGCCCGGGTTGAGTATGCCCTGCGGATCGAGTTGCGATTTAATGCGGTGAAACTGAATCAATTCGGGTGAGGTAAACTGGTGACACATATGGTCAATCTTTTCTACACCCACGCCATGTTCTCCGGTGATCGTACCGCCTTTATCGACGCAGAGCCTTAGAATATCTCCGCCCAGCGCTTCAGCCTTATCCAGGTCGCCGGGTTTATTGGCATCATACAGAATCAGTGGGTGCAGGTTACCGTCACCTGCGTGAAATACATTGGCTACCGGTAGACCATACTGAGTGGAAAATTCGGCAATAGACTTGAGTACATCAGGTAATGCCTTGCGTGGAATGGTGCCATCCATGCAGTAATAATCCGGCGAGATACGTCCCACTGCGGGGAATGCGGCTTTGCGTCCAGCCCAGAATAATGCGCGTTGTTTATCGTTTTGTGACAGACGGATATCGTGAGACGAACACTGCTGCAGGATATGTTTGACTTCGCTCATCTGTTGTTCGATCTCAGCCAGTGTTCCATCCAGTTCGCACAGCAACAGGGCTTCACATATCGGGTAGTCGGCATGAACGAAATCTTCTGCCGCCTGTATGGCCAGACGATCCATCATTTCGAGGCCAGCGGGAATAATGCCTGCACTGATGATATCGCGTACCGCTGCTCCGGCATTGCTGACATCGTCAAAGGCAGCGAGTACCACCTGTGCTGCCTGCGGTTTTGGCACCAGACGTACGGTGACTTCCATGATGATGCCGAGCAACCCTTCGGAGCCGTGCATCAGGGCCAGTATGTCGTAACCAGGGCTATCCATGCATTGCTGACCACCGATTTCAATCAGTTCTCCTTCGCTATCTAGCATTTTAATGCCCATGACATTATTCACTGTCAGGCCATATTTCAGGCTGTGCACGCCACCGGAGTTTTCTGCCACGTTACCACCAATGGAACAGGCTATCTGTGAAGAGGGGTCGGGCGCGTAATACAGACCGTATTGAGTGGCTGCTTCGGTGATGGCAAGATTTCGTACTCCCGGCTCGACAACCGCCAGACGTTGCAAAGGGTCTATGCTTTTGATGCGATTGAATTTACTTAAGCCCATGACGATGGCCTGTTCAACGGGCAATACACCCCCTGCGAGACCGGTGCCCGCACCTCTGGCGATGAGTGGAATGGCGTTTTTATGACAGTAGCGAACAATTTGCTGACATTGCTCGATGGTTTCCGGCAGTACGACCATCTTGGGGATCTTGCGGTAAGCGGACAGGCCATCGCATTCGAAGGAAATCAGCTGGGCCTGGTGATGGAGCAGGCTGTCAGCGGGTAATAATGGACTCAGGTCCGACACAACCTGCTGTATCTCCCAGTTTTTAAATTCAAATTCACCGCTTTGAGAGTCAAATGCCATATTATTCTGATTTTGCAAAATGAACATCCGATTGTAGGCTAACTGTGAGAAGATTTAAAATATCAAATCAGTGGGTTTAGAGTATTCAGCCACAAATAGTGGGTTTACAGTAATATCCGATTCAGACAGAATCTAACCCAGACAAATACATTTATAAAAAAACCAGGGAAAATATTATGCCAGTTTCATTTAATCCCCCCGTGCGTACACTTATGGGGCCAGGTCCATCCGACGTCCATCCTAGAATTTTACAGGCACTCTCCAGGCCAACTATCGGTCATCTCGATCCTATGTTTGTGGACATGATGGATGAGGTGAAAAAGCTGCTGCAATATGCTTTTCAAACCGATAATGAGTTAACGATACCGGTTTCTGCACCGGGTTCAGCAGGCATGGAGACCTGTTTTGTGAATCTGGTTGAGCCTGGAGATAAGGTTATCGTATGTCAGAATGGTGTGTTCGGCGGACGCATGAAAGAGAATGTACAGCGTATCGGTGGCGAGGCGGTGATGGTGATGGATGACTGGGGTAAACCGGTCGATCTGGCAAAGTTGCAACAGGCGCTGGAATCTAATCCTGATGCGAAAATTGTAGCCTTTGTGCATGCCGAAACCTCTACAGGAGCCCAGTCAGATGCTAAAGGTATCTGGCAACTCGCACATAAGCATCATTGCCTTGTAATTGCCGATTGTGTTACTTCGCTGGGTGGAACGCCCATTAAGGTGGATGAGTGGGGTCTAGATGCAGTGTATTCAGGTACCCAGAAATGTCTTTCCTGTGTGCCGGGTTTATCGCCTGTTACCTTCAGTGAGCGAGCAATTGAAAAAATTAAAAATCGTAAGACGCCTGTGCAAAGCTGGTTTCTGGATTTAAACCTTGTCATGGGGTATTGGGGGCAGGGTACTAAGCGTGCTTACCACCATACGGCTCCAGTCAATGCACTTTACGCCTTGCATGAGTCTTTGGTTATGCTGCGCGATGAAGGCCTGGAAAATGCCTGGAATCGCCATGCGCATCAACATTCGGCATTAAAAGCCGGGCTTGAAGCCATGGGTATCAGTTTTCTGGTTGACGAAGCAGCACGACTACCACAGTTGAACTCAGTGATGATTCCACAAGGGGTAGATGATGCTGTCGTTCGCGCGCGCCTGTTGAATGAGTACAATCTAGAAATTGGTGCTGGGTTAGGAGATTTTGCAGGTAAAGTTTGGCGTCTTGGTTTGATGGGGCATAGTGCGCGCTCTGAAAATGTAATTTTCTGCCTGTCAGCACTGGAAGCGATATTGGGCGATATGGGGGCTCCAATCAATAAGGGAGTAGCTTTACCTGCAGCACAGGCAGTATATTCGGCTTGAGTGTTGAGCATATAAATATGGTGAGAGAACTCACCCCATTAAGGTATTCACGACTATGGTTCAGTATCGCCTACATGATGCTGGCCGTAGTCGCATTCGCCTCATTAATGCCTGCGCCAGAGATGGGCGTCAGTGACAAGCTGCTGCATTTGCTGACCTATGCCTTTATGAGTGCGGTATTTTCCACACTGGTGTGCCGCAATATCAGTCTGCTTAAAGTTGTACCGGGCTTGATCCTGTTTGGCGTAGTGCTAGAGTTTTTGCAGGGAATGACCGGTTATCGCTACATGGAAGTGAATGACATGCTGGCCAATAGTGTGGGTGTATTTGCCGGTTTGCTGGTGCGGCTGACCCCCATTCCGCGCTGGTTTCGTCAGCTGGAAACTATCATTCCTTTAACGAATGATTGAACCATCTAAGGCGTGACGTACTGGTAGCCTTTGTTCTGTAATTCAATAATCCGGCTAAAGATATTACTGACCAGTTTCGGAGGGTGATTGAGATTCAGAGTATGGCGATTTTTATAATAGTTCTCGCGGCTGACCTCGATTTGCAGGCCTAGACTGATGAGTTCTTCCAGACGCATACCCAGGTCGCGATTTTCATTGACCTTGTTAATCAGGTTTATGCCCGGGCCCTGTAGTAGGATTTTAACATCCAGAGACTGATCCACAGAGCCGAGAAATAGATTTTCCAGATTGGTAATGGTTTTCCATTGCACATCGGAACGGCCGCTGTTCAGGTGATATACAATTTTATCCGGAGCTGCTAGCAGGTTTGTTGCGAATAACAGACTAGCTATCAACAGTAGGCATTTAGCCACGAATATAGGTCCACCCCTGTTGCTGGCGTTGAATCACTTCTACGATGCCTGAATCAATCAGTTTAGCCTGTGGAATGAGGTCGATTTCTTCATCGCTGGTGATTTGAATCTGGTCTATAGTGTTTTTACAGGCGGCAAAAGATAGATTTTTGTATTCTTCTGTAAGACGCGCAATCAATGCTGCAAAAGGTGTAGTGCCCTGACGCAATAGATTGATGCCATGGCCATTAGCAACGACTTCGACTCTGATGTTTTGACCTCTTTCGCGGTATTCCTGTAGCATGTTTTCTAAATTCGTAAAGGTATTCAGACCGCTTTCAGAATCTGAAGTAGTCAAATGCACCAGCACTTTGGTGGTTGCGTCGTTCGTCGCCAGGCTTTCGCTTTGTTGCTCTGGCTGAATCAGATTTAAGCCAACAGTTCCCAGCAATATACCCAGGCAGAAGATAGCAACCGCTGCGGCAATTCGAGGAAAATAACTGGATTTCTGTACCACAGTCTCAGATAAGTGAGAGGTGGGAATCTGGTCGTAGGCTAGTTTTACGCGCTGTTTTACGCGCTGGAACTCACATACCCTGGCTGCAAGGGCTTTATCCTGCTCAAGCAGATCCAGTATTTCGTGGCGCTCTTCGTCAGTAATCTGTCCATCGATAAATGAATTCAATAATTCATCAGATATCGGTTTATTGGGGTCCAGTGTATTCATCCTTTATTTAACTCGGTGTATTCGCCTCTGTATGGGTTGTTCAATTTCACTACTATATTTTTCGAGTAAACTTTTTAACTGGCTACGAGCACGACATAAACGGCTCATTACCGTACCTATAGGTATTTCCAGTGCATGAGAAACTTCCTCATACGACATTTCCATCAGATCGACCAATGTCACCACATTACGGTGTTTTTCATTCAGTCGAGATATGCAAAGACGCACAATATTGCTGGTATCTCGCTGGTCGTAACTGCTGGCCGGGTCAAAATTGTCCGCAAAATCATAGTCATCCACATCTACTGTATCTTTCTGGCGGCGCAAGTGATCGCGAAAGCAATTGAGCATGATGCGGCAGGTCCATGCGTTCAATTTACTGTCTTCCTTCAAGCTATCGAAGGATAGAAATGCTTTCTGCATTGCTTCCTGAACCAGATCATCTGCCAGCATCTGATCTGAACACCAGGAGAAGGCCAGCCTGTAAAATCTAACACGATTCTCACATAACTCGCGCGTTAATTTCTTGTGCCTATTGCGTCGTTTAAACATATCAATGACCGTTAGTTGTTAGAGTATTTTTTAAATGTTTTTATTCCATATAATTCTGTGTTTAAGCTCAGATTAGCCTTCTATACAGCATCATATGTTAGTGGTATGACCCTGCCGATACTGATATCAGTTTTATGGGGCGCTAGCTAATTTATGAAATTCTCGGTGATATGTATAGAAGTTTTTAACATAGGTTTATGTGAACATAGCAGGCAATAAGGTCATTTAAACTCGCTTAGTCGTCGTATCGCAAAGAAAAATCAATGGCCTGAACGTGCTTGGTGAGTGCTCCAATAGAGATAAAATCAACCCCGCATTCGGCAATTTCACGAATATTTTCCAATGTAATATTGCCTGAAGCCTCCAGTTCTACGGTGCCACCTGCCTGAGATACCGCTTGCTCTAGCATTTCTGTGCTGAAATTATCCAGTAAAACCCGGTCTACTTTGGCATCCATGGCCTGTTGTAGCTGATCAAGGCTCTCAACTTCAACTTCTAGCAATACCTCCGGGTGCAAATCTCGCGCATGTTTCACTGCAGCTGAAATACTACCAGCAGCAGCGAGATGGTTTTCCTTTAACAGGTAGGCATCGAATAATCCAATTCTATGGTTAGTACCACCGCCACATTTAACGGCATATTTCTGAGCCAGGCGAAGACCGGGTATGGTTTTTCGGGTGTCCAGAATCTTGCATCCGGTATCAGCTATCTGGCTTTGGTAACGGTGAGTCACAGTGGCGGTTGCACTCAGGGTTTGCAGAAAGTTGAGTGCGGTTCTTTCAGCGCTCAAAATTGCACGAGCATTACCTTTTAGTCGGCACACAATTGAGTCCGCCTGTAGCAATTGACCTTCGCTAGCCAGCCAGTTTATTTCAACTTCGGAATCAAGTTGCAGAAATGCCTGAGAAAACCACTGGCTACCGCATAACACGGCAGGTTCACGACAAATCAGGCTGACATTCAGCGTGGCATCATCCGCGATTAGTGAGGCAGTGATGTCACCAGTGCCTATATCCTCACTAAATGAGGCGTTTATATTTTCCACAATAAGGGTAAGGGGGATATTCATAAGTAAATTACTATATTTAGATGTTTATGTATTTGAATTGAAAGCGATTTTATATTTGACATGATCGATAAAAAGGGTATTGTAATGATCTAAAAGTTATAAGCTCATTATAAAAAAACCAGTTAGAGGTATTAATTGTGAAGTTGAGGAATAAATATTGTTTCATTTCAACACCCCGGCAGTGAAATTTTTTCTCGCAAGCCTTATCACAGTCTTCGCTTCTATTACCTGTGCCTCAATTACCTATGCCGATGTTGATCGCTCTTTAGCATTGCCTACGGGCACTCCAGGCGCAGACGAGATTATCTACCAGGTTTATTATGTCAACCATTTCTATGGTTTTGATAATTATGGTATAGGAAAAAAGGATAAAAAGATTACTGTTCTGGTGAATAAACCTGTGGGGAAAAAGCCTACAACGGTTACAGTAGAACGATACCTGAATAATAAATACGATGATGATCCATCGGTTAAAGCACGAGATCTGGCCATCTTCCGCTCAGGAAAATTACGTGGTACTGGTTTGCTGGTTACCGATTATGATGAAGCCTCCAGAAACCCGACCTATGACATCTGGATTCCATCACTGAGCAAAATTCGTCGTTTTGCTGAACCGGCTCAGGGTGATGCCTGGGGCGGGACTGACTTTACTTTTGGTGATGTAGTTTTACGCAAACCACACGATGAAACCCATGAATTAATAGGTACTGAAACGTTTAGTGGCTGCCTGGGTGCAGTGACCCTGGCTGATAACGAAAAAAATCGCTATACAAATGATCTACCTGGAGCCTCCTGTATAGCTGAAGGAAAACAGGTGTATAAATTAAAAAGCACTACCAAATTTGATAACTGGTGGTATGACTATCGAATCAGTTATGTCGATACTCAATCCTTTGCTGACTACCGCACCGAGTACTTTAAAGGCGACGAAAAAATCAAAGTTATTGATCGTGACTGGAAACCCGTATCCGGTGCAACTGATCCGCGTCAGGTAGTATTCGGGTACTGGTATGGTAAAACTTTTGCGACCGGACATGAAACCTGGGCAGTGATTCCACCTGAAGTGGTAACCTACAATGACGATAATATGAAACAAAGTCTGTGGAGTGAACAGACGCTACGAAATATTCAGTGATAACTGATGATAAAAAGTTGGCTACAGATCAACAATAGAAAGGCTGAAGGAGTTAAATAAAATAAATAATAGGGGGATGAGGGCATTGCTTATGGTAGGGTAGAAAATTCATCGAATCTTCAACCTGGCTTTAAGTGTGTTTTCTACAAATAACAATAATAATAAAATTTTGAAGGGGGCTTTGCCCCCTTGTTTTTTTGCTGGAATTTTAGCTACCTTATAATATTTCCTGCTTTGATCTCTACAATAGCTCGGCTCTGGCATCCTGCCCAAATCTGTGGTGAGTGTTTTATTAAGTGCGGCTAATAAGCTGAGTTTCAGGTGTAATCAGGAAAATGAATAGCTACGGCTTTCTTTGGGAAATGGTAGAGATGATTATGAGTGTCGTACGCTAAATAGCTAATTGTAAGACGGCTGTCCATCATATAAATTCCTCTCGGTCAGATATCTGAAGTATCTGGCATAACTCGTTGTTTAGTTTTCCCAAAAATTGAATTTTGTTGAATAATATATGGATACAGGTCTGCAATCATTGGTTGCGATTGCAAGGTTTCATCAACTGCCTGCCGAGATCGATCAGCTAACTCATCAGTTTGCTGAGCCAGGAAAGGCATTTTCAAATACTGAAATACTATTAGCAGCTAAAGCCTTAACCTTAAGAGCTAAGCTGATTACTCCTGCCTTATCAGAAATAAATAGCGGCATATTACCAGCGATTGCGAAATCTAAGGATGGTGAATATTTTGTACTCGCTCGAATAGCGCAGGATGTCAAAAAGGATCACCCGCAAGATGCCGATACTAAAACTTCATCAGGCATTCTGGTTCATGACCTGCGGGATCAAGCACCAAAGCTTCTAACTATCGATGAGTTTACCGAGCTATGGTCAGGAGAGCTTATCGCATTAACTCGGCGCCATGGCCTGGCAGAAAGCCTGCAACAGAAATTTGATATCTCCTGGTTTATCCCTTCTTTGGTCAAGTACCGAAAGATCTTTTCTGAAGTCCTGATTGTCTCGTTTTTTCTGCAGATATTTGCACTGGTAACACCCCTGTTCTTTCAGGTAGTGATGGATAAGGTACTAGTGCATCGGGGCTTCACCACACTGGATGTACTCGCCGTTGGTTTTTTTGTAGTCGTCGTGTTTGAATCCGTATTAGGTGGGATCAGAAATTATCTGTTCAGTCATACAACTAATCGTGTGGATGTCGAACTGGGTTCACGCTTGTACAACCACTTGATGGGTTTACCCCTGGCC
>JBNKUM010000083.1:0-29893 GCA_050298595.1 Gammaproteobacteria bacterium | reverse complement strand
GAACCCCAGCGATGCCGATAGCAATGGCGTTTATCAGGTGCAGGTCACAGTCGACGATGGTAATGGTGGCTCTGCAGTCCAGCTAATCTCGGTCGCAGTGACCAATGTAAATGACGCCCCACAGATCACCAGTAGTGCGATTACCAGCGCCACTCAGGACACAGCTTATAGCTACACCCTCAGCAGCAGCGATGACGATGGTGATGCACTGAGTATCAGCGCCACCACACTGCCAGCCTGGCTTACGCTCATCGATAACGGAGATGGCACTGCGCTCCTCAGCGGCACCCCGGGCAATGCTGAAGTGGGTAATCATAATGTCGTGATCGAGGTGAGCGATGGGGTCCTCACGACCAGCCAGAGCTTCACCATCAATGTGGCTAACGTTAATGACGCTCCACAGATCACCAGCAGTGCGATCACCAGCGCCACCCAGGACAGTGCCTATAGCTACACCCTTAGCAGCAGCGATGTGGATGGCGATGCACTGAGCATCAGCGCCACCACACTGCCAGCCTGGCTCACGCTTACTGATAACGGAGATGGCACCGCGCTCCTCAGTGGTACCCCGGGCAATGCGGAAGTCGGCAATCATAATGTCGTGATCGAGGTGAGCGATGGACTCCTCACGACCAGCCAGAGCTTCACCATCAATGTCGCGAATGTTAATGATGCCCCACAGGTCACCAGTAACGCCAACGTTAACGCTGCCGAAAACCAGACTGCAGTAACGACTGTCACGGCCACCGATGTGGATGGCGATCCGCTCAGTTACAGCATCAGCGGCGGTGCAGATAGCGCACTGTTCAGTATCAGCAGTGGCGGAGTATTGAGCTTTAACAGCGTCCCCGACTTTGAGAACCCGACCGATGCCAACAGCGATGGCATCTATCAGGTACAGGTTACAGCCGATGATGGAAAGGGTGGCACGGCGGCCCTGTTGATCTCGGTCAGCGTGACCAATGTCAACGAAGCACCGAGCGCAGTTGCACTCAGCAACAGTGCGGTGGATGAAAACACCGATACCAGTGCCGGCTATAGTATTGGCACCCTCAGCAGCAGCGACGTCGATACAGGCGACAGCTTCAGCTACAGCATCGTTGGTGGTGCCGACGCCGCTGTGTTCAGCATTGGTGGCGCATCCAGCAACGAACTGATCCTGAGCGATGGCCTGCTCGACTATGAAACCCAGGCCTTCTATCAGGTTACGGTCCGCAGCACCGATGCCGGTGGTCTGAGCCACGACCAGAGCTTCAGCATCACGATCAACAACCTCAACGAAGCGCCCACGATCAATAGCAGCGCGATCACCAGTGCCACCCAGGACACAGCTTACAGCTACACCCTCAGCAGTAGCGATGTCGATGGTGATGCACTGAGCATCAGTGCCACCACGCTGCCAGCCTGGCTCACGTTAACCGATAACGGAGATGGCACCGCGCTCCTCAGTGGCACCCCGGGCAATGCTGAAGTGGGTAATCATAATGTCGTGATCGAGGTGAGCGATGGGGTCCTCACGACCAGCCAGAGCTTCACCATCAATGTGGCTAACGTTAATGACGCCCCCCAGATCACCAGCAGCGCGATCACCAGCGCCACCCAGGACAGTGCCTATAGCTACACCCTCAGCAGCAGCGATATCGATGGCGATGCACTGAGCATCAGCGCCACCACACTGCCAGCCTGGCTCGTGCTCACCGATAACGGAGATGGTACCGCTCTGCTCAGTGGTACCCCGGGCAATGCCGAAGTGGGTAACCATAATGTGGTGATCGAAGTGAGCGATGGAGCCCTCACAACCAGCCAGAGCTTCAGCATCAATGTCGCGAATGTTAATGACGCCCCACAGATCACCAGTAGCGCGATCACCAGCGCCACCCAGGACAGTGCCTATAGCTACACCCTCAGCAGCAGTGATGTCGATGGTGATACACTGAGCATCAGTGCCACTACACTGCCAGCCTGGCTCGTGCTCACCGATAACGGAGATGGTACCGCGCTCCTCAGCGGCACGCCGGGCAATGCCGAAGTGGGTAATCATAATGTCGTGATCGAAGTGAGCGATGGGGTCCTCACTACCAGCCAGAGCTTCACCATCAGTGTCGCGAATGTTAATGACGCGCCACAGATCACCAGCAGTGCGAGTGTCAAGGCTGCCGAAAACCAGACCGCAGTAACGACCGTCACGGCCACCGATGTGGATGGCGATCCGCTCAGTTACAGCATTACCGGCGGTGCAGACAGTGCACTGTTCAGCATCAGCAGTGGCGGGGTGTTGAGCTTTAACAGCGCTCCCGACTTCGAGAACCCGACCGATGCCAACAGCGATGGCATCTACCAGGTACAGGTCACAGCCGACGATGGTCAGGGTGGCACAGCGGTCCAGTTGATCTCGGTTAGTGTGACCAATGTCAACGAAGCACCGGTTGCGTCACCGATCAACCTGACCCCTGTCAATGAAGATAGTGCTCCCCTGATCATTACTCAGGCACAATTACTAAGCAGTGCCAATGATGAGGATCTGGATGTATTGACCGCAACAGGTCTCACTATCAGTAGCGGGGCAGGTAGTCTGATCGATAATGGGGATGGCAGTTGGACTTACACGCCAGGCGTGAACGATGATACTTCGGTGAGTTTTGTCTATAACATCACGGATGGCCAGGCAATCACCAGCAATAGCGTCACTCTGGATATTCTGCCGCTTAATGATGCTCCGGTGACTGTTAACAGCAGTTTTACCACTGATGAAGATATTCCTTTGCAGAATCTCGATATTCTTAGCAACGTCAGTGACGTAGACAGCAATACTCTGTCTATCTCTACGGTTTCAGCGGTGCATGGGAAAGTCAGTATTAACCCTGACAGTACGATTAACTATTTTCCTGATGCTGACTTTAACGGGGATGATCTGATCAGTTATAGCGTTGATGATGGTAATGGGGGACAGGGTAATGGTATTGCTTCGGTAACTGTTAACCCGGTTAGCGATGTGAAGAATGATACATTGACAATACAAGTGGGTACGTCTGCCACATTCAATGTGTTAGTCAACGATAATTCTGGATCAGTAAGCAGGATCGATAGTATTACTCAACCCATGCACGGTCAGGTTGTTTTCTCAGATAATGGCTCTGTTACCTATACACCCAGTCAGGATTTTATTGGCAGCGATACCTTTAACTATAATGTGCAAACTGCGGCCGGTGAGATCGAAACGGGTATTGTAACGGTTAAGGTTCAGCAACCAGTCTCGACACTCGATTTGAATATTGGACAGCAACCTTTAGTTGATCAAATCCAGATTAATTCGGATACAACTTCAACTCAGCCCGATAATCAAATAGCTGCCGCGGCACCGACTAATACGGGTGACCAGGAGTCTGTTTTATCCAGTAAATCCAGTGACAGTAAAGAGGTTCCGAACAGCAGTCTATCCAATGACGGACCTAAGCAGCGGCCATTCGCTGACAGCCCTGAGGGAGCAAATGTCTTTGCCAATACAGAGCAACCAGCGGACATTCAGCATTCATCTCATATCCGGCATGCGAATGTTTCCAAACAACAACAGCTTCACTCTCATGAAGTTCAACTTGCAAAAAACATGACGGATTTAATGCAAATACAGGTACTGAATGATCAGCTTAGCAATCAACTATCCCTGGCCCAGTGGGGAAGTGACAGTGGTCAAATCGATGCAGTAGAAGAACAGAAATTATGGAGCAGGATTGATGAGATGCAGAAAGATATCGACAAAGATCTGGCTGCCGAGCAGCAAGACCAGATCGATGTACAGATAGTATTAGGTTCAACTGCCGGTATAACCGCTGGTTTTTTAGGCTGGATTCTGCGAGGCGGTTCATTAGTCGCCAGCATGATGACAACATTACCACTGGTCAACAGGTTTGATCCATTACCGATCATTAAAATGCAAAGGAAAAAGAAGGTCGATGAAAAGGGTGGTAATCAATCCGGGATAAAACATGAAAGCCGGGTGGATAAAATGTTTGAAAAGGGGGGCAGGTCATGATGGCTAATATCCTGATGTGGAATATCCCAGAAAAAAGAGCACTCTTCATTGATAGCTCGCAACTGACAACCAGGCCACCAAAACTTGAAGTTAAGACAATATCAAGAATTTTATAAATTAGTTATCTGATTAAGCATGCATATACTGTCCAGAAAATTCAGCTCTATTTTTCCTGCTATGCGCATTAGTATTGCGCTTGTTTTATTAACAAGCTGTATATTACTGAGCGCTGAAATTTTAGGTTTTACGCCACAGGAAATTAAAATCCAGGCTGAGGCACGTAGCAAAATCAGCGAATCGCTCGCGCTTCAGATGTCTGTATTGATTCCCGATGAAGATATCAGAAAAATCCAGAAGCTTATTATGTTTATCGTTAAACGTAATCCTGATATTCTTTCCGCTGGCATTCGAAACGCTACGGGCAAGTTGCTCTTCTATTCCCCTGGTCATGAAAAGCTCTGGGGCAATTACAGGCAACAGGCTTCTACCACAACCCATGTTTTGATACCCATCCTGCAACGAGGTGAATTATGGGGCAATGTAGAATTGCGTTACCAACCACTAAAGGCGGAGACCTTACTTGGGGTTTTTGATCAGGGGACTTTTAAGTTGATTCTGTTTGTTTCAATAAGCGGTTTTTTTGCCTTTCTGGTTTTTATGTTGCGTATTCTTCGCCAGCTTGATCCCTCAGCTGTAATACCTGGGCGTGTTAATGCTGCCTTTGACACCCTCGCTGAAGGAGTTGTCATCCTGGACGAAAATGAGCATATCCTGCTTGCGAATAAATCTTTTTGCGAAAAAATTGGATACGAGGTTTCAAACCTGATAGGTATTAAGGCGTCTGAACTGAAATGGAAAATTATCTCTGCAGAATCTACGCTAGATGTACTGCCGTGGATAAAAGTGATTGATTCAGGGAGTAGTACAATGGGTTCACATTTAATGTTTAGGAAAGGTAAAAATTCAACGATCAAGTTTGCGGTTAATGCTTCACCGATCATGAGTGAAAATGACAAACTACAAGGTGTACTAGTCACTCTGGATGATATTTCTGAACTGGAAAAAAATAATTCAGACCTGAAAACTATGGTTACGCGGTTGCAAAAAACCCAGTTGCATGTACAGAAACAGAATAAGGAGTTATCCTTTCTCGCTACCCGGGATTCTCTTACCGGTTGTCTAAACCGAAGATCATTCTCCGAGCAATTTGAAGCCAGGTTTGAACAGGCTAAAAATGAAGGTCAGGAATTAGCCTGCATTATGGTTGATATCGACCACTTTAAACTGGTTAATGATAACTATGGTCACGCAACCGGAGACCTGGTCATCAAAATGCTGGCTGAAATTCTTAAATCAAATACTCGCAATGAAGACCTGGTTGGACGCTATGGAGGTGAGGAATTTTGCCTGGTACTTCCTGGCATGACGGCTGATATATCCATGAGGTTGGCTGAACGGATACGCTTGAAAATTAAGGATGAGTCGGCTAAACGTTTTAGTGCTGGTCCAAGGGTCACAGCCAGTCTGGGGGTTGCAACTATCAACGATGACCCGCAGACACCAGATGAGCTGAATCACCTTGCCGACGAAGCACTTTACATCGCCAAGGAGTCAGGCCGTAACATGGTTATACAATGGACAGCTGATTCGCAGTCCAGGAAAACCGATGAGCAGGAAAATCAAGCAGACAAAACCGGTGATAGTGCAAAGGCTATTGAGATAACGCACCTCAAAACACGCGTTCAGGAACTTGAAGAAATTGCTTCGAAATTTTCCTCTGAACTTGAATATGCACAGAGTCATGATGTACTTACCGGGCTACCAAACCAGATTCTATTTTGTGATCGAATACAGCAGCTCATAGAGCGAAATTATCGTCAAGATCAACTGGCGGCGGTAGTTGTTATCGATATAGACATGTTTAGCCAGATCAATACCTCCTTAGGCCGTCATGTAGGTGACCGTTTGTTGCAACTTTTTGCGCAACAGTTAAATAGCGTGTTCCGTAAACAGGATAGTATTTCTCGCCTTGATATATCTCGTTTTGGAGCAGATGAATTTGCTGTACTGCTTAGCGATATTACGCAACAGGAAGAGATTACATGGGTGGTAAAAAGGCTGCTTGATTCGCTAAAGACATCCTATGAAATTGAAGGGAATAGCATACACGTATCCACAAAAATTGGTGTCAGTGTGTATCCGACGGATGCAAGAAGTGTAGAAGGATTATTGAATAACGCGATGACCGCTAAAAAATACTGCAAAAGCAAAAATCATATGTCGAGTTATCAGTTCTTTGATTCACAGATTCAGCAGCTTTCGGATAAACAGCTGAGCCTGGAAAAAGAACTACGTGAAGCTATCAAGCAGGAACAGTGGGAGTTACTTTTTCAACCAAAAATGAATATGAACAGTGGTACTATCATTGGAGCTGAAGCTCTATTACGTTGGCAACATCCAAAACGTGGTCTGGTCAGTCCCTATGAGTTTATTGAATTCGCCGAGCAACGAAAGCTAATCATCCCGATAGGCGACTGGGTGATACAGCAGGCCTGTAAACAAATAAAAGATCTGATTGATCAGGGATTCAATGACTATAAAATTGGGATCAATCTTTCATCGGTTCAATTGATGGAGGCTGATATTGTAAGTAAGATTTTCAGCGCCTTAGATGAATATGATATTCCGCCAAAACAGTTTGAAATTGAAATCACCGAATCCACCCTGATTGAAAATATTCAAGTTGTATCTGAGTCATTGAAACGACTGAATGTCAGAGGTATAAGCATTGCTATTGATGATTTTGGTACAGGCTATTCATCACTTAGTTATTTAAAAAATCTGCCTATCGATTACCTGAAGATTGATCGATCCTTTATCAAGGATATCTGCCATGATCATGACGATGAACAAATAGTTAAAACCATAATTTCTATGGCACATTCGCTTGACTTAAAGGTTGTGGCTGAAGGTGTTGAAGACAGGGAGCAAATGGATTTATTGAATCGATACGAATGCGATGAAATTCAGGGATACCTGCTCAGTAAACCGACGGATGCCCAGACACTGGCGGATATTATTTCAAATCCGCTGCCAATTGTTCACCAGCTTTCGTCTTCGAATTGGGATGTTGTTAAGGAGAGGAAACAGCAAGCGGAACGTTGAGCGATATAGAAAATGACGAGGTTCTCAGCCAATTCCTTCAATCGGTGCTTTTATCGTTTCTCGTAAGTTTGTTATCGGCTTATTCTTAATGTAGTACAATATTCCGGCTACGTAAGGTCTCGAAAATATGATTAACAATGAGCTTTGCTCCGGCATAATTCACATGATTGAAGTCTGAGTAAAAAGGTAGTTCCCCTCCTTTCGCATGCGCTCGACAGATGCTCTTGTTGCAAAACAATTGAGTAACGTCTACAAATTGAACTTCATTCGCAACATTGGTGAACACGTCGAACACGTCTTTATTTCTAGAAAAGTACTCGTCGAGTGGGATTTCTGGTAAAGACGCAACCGCATCCACCAGATGTTTATTGGCAATAAGCATTTGTTGTGCAACGTATTCATAAGTTCGGTAATGGAATTCGGGTACTGGCATTACGATGGAAATGCGCTTATTTGCCTGACGTAACTGATTTATCGTTGTAACTAATGAACGTTTAAAAAGCACCGGGTTTTCTGAAACTGAAGATGCTGTTCCGAGATTGTCTTTCCATGTCTGTGGGAAATCATTTCCACGATAACCTTTCGTATAAATCGCCCACTCGGCGACAAGAATGACATCTCTAATATTTGAATTCTGAATAATTTTCTCAAATGCAATTTTTGTCGATTCACGACAACCTTTACGGGCCTCAAAACCATTCATCAATGGTGCGCAGAAACCACCACTTATAGCCCAGGCTGCCTGTTTTTTGTCAGCAAGATACTTGTCTGCATAGTCAAATAATGCTCCAGCATGTGAGTCACCAATGATGGCGGAACGTACTTCACCTTTACCAATGGTACAAAAATCTCCTCTCATTAGCCGAGTAATATCTCGACTACCTGCATTGTGACAATATGAGGTAGTTACCGTCGGAATAGAAGAGATTTTGTTCCAGTCAGGAATCCGTTCTATGAATCCGTTATTAAGATGTCCAACCACTCCCAGGGTCGAAAGGCTAAAGACTCCCACCAGGGCTGCAGAAAATGTCATTGATTTAGTGATCTTTGTTCTGTCCCTGAATGGCTTCTCAATGTATTTCCAACTGAAGTAAGCGAGAATTATTGATATTACCGAAAGCAGAATCATCACTGTTGAATTTGTTGCACTGATACTATGAATTCTCGCAAAGGCAAACAAAGGTTGATGCCACAAATAGGCGGAGTAACTGATCAGACCAATACCTACTAATAGTCTGCTACTTAAGAATTTAGCAGCAAAGGTCTCGCTATCAGCAAATAAAACCAGTAATGCAACACCAATAATTGGGGTCAGAGTATAAACGCCTGGGAAGGGTGTACTCTTATCGTATACAAAGATAGCGAAAACGATAGTGAATAATCCTAGAAGTGCGAGTAGGTTATTATGCTTCACCCCTTGCTTCCTTATAACAAGGGCGACTATCGTTCCAGCTCCAAGCTCCCAGAGCCTGGAAAACGTAAAGAAGTAGTTTTTATCTGGCCTAAAGCGCCAACCCCATTCTGACACTGCAAAGCTCAACGCCGAGAGCGTGAGAATAATTGCAATAGCGTTCAGGTTTCTTTTGTAAATAAAATAGAGAAGCCCAGGAAAAAGGAAGTAATACTGTTCTTCTACACCTAAGCTCCAGGTATGTAGTAGGGGCGCGATTTCTGAATTGAGGCCAAAATAACCTTGTTGAGACATAAAATATAGATTGGACAAGCCTAGCGACGTGCTGAAAATACTATCACTGAATTCTTTCAACTGAGCCGGGAGCATCCACATCCAGGCAAATGGAATGCAAACCACCATCACCAGAAATAACGCTGGCAATATGCGTCGCGCGCGCCGTTCATAGAAGTTTATTATGCTAAATCGATTGTTTTCTATATCTTCAATCAGGATTGTTGTAATAAGGTAACCACTTATGACGAAAAATACATCTACGCCTACAAAGCCTCCACTAAATAGTTCAATCCCTGCGTGATAAAGGATTACTGGGATTACAGCGAGTGCTCTTAAGCCATCAATTTCGGCACGATACTTCAAATTTACTTCCTTAATACATTGTGATTTTTATTGCGGCTTCCGTCTATCCATATCAACAAGCCGTTGTAGTAGATTTTCCGTTTCGGCTTTCAGATTTCCGTAGCTTTTCATACCAAACATTCATTCACCAGAGCTCTGTTCAAATTTGATCGCATATTCTAAACCGCAAACAGGAGAAATCCCAGCATGCTTTTTGTCAAAGTGCGTTTAGAGGAAACGATGAAATTATTTGAATTTGAAGAACCCAGGGATCTGGTAGAGTTAAGTCAGATTCGGGGTCTGCACTATTTAACCGCCGGTAAAACTGGTCGAATTCTCCAGTGTAGATTTTGTGAAGTCACCTTTATGTGCTGGTAACGGAGCAGCGTTTGTTTGCGCGCCAGTGCATGGTCTACGATGTGTGTTGGATAGTCGGTTGACTGCTTGCTGGATTTAAACCACTGGTGTGGCTTATGGATATATTTTTCAGGCACCATTTTGAGTTCGGGTATCCACTGATTGATGAATCGCCCTTTGGCATCGAATTTTTCGCCCTGCAGGGTCGGGTTGAATATACGAAAATATGGCGCTGCATCCGCACCAGTGCCAGCGGCCCATTGCCATCCACCATTGTTCGAGGCTAGATCGGCGTCGATCAATTGCTGCATAAAGTACTGTTCACCCAGGCGCCAGTCTATCTGCAGGTCCTTGGTCAGGAAGCTGGCGACGATCATGCGTAGGCGGTTATGCATCCATCCGCTTTGATTCAGGCAGCGCATGGCGGCATCAATGATCGGGTAACCGGTTTTGCCTTCGCACCAGCTGTTAAATAAATGCTCATCAGAAATCCATTGCAGTTGATTCATTTCCTTTTTGAAACAGCTGTTCATACAAAGCTCGGGATATGCGACCATCAGGTGGCGGTAGAATTCCCGCCATACCAGTTCGTTGAGCCAGGCAAATCCTTTTTCTCCCGGACTTATCGGCAGGTAACCCAGTGTTGACTGTATCGCATGCAGGCATTGTTTGGCCGAAACTACACCGATAGCCAGATACGGTGAAAGGTGGCTGGTGCTATCAAGATCCGGAAAATCGCGGTGCTCGTCGTAGGCTAACAGGTTTTCTTCGCAGAATTTTTCAAGCTGGTTCCGCGCGGCCTTTTCACCCACCATCCAGCTAGAACTGACAGATTGTACCGGGTCGAGCAGGGGATGAGTGAATAGCTCTGGTAATGGTGCCAGTGTGTAACCCTGTTGCTGTAACTGTGTGATCCAGGCATTGCGGAATGCAGTGAATACGCGGAACATGCCATTGCTCTGCGTTAACACGCTGCCTGGTTTCAGGATACAGTCGCCATTCAATCGATAGAAGGGGATGGTAATCCTCTCTCTGACCAGATGGTCGCGTCTGTCCTCGTTAACACCAGTTTCTCGATTGGCATAAACTGCGCTGATATTATGCTGAAGGATAAACTGTTCGAGTATGGCTGGTATTTCAGCATACAGGTCACATTTCAGAATATGCAGCGGTATGTGATCTTTGTTCAACTGCTTTTGCAGTTGCACGACATGCTCATCAATAAATTCCAGTTGTCTCTGTCCCCTGTCGTGCAGGCGGTCCTGTGCAGGGCATTGGATGTAAATAGCAACCAGTGATGCACCTTCGCGCGCGGCCTGGTGCAGCGCGGGGTTGTCGTGTAGCCTGAGGTCGTTTCTAAACCAGACTAAATGCTGTTTCATGTTGCCGGACCAGTTGGGTGATGGATTCTGTGTACGGAAATTTAAGCCAGTCGTTACCCTGATAGATCAGGCCGAGTTGCCCGCAGTAGAAACAGTTCTCGGGCAGTCGTGCCTGCTTTTGGGTAAACCAGTTAGCCGTTAATCCACTACCCAATTGCAGGATATAGGCCTGTACCGGGAGTCGATCAGCAGCCAGTGCAAGCTGGGTGGGATCCGTATTGCCCAGGTCGTAGCTGCGACATTCCAGGCTTTGTAATTCATAGCGAGCAAGTTGTGCGTCCAGGCTGCTGATACTGCCCACTTGTAACAATGCAACGCGCGGTCCGCTCTGCAGGGTGATCATCTTTTCAATCTTGCTGGCCAGCAAGCGTCGAGCAGCCTGTTCAATCAGACCCTGGTCGGGTCTTGCCAGGATTGATAATTTCTTTAACCAGGGTTCAATAATATTGCGCAACCAGTGCTCTGCAGGGTAAAGCTTTGCTGTCTCAGCGATTTTTGCTTCCAGCTGATTGAGCTTTAATTCCTGAGCCAGCGTCAGCAACTCGTGCTGGATGTTTCGCCAGTTATCGTTATCCAGCTGTGAGTGCGTGTTATTCAACAGTGATTTTACCTGACCAATACTGACCCCTTTATCCAGCCAGTTTAAGATCTGGCGAATGAGCTGGACGTCGGCATCGCTATACAGGCGGTGACCGCTGTCGGTACGACCGGGCTTGATCAGGCCGTAGCGGCGCTGCCAGGCGCGCAGGGTGACCGGGTTGACTCCGGTTAGCTGCGAGACTTCGCGTATCGGGTATTTGTATTCAGAGTCCATAACGTAAAGCCAGTTGTGGTGGGTGAGGGGTCAGGTAGTGTTGCTGTGCGATATAGTCGTTGGAGTGTTCGCTGAGATAGTGCTGTATCAGCGTCAATGGTGCATGTATCGGCAGCGAACCCATGCGGTAATCATCGATCAGTTTGATCAGTTCAGCTCGTTGTTTCTGGGTCATTTTATCCTTGAAATAACCATGTATATGCTGCAGCGTGTTGCACTGGTTTTTGCGTGTGGCGATATGCTTGAGGGCGCGCATGAACTGCAACTCATAGGTTTTAACAACGGATGCGAAATCACCCGATAGATCGGATAACAATTGCCCCAGCGTTTTATAGCTACGCGGATGATGCGCCATCAGCATGTACTTGTAACGGCTGTGAAATTCAATCAATGATGCTGGGGTGATGCCCTCATGTAGCAGTGTTTTCCAGTTATGGTAGGCGTACAGGCGGGTAATGAAGTTTTCCCGCAACTGCGCATCATTGAGGCGGCCGTTCTCTTCCACCGGTAGCGCCAGATACATCTGCATGATATGTCTTGCATAAATACCGACCCCATCGCTCAGGCTGTGTCCATTTTTACGATAGATCTTCACTCGCTCCATCCCACAGGTAGGAGACTTTGCGCAAAAAATGTAGCCGCTTAAATGATCCAGCTGTTGCGCAGTCTGGAAAGCGAATTCTTCCAGTGGCGCAGTCAGGTCACGACCATCCTGACATTTGGCAATAATGCTTTGGCCTTCTAGTTCCAGGCGGATCGTCGGGCGCGGTGAGCCCAGGCCTATGCCCATTTCCGGGCATACCGGAACATAGCTGACAAACGGTTGCAGCGAGTCAGTGCAGAATGGGCTGCGCTTGTGGCCGCCATCGTAGCGTACCTCCTGCCCCAGCAGACAACTGCTAATACCCACCTGAATTGAGTCTGGTTCAAACTTGTACATTTAAGATCACTTTGTATAACTTAATGGTGATGCTATACAAAGTTGTACAAGAAATCAAATATTGTACAGCTTATATCGGGTTTGTTTTAATTGCTGCGAGGAATTTCCAGCTCAATGTATTCGGGAGAAAGTGTGTCATTATTCTGCTCTGATTCTGTGTGAGCATTTCTCAAACGTGCTTCGATAAGTGCTGAGTTGATGTACTTTTGCTGTTGTATATCCGGGTATAAGCGGTGCAATCTCTCGACACATAGTGCCTGTCTGGCGGCTTCCTGTTCGAATCGACAGCGTTGTTCAATTGTTAAGGTAGGCAGGGTTAACAGATAAGGGGCCAGAAAATTGAGATAGTCCTCAAATATAAAGTCGTCTATATCGGTTTGAATGACCTCGGGGATAAAGAACTCAGGAAAGTAGGAGTTATCCATTTCTCGTCCTTCCAGAGAATCTGTCAGCTGAATACCACTTAGACCGATTGAAATATCGTGCTGACGATGAAACCATTGGGCCTGTGGCGATTTTCCGGCCATCGATTTCACGCTGGATTCAAGCATGCGAGTAAATGGCTGTTGTGTACTTTTGCTGTTTTGCCTGTGAGCAAAGAAATCCTTGCACGCCATGCCTGCAGTCCAGCTAAGAGGTAAATCGTAGTAAAGACGATCAGCAGCAAAGGAACTACCCAGCAATGCCAACGGTTGGTCATTTTGATCCAGCAACCACAGTTCAAAATCATCGGTGAGAGGAAATGGGGCTTGCCGGGCATGTTGTAGCAGGTATTCATATACAACCAGACCCTGCTGCTCCATTGTATTGAAATCCTCGGATGGATAGATAGGTCCACGCCTGAGACCACTGGTCTCTAACCAGTGACCAAAACGGATTTCGGTAATTAACATATTCGGTGACTGTTCTATATCCCGCGTCAGACTCATATCCCTGACATAGATATCCCAGTTAACACCATCAATAGTAACTGCTTCGGCCCCTTTGTATTCTATGATATTCATTACACCGCGAAAGGGATTAAGCAGTCGAACAGCATGTTTTTTTATAATTAGTCTTTCATTCATTGTTGAATTTTTATAGTAGATTATCGATTTCAGATGTAACTTGAGTTAAGGTCGGTATTAGGAAGCTAGTAAGAGCTTGACATTTACATTGGTGAAAGGGTTCCACACTCCAGATAATCACTCTCATCATCCGTATACTCAATATCAATGCGTTGCTCTTGCATTTTGAGTTCTACATGGCTGATCTCCCAGGGCGAATGGATGCCGAATAGCAGGCTGTAATGCTCTTCTATTTCCATGGATTAAATATATTCTCTGGATTGGGGTATTGTCTATATTTTACGGTGTTTTTACACAGTTTCACGAATAACCCTAAATATTGATGTTTTGTTACCTTAAAGGAATGATGCTGCTAATCCTCAGTCCTTATTGTCAGCCACAATCTGCATAAAGTTGATGGTGCTATCGTCATAATTTAACAGTGATTTTAATTCATGCCATACAGATTCAGAACTGATGATACGGTTGTGGTTGCAATTATTGGTTACCAGTAATTTGGTTAATGGATGCGCGGTACAGAATTTTTTTGAATCTTCGATGGAAGCAATTGGATCATTATTATCATGCGCGATCACTGTATAATCAGCATAGGGTTTGAGTTTTTCTGCTAACTCCAGATGTGCGTATTGCTCTTGATAATTACGGGCAAATTTTTGTGCATAATTTTTTATGAAGTCACGGTTTAGTTTCAGGTTTTCGAGTTTACGCAGGAAGTACAGTCTGTAGTTAAAAACCGGTGCTATCAGGAAAAGGGAAATCTCCTTTATTAAAGAGGGTTTTGCATTGGCGAGCAGCAGGCATCCGGTGTCATGCCCGACGAGTGCTGACACTCCATCATGAAAATTATCCCGGGCATATTTTATTATCTTGTTTGTAATGCTAATTGATTGTTGCAGCGTAGCGGGTTTGTTTTCACTACCTCCATGACCCAGATGATCAAAAGCCAGGGCGGTATAGCCTATGGCTTTTAATCCCCGCATCAGGGAAAAAAACTGATAAGCACCTCCACCCCAGCCATGCACAAAAACCACTACAGGGCCGACTCCGGTACGATAACAGTTAATTTTCCCTTCTTGTGTAGGGATAAATTCCTGTATGAAATCTTTCGGTGTCTTAAGTTGTTGTTTTTTTGAAGAATTAAACAGAAATAATTGTGAATCTAACTTACGTTCGTTTCGTTTTGAAGTTATAGTGTTCCATAGTTGAATTATCTTTTTCATGAGATTTAACTTTGGATACTTCTCGCAAGTGATAATTGTAATTTGAAACAGTTTGTATCTACTAATAGCACCAATATGCGGATTGTGCATGTTTTTTCAGTGATAAATTTTATCAATGATTAGCCCGTGGTCGGTATTTATAAGCTGATAAAACGATTCATCCGGAGATTTGTCAGGTTATAATGCGGTCATCTGAAAGAGATTCCGATGAGCGTATTCCAATTTCATCCCGCTGTCACTGAATGGTTTGCAAAGCATTTTAACAGCCCCTCCGAGGTTCAGGCCCAGGCCTGGCCTGCGATTCATTCTGGCAAAAACACACTAATTGCGGCACCTACCGGTTCAGGTAAAACACTGGCGGCATTTATGGCGGCTATCGATCACCTGGTGCAGGAGGGGCTTCAATTCCCACTGCCAGATGAAACCCGAGTGCTGTATGTTTCGCCATTAAAGGCCCTGTCTAACGACATTCATAAAAATCTGGAATTACCACTCAACGGAATCCGCGATGCATTACTGGAGAACGGATATACGGATGTGCCGATAAGGGCGCAGGTTCGCACAGGGGATACTCCGCAGTCCCAACGCACGATGATGAAAAAGTATCCACCACATATTCTGGTGACTACGCCAGAATCACTGTACATCCTGCTGACTTCAGATTCGGGGCGAGAAATGCTGAAAACTGTGCGCTCAGTGATTGTGGATGAAATCCATGCATTGGCAGGCAATAAACGTGGCGCGCATCTGACCTTGAGTCTGGAGCGGTTGGCACAGCTTTGCCCTCAGCCACCAGTCCGTATTGGTATCTCCGCTACTCAGAAACCGATTGAAGATATGGCCAGCTACCTGATCGGTCAGCATGACGGGGCCGAACAACGCGAATGCACCATCGTCGATACCGGCTATGTGCGTGAGCGGGATCTGGCGATTGAAATGACTGGCTCGCCGTTAGAATCGATTATGGCGAACGAAGTCTGGGATGAAATCTATCGTCGACTAGAAGAGCTGGTCGAGTCGCATCGAACCACGTTGATCTTTGTGAATACGCGTCGTTTGGCAGAACGCGCCGCAGCTGCACTGGCAGAAAAGCTGGGTGAAGATGCCGTGACTTCCCATCATGGCAGCCTGGCCAAAGAGCATCGACTGGATGCCGAACAGAGACTTAAATCTGGCTCGCTACGCGCGCTGGTGGCAACAGCCTCGTTAGAACTGGGTATTGATATCGGGGATATCGACCTGGTGTGCCAGATGGGTTCGCCGCGCAGCATTGCCACTTTTTTGCAACGCGCTGGGCGTTCCGGCCATCAACTGGCGGCTACACCCAAAGCGCGTCTGTTTCCACTCAGCCGAGATGATCTGGTCGAGTGTGTCGCCATGCTGGATGCGATCAGACGCAATGAGCTGGATCGAATTGTACAGCCACAACAGCCACTGGATGTGTTATCGCAGCAGATAGTTGCCGAGGTGTCAGGGCTAGAATGGCAGGAACAGGAGTTGTATAGAGTATTTAAATCTGCCTGGCCTTATCACGATCTGACAGAAAAACAGTTTATCGATATCGTGAAAATGCTGGCCGATGGCTTTCATACACGCCGCGGGCGTCGCGGCGCCTATCTGCATCGAGATGCAGTGAATGGCGTGTTACGCGCGCGACGTGGGGCAAGACTCACTGCGATCACCAATGGCGGTGCGATCCCTGATCAATTTGATTACGATGTCATCCTGCAACCGGAAGGGCTATTCGTCGGTACCTTGAATGAAGATTTTTCATTTGAAAGTATGCCGGGCGATATCTTCCAGCTGGGTAATATCTCCTACCGTATTCTCAAGATCGAGCAGGGTAAGATGTATGTGGAAGATGCGCATGGACAACCACCATCCATACCTTTCTGGATAGGCGAAGCGCCGGGGCGTAGTGATGAGCTGTCTTTGGCTGTATCCAGACTGCGTGAGGCCATCGATGAAAAACTGCAACAGGGGCAGACAGAGACCTTGCAGTATTTACAGAAGTATCTGCAACTGCAGGAACCGGCAGCAAATCAGTTACTGAATTATCTGGCAACGACTAAAGCGGTTCTGGGCGTGATACCGAACCAGCACAATATTGTATTCGAACGTTTCTTTGATGAAACCGGCGATATGCATTTTGTGATTCATGCGCCATTTGGTTCTAGAGTGAATAAAGCCTGGGGGCTGGCGTTAAGAAAACGCTTCTGCCGTCGCTTTAATTTTGAATTACAGGCCGCTGCGAATGAAGATAATCTGATTCTTTCATTAGGTCCGACACATAGCTTCCCGCTCGATGAACCGGCCAGTTATCTGAAGTCAGATAGCGTGGAGCACATCCTGATACAGGCGCTGCTAGATGCACCTATGTTTCCAACTCGCTGGCGCTGGGTGTGTAATACCTCGCTGGCAGTGCCGCGCTTTCGTGCAGGAAAAAGGGTGCCTGCACCTTTCCAGCGTAATGATGCGGAAGACCTGGTGGCGCTGGTTTTCCCCGATCAACTGGCCTGTTTTGAAAATATTCAGGGTGAACGCGAAGTACCTGATCACCCACTGGTGAATCAGGTACTACAGGATTGCCTGCACGAAGTCATGGATATAGATGGCTTGAAACTGGTACTGGATGGCATTGCTTCTGGGCAAATATCAGTGACCAGTAAAGATCTGCCAACACCTTCACCTATGGCGCATGAAATTTTAAATGCCAGACCCTATGCCTTTCTGGATGATGCCCCAGCCGAAGAAAGACGTGCGCTGGCAGTCAGGCAAAGACAGCATGGCGATCCACAATCGGCCGCTGAAATGGGTAGATTGAATCCTGACGCTATACAAAAGGTGAGGGATGAAGCCTGGCCCGATGTACGCAACAGGGATGAATTACATGATGCACTGGTGCTGATGGGTTTTATCGTTGAAGATGAAGTTCGACCACAGGATCGCGATAGCTGGCAGGAATACCTGGCTCAATTGCAAACGGGACAGAGAGCCACGCGATTGTTTAACAGCGAAGGGCGTGCGCTTTGGGTGGCTGCGGAACGATTACAGGTGATGCAATGTGTATGTCCAGCCTTAGAAATGAGGCCACTGATTCAGGCCATAGCTGGTAATGAAGCGGAATCGACTGAACAGGCGTTAATCGAAATCATACGTAGCCGACTTGAAGTTTTGGGTCCGGTTAGCGTAGCTCAACTGGCCGAACCTTTACCTGTTGATATCCCAGCCATACAACAGGCTCTGCTGCATCTGGAGCAGGAAGGCTTCGTCATTCAGGGTCACTTCACTCCGCACATAAATCAACTCGAATGGTGCGAACGTGGGCTACTGGCACGCATTCATCGATATACCCTGAAGCAGTTACGCAATGAGATAGAACCGGTGAGCGCTGCTGATTTCATGCGTTATCTGTTTAGCTGGCAGGGGCTGGATGATCCAGGCGAAGGTATAGCAACGCTGGAACGCGTGATGCTGCAACTGGAAGGCGTGAGTGTTGCTGCTGCAAGCTGGGAAGAGGAGATTTTGCCAGCTCGCCTGCAACCTTATTTTTCCACGCAACTGGATGAGTTATGTAGCTCTGGCCGTCTCACCTGGCTACGCATTAAGACTGCAGCACAAAAAGATAACAGGCCCAGGAACCCTGCGATAAAAACGACCCCCATCAGTTTCGTGTATAGACAGAATATACCTTTGTGGACTCAGCATATTGAGTTTGATGAGGATGGGCTGAGTTCATCCGCCAACAAGGTGTTACGGGTGTTGAGGCAATGGGGAGCAAGTTTCTTCGATGAATTACAGCAGCAGACCGGGCTGTTAAAAACCCAGCTGGAGTCTGCGCTGGGCGAACTGGTTGCCTGGGGGCTGGTCAACTCTGATCATTTTCAGGGGCTACGTGCGCTGGTGAGTCCGGCGAAAAGATCGCATCCGCAACGACGTCGTGCGCTTTCTCAAACGCCTTTAGCAGGCGGGGGAAGATGGTCATTGATTCGCCCCGTTGTCGCTGCGCCCGATAAGAGATTACAGGCTGAACAGATAGTACGTACCCTGCTAAGCCGCTACGGGGTGGTCTTTCGAAAGCTACTGGAGCGTGAGCATGGCCTGCCGCCCTGGTATGATTTGCTTTATGTATTACGTCGACTGGAAGCACGCGGTGAGCTACGCGGCGGACGTTTTGTGCAGGGTTTTGCCGGTGAACATTTTGCCCTGCCCGAAGCGGTAAGCCTGTTGCGCGAAGTGAGAAAAAATAAAGATTCAGATCAAATCATTAGTATTAGTGGCACTGACCCGTTAAATCTAACCGGGATTATCACACCTGGTAAACGCATGCCCGCGCAATCAGGTTATCGTATTCTGTACCAAGATGGTAAACCAGTGGCAAGCAATCAGAATGGCGAAGTGATCATTGATGACAATATCCCTGAGCAGGATCACTGGCAGATAAAGAACCTGTTGACTCGAAAACATCATCCAGCGGCTTTTCATAAACCACCCTCAGGGCGTTTGTTTTAAGTTACATCCTGTGGTTGAGGATTGCTTTTGGTCTTTTTCGATTCATAGATTTAGTTAACTAAATCTATGAATCGATGACCTGTTTGAGTTTAATCATCGCCTGTTCCATTTCCGTTTCAGTAAAACTACAAAAGCCCATTAATAATCCATTCTGGGCAGAGCTTGTGGCGTAGTAGCTGGATAGTGCGAGGCAGGTTATACCCTGTTGAGCTAATCTTTCGGCGACTTCTGTGTCTTTCAAAGCAAGGGGTAATTTAACGGCGATATGCATGCCGGCCTTATGATCTTCGAATGTGGCTAATTCGCCCAGATGAGCCTGTAGCAGGTTGATAAAGACCTGTCTGCGTTCGGCATATATCCTGCGTACTCGTCGTATGTGTCGAAAATATTCGCCATTTTGCATGAATAAGGCGAGCGGGCGTTGTGGCATGACAGAGGCTTTTGAACCGAATTTTTTTATGTTCCACACAAAAAGGGGTATGAGTGCTGGTGGCATGACTACAAATCCCATGCGTATGCCATGCGAAAATATCTTGGAGAAACTACCGACATAAAGTGTTCTTTGATTGCTATCCAGACCCGCAAGAGAGGGGATCGGACGGCCAGAATAACGAAACTCACTGTCGTAATCATCTTCAATAATCCAGCCATTTTGCTGTTTTGCCCAGGCGATAAATGCATTGCGTCTTGCCTGAGGCATGGCGCCACCTAATGGAAATTGAGATGAGGGGGTAAGAATTACCAGTTTTTGATCTGATGTGTTTTTGCTTATGACAGGTGGCAGCGCACCCTGGCTGTCCATCTTCAGCTCGCTGACAGGTATTCTGATGTTTTCTACAAATGAACGAAGGGGTGGATAGCAAGGGTCTTCCAGAAAAATTCTCTCGTCATGTTGGATCAGGGTACGAATACAATGTTCCAGTGCTTCACTGGCCCCAGCCGTAATTAATACCTGAGAAGGGTCAGCCCTTAAACCGCGCCACTCGGCAAGATAGCGGCAGATCTCGCGGCGTAACTTGGGGTCTCCAAATAGATCATTACTCCTCACCAGTGATTCAGCCTGTGTTCTTGAGACCTGGGCAATGCACTTGCTCCATTGTCGATAGGGGAACAGGCGCGAATCTGGATTGCCCGGGTGGAATGGTTGCAGTTTGCTGCTGGAATCGATTGCAACCAAAGCGCTGTTACTGGATATATTTCTGCTCTCTAGCTGTTCAATTTCACCGATCTCACTGACATAAACTCCTGAGCCCGTTCTACTGTAAACAAAACCCTCTGCAATCAGTTGTTCATAGGCGGTGATGACAGTTGATCGCGAAACCCCTAGTTCTTCAGCTAATTTTCTTGAGGGTGGCAGGCGCTCATTTTGACTGAGTTGAGTAGAGACTATGCGTTCGCGCAGGGATTCGTACACCTGTACAAATAGTGGGACTCCTGAGTCAGGGGTAATGTCAAGGTCGAGTAACGGAATATCTATCATTGATAATTGGTATGTATAAATTTATATAAATTGGATATTAATAAAGTACCAATATATCGATAGAGTGCAACATATTGTTACTAATGAAAGAAAGATTGATGAGTGATTTATTGAAGAAAACAGAGCGCAGCCGTCTGCGTAGAGTTCGTGAGCGAGGGCACTACGACCGAGAAACTATTTACGCCATTCTTGACGCAATGCCGATGTGTCATATTGGCTATATGCAACAGAATTCTCCCGTTGTTATGCCCACCATTCAATGGCGTGAGGGGGATCATATCTACTGGCATGCATCTAGCGGTGGAAGAGGCGTGAAAGCATGGCTGGAAGGCGAAGTGTGCATCACGGTATCTTTACTGGATGGACTGGTGTTAGCGAGATCGGCTTTGCACCATTCTGCGAATTTTCGTTCCGTTTTGATCTTCGGCCAGCCGACCCTGATTACGGATTACGATGAAAAGTACAAAAAATTGAATGGGCTCATCGATCATCTGTACCCTGGGCGAAGCCCTGAGTTACGACCTATGACTGATGTTGAGGTTAAACAAACCGCCGTACTTTCACTGCCGATTGAGGAAGCATCCGCAAAAATCCGTAATTCAGGTGTGAACGATGATGAAGAGGATTATGGTCAGGCGGTCTGGGCAGGCGTTATCCCGCTAAAAATGCAATTAATGGAGCCAGAGCCGGATAGCAGGAATTTAGAGGGTATTGAAATACCAGACTATGTTAATCAGATATCTATTGGCTAGCGGTCTTATCTTCGGCTTTCTTAACTCGAATCTTGCTGCCATTTAGTTCTGATCCATTAGTGGATTTCATAGCTGCTTTCGCTTCACCGGGGTTGGGTATTTCAACAAAGCCAAAGCCTTTGGACAGACCGGTTTTGCTATCCATCACCAGGGTGCAGGATTGAACCCTGCCATGGGTTTCGAACAGGGCCTTGAGCTCTGCTTCGGTGGTAGTGCGTGACAGATTGCGTATTAACAGTTTCATGCTGGGACTATGGGTAATGAATGAATGGTTCGCATCATACTCTGTTACACCTATGATGGAAAAATATTCGACAAAGATGTCGATAACCGGTCATATACAGATTGCCCCAGTGCCTGATTGCGCCGAACCGGATAGCGGCGAGTTAAATTATCGACATATTACGAATCGGCTATAGACAGCTGATAAGTGATGAATACAAAACACGAACCAGTGCAGAGGCGGGCCTTGGCTAGATCAACATGCTGAGTTAAAGTGTGAACATTTTTTACAGGCCGAGACAGTCCCTTGATACATACATACTTCCCGCATTTCCTTGCCACCGTTTATGTAGTGTTCTTTATTATCCTGGGTATTGAGCCGGTATCACGAGAAGTGTGGATTGCTGAAGTGATTCCGGTTGTGGCTATCTTTCTGCTGCTGGTGTTTAGCTTCAGGCTTTTTCGCTTTAGTAACCTGGCGTATGCGTTGATGGCTATCTGGATATTCTGGCATACGGTCGGTGGGCACTATACCTTTGCCAATGTCCCTTTCCAGTGGTTTAGTGATTTGATTGGTGCGGAAAGAAATCACTTCGACCGTATTGGTCATTTTGTCATTGGTTTTTTTGCTTTCGCTATGGCGGAATGGCTACTCAGAAAAAAATATTGCTCTTTCTGGTTGGCAGCGGCGTTCGGGTTATTTTTTATCATGAGTGTGGCAGCCGCCTATGAAATCATTGAATGGTGGTATGCGGTAGCAGAAGGAGGTGATGCCGGTGTTGAATTTCTGGGTTCTCAGGGTGATATCTGGGATGCGCAGAAGGATATGTTTTCAGATACTCTGGGGGCGATTAGCTCGCTAATACTGTTTTCAATAGTGCGTCCGGATCAGAAACTCGCTGAATGACTAGCCGCTCAGATAGCTAGTCTATCTCTGGTCTTATCCATGCTCAGACCTGAGGTCAAGAATCCGCAGTTGAACATGGATTTTCAACACCGAGTCGGAACTTTTTAGCCACTACACACCAGAGCATGAATTGATCAGAGATTCCCTGTATCAATATCTTGTTTATCGGTGAATTAGTCGGTCATGCCAAAAGACAGCATGACGTCAAACGCCTGATCTTCTGCCAGGTGCCAGGCCACCAGGATTTGATCGATCGGGCATTTTGCCTGTTCCCAGTTGGTGATTTTATCCAGTATCAGTAGCAGCTCTTCTTCTTTCGCCGGTGGTGATCTATGGCTGAGGTGATTGGCCAGATAAACGATGCAATTGGTATCTGCATAGGGGCCAAAATGGTCCGTGTCATGGTGGTTTTTAACGGCATAAACCAGTAAATCAGGTAGACGCCATTTTTGCAGCAAGGCCTTGCTCACGTCGGTATGATCAAATCCCAGAATGTCGTGTTCTGCCTGTAAAATATCTATCTTTTTTTCGGCTACTAATGTTTCTATTTGAAGCTGAAATTCAGGTAGATTGGCGGCTATTACCAGCCTGCCAATATCGTGTAACAGACCCGCAGTAAATAACGCTTCATGGTCTACGACATGGGCGCTTTGCATCGCTATGTGGCGCGCGATGATGGCGGTTTTGATGCTGTGTCTCCAGAAATCATTCATGGAGAAGTGTTTATTTTCGATATTCTTGAAAATACCTGCTAGCAGGGTGCCTATCAGGATGTCCTTTAAGCGCTGGCGTCCGATCAGTAAGATGGTTTGAGGTATAGAGGTTACAGAATACGGCAGTCCGTAGTAGGCGCTGTTAACCATCCTGAGAATTCTTGAAGTAATAGATGGCTCGGTCTGTACGGCTTCTCCAATTTTATTCACGGATACATTCTCGTCATCCAGCAGAGCTGATACTCGAGTATATATCTGGGGCAGGGCGGGTAATTCTTTAACTTTGGAAAGCAGTGAGTCTAGATTGGACATATTCAGGTTCTAAATACTTCGGAGCCTTAAGAATAGCAGAGCTTTGGCAGGTATGTAATTCAATTATGGCTGCAATTCAAGGACCTATCCGGCCCCTGCTTCCAGCTAATGGAGGGTGCCGATATAGGGTTTTCAAACTCTACAGCCGGTATGGATCTTGAAAATAAAAAATCCTGTCCATAATCGCAGCTCATGGCTTTCAGCATAGCAAGCTGGTCTGTCGTTTCTATGCTTTTTGCGATGACCTTAAGTCTGAGTTTATGCGCCATATTGGTAATATCATAGGTGGTTCCTATCATGCGAACTGGCTGTCCGGCATAGGATGTCGTTATGACCAGTAACAGGGATAAAGAATACTAGTCCATAGTTATACTGACCTACCATAGAGTGTGTCTATTTGAAGATAACCGTTTTATTTCCATCCAGAAAAACACGGTGTTCTATATGCAAACGCACTGCCCTGGCCAGTGCCACAGTTTCGGTATCCCGGCCTATTGCTACCAGCATGTCAGGGCTATAAGTATGGTCAACCTGTTGCACTGACTGCTCGATGATTGGACCTTCATCGAGGTCCGAAGTAACATAGTGTGCGGTTGCTCCAATCAGCTTTACTCCGCGGTCATAGGCCTGATGATAAGGTCTGGCACCCTTGAATCCGGGCAGGAAAGAGTGATGGATATTAATTGCCCGACCACTCAGTTCCTTGCACAGTTTGTCTGACAATACTTGCATATAGCGCGCTAGTACGACCAGGTCGGTCCGGGTTTCCTCGATGATTTCCAGTAAGGCTTTTTCCTGTTCTGGTTTATTTTCCTTATTAACCGGTAAATGAATAAATCGAATACCTTCGCGTTCTACCATGGGTCGCAGATCTTTATGATTAGAAACCACGGCTGTGATTTCCATCGGCAGTTCACCTTTGTGGAGACGGTATAGCAGATCATCCAGGCAATGGTCGAACTTGCTAACCATAATCAATACCTTGCTCAGTGAAGAACGGTCAAAGATCGTCCATTGCATATCAAACTGTTCGGCGACCTGAGGGAACTCCTGTTTTATACCTTCAATGGAATAGTTGTCACTCTCAATACGGCAGACGGCACGCATAAAGAATTGCCCCGTATTTTCATCGTCAAACTGATTTAATTCGGATAGATAACAGTCTCGAGAGTAGAGATAGCTGGTGACTCCAGCCACAATGCCACGGGTCGCATGACAGGTTGCTTTGAGAATGAATTCTCTGGAGGCTGTATGGTTTTCAGTCATTTCTTTTTAATTCCAGTATTTTGCAGGTATTCAGGGCGCGGATAATAATATGCAGAGGTGCGAATTACCAACACTCTATACAGCTTTAGCTACACGAAGTACCCTGCGGATTCCAGGTTCAAATAGCATATGGCACTAAAGTTAACCCTCCACATGTGAAAACATATGGAGGGCTTTATCAGGTTGCTCAAAGATTTTACTAATTAAAATGGTTTAGGTGCAGGAGTTTTATCGGTAGATGGTGGAAGAATAGGCATCATAAATACTGGTTGATCTCCTGTTAGCGTTTTCAGGAAGGCAACAATCTGAGCATTCTGTTTGCTTGATAGTTTCTTACCCAGTTGCAGGCGGCCCATCAAATCTACCGCTTCAGTCAATGTTGCGGCTTCACCATCGTGGAAATAGGGATAGGTCATCTCAACATTTCGTAAGGTAGGCACCTTAAACTTAAAGCGGTCAGCATCTTTTCCGGTAACACCGCTTAAGCCTTGAGCTGAACTTTTTGTCTTGTAAGCTTTAACAACCCCCATTTTCTGGAATGAGTTTCCACCGACAGCTTCACCATTGTGGCATGCCACACAGCCACTGTCTTTAAATAGCTTATAGCCAGCTTTTTCATTTGCAGTAATAGCGTCATTATTACCAAGTAGATATTGGTCAAAGCGTGAGTTGGGAGTGACCAGTGTTTTTTCAAATTCGGCAATAGCTTGAGTGACCATGTCGATATTGATTTTTTCTTTACCAAAGACCTGTTTGAACTCGGTGACATAGGCCGGTATCGACTCCAGAACATCTATTGCCAGGGTATGTGAAGATGCCATTTCACCAGGGTTTGCAATGGGACCGCCAGCCTGTGCCTTTAAATCAGCAGCTCGTCCGTCCCAGAACTGTGCAACATTTAAACTGGAGTTTAGGACCGTAGGGGCATTGATGGGACCTTTTTGCCAATGATCTCCGATAGATGTCTTAAGGTTGTCTGTGCCACCCATACTCAGGTTGTGGCAAGAGTTGCAGGAAATAAATCCGGACTTTGACAGTCGGGTATCAAAATAAAGTTTTTTACCTAACTCGACCTGAGCCAGGTTTATATTCTGTACCGGTTTAATGGGTTTTATCGGTTCTTCGGCTAGTACTGATGCAGAGCAGAGTAGCGCAGCAGTCAGAGACATAGAGATGGATAAGTGTTTCATAATGTTCACCTGGATCTGAGTATTGGGAATTATTTAACCATATTTATGGTGCGGGAAATATTAGAATTAGTCTAAATCTAAACAAATGATCCAGGTCAAAGAATCAAGTGGTCTTAATAAGGGGGGAAGCCTGGTGGGAAATTAAATTCGAGTTACTACTAAATCTGATTTCGAATGCGGATGACAATATCTACATCATCGAAATAAGTGCCTTCTGGAAGTTGGGCTGTATCAAACCGTGGAGCCAGGTCCTCGGCAATATCTGTTAATTGGCCTGTATCAACATTGTAGAAATGATGATGATGGCTAATGTTTGAGTCATAGTAAACAGAGTTTGGATCAATGAAAATTTCAAACAACAGGCCTTTTTCGACAAATGTTGCCAGCGTGTTATAAACCGTAGCCTTGGATACCAGGAAACCCTTTTGTTTTAAAATAGTATGCAGTTGCTCGGCTGTAATGTGCTGATGCCTGGAGAAAAGAATTTTGGCGATAGCCATTCGCTGTTGGGTGGGGAAAACACCATGCGTACGAAGTAAATTTTCGTGGTCTACTGGATTACTACTGATGTTAACTGCAAGCTGGTTCATATAATTCTTAATAATTCAAACAAATTAATGATCAATCCCCTAAAAATTGAATAAATTGTAGCATTTGCTTCTGGCAGGGTCGAATGTAATGCAGCTCACTGTTTCAGGGAAAATAAATTGAATCCGATTCAGCAATAAACTATCCATGAGAGATAAAAATAGTCTCTATTGCTGGTATTAAGTTAAAAGTCTATTTAGTAATGACTTCAACGGGGACTTTCTTTTAAAAATACGTTAGCGTGACTGTGGTTTTTATTGAGTCCCAGGTTCAGGTGGAAGGGGAATAATGGAAAGCTCAGACAGCCAGTCCAGCAAACCTGAGCTCGCTTTGACTGGCTGTCTAATGCCCTGATTAGAAACCGAAAACTGTCGGATTATTCAGACTTGGTTGCTGCTTCTTCAATACAGTTCTGGATGAATTCATCATATTTATCATCAGCGATTTGCATCTCATCAGCTTTGCTGAGACAGGCTTCTTCGGCTTCTTGTTGGGCCAGGACAGGTGTAGTGAAAGTGGCAGCCAGCATGAGGGAAGCGGCGCTAATCAGTAAAGAAAGGGGTTTCATTTTGTTTCTCCAATAAAAAATGTACTGCGTCTCTGATAGCCAGAACTCGCAGGTGTATTTAAAAGATTGAGCTATTAAATATCCAACAAAATGTCATAATCCTGACCATCATGATTTTTTCTAGATCCGGTAATGAACATAGACCTGTTAAAGACCTTTCTTGAGGTCGCTAAACTGAAACATTTTGGCAAAGCCGCAGACAGGGTTTGTCTTACCCAGTCGGCGGTATCTGCGCGTATTAAATTACTGGAAGATACCCTCGGAACAACCCTGTTTGTGCGCAAGCGAAACCAGATAGAACTGACTACCGCCGGCAGAAAGCTCGCTAACAGTGCAGAATTGATCGTCAAACAATGGGATAAAACCAAAAACGAAATCAATTTTGTCACCGAAGAAAATCAGCATCTTGTTAGTATTGGTACGGTATTTGACCTATGGCCCATCATTGTGCAATCCTGGGTGATTCAGTGCCGTGAACAGAATCATAACCTTCTGTTTCAGATTCAGGCAGCTTCGCCACCACTACTGGCACAATCTGTAATATCTGAACAGCTTGATGCAGCGCTGGTTTTTGATACCCCCTATCATAATGGCATAGTGTCCCATGAGGTTGGCACACTGGAATTAGTGCTGGTGAGTAGTGAGCCCTGTGATATTTCGCAGGTATCAGAACAATCCTACTGTTACGTAGATTGGGGCAGTGTATTTTCAGATCAACATCAGCAATTGCTGGGTGACGTGCTATCGCCAGAGATTACATTTAATTTCTCTAGCATGGCCCTGGATTACCTGCTGGCATCGGGTGGAATGGGGTATCTGGCAAGACAACAGGTAGAGTCCTGGCTGGACAAAGGGCTGCTATATGAAGTCACGCAAGCACCTGTTTTTCAGCGCGAAGTTTATTTTATTTATCGTAAGACGCACCCAATGAGGGAGTTGTTGTCGGGGATTGTGCCGAAAGTTATTTTTTAAATTTTTACTAACACTGATAGTGTTTTACCCGCCAGCTTGTCCTTAAGAAGAAACCTTAAGCTATCAATCGAAAATAAACCGTGATTAAATCGCCTGACCTTTGATCAAAGTCTTGCTCAAAGCGATAGCACGAGTTGATTAACTTTTACCTGCATGGTATTCAAAACGAAGCGGAAGTAGTGACGAGTCTAGTCTGACGCTTTAATTACATTACTGTGTCCGATTAGCACCAGAAATTTACGCATCAAAAACAGAATCAGGTTAGAGATTTCGGTCGAAAGATCAATCCCTTTTTCAAGTATGTAAGCCAGATGGTCCATTAGAATTACTGTATGCCCATGCTGTACGAAAGAACTCGAGAGACCCCTTTCATGTACTTATCAAGTACGTATAACAACGCCTGATTTAGCCACTCCAGACATTGTCAATGTCAGGGACATGAATTTATCCTGCTTCAGCCTGCCAGGCCAGTAATGAGCGTTCTGATTTTTGTTCGGCCCTCAGGTTGGGGCTAATTGAGTCCAGGATTTACGTGCAATAGAACTAACATACTTATCCATGTAGTGAAAAGTCTCCATGGGGATTAGGCCGGGTGAAGGAATATAGTAATCCTCCCACTTAGTGGTGCGTGAATATAAGGCCAAACAGGAATAAATGGAACGATACAGTTAATAACTGTAAACACCACTCTAAACCCGCAGCTATAACTATTCGGCAAATAGCTGCGGGTTTAGAGTGGTGTTTACAGGGCCTCAGCTGAATTTAACAAGCAGCTTTATGGCTGAGGCCCACACTTGTTCGCAATAAGTCGGAAACTTAAATAAATGCGATGATACCCCGTCCTTAATTGAAAATACTGCGGATATTAAGGAATAGAATTATCATTAATAGTGCCTGAGTGCAAAACTCAGTAGAATCGATAAAAAGCTATTTTCAATAGCAAATTTACTTCTCTCTAACTTATTGGGCTTGTCCAACAAACGGTTCAGATCGTGGCTTCACGCTACGCGTAAATCACGATCTAACCTTATTCGTTATGTTTAATTTCTTTTTGGTTGATAGTACGCACATGTCTCACCGCTTCTTGCCCCATTTTTAAAAGATAATCCCTGGGTAATTAAACCTATCTCGATATTTTCAGGCAAACCCACAAGCTGATTTTTATTTAGCCAAGCTTTATTCTCGAAACATTCACTGAGATTTTCGTGTTTACAATACATCATCCTTTTCTCTTTGTATGCCTTCAATGGGCACCCATATTTTCCGTATTTACATATCTCTTTGTAGGCAAGGCGCTCCATACGATACGTGGGTCCTGTAATACATTTGTGCTTTTCATAGTCGCCTTTTGAAAGCTGAGTACTACCACCAAATAGCTTTGTATCCGCGTGTGCCATTGATCCAACA
>JBNKUM010000082.1:0-36343 GCA_050298595.1 Gammaproteobacteria bacterium | reverse complement strand
GTACTATTCAAACGGTAAGCGGCTCGGGTAAAACCGCCCCCATCAACTACCGCAACAAAGGCACGTAATAATTCAGGACTCAGGTCTCTAGTATTCATGATTCGAATAGGTGTTATTCAATTAAATCGTTTCTCTAATAGCTTATGTAAGACTACGCTGTTTATCTATTGAGTCAATCACTGGAGAACCCCGTATGCCTTATCTATACCTACGCATCGCAGCAGCCGAATCATCAGCCCATACCCGAGATATTCTCGGTAAAAATCCCGAAGTCACAGCAATCGATATCGAATATACTCGACCAAGACAGTGGTTTGTTGGTGGGATTCCGGTGAGTGACAAAAAGGAAATTACATTGTTTTATCCGGTCACAGCGAAGTGAAACTGACTGCTTGACCGCTTTTAACCTGCTCACTAGTGACGTACTATTCGATGAGCTTGAAAAGCTTTTCCAGAACATCGTGAGCGCCTTTACCCTGCGACCGAAACCCTGGCTATGTTCCTGGCCCAGGCGATGATATCCTGCTGTATGACGCCTTCTTTCCAACTTACTTCTTCATTGACCGGATGTTGAAGCAAGGAGTAGATATTCTGATGGAACAGAAAGGATCAAGAAAGCGGGCGACCGATTTTCGACAAGGAAAACGTCTGGGATCAAAGGATCATCCTGTTTGTCTGAGTAAGCCCAAAATCAAGCCCGACTGGCTAGATGATACAACCTGGCAAGAAGCTCCTGAAGTATCAAGGTACGCGAATTCAAAGCCGGTGGAAAAATCATTGTAACCTCGCGGATCTGCCCCAAAACCAACAGCAAAAAATCCTTTAAATTACTCTATAAGCAATGCTGGAATGTGAAGCTGGACATCCGTAACATCAAGGAAGCGATGGAATATGAACATACTTACCTGCAAGTCGCCCGAGATACTCCACAAAATAAAATTGTAGGCCCCTTTCAACCGATAAAAAGAGGCTGCCCTAAAATAAGGAGAAAACAGGGTTAAACCACAAACACGCATACAAAGACAAAGCGCAGGAATGACTTTATCTGAAATGAAAGCGGACTTACCTAAGGCTTGTAGCGTGGGAACCAAATGCAACAGAAAAGGGTATAAAATCAGCTGGATCGGTTATAAGCTCTATATCGATGCATCTGATGGAGGTATTCCTGTCAGCTGTCTACTTAGCTCTACCTCGCTGCATGATAGTCAGGCCGAGATCCCGCTAGCAATAAAAACCCATCAGCGAGTTACCAGTTGTTATGATTTAATGGATGCAGCCTATGATTCACCCTTGATCAAAAAGCACAGTGAAGTATTAGGATATGTTCCATTGATAGATGAAAACCCTCTAACAACAGATCGCAAAGCAGAAATAAAAGATGAGCTAAAAAGCAAGCGATATGCTGGTTATAAAACAGCGCAAGACATTCGTTATAATGAGCGCAGCACTGTTGAGCCGGTGAATGGTCGGCTCAAAGATGAGTTTGGCGCACGAATGGTGCGAGTCAGAGGTCATGCAAAAGTCATGACCCACCTGATGTTTGGTGTTATCGTCCTAAGGTTGATCATCTGATGAAATTTTTAGAATGAAACCGCTAATTTGACAGTTACTCAAAAATTTATACGAGAGAACCTGTTCTTAACGGGCAGGTATGAAAGAAAATTGGTAAAAATAACAAAAGAAGGCTAAATTAATGGAGCCATAGCAGTTCTAGCCGATTCATTAATAACTATTCGCATCCAGGGATTGCGATTTACTGATATCAGCTTATTTTTGAATAGTTTTGCAAATGGCTCTATATTCGTAGCTTTAGCTTTGCCTGATGCATATCAATTCAACCGCTAAATTAGTAAGTAATAATAAACCAATTTGAAGCCTGGAAAAAACTATGAGCCTGGATAATTCACCCGACCTGCCACAAAAAGCATACGACATAGCTTATGAACTGGATGTGAAATATGGCTGCTGTCCACAGTGCGTGTTAACCGCGATAAAACAGACTACCGGTCATGTCACTGATGAAACTATCAAGGCCAGTCATGGATTATCCGGCGGGGGAGGACTAATGGGTGAAGGAGCCTGTGGCGCACTCACTGGTGGATTACTAGCGCTGGGAGCCCTGCATGGTCGTGATGCCGATAAACTCCATAGAGGCCGTGGCATTACCAACTTTAATGCCACAAAACAGCTGGTAGAAAAGTTTAAGCAGGAATATGGGGGGATCACCTGCGAACACCTGCAAAAGGAGTTTTCGGGACGTACCTGGGACATGTGGAAACCTGAAGAGTACAAGGGCTTTAGCGATAAACGCGGTGATAAATGTGCTCATGCCACCGGACAGGTGACCCGATGGGTCACCGAGTTTTTGCAGGCAGATAAAAGATCAGCCAGGAAATGATTCATCACAAACTGGGAGGTAATTGATCAAGTTAGCGGTGGGTTACCTTCTAACGCGAGCGGTCAACTGCAGAGTCTAGGTTTAAAGATACTAACCTATCTGCGTCAATAAGATGCCTGCTTACCCCCCCCCAGATTTCAGGTATTCCGTAGCTATTCACCATTCAATGCGTTCCTTTCTTGTTCATTGGGATGAGAAATCCATCACTGTCGTTGTATACGACATATCCTTGAGCCATATCGTCTATGCAACTGCTGGTTTAATAACTTCAGTCACAAAATGATTATCGGTTGCCAGAGTTGTTGTTTCACGATAAAAAGCATGATTTACAGGTAGTACGAGCGTACTGAATCATCTGTTAACCAGGCCAGGAGTTATATTATGAGTAAAATCACCGGTGATCGAGAGTTTCTACCTCTTAATATCGCTGTTATGACCATCTCGGATAGTCGAACCGAAGAAAATGATACTGCGGGTAAGCTACTAGCCGATCGTGTCATCAATGCCGGGCATCAACTGGCTGAAAAAATCATAGTGATTGATAACGTGTACAAGATACGCGAAGTCATGTCGCGCTGGATTGCTGATAGCAATATCAATGCTGTAGTCACTACGGGTGGTACGGGCCTGACAGGTCGAGATAGTACCCCTGAAGCGGTATCCCCTTTGTTCGACAAAACCATACAAGGCTTTGGAGAACTGTTTCGTAGCCTGTCTTATGACTTGATTAAAACCTCAACTATACAATCTCGAGCAATCGGTGGTCTGGCCAATGGTACACCCATTTTCTGTCTCCCCGGATCACCGGGAGCCTGCAAAGATGGCTGGGATGGCATTATCCAGCCGCAGCTCGATGCACGTCACCGGCCCTGTAATCTGGTTGAACTCATGCCGCGTTTTATGGAGACCTGAGATGTCAGATATGGGTTGTGATAGCGCGCAGGTCGAGCTTATTTCCTTCGAGAAAGCACTTAACACCATGCTGGAGCATGCGCTACCGGTAGCAGAGATTGATCAGGTCGCCTTGCCCGATGGCTTGCACCGCATACTGGCGCAGGATCTGGTTTCACCGGTTAACGTGCCGCCGGCATCCAATAGTGCAATGGATGGCTATGCTATCCGTATGCAGGATGTGAATCCTGGCGGTAAAACGACCTTAAAAGTGACCCAGCGTATTCCAGCGGGAAGCTATGGGAATTCAATTCAAGCAGGAACCGCCGCGCGAATATTTACCGGTGCACCAATCCCGCCAAATTGCGATGCAGTGATTATTCAGGAGCAGGTGGCAGTCGATGGTGACAGCATAAGCTTTGAGGCAAGCGTAAAAAGCGGGCAACATATCCGCGAAATAGGAGAGGACATCCGTGCCGGGGAAACCATACTCAGCAAAGGCACGCGTCTACGTGCACAGGAATTAGGACTTGCCGCCTCAATTGGTGTTGCACTATTGCCTGTTTATCGAAAAGTTAAGGTGGGTATCTTTTTTACCGGTGATGAACTGGTGGAACCGGGTAAGGCGTTGGCCCAGGGCCAGATTTATAATTCGAACCGCTATACGCTGGGCGGCCTGTTACGCACATTAGGCTGCGAAATAATCGATCTTGGTATCGTTGGTGATAGTCTGCAACAAACCGAACAGGCAATAATCAAGGCTGCAGAGTATGCAGATATAGTGATTACCAGCGGTGGCGCATCGGTTGGAGAAGAAGATCATGTCTGTACTGCGCTGGAAAACCTGGGCCAGCTGTATATGTGGAAGCTGGATATAAAGCCGGGTAAGCCGGTCATTTTCGGAATGGTCCAGAATGCCGCTTTTATTGGATTGCCGGGTAACCCTGTATCTGTATTTGCCGGTTTTAGTCAGCTTGGCGCACCGTTTATCAAAAAAATGCAGGGGCGTAGTAAACTACTACCAAAAATAGTCTCGGTTAAGGCGTCATTTGAACGACTCAAAACGGATGGTCGTCGAGAGTTTGCAAGAGGGCGCCTATTGCAGGGTGATGACGGCCAATATAGCGCGGAAATATATAACAACCAGAGCTCCGGGGTGCTTATGTCGACCACCTGGGCGGATGGCTTTGTGGTGATTCCCGGTAACACCCAGATTCATCATGGTGATAAGGTCGACTATATTTCTTTTAGTGAAGTTCTGGAGTAAAGCATGGTAGATATTCTATATTTTGCCAGTTTAAGAGAAGCACTGGATACGACTCAGGAAAGACTTGAGCTTAATGACCAGATTCAATCTGTCGCGGATTTAAAAAAGTTGCTCATCGAGCGCGGCGGACAATGGCAGCAGGCGTTTACTCAACAGCAAAGTCTACTGGTTTCTGTCAATCAACAGATGGCTAATGACGATACCGCTATCAGTGATCAGGATGAAATCGCCTTCTTTCCCCCGGTTACAGGAGGATAAATGCTGATCTCGGTACAGCAGGAGGATTTTGATGCCTCACAGGTAGCTAGCCAGTTATGTTCCGAGCGCAAGGATATAGGCGCTATTGTAAGCTTCACTGGTCTGGTGAGAGATATATCCGAGCAACAAAATCTGCTGGCGCTGGAGCTGGAACATTATCCCGGCATGACAGAAAACTCATTAAAGGAGATTGCCGAAGAGGCTCATAAACGCTGGGATATTCAGGATCTGGTGATTATTCATCGCGTAGGTCAGCTCAAGCCAGGTGAGAATATCGTGCTGGTGGTGGTAATTTCTGAGCACCGGCGTGAGGCATTTGAAGCCTGTGATTTTCTGATGGATTACCTGAAAACACGCGCGCCATTCTGGAAAAAGGAAATCACACACGACGGCGAAAGCTGGGTGGCATCCAGACAAAGCGATATGGAAGATGCACAGCGCTGGTCAAAAACATAAAAATTGAGTGAAAAACCAGCCTTTTAGCGCTTTTTTATAGAATCTTGTGGAAATATGCTGATAATTACATAGAATCTAATTACGCCCGAAAACTATTAACAGTTTATTGTTTAAGAGACCAGTATGCTTATTTCGGGCAATACCCTTCCTGCGCTACCCACACCAGCCGGTGAACGCTCTGATCAGCAGTTAAATGCTCGCAGCCGTGCCCAGCTGGAGCGTTATCAGGACACCGAACAGCAATCTCGACAACAAACCGTAGAATTTGTATTACGAGGCGAACTGGTCGATGAGATTGCCTTTGATGAACAGAATCGCGCAAAACAATACCAGCAGATAGATCCTGCCAATCAATATGCAATCAATACCTATACGGATATCAATACCGCCTCGCTACAGCGCCCCGAACGTCAGGGCAGAATGCTGGATATGTTTATTTGACCTGCATCTGTGAGCCCTGACTGATACAATCAGCAGCCTCAAAAATGCGACCCGAAAAGACTAATGGATGTATCCCATATCATTGACGAGCTGAATGATCATCAGCGACAGGCAGTAACTGCTGAACCCTCAAATATTCTGGTACTGGCCGGTGCAGGCAGTGGTAAAACCCGTGTATTAACCCATCGTATAGCCTGGATCTGTGAAGTTAATGGCCTGTCCCCATTCAGCGTGCTTGCGGTAACCTTTACCAATAAGGCAGCTCACGAAATGCGTGCTCGGGTAGAAAAATTACTGGGAATTGCCTCCGGTGCCATGTGGGTGGGCACCTTTCACGGGCTGGCACATCGCTTGCTGCGTGCTCACTGGAAAGAGGCGAAATTGCCGCAGTCATTTCAAATACTGGATAGTGACGATCAACTCAGAATGGTGAAACGTGTGGTGCGTCAGCTTGAGCTGGACGAAGCCCGCTGGCCACCGCGTCAGGCGCAATGGTTTATCAACCAGTGTAAGGATGAAGGTCAGCGTCCCTCGCATATCGATGCAGGCAGTGACCCAGTTCAGCGACAACTATTACAGATCTACAGAACCTACGAAGAGCTATGTCAACGCGCAGGGGTGATCGATTTTGCTGAGCTGTTATTACGCTCTCTGGAGTTGATCCGAGAAAACGATGGCCTGCGCGAGCATTATCAGAAACGCTTTAAACAGATACTGGTGGATGAGTTTCAGGATACTAATGCTATCCAGTACGCCTGGATAAGATTAATGGCGGGACCGCATACCAATGTATTTGTAGTAGGCGACGATGACCAGTCCATCTATGGATGGCGCGGCGCACGTATTGAAAACATCCAGCATTTTGAACAGGACTTTAAAGCAACCCAGATCATTCGTCTGGAGCAGAATTATCGTTCAACCTCGACCATTCTTAAGGCGGCTAATGCGCTAATCGATAATAATCAGGGGCGACTGGGTAAGGAGTTGTGGACTGACGGTGAGACTGGTGAACCCATCATGTTTTATAACGCCTACAACGAAAAGGATGAAGCGCGATTTGTGGTTGACCGTATTGATGACTGGGTAGAACAGGGCCGTAGCCGTAAAGAGGTTGCCGTATTATACCGTTCCAACGCCCAATCGCGTCAGTTTGAAGAATATCTGGTTGCACGAGGTGTGCCCTACCGGGTTTATGGTGGTCTACGCTTTTTTGAACGCGCTGAAATCAAGGATACGCTGGCCTATCTGCGCATGATTTCCAACCCCACTGATGATACATCGTTTGATCGCACCATTAATCACCCGCCGCGTGGGCTAGGACAAAAGTCGGTTGATATGATTCGTGAGTATGCCAGAGAGCATTCATTATCCCTGTGGAGTGCGAGTCAACAGCTGGTGACTAACGGCATATTGAGCCCTCGTGCGCGTAGCGGTGTCGAGACCTATCTGCAATTAATCCAGCGTCTTCAGCATGACAGTAAAATACTTTCATTATCCGAACAGATTCGTCTGTGTCAGGAATTGACCGGTTTAAAAGCCCATTTCGAAAAGGATAAAAGCGAAAAGGGCGAAGCCAAATGCGAAAACCTGCAGGAATTGATTGGCGCCGGTAAAAGTTTCGAATTCGAACACAATTCAGAAATTGAAGATATGACTGAACTTGATGCGTTTCTGACTCATGCCGCCCTGGAAGCCGGTGAAGGACAGGCAGATGAGTGGGAAGATTGCGTTCAGCTCATGACATTGCATTCGGTCAAGGGTCTGGAATTTCCGCTTGTCTTTATGGTGGGTATGGAAGAAGGGTTGTTTCCACATCAGCGTTCATCAGAAGAGGCGGGCCGCATGGAAGAAGAGCGCAGACTCTGTTATGTGGGCATTACAAGGGCGCGCGAGAAACTGGTGGTAAGCAGTGCGGAAGTTCGACGCCTGTATGGTAATGATAACTACAATATGGTTTCGCGCTTTATTAAGGAAATTCCTGCAGAGCTTATGCAGGAAATCCGCCCCAAGGCACAGTTCAGTCGCCCTGTTTACCAGCCACAGCAATCGTTTAGTCAGAAACAAATGGAACAGGAAGCCGGTTTATCGGTGGGTCAACGTGTCAGTCATGCCAAGTTTGGTAGCGGGATTATTCTTAACATAGAAGGTCAGTCCTCCCAGGCAAGAGTGCAGGTTAATTTCGAAAATAATGGAAGTAAATGGCTGATGCTCGAGTACGCAAATCTACAGGCAATCTAATTAAAAACTCTCCTGTTCAAATCGGCACTTCAATATATTAGCAGGCACTAATAAATTAATGCTTGCTTATATAAGCAAATGCTAATATAGTTTGCTGCATCAAGTAACACGAAAACATTAATAAAATTTTTTGGGAATCCAATATGAAAAAAGTAATAACTGCAGCAGCAATCATTTTAGCTACCACTTCGGTTCAAGCATTCGACATGCCTTTCTTCGGCAATAACAATAATAGTAATAACAATGGTTACGGTAACTATTACGGAAATTCTTACGGTAATGGAACTGGTGATTATCGTGGTGATGCGAATGGTCGTGGTGCAGGTCGTGGACGCGGTCGTGGTAATGGCGATGGCGAGATGGATTTCTCAATGAGCTTTAAAGCTCGTGCTAAAGGCAATATGGATTCTGAAATGGATGGAAATTCAGATTTTACTGGTAACGGCTATGGTAATGGTTACTACGCAGGAAATGGTAACGGTTATGGCAACAGCCAGTTTAGAAACAACAATGGTTATGGCAGCAACCCCTACTTCGGTTATGCGCCAGTAGTACAAGCTCCTGTAGCTGTAGCACCAGAAGCTGTTGAAGCAACTAAGTAATTTAGCAAATGGTTTCCTGAAGAGTGCGACTCTTCAGGGAGCTAACTCAGGTCGTTTCCTATCCTTCCCTGGAAACGGTCTGGGTTAGTTTACTAACCAGTGTTATCCTCTTGGTGATTATTTTGACGGGCTTTTGCCCGTCTTTTTTTTTGGCCATGGATGGCCTTATGTCCCGTAGGCCAGGGAAGGCCGAGAGGGACTGGTGACGAATAGCAGTGCAATTAATTACCACACTTTAAGCCACAACAGAGACAATCAACACGTGTTAACAGGCCCTAAGCCACACCCCTCTGCCCCAAACAGGATATAAATCCCAACTTTTATCATCTGTTACAATAACCCTATTTTCGGAGAATTGTAATGTCCAGTCAGACCGTACAGAAAAATAAGCACGTCATGTTCAGCTATACCATCGTCGACTCTGATCGAGGTGATGTGCTAGAGCAGGTGGAGATTCCAATGGGTTATGTCCATGGTGGAGAGCAACGCATGTTTGATGAGGTTGAAAAGGCAATGGAAGGCGCATCGATTGGTGATGAAATAGAGGTTACACTGCCACCAGAAAAGACCTTTGGTGCCCCTGATCCGCAGCTGATTTTTTCTGATTCACTGGAAAATGTACCACCTCAGTTTCATCAGATTGGTGCCGAGGTGGAATTTCAGAATGAAAGCGGTGAAGTAAAATCCTTCACTGTCACCAAAATAGAGGACGGTATGTTAACTATCGATGGAAACAATCCTCTGGTAGGTAAAAACCTGACATTCAAGGTAGTGATACACGACATCCGTGATGCCAGTGCGAAAGAAATTGAAACTGGTCGTCCTACAATGCCTTCTCTGCACTAAACATGCTTCGAGGATTGATACTTTTTGTTTTGCTCAGCCTGAGTTATAGCGCTCACGCCAAACAAATGGTGTTGATTCAAGGCTATTTAAGTACTTCAGCAAGCTGGACAGAATCCGGTATTTTTCAGCTGTTGGAAAAAAATAAATGGCGTTTTGCGGGCGATTACGCTTTGGCCAGTGATGGCGCCCGCTTATATCATTCAGTAGCTGTCGCCGCACAAGACAATGCATTCTATCTGGTATCACTACCTACAGAGTCTTCTCTGCATATCCAGGCGTATTATCTTAAAGCCTATCTACGACATTTGCGAAAACGATTTCCAGATGAAGTATTAATTCTGGTAGGACATTCAGCAGGTGGTGTACTGGCGCGATACGTCATGGTTCAGGCTCCCGATTTAAACATCAGCCAGTTGATCAGCATTGCCAGCCCGCATCTGGGTAGCGAAAGTGCAGAGCTTGGTAAACTGCTGGGTGATAGTCCGATGGCTCTGTTTACTCCGCTAATAGGGGCAGGAACCATCAATCGCTCACAGGGCCTGTATCAGGATTTATTACCGGAAAAACCAGGGCGTTTTTTATATTGGTTAAATCGGCAGGTGCATCCAGAGGCTGAATACATCTCCATCGTGCGTGACCAAAGCACTGAAAACACAGGCGACCTGGTAGTCGAGCAAAATAGTCAGTATCTCGAGCATGTATATGATCTACGTAATCGCGCTTATAGTTATATCGTGCCAGCATCGCATAACCTGAATGTTGCTGACGGCCGTTTGATACTGGATTTGATTGAAGAAAAAGTGATAAAAAGATTATGAAAATAGAAGGCCCACTGATTGTAAGTGTTCTGGATGATGATATTCAAAACAAACGGACGCTTGAAATAGACTTTACTGAACAATATCAAAAGCTGACTGCGGAGCAACAGGCCGCGGATATGAAAAAATATATTCAGCAGTTATTCCAGAATGCTGAAGCCCTGCCAGATAAAGATTCGAACCGGCAGGGGTTGTTGCTGATCATGCAGATTTGTGAGGAGCTACTGCCTTTAATCCAGCAACAGGAACTGGATTTAAAAGAAACGATAACGATGGAGCTTGCTGCACAAACCGTTTCACCCGAGGTTTCTGTATCCCTGGCAGATTTTAAAATGAATTAAATTAACACTGATTTTACCCTGAATTTAAAAAACCGTTTATCGCTTTTATTGCGCATTTAGAGGTTATTACGGGCAACAAACAGTTATTACGCTATAAGATGTAGTGTAAAGGCTAACTAATGAAACGAAGTTTAACGTTTAGTGGGTATGCAATCCGTCAGCTGGTTTGCAGAGAGCTTCTTCAGATGTTTCCTTTTCATGTATGTTCTCCTTTGGTTATGTAGAGTGATTAATATCATTCAGCTGACAAATTCACGGCCAGTTAAATACTGGCCGTTTTTTATCTAAAAGCTTAACTAGCATGTATACCGTAATAATAGGTATTTATCAGTAATATAGGGCAGTAATTGACGAACTCTGCTATACTCCGCAACCATTCTTTACAGTACCTCCTGATGACCGAACTTAGCACCCTCTCCTTTGCGGATTTAAACCTCCCTGCAACCGTTTTAAAAGCAATTTCACGACAGGGTTATGAAACCCCATCACCCATCCAGGCAGAGTGCATACCTCTGCTGTTAGAGGGTCGAGATATTATCGGGCAGGCACAAACGGGAACCGGTAAAACCGCTGCATTTGCATTGCCTCTGCTTAGTCAGGTAGATGTGTCGTTGATGAATCCCCAGATACTGGTGCTGGCACCTACGCGCGAACTGGCTATCCAGGTTGCTGAAGCTTTTCAGGCATATGCTTCCGATATCAAGGGTTTTCATGTATTGCCTATCTATGGTGGTCAGTCCTACGATATACAGTTACGCCAGTTAAAGCGTGGTGTTCATGTTGTGGTAGGTACTCCAGGCCGAGTGATGGATCATATCAACCGTAATACTCTCAAGCTTGATAGCCTGCAGGCGATGGTACTGGATGAAGCAGATGAAATGCTGCGTATGGGTTTTATCGATGATGTGGAATGGATTCTGGCAAAAACCCCTGAAAAGAAACAGGTAGCGTTATTTTCTGCAACCATGCCTGCAGTGATTCAGAAAGTAGCGAACAAATATCTGAAAGATCCTGCACTGGTAAAAATCAAGGATAAAACCCAGACAGCTAAAACCATTACCCAGCACTATGTTGAGGTAAATAATCGTGCCAAACTCGATGCCCTGACCAGAATTCTGGAAAGTACAGACTTTGAAGCAGTACTTATCTTTGTGCGTACCAAAAACTCAACGGTAGAGCTGGCTGAAAAACTGGAAGCACGTGGATTCGCCAGTGAAGCATTAAACGGTGATATTGCGCAAAAAATGCGTGAACGTACGGTCGATAGATTAAAGAAAGCAAAAATCGATATCGTCATCGCTACCGATGTAGCTGCTCGTGGTCTGGATGTTGACCGCATTAGCCTTGTCATCAACTATGATATTCCATACGACGCCGAGTCTTATGTGCATCGAATTGGTAGAACAGGACGCGCAGGCCGTAGCGGTGAAGCGATACTATTTGTAACTAACAAAGAACGTCGTCTGTTAGGCAGTATCGAAAAGATGACGCAGCAAAAAATTAAGCCACTTAAGCTGCCGAGTACTGAGGATGTGAATCTTCAGCGTATTCAAAAATTTAAGAATCGTATTCAGGAAACCATCGATGCTTCGGATCTGTCAGTATGCCACGAACTGGTGAGCTCTTTTGCACAGGATAACGACATTGATCCGTTAGTGATCGGAGCAGCTCTGGTGAAAATGGTACAGGGTGATGAGCCGCTACTGTTAAGTGATCGATCAGAGCGTAGTCGACGCGAGGAAAGATCCAGCGGGGAAGGGCGTGGACGCGAAAGAAACAGCAGTCGTGAAAGCCGTTTCGCAGGAAAACGTGAGTCTGGCGATGATGAAAGGCGTCTGCCAAAAGAAATCGTAGCACATGCCCGTCCTCTTAAAGATTTCCCGGAAATTGAAATGCGACGTTATCGACTGGATGTCGGTTATCAAAATGATGCAAAGCCAGGCAATATCGTCGGTGCTATTGCGAACGAAGCGGAAATGGATAGCTGCTATATTGGCAATATCGATATCTACGAAGATTTCACTCTGATCGATTTACCCGATGGTATGCCCGGCGAAGTATTCAAAATCCTCAAAAAAGCTCGTGTATCAGGTCGACCTTTAAATATCCAGGCCTATAAAGAGGGTGGTGAAAAAACTGCTGCTAAAAAAACTGATGGTGGACATGAAACTCCTCGCAGGTCCAGTAAGCCCTCAAGTCGTAAATCCTCTGATCGTGCGCCAGGTGCTGCAAAAGCCAGGGCCAAGCATGGTAAACGTAAAGGAAAAAGACCTGCCGTTGCCCTGAGAAAAAAACAGGCTCAGGAATAGTTAAGGGCAGTTCTGAGTCATAGCTCAGGACTGCTGATTCTCCTCTGAACTAAATTTCTGCTTGATCAGTGTCAGGAATAGGGCGGCAGATATCCCACTTGATCCCATAATCATCAGCATTACCATGATCTGATAGCGCGCGGCTATCAAAGGCGAAACTCCTGACAGAATTTGCCCCGTCATCATCCCTGGTAGGGATACCAACCCCACCGCCAGCAAAGAATTTAATACCGGAATGAGTGCAGCCTGATAGGCCGTATCGCGACAATGGCAATAATCTGATTTGTGTTTTTGTTCACTATAAAAACGTTCCGCAGCGATGCTTATGGTATTCATTGAATTTGAGAAGATCATCCCCGCTATCGGGATAATGACCTTGGGGTCATGCCAGGGATTGAGGTGTAAAACCCCCTGCGTGGTAATAAATAATGTGAAAATTCCACCAGCCGAGATAGACACAAGACTATATAAAAAAAGCTGACTGGTAGATTGGTTGAGCGAGCTAAGAGCAATCCAGCTGGCGGCAAATAACATCAAACTAAGCACAAGGATGACCAGATAGGCACTATTGCTGCTGAAAATAAAACTTAACGCGTAACCGATAAGCATGAGCTGCAATAGCATGCGGGCTACTGAATAGAGGGCTTTTTTTAATGATAAAGACCATTTAAAGATAATGGTTAGAGTGATCAGGACAGGTATAAACCCAAGCAGCAGGTCGCTAAGAGAAATTATATGCATGAAAGGTTATCCAGCTAAATGTGCCTTAATCATTCGTGGAATATTTTAGATTGAAAAGCAGCGTGCCCAGTGAGCTATAGCAAATTTTTTCCGTCAAAAACATCGAATTCCATAGAGAAGGTATCAATGCCATCAATGCAGCCCAGGTTGACTCGATAATGACCAGGAGCTCGGGCAGTTTCATGAAAGGGATAAATTCCGCAGGTCTTACAGAAAAAATGTTTGGCAGTCCTGTCGCCAAATTGATACAAACCTAAAGATCCTTCCTGTGCTTCAATTTTAAGATGTTCGATAGGAATGACTTCGGTTGACATCAAAGCCCCCTTACGTGAACAGATAGAGCAATTGCAGCGGATGCCTTTTTGTATTTTATCTCCAGTATAGGAAAACTTAACAGCGCCACAATGGCAGCTACCCTGATATGTTTCTGACATAACTTTATCCTCTATTAAGCATTGTTCTTAGTCCGCTATAATATTTGCTCAGTGCTTCCTTGTGTAATTACAGATTAATCAACGAAGATCATCTTAGCGCTGGGAGCAATGATAAAAGTAAAACACATTATCACCATAAATTCTTTCCCATCTCATTCTATATTTTAGTCCGTTAATAAATTAAATCATTACGTCATTAAGATGGCTGTGTTGCTTTTTGTTCAGTTGTTTTTCGAACTTCTCTTTGTTGATAATAAAACGTTCGTGGCGGCCACGGGATATAAGATCAACACCATCATGCGCTTCAACTTCAAATACCAGTTTGCGTCCATCAACCTCAACCAGTTCGACTGAGGCAGACACCTCAAATCCGGGAGGTGTTGCTGCCTCGTGAGTGACATCGATATGGGTGCCAACGGTTTGCTCATTTGGCCAGTCAAGGTGAGGGTTGATGCACATAATGCAGGTCCACTCAAGAAATCCAACCAGAAAACCTGTGGCGAAAACCTCTGGCATTTGAATGAATTCATCGGATTCGGGATAAAGCGAAGGTACAGTTTTAGAAACAGGGATCACAAATGAGTGGGTGTATTTGAGGCCGGGCCTGAGAGATGCTTGCATGACTATGATTTTTCCAGATAGTGACCTTGTCAGAATCATAGCAAATCTAAAGCCCGTTCGTCAGGCTTTAGATAGAGGTATTAAAAAGGTGGTTTGAGTAGCGTTACTAAGCCGCTTTACTAGTAGTGGTTGAAAACTCAACAAGGCCTTCCTGGATGGGGCAAAACTCTAATTCAGCATGTTGAAAGGTTGGCTGAGATAGTTTTTCGTCACAGGCGCCAGTGGTAGAACAGTTCTCACATTTGGACATGTGTTGCTTGATATTATGTACCGATGACTTGTGCAGGTAGAGATTGGTATCCAGTCCAAGAGCAGTTAGCATTTTTGACAAACGCAACTGTTGTAAACTTTGTGCTAGATTTCTGCGAAATTCGCGGCCCTGTCGCATATTCTTTCTGAAAAGCACAACAAAGAAGACGCTGATCATGGCCATAGCCAAAGGTAAAATGGCTAATAAGATATAGCTGATGATTTCCATTAGTTTCCCCCAGTCAAAAGAGCGGAGAGTTTATGCGCTTATCAACAGAAATGAATTGACCTGGATCACATGTTGCGCTGCAACATGAAATAATTTGAGCTAAAGTAATGAGGATTTATTGAAATCCATCAAGAATTGCTGTACTGGAAAGGTTTTCGAACTTGATGGCCTGGTTTATGTAGTAAATTCAAACGGAAAATTTAAAACTGGCATAAAGTGATGTTGTTTGTGTATCAATTGTCGATAATTGCGCTAAATAATTGATTCAGTGGCAAATTGATAGATTTTCGTTAACAATAAATGAATAAAGCTTCCTACGCGATAATGAAAATACTGATGAAATTAGCAAGCAGTATAAATATATGAAAAAAAACTTTTCTATTCTCTTCTTAATGCTGGTCGGGTATTCGAATGCTTTTGCAGCGACTTATATTCTCCCCTCTGCGTTAGCCAGTAGTCCGTTTAATTGTTCAGGTAGTGGAACTTCATACACATGCAACAGTATTACAATACCAAAGGAATCAAGATTTACACTTAATTCAGACATAACGTTGAATATTATGGGTGACTTTATTCTGCTAGAAGAATTTAGAGGAGTGACTACCAACGGTTATCAATTAACCCTGGTTGTCGACGGTAATGTAAACATAGATAAGGAAACTACATTTACTGGCAATATTTCTGCAACTGGCAATATTGATATCGCTAAAGAAGCAGTTTTCAATGGCAATATTAGTGCAGGTGGTGATATAGATCTTGCGAAGAAAGGGAGTTTTACGGGCAATGTTATTGCCGGTGGAAGTTTGAATATCAACAGCTCAACGACGGTAAATGGAAATTGCTCACCTTCAAACCCCCAGTGTACGGGTACTAGTTTAGCACCAGATATGGATTTTCATTTTGATGAACCCAGCTGGACAGGTGTCATCAACGAGGTCATAGACAGTAGCTCTGGTGCCAACCATGCATCGATCAGTGCTGGGAGTGGTGTCAGCACCATAGCATCGGGTCAGGTATGTCGTGCAGGTCAGTTTGATGGGGTAAACGATTATCTGGTATCCGGCGATATCTTTTCAGCATTGCGAACTACCGCTTCCATGAGCTTCTGGATCAAAACTACTCAAACCGGGAATGATACCAACTGGCTTGCTCCAGGTGTTGCTGGAATCGAACAATCGGGGGGCGGCGATGATATTTTCTGGGGCTGGCTGGATGCCTCTGGCCATATAGGTATCTCAAAATGGGATACCCCCTCGGCTAAGTCCAGCGTGGCGATTAATGATGGTGTTTATCACCACGTTTTGCTCACACGCGACTCATCCAATGGCGCTTATAAGATTTACATTGATGGGGTATTGGATGCGACTGGTACAACAGGAGCTGGCGATGTAGGCACTAACTTTTCTAGCATTGGTCGGATAGAGGATACGGCCGGAAGTCCGGAATATCTAGAGGGAGACCTCGATGAAGTCATGGTGTTTAACAGAGTGCTAAGTGATGCACAGGTATCCGAAATTTATACGAATCAATTGGCGGGTAAAAACTATGATGGCTCACCCAGAGTTTGCCTGGATTCGCCACTGACCGAATGGAGGTTCGATGAGTTCAGCTGGAGTGGAGCATCTGGTGAAGTTGTGGACTCACAGGGTACAGTAAATGCTACCGCTGTTAATGGTGCAAACACCGGAGGAGCTACCCCTGCAATTGCTGGTGATCCTGGAACCTGTCGATATGGCACATTTGATGGTACAGATGACTATGTTGATTTATCTGGCATGCCTAAATTAACCGGTAGCTTTACGATAACGACCTGGATATATGCCAATGAGACAGGAAACAATCAACGAATTTTTGTGGATGATCAGAATAATTCAAATGGATTTGGATTAAGTCTCGGGGATGGTGGAAATGGTCAATTAAGATTTTTTTCAAGAAGTGTAAATCCAGTGATAGTGGATACTCAGAATGCTGAAATTACGGCGGGACGATGGTATCACGTGGCAGTGGTACATGACGTATCGGCGAAAACCCGACAAATTTTTGTCAATGGCACAGCCGTAGCATTAAGTACAGGTGGAACAATTTCTACATATAGTGGGACCTGGGACGACGATACTGGCGCGGCCAGTATTGGTGGTGAAAATAATAGTGCCGGAGAAGCCAGCGCTAACTTTAGATTTAACGGCAATATCGATGAAGTCAGGGTTTACGATGGGGTGCTATCTGCCAGTCAGATAAATACTCTTATGAATGAAACCCATCCCTGCGTTGTTACAGGGGTAGATCATTATGTAATAGCCCACAGTACATCGGGCGTAACTTGTGAGGCAGAATTGATAACTGTCACCGCGCATGATGCCAGTCATGGAGTGATAAACCCACCCTCGTTTACTACCATTACATTGACTACCTCTTTGGCCAATGATGGTTGGGCATTAGCCAGTGGTAATGGAACATTTACTTCACCTAATCAGTATAGCTTTAGCGGGAGTGAGTCTTCGGTGCGGTTCTGGCTGACTAAAAAAAGTGTTACTACGGCTCCGCACATGGATATCGATGTCTCTGATGGCACGGCCAGTGATCTTGACAATGGTGGTGCTGAGGATCCAGGAAATATTGAATTTAAGGATACAGGTTTACGCTTTTATGCGGATTCAGTGAATAATGCAATAGCCACACAGATAGCCGGTAAAGCATCGAACATCAATCCCAACTCACAATCGTTAACCTTAATGGCTGTAGAAACCAATAGCGAAACGGGTGCCTGCGAAACAGTTCTTAAAGGAACTACCGATGTACTACTCGCGGTTGGATGTATAAACCCGTCTAGCTGTTCACGCCCCTTGTATCTTGGTAGCACTTCCGCATCCACAGCGATAAATGGCAACAGTCCGACTTACCAGAAGGTCACCCTGGATTTTGGTACCACCGGCGAAGCTGCATTTGTAATGAATTATCCTGATAGCGGCAAAATACAGCTACATGCGCAATACACCTTGCCATCCTCTAGCCTGCCCAGTACAGGAATTACATTGAATGGAAGTAGTAATCAGTTTGTATCTCGGCCTTTTGGGTTTCATATCGATGCAGTTAACAATCCGGCCGGATCGACATTTGACGATACGATTTATACCACTGCAGGGTCGCCGTTTACAGTGAATGTAGCTGGGGCGTTATGGAACAGTGCGGATGACAGTAATAATGATGGCCTACCCGACAACCATAATGACGATAATCCGGCCAATAATGCAAACCTCGGTGATAACAATGTCAGTCTCGACGGGATCAGTTATAAGGGTACGCCCAACTTCGGTCAGGAAGGCGAGCAGGTGGATTTGCAGGGTATATTGATTGACCCCTTTGTCAGCAGTTATGCCGATGCCGATTTTCCGATACAGAGTCTGACGGGTTTTACCAATGGCGTGGATAGTACCAACAGCGCAGCATTCAATGATGTCGGTGTCATTGAGCTTAGAGCCCTGATTAGCGATGGAGATTATCTGGGAGCAGGTACTAGCGAGACGGCTAGTATGGTCTCCAAATCCGGTTATGTCGGCAGGTTTACCCCGGCAGCTTTTAGTGTCGATGTAACCAATGGCGGGGTACTGGATAATACCTGCTCGAGCGATGTCGCTTTTACCTATATTGGTCAGGACTTTGGTTATTCGGTGAACCCGGTTTTGCGGGTAAATGCATTAAATGCGCTCTCTGCTATTACTGAAAATTATCGGGGTAACTACGTAAAACTGAACGCAAACAGCTTGACCATCGATGTTTCTCAGGACAGCAGCACAATAGGGACTGATGCAAATCCATTGTTGGTTGCCTATACCCCTCAGCCTATGGCTTTTGTTGCCAATAATGACGGAACTGTCAAATATACGCTTGGAGCTGACCTGTTTCGTTATGGCGATAGTGTTACCAATAATGCTTACATCAAACTGGCAAACAGTGAAGTGCCCCCATTTGTGGCTGATATAGATCCTCTCATCAGCCAGATCACCGATGGAGAGGTAACAACTGTTGTGTCACAGAGTATCAATCTGGTGGGTAATAATCAGCGTTTTGGAAGAATCAGGATGTCGAATGCCTATGGCTCGGAACTGACGAGCTTGCAGATGCCGATGATAGTGGAATATTTAACCAACACCGGTTATCAACTGAATACTGATGATAGCTGCACACAATTCAATAAAGCTGATTTAATCACGATAGCAGATAATCTGGTCACGCCGAATGCATCCACTATATCGGTAATTAACCCTGTCGCGGTTGCAGGGGTACTGGGTGTAACATTAACGTCACCGGGAGCAGATAACGTTGGTACGATTGACTTGAGTGCATTGTTAAGCGGTGGGGCAAATGAGAATAAATGGCTCAGGTACGACTGGGATACAGATGGAAATTTTGATAATGATCCATCAGCAAGTGCGACTTTTGGTATCTATAACGGCGATGCGCGGCATATATACATCCGTCAGATATATTAATAAATCCTGTCTTAACTTACTTTTTCGTAAACCATGCCTGGTGAGTCATAAGGACGAGCAACAAAGCCCAGATGGTTATAGAAAGCTTCTGAACCCTTAGCTGCAAACAGATGTACTCTACGGATATCGTAGCGCTCACATTTATTCACCAGAATTCGAATTATCTGGCTGCCGATACCCTGTCCCTGCCAGTTGGGTAATACCATCACATCATATATGGTGGCATAAGCAATGCCATCTGAAACTGCGCGGCCAAAGCCGATGAGCTTGTTATTTTCATAAACTGAGACAACGGCGAAGCTGTTGTGAATGGCTTTTTCGAGTTCATCCGGGCTCAGGTTTAAGCGTTCATTCCAGCCAGACTGTGTATACAGAGGATAAAATTCGGTTTTAGATGGGATTTTGTCTTTATATTCCATAATGCTGTGCCTTGTTCATTTTAAATACAATCTTTTATGCGTTGAGCTTAAATTAATTTTACCTGTTTGCCCTAAAGTTTCAGCCATTTCAATATTTAGAATGTTTTTACCACAGAGGACACGGAGGCCAAAGAGAGGAAAAGTTTGCTAGATTATGACCCTATTTTAATCGAATAACCAGTTTTGATACTTGAGAAACCTTATGAAATCTAAAGATAAACTTTTTAATATCAGTGATCTCAATGGTGAGCTTTTGTAATCAGGTAATTTTATGTTGCCTGCCTAATCACCCAACAGGTAACGCAGATGCCTTTTTACGGTAGGCCACTCACTTTCTATAATTGAATAAATAACGGTGTCCCGGTATTCGCCATCAGGTGACTTCTGGTGATTACGTAAAACGCCATCCTGTTTTGCACCCAGACGTTCAATTGCCTTTCGGGATCGGCGGTTCATCCAGTGGGTGCGAAATTCAACCGCGATAGAAGACAGTTGTTCAAACGCATGCGTGAGCAACAGTAGTTTGCATTCGGTATTGATTGGGCTGCGTTGATAAGTCTGTGCATACCAGGTATGTCCGATTTCCAGTCGATGATTGTTTTCATCGACATTCATAAAGCGAGTGCTGCCAACGACCTTATTGGTTTTATGCTCATGAATGACATAGGGCATTTCACCAAATTTATCTCTGCGCATCAGGGCATATTCCACAAACTGTTCGGTTTGTTCGGGTGAAGGTACTGATGTGTACCACAATTTCCACAGCTGTCCATCACGTGTAGCAGCTTTTAAACCCTCAACATGACGTGGTTGCATAGGTTCCAGAGTAGCGTGCTTACCGAGTAAAACGACGGGGTCTATCCATCTTTTCATTTTCATATCACCTTGCCTAAAGTGTAAGTGCTAGTACCAAAGGTATCACAATTATCGAGCCCAGATTACCCAGCATAACAATTGACGCAACCTGTCTTGGTTGCTGGTTGAAGCGCTCAGCTACCATATAATTTAACACTGCCGGGGGCAAGGCGCTGAATACTATAAGCATGGTATATTGCATCTGCGTGAGGTTTAGAAAATAGCCAATGGGTAAAGCAAAGACTAATCCACTTAACGGACTGACAATTGCCCCGGCTAGACCAATTTTCCAGTCTTTCCAGTCAATATGAATTAAACGTACACCCAGCGCAAATAGCATCAGTGGGATAGATATCTGTCCCAGCATTTTAATTGGGGTGGAAAGTAAGGGCGGCAGGCTCCAGTGCATGAATGAAAAAGTCAGGCCTGCAATAGTGATAAATATCATCGGAATTTTTAGCATCGCTATTAACGAAGCCGAGCGATTAAGGATTTTCATCCCAACGCTAAAATGTAGAAAGTTTTCAATCAGAAATAGCACCACAGCAGCTGGAAGGGCCTGTTTACCGAAAGCGAATAACATCAAGGGTAGCCCCATATTGCCAGAGTTGTTAAACATCATCGGCGGTACAAAAGTTTTGAATTCATAATCGAAAAACCGTGCAACCGGCCAGGCTACAAATCCGGCACCGAGGATAACAACTACCCCCGCTATAGCGAGTGACTGATATTCTGGGAGATTAAAATTATTAGCGGTGAGTACATCGAATATCAGCGCAGGAACAAAGATATCGATGTTCAGTTTGTTGGCCGCAGCCATATCCGGGGAGTGTTTGCGACCGTACAGGTAACCTATCAAAACGATGGCAAAGATCGGAAAGACTATGCTGATTAATTGCCATACCATGAAGCTGACCCTAATTGATGATTAACTAAGAGAATACTATTTCAATGTCTTGATGTAATTAGAAATCAATTTAGCTTTTGATTTTGAGATGTCCTTGAATGTCGGCATTTTTCCATCCAGAGTTTCATCGCCGTTTATTTTATGGCGTATTTGCCAGGATCTTAAAGTCGTATGAATGATGGGCGGGTATCCACTCTCTGAATTGCCATGCCCATCCAGTTGATGACAGACGGAGCAATGGTATTCATACAGTTGCTTACCTGTGGTTAGCTGGGGGCTATTGAATTCGTCAGCGTCGCAGGCTTGTGAGGTTAAAAGTGAAGCGATGCTAAAAAATAGGACGTTTTTCATTTTTTCATCTGGTATTTACAGTCCAGCAGTATAGATCGAGCAAGTTAATCCAGACTTTCTTCAAACATAAGGTTAACAGGTTGTTGCATCCTGTCATTCATTTGATAGGCCCTGAGACCAAACACACCTTCAATATCCTGGAATATTTCTATACTAATCCGGCCCTCATCTAATGGGTGAGATTCAATAAAATGTATTGCGTCAGTATGCTGATTATAAAAAATGACCGCTGCCTGATGTTCGTGCATTTTTCTTTCCATCTCCTCTTCGCTTTCGCAGATATAAATCGAACCAGAGGGCTCTATCAATCCAAGCAGGCAAGTATGTTGTTGATGAAGTGCCTTGCTCATGATACGGGTAGAGGTAATGCGGGATATATTCATATTAAAAGTCGATTAATGCAGCGTCTGGTTGAATTCGAAATCAGCAGTAGGGTTGAACAATTGTTCGATATCAATAGAGTCAAAATAATAGTCTGCGTTACAAAACTCACAATTAATATGAATATCCCCCTGTTCTTTAAGAATTGCCAGAGCTTCCTGATATCCAAGTGCCTTAATGACTTCGGCCGTCCGCTGTGTTGAGCAGTTACAGGCAAACTCGATGGTCTCGGGATCAAATATCTGGACTGATTCTTCATGAAACAGGCGGAACAGTATTTCCTCCTGCGACAGGGTCAACAGCTCCTTATCGCTCAGCGTTGAAGCCAGCTGCAAGACACGGTTCCAGGCATCTTCATCCTCAATTTGACCGGGCATTTTTTGCAATATCAGACCGGCGCTGGTCTCGGAGTTGCTGGAAAACCAAAGTCTCGTGGGTAATTGCTCCGAATGCTCAAAATAGCCATCCAGGGCTTTTTCAATACTGTTTCCAATCAGTGGCACTACACCCTGATGTGGCTTGCTTTTTCCATTATCGATGGTGATTACCATTTTATCAGCCTGAAAAATTTCAGCCAGAGGCGCTGATTCATCCTTTACCGTACTATTCTGTCGAACCAGACCACGTATGGTTTTTGCGCTGGTGGCCTGAGCGACCAGCAGATGTACCGCGCCCTGTCCCCTAATCTGCAAGGTGATATGCCCCCCCTGTAGCTTAAGTGTGCTTGCCAGTAAGGTGACGGCGCTTAAAGCCTGCCCCAGAAGTTTTTGAGAAAAGTCATCTGCATCAAGATGTTTACGACATTGCTGCCAGCTGTTATCCAGCCTGACCAGTTGTCCACGGATAGGACTGTTATTAATGATAAAGTGTAGAATTCGATCGATTTGTTTCATGAAGCAGATATTTTCCGAAGATGTATGCCAGTTATTACTGGAATGGATCAAAGTTTACACGATTAGCGTATTGAATCGAAAGCATCATCATTAGATTCAGAAATAAAAGTGATTTGTGAATAAAAGCATTAAACCCTGATTACGCAGATAACCGCTCACATTGGATTGTAACTCACTGTTTCGTAGAGGATTACAGTCGATTTATCTTTTTATGCACCTATGCATCGGCCCTGGCCTCCTGTTGTAAAAAGTCAGATCAGGCAGCTTACTACTGATGATATGACAGCGTTCTGGCCAGAAGATCTGGCGCAGGAAGGCTATTGCCTGCATTTCGCACTGTGTGAAAGGAAACAGCATTGCCAGAAGGAATCACCTGATAGGTAGATTTTCAGATGCATGGCTTCGTGTTACTCATATAGATAATTACCTATAACAAGCTAAACTTGTTAATAAGGTTATCTAATAAGAATCTAAATGAGAGGTTGATTTTGGATCATGACGGGAATAGCTGAACCTAAAACCAAATATAAGCTACCAGATTCCAAATATCATAAATAAACCTTGGACCGAGATTTTTTATTTGGTTCGGCCCAACTGATAAATAATACGAGAAAGTCATGATTACTGATCTAAATTTATCGCTTCAAGCCAAGCTACGTGGTCTAACTGTCATAACGATTTTAAGTTTTATCATTTTATTCACTGTCCTGCTATCGAATGAAAAAGAGCAATTGATGTTAGATCGTAAAGCTCAGGTACGCAGTTTGGTTGAAGCCGGCCATTCCATTATTACTCGATACGAAAAACTGGCCGATGAAGGAAAGATGGATAAAGCGCAGGCGCAGAAATTCGCTATGGATACCCTGCGTGAAATGCGCTATGAAAATACCGAATATTTCTGGATAAATGATATGCAACCCAGAATGATTATGCATCCAATTAAACCGCAACTCGATGGACAGGACCTGTCGCAAATTAAAGATGAAAACGATACGCCGCTGTTTGTTGAATTTGTCAAAACAGTAAAGGCCAATGGCGCTGGCTTTGTCAATTATCTATGGCCAAAACCCGGTAATGATAAGCCTGTAGAGAAAATATCCTATGTTAAGGGGACCGATTCCTGGGGCTGGATTGTAGGTACTGGTCTCTACATAGATGATGTTGATGAAATATTCAATCGTAATGCCCTTAAGTTTCTGTTGTGGGGTGGTTGTATCGGTGGATTTATCTCCATTGCCTTGTTTCTGGTTGGTAGAAATGTGATCAAAATCATAGGTGGTGATCCGGGCGAGGTTGCCAAGGTGGTTAACACGATGGCGGAGGGTGATTTTTCTAATCTCCCCTCACAGGCATCTTTAGAGGGTAGTCTGCTAGAGCATGCCTATCTTATGCAGGAAAAATTGCGTGGGATCATCGAAACACTAAAACAAAATGCTGATCAAGTGGGCGGAATGGCGCAAACCCTGGCTACTTCAGCTACCCAGATTTCGAGTAATGTCAATCAGGAGTCAGATGCAGTAGCTAATATGGCAGCTGCGATTGAAGAGCTCAGTGTATCCACGACTCAAATAAGCGACCAGGGGGACACAGCTAGAAAAATTGCTGATGGTTCACAGGAGACAGCTAACGAAGGTGTGCAGGTAGTCAACAAGACAGCGAATAGCCTGATGGATACGGCGCATGAAATCGAAAAGGCCTCAGGAGATGTATCGCGTCTGAGTGAGGATGCCTCGCGCATCAGTGATATTGTTCAGGTGATCAGGGGAATTGCTGAGCAGACCAATCTTCTGGCATTAAATGCAGCCATTGAGGCGGCACGTGCAGGAGAACAGGGGCGTGGTTTTGCGGTAGTTGCAGACGAGGTGCGACAGCTGGCTGAGCGTACCAGTGAGGCTACCAGTGAAATCAATGAAATGTCCGACAAGATCGGTGAAGTGGCAACACGTGCCCTGTCGGGTATGGACACGGTCGTTCAGACCACCAATCTGGGGGCGGGTGATGCTGAAATCGCCAAGGTATCGATTCAAAAGATACATTCGAGCTTTGATGATATGGTGAAGGCCATAGACGACATTGCTTTAGCATTAAAGGAGCAAAATGCTGCGGCCACCGATCTGGCCCAGAGTACCGAGCAGGTTTCCCAGATGTCGGAAGAGAATGCAACTGCAGCCAATAGTTTGCTGGCCCTATCCAGGGAGCTGGAAGAGCAGGCGAGTAAGATGCATAAGGCGGTTGGTATCCTGAAGGTCTAAGCAGCTAATATGGATTGAATTTGTGTAGGATAGTTACCCCTGATGAGTAGTAAGGCATATGACCGGGAATTTCAATTCGTTGAGCAGGACTTTCAACGCATACGCAAGCTGATCTATGAATATGCCGGTATAAACCTGAGCGACAATAAACAGGAGTTGGTGTACAGTCGTCTGGTACGGAGATTACGTGCCACTAATGCGCAAAGCTTTAGTGGGTATCTGGAGCAGCTAGAGCGTGGCAAGGGATCCGAGAGAGTAGAATTTATCAATGCATTAACCACCAACCATACCGCCTTCTTTCGTGAGTCACATCACTTTCCTATTCTTGCTGAACACCTTCAACAACTGGACCCGTTAAATTCGATTACTATCTGGTGTGCAGCCAGTTCAACGGGGGAAGAGGCTTACTCTATAGCCATTACGGTAGTAGAAGCATTGGGAGGGTATAAGAATTCTGTGCGTATTATTGCTTCAGATCTGGATACCAGGGCGCTTAAAGCAGCTCAGGAGGGACGTTACAAAACGACTGCGGTGACCAGATTGACCTCGCAGCAGGTAAGCCGTTTTTTTCAACTGGATAACCGGGGTGACCCCGAATACATGCAGGTAAAAGCTGAACTACGGCAAATGATTAATTTTCTAAATATCAATTTGCTGGCCCCAGGCTGGCCTGTTCAGGCTCCACTGGATGTCATCTTTTGTCGTAATGTCATGATTTATTTTGATAAACAGACCCAGCTTTCCATCCTGCGCAAATTTGCGCCATTACTGTGTAAGCAAGGCTTATTGTTTGCTGGACATTCAGAGCGGTTCTATCATGCGGCAGATCTATTTACGCTACTTAAGCAAACCGTATACGAGTTGACCGATAAATCTCAGGTTAGTAAATGAATAAAAGGATCATAGTCGTCGGCTCATCAGCAGGTGGGGCGGATGCCCTGAAGATATTTTTATCCGGTATGTCAGCAGATGCCCCTGCTATGCTGATTACCCAGCATATGCCGGAACCTTATACTCAGCTATTTGCCCAGCGACTGAATGATATGAGCCCCATGCAGGTATCTGAAGCCGATCATCACCAGATTATTCAACCCGGACATGCTTATATTGCCCCGGGCCATTCGCATCTCTCGCTGGAAAGGTTTGCCGCAGGCTATCGCACAGTGCTCAATTCACAGGGCCTCGTTAACCGCCATCGTCCTTCGGTTGAGGTATTATTCCATTCGGCTGCGCAACATCTCGCAAACCGTGCCATTGGTGTGATGCTCACCGGTATGGGTAAGGATGGAGCGGCAGCAATGCTCGAAATGAAGCAGGCAGGGGCACACAATTTTGCCCAGGATGAAGCCAGTTGTGTGGTATTCGGCATGCCTCGTGAAGCGATTGCGTTGGGCGCAGTGGATGAGGTTGTCCCTTTGTCTGAAATGGCGCAGCGCATACAATTATACGCCTCGAAACACCTAAGGGCCTGTTAACACGTGTCAACAGGCCCTGGTTTAGCATTACCCGGAATCTTCCGAGTAATGCCGGGTTTAACTGAGTATTATCGCAGAGTTATGGCTTGAGTTTATCGCGCAACATCTGGTTAACCTGTCCAGGGTTGGCCTTGCCTTTGGATTGTTTCATTATCTGACCGACCAGAAATCCCAGGACCTTTTCCTTACCGGCTTTGAATTGCTCAACCTGATCCTGATTGGCGGCGATGACTTCATCAATAATAGATTCGATTGCGCCGCTATCGGTAATCTGTTTCAGGCCTTTGCTTTCGATAATGGCATCGGCATCACCTTCGCCATTCCACATCGCTTCAAAAACCTCTTTGGCGATCTTGCCGGATATGGTGTTATCGGCAATACGCCTGATCAATCCTGCCAGTTGCGCAGGTGAAACCGGTGAGCTGGCATAGTCCATTTCTGATTTATTCAGTGCGCCAGACAGGTCACCCAGAATCCAGTTGGCCAACACTGCCGACTGCTCGGGGATTTGATCCAGTGCAGCCTCGAAATATCCTGCAATTTCACGGCTGCTGCTCAATAGCTCGGCATGGTAATCAGACAGCTTGAGCTCATCGATATAACGCTGGCGCTTCTGCTCGGGTAATTCCGGCAGGGTGGCTCGAACGTCATCCAGATCCTGCTGAGTGATGCGCACCGGTAATAAATCCGGGTCAGGAAAGTAACGATAATCGTTGGCTTCTTCCTTACTGCGCATGGAACGGGTTTCATCCTTGACTGCATCGTATAGACGGGTTTCCTGCACGACTCTTCCGCCGTCTTCAATCAATTCAACCTGGCGTTGAACCTCTAAATTAATGGCCTTTTCCAGGAAACGAAAAGAGTTGATGTTTTTAAGTTCAGCACGTGTACCCAACTCCTGCTGCCCCTTCGGGCGTACAGAAACATTCGCATCACAGCGGAAAGAGCCTTCCTGCATATTGCCATCGCAGATTTCAAGAAACTGCACCAGTGAATGGATCTTGCGCGCGTAGGCAACGGCCTCTTTGGCGCTGCGCATATCGGGCTCTGATACGATTTCGAGCAATGGCGTACCGGCACGGTTCAGATCGATGCCGCTCTGGCCGGGGAACTGGTCATGGATAGACTTACCCGCATCCTCTTCCAGATGCGCGCGGGTCACACCAATCACCTTGCTTACCCCTTCTTCGGGACTGATAGTAATCTCACCTTTACCTACGATGGGCAGCTCAAACTGGCTAATCTGGTAGCCTTTGGGCAGATCAGGGTAAAAGTAGTTCTTACGTGCAAAGATGGATTCTTCGCCTATATGTGCATTAATAGCCAGACCAAACTTGATCGCCATACGCACCGCTTCGGCATTCAGAACCGGCAATACACCGGGTAGGCCGAGATCAACGGCACAGGCCTGGGTGTTGGGTGAAGCGCCAAAAGCGGTTGAGGCGCTGGAAAAAATCTTGCTACGGGTAGCCAGCTGAGCATGAATCTCAAGGCCTATTACGGTTTCCCACTGCATTATTTCACCTCCGCTGTTTGCTGGTGCCAGTCGGTTGCCTGCTGGAATTGATGGGCGGCATTGAGCAGACGACTTTCATCAAAATAGTTACCAATTAACTGAAGACCAACCGGTTTATTATCTACAAAGCCGGCTGGAATCGACATCGCCGGTAAACCTGCCAGGTTGACCGAAATGGTGTAGATATCCTGAAGATACATGCTGACCGGATCATCGGTTTTATCGCCAATCTTAAACGCAACATCGGGTGTAGTAGGCCCTGCGATCAGATCAACCTTACTAAAAGCCTCAGCAAAGTCCTGACTGATCAGGCGGCGTAGCTTTTGTGCCTTGAGATAAAAAGCATCGTAATAACCAGCCGACAGGGTATAGGCACCAATCAAAATACGGCGTTTAACTTCGTCACCAAACCCTTCCGCACGTGAGCGTTTATACAGGTCTTCCAGATCTTTCGGGTCTTCGCAACGATGCCCGAAACGAACCCCATCCATGCGTGACAGGTTGGATGAGCATTCTGCCATCGCCACCACATAATAAGCAGGAATCGCAATCTTGCTATTAGGCAGGCTGACTTCAACCACTTCAGCGCCAAGCTTTTTGTATTCATTGATGGCTTCATCGATAGATTTAGCAACATCGTTATTCAGGCCTTCGGCAAAATACTCTTTAGGCATGCCAATCTTAAGACCCGACAGGTCATTATTAAGACTGGCAGTGTAATCAGGAATCTCGCGCTCTATAGAGGTTGAATCGCGTTCATCGAATCCTGCCATAGCGCCTAACAGTAGTGCGCAATCTTCTGCGGTTTGTGCCATCGGGCCACCCTGATCCAGGCTGGATGCATAGGCAATCATGCCAAAACGAGAAACTCGTCCGTAGGTGGGTTTTAATCCGGTAATGCCACAGAAGGCGGCTGGTTGACGGATAGAGCCGCCGGTATCAGTGCCGGTAGCGGCAGGCGTCATGCCAGCGGCGATAGCAGCGGCAGAGCCACCCGAAGAACCTCCGGGTACACAGTCGGTATTCCAGGGGTTTTTAACCGGGCCATAATAACTGGATTCATTGGAGGAACCCATGGCGAATTCATCCATATTAGCCTTGCCCAGCATGACACTATGCTCGGCATTGAGTTTTTCGATTACTGTTGCATTGTAGGGCGCAATAAATTTATCCAGCATGTGTGAACCACATGAGGTACGAATGCCGTCGGTGCAGAAGATATCTTTATGTGCCAGAGGTATGCCGGTTAAAGTGCTGGCTTTACCCTCGGCAATCACTGCATCGGCGGTTTTAGCCTGTTGAAGTGCCTGCTCTTCGGTTACCGTGATGAAGGCATTTAGATCAGGGTTAAGTGCCTTGATTTTAGCCAGATATTTCTGGGTAATTTCCACACTGGAAAACTCGCCGGAGGATAGCCCCTGTTGAAGTTGTTTTACTGTAGACATGTTGAATTCCTGTTATTCGATCACTCGAGGTACACGGTAAAGACCGGCTTCTACGTCGGGCGCTATAGATTGAAACTTTTCACGCTGATCGGTTTCTTTCACTACGTCATCGCGCAGGCGTTGCTGGGCATCCATTGGGTGTGCCATGGGTTGCACATCGTCAGTATTCACCTGATTCATCTGGTCGACTAACTGCAGGATATTCGACAGGTCGCGGGCGTAATTCTCCATATCGGCTTCATCGATCTGAAGTCGCGCAAGATGTGCTATATTTTTAACATCCTCGATTTTTAAACTCATATTCGCATTCACTATATGTAAAATTGGGCCAGGCTCTGTTTGCACTCAAATTAGTGCTAACAGAGCCTAAAATTCCGTTGATTCGTAAAAAGCCAGCAAACTTAACATATAAAAGCGTCTGGGATAAGCAAAATCAGGCATTTCAGCCTTGCTCTAAAGCTTACCCGTTGCTAGAGTACGCGTCACATCATAGACGTGGGTCGGGAGTGTCTCTCCATTAGGCTCGCTATACATAAAACAGGTAAATTCAGTCAATGTTTTCAGCTCTTCGTGGTCTTATTTCTAATGATTTATCCATCGATCTTGGTACTGCCAATACCCTGATCTATTCTCGTGGACAGGGGATAGTATTAAACGAGCCCTCGGTAGTGGCGATTCGTCAGGATCGTGGACCCGGTGGTCCAAAATCGGTAGAGGCAGTCGGTATGGATGCCAAAAAAATGCTGGGTAGAACGCCAGAAAATATTACCGCTATCCGCCCTATGAAAGACGGTGTCATCGCCGACTTTACCTACACCGAAAAAATGCTCCAGCACTTCATTCGTAAAGTGCATGAAAACCAGTTATTCCGTCCCAGCCCTCGTGTATTGATCTGTGTACCCTGCGGTGCTACTCAGGTTGAGCGTCGCGCTATTCGTGAATCAGCCTTAGGTGCTGGTGCGCGTAAGGTCTACCTGATCGAAGAACCGATGGCTGCTGCAATCGGTGCGGGTATGCCAGTGGATGAGCCTCAGGGTTCCATGGTACTGGATATCGGTGGTGGTACCTCAGAAGTTGCCGTTATGTCACTCAACGGTATTGTGTATTCTGCTTCAGTACGTATCGGTGGTGACCGTTTTGACGAAGCTATCACCAACTATGTACGCCGTAACTATGGCATTCTGATCGGTGAAGCAACTGCTGAACGCATCAAGGTCGAGATTGCTGCTGCCTACCCGGGAGAAGATTTACTCGAAATCGAAGTGAAAGGTCGCAATCTGGCAGAAGGTGTACCCAGAAGCTTTACCCTGAATAGTAATGAAATATTAGAAGCCTTACAGGATCCGTTATATGGAATTGTTTCCGCGGTTAAGAACGCACTGGAACAAACGCCACCTGAACTGGGTTCTGATATCGCAGAACGCGGTATCGTGTTAACCGGTGGCGGTGCCTTGCTGCGTGATCTGGATCGTTTAATTATGGAAGAAACCGGCCTGCCAGTGATTGTCGCCGAAGACCCACTTACCTGTGTGGCGCGTGGTGGTGGTCGTGTACTGGAAATGATCGATCAACATGGTTCAGATTTCCTCGCAGTAGAATGATTGCCAACGGCGCTGTTATTAGCAGACAGACTGGTCAATCAACAGCGTCGTGTTCCGGGTTTTAGCCTGATAGTGGTATGCAGAATATTTTCCAACAGGCTCGTGGACAGGTAATACCCACTTTATTCCTGATAGTGCTTTGTTTCTCATCGATGATGGTCGACCATCGTTTTACCTATCTTGAAGTGGTCCGTTCCAGCATTGCAGTCGTTATTTCTCCATTACGCTATCTGGTCAGTCTGCCCGCACAGTCTGGCGCCTGGGTCAGTGAATGGTTTAAAACTCACAATAGCCTGGTGGATGAAAATCACCGTCTAAAAGAAGAACAACGACTGTTAAATGCGCGGTTACAAAAAACTCAGGTGCTACAGGAAGAAAATACCCGACTACGTGAGCTGCTCGGTTCATCTCGCAAGGTGGCGGATGATGTTATCGTGGCTGAACTCCTCTCGGTCGATCAAAATCCTTACCGCCAGTTGATTGAATTAAATAAGGGCTCACTGGATGGTATTTACGATGGTCAGGCGGTAATTGATGAGCATGGCATCATGGGTCAGGTCATTCATGTCACGCCGAATTCATCCACTGTGATGCTGATTTCAGATCCAGAGCATGCCATTCCAGTACAGTTCATTAATAGTGGATTACGTTCGGTGGCATTTGGTACCGGCAGTACACAGGAGCTGGAGCTACGCTTTTTACCTGCCACGGCAGAGGTAAAGGTGGGTGATAAGCTGGTTACTTCCGGGCTCGGTGGACGTTTTCCGGCGGACTACCCGGTAGCGACCGTGAGCGAAATTAGACTGGATATAACCCATGGCTTTGTGTCAGCAATGGCACGTCCGGAGGCCCGCCTGGATAGCAGTCGCGAAGTGTTGATTATTCAACCTCGCCAGGAGAATCAACAAGATGATTAGCTTTAATATACTGGTCATTCCGTTGAGCGTGATATTCGGCCTGGTGTTGCTGATTTTGCCATTACCGATTGAGGCTCAGCTTTATCGACCGGACTGGGTCGCGTTGGTATTGATCTACTGGAATATGGCTTTACCTCATCGGGTCGGTCTGTGGACTGCCTTTATCACCGGCCTGTTTGTTGATGTCGCTCAGGGCACACTGTTGGGGCAGCATAGTCTGGCACTGGTGATCATTATCTTCATCAACATGAACTTCCTGCTGCAGGTCAGGGTATTAACACTGGGTCGGCAGGCGTTTTATGTATTCTCATTATTACTGATCAATCAATTCACCGTGGTGTGGATAGAAGGTGTACTGCATCGTGAGCCGGATTTTATGGCTTACCTGGGGGCACCTTTGACAGGAATGGCAATCTGGCCATGGATTTTTATCGTGTTGCGTGATATTCGGCGTAAAACCCAGATCACCTGACCTCATCACTCAAACCGAGTTTTTCATGACATATCAATATATCAACAGCGATCAGGCACTGGCCGAATTCTGCAGCAGCATTCAGGATTGTCAGTATTGCGCGCTGGATACCGAGTTCATTCGCGAAAAAACATATTACCCGCTGCTGGCCCTGATTCAGTTAGCCACTGAAAATGCACAGGCCTGCATCGACCCGTTTAAGATTAAGGATTTTTCACCACTGGTAGCGCTGTTCAACAAACCATCAATGCTGAAAATCCTGCATTCACCGAGTCAGGATCTTGAATTGTTTCACTATAACTTTAACGCCCTGCCGAGCCCGATATTTGATACCCAGATAGCAGCAGCGGTGCTGGGTTTTGCCAACCAGATTGGATATGCAGATCTGGTCGCGCGCGTATGCGGGGTGCAGTTGGAAAAGAAACACACCCGTGCCGACTGGAGCAGACGCCCCTTATCCGAAGGAGAGCTGGATTATGCGATGGACGATGTGCGTTACCTGATTGAAATCCATCAAAAGCTGACCAGTCAGCTTGAAGATAAGAACCGCCTGTCCTGGGTGGAAGCGGATTTTGCACAGATGACTGATCCGCAAAACTATCAGGTGGATGTCAGCAGCCTGTGGAAACGTCTGAAAGGGGTACAGAAACTCAAAGGTATAGCGTTGAATCACGCTGACCAGTTATGCCGCTGGCGTGAAAAGCGAGCGATGGAGAAAGACCGTCCCAAACGCTGGATCATGAAGGATGAGGACATTGTCGATATTGCGCGCTTTAAGCCCAAAACAGAGAAAGAACTGAATCAGATTGGCAGTTTGAGTGCTGATTACATTAAAAAAATTGGCGCAGAAATTCTACAGGTGCTGGCTGAGTCAGAACAAATGGATGCAGCAGAATATCCTAAACATTCAGACTTTATACGACTGACTAATGAGCAGCAGGCAAAGGCTGATTGCCTGATGGCGATATGCCGGCTACTGACTGACGAGAATGAGATTGCCATCTCCTCGGTAGTTAGCAAAAAGGATATCGATGATCTGGTTGCCGGGGGGCGAAATGGGAAGATTTTGCAGGGATGGCGTAATCAGATGTTGGGTCAGCACCTGCTCAGTTTTTTAGAAGGGGAGCTGAGCTTGAAGTGCGAAGATGGGCGGTTGGAGTTTTAACTATTAAGTAGCGCCTGATACGGTGACCCATGGTATCTCGCTGCCTGGCTAGCTAATACCCTTCGTCTTTGCAAAATTAGCGGTGACTGTGTCCATTGAATTGACGTGAGCCATGAACCACTCAGGCCATTGGTTAAAAACAAAATCCGATAATTGTGGTATGTCTTTATTTTTTTCCCAGGCCTTAATTACAGCGCGCATAAGATTCAAAGCGTTTTCATGTTCTCCTGCATGTACCAGATACGGGGGGAAATTCATCTCAAGCATAAGTTCATTTTCTCGTTGAAAATGAGCTTCGGTATGCGTATACCATTGAGTTAGAGACTCAGATATCTCGGTATCATTTTCTTCATCAGGCGCGGCCTGGAGCTTTTCCATTAAGGAATTGACCAGGGCAATTTCTTCCTTATGGGTCTGGTTCATGAAGTCGATGGCGACCAGGGGGATATTTTCAGGGGTAATGTTGATTGATGGCATTCTGGGGTTGAGGTTTGTTTTGGAGGTTGGATATTAGCACTGTAGGCTGGGGGTTTGGGTTGATATATGTCAGAGTGAGTGATTACTAAACGGATTATTGTTTCACACCCTGCCTCTTTTAATATAACGCTGTGATTCCAGGATCACATTATTACTTGATCCGTACCGATATACATCCCAATACCGTGGCCTTAAATGTTTAGGGTGCCCCCCAACTCGTAGCAAAGCTCAGATCAGCCACCGTTAGTGCGTTGTTTTTACGCAGTGTTGCGGTAGTACTGCCGCTTTGGCTCACAACCCAGTGTCCGTTGATGTCTGGACACAGTGCATAGGTGGTCGTTTCTGTGGCACTATAATTAAACGCACTTTCTCCTTGTCGTACTCATTTACGACTACCTTAAGCTCATGAGAATCCGTTAAACCATCACCATACCCATCACCATCGGTATCGTAGGATCTGAGTAGACCAGTTGTGCCTGACCGGAGAAGTCACGGGCTGGGGTGAACTCCAGCGGACTCATTCCGGCAAGCGAACCGCTCATCGAGCCAGCCGTCGTTCCCGTTACTGGTGATGTTGTCACCGCATAGGTCAACGCATTGTTTTCCAGATCGGAACCATCCAGGGTAATAAATGCGATAGAAGAACCCTGATTAAGGGTCATCGTGCGGTTAACTGCCAGCGGTGCATCACTGGCGTTTAAGGTAAAGCTATCCGTGCCAGAAAAGTTCATATTAGGGCTATACACAATCGAATAGGTGATCGGATCATTAACCGCGTTTGTTGCTGGCAGGGTGCCTGTTCCAGGCGTGTTTTCAGCAGTCAGAAAAACGCTATCTCTCGCTACTGGGACATCCGCAACGGGGTTAACAAAGATATTGACCAGCGTTGGGTAACTCGACATAAAGCCGTTATTCACCACAAAGCGGAATGGACCTGATCTATTGAAGTTGCTATTGGGGGTATACGGCAGATTGGATGGTGTACCCGTGAGTCGACCAAATTGCGGTTGTGTATCAATCGTAAACATGACCGGCAACTGATTCAGGTCTCCACCATGCAATACGATATTACTGTCTGTGTCCTCGTCCAGTGCAACGTTCTGACCAAAGGCAACGGGACCGCTCGGGAAGGGAGTCATCTGGCCACTGCAAAGCCATATTGCTATCGACACGCATCTCCAGCTCTACATCAGGATGCAAGCGGGTGAAGCGCGCCAGTAAATCAGCCAGACCTCCATTAGCGACTTCCTGAGTCGAACCGAGTCGAACCCGTCCGCGCAGATGGGTTTGTTCCAGAGCTGAGAGTGCCTCGTCATTCAGCGCTAACAATCGCCGGGCATAACCCAGCATCAACTCTCCACGCTCTGTTAAAGCTAAACCTCGGGTATTTCGCTGCATCAGGCATACGCCCAGGCGTTCCTCCAGCCGCTGGCTGACCGTGGATTGGGTACTATTCAAACGGTAAGCGGCTCGGGTAAAACCGCCCCCATCAACTACCGCAACAAAGGCACGTAATAATTCAGGACTCAGGTCTCTAGTATTCATGATTCGAATAGGTGTTATTCAATTAAATCGTTTCTCTAATAGC
>JBNKUM010000081.1:0-10327 GCA_050298595.1 Gammaproteobacteria bacterium | reverse complement strand
AGAACAGGGCAATCACGATCAACTGATCCATCTGAATGGCTATTACGCAAGGCTACACGGTTACCAGAGCCACACACCGCATCTTCACCCGGTAGATTCGCAGAACAAACAGCAGACAGCGGTTGATCAAAACCGCCATGCCATCAACAGGGGAGAGGTATGAGCGCACTAGCCGTACTGAAAGACTCCTGGGCCAATCGAGACAAGTTGGGCGATAGCAACAAATCACGTGAAATGAGTGCATTCTTACCCGCAGCACTCGAAATACAGGAAGCACCACCACACCCATTAACACGCTGGGTATCACGCAGCCTGTTGATACTGATAACATTAGGCATCGTCTGGGCCTATTTTGGTGAAGTCAATATCGTCGCCTCGGCAGAAGGCAAGATAATCCCCAGCTCCAGGGTCAAACAGATTCAGCCTTTAGAAAAAGCCGTGATCAAGAAAATATTGGTGCATGAAGGAGAGAATGTCAGCAAAGGACAGGCGCTGGTAGAGATGGACAGTACTACAACGCTGGCGGATCAGGATCGGTTAAGTAATGAGCTGAATGCTGCACAGCTACAGTTATCACTAAGCAAAGCGCTGGCCATTTTGTTTGCACTGAATGAAAAGGAACAAAATAAAATACAACTATCGCAAATCCAGCTTGAAGAAATCCCGCAGGCAGATGCACAGGAAGTTCAACTGTATAGACAGCTAGTTTGGCAGCAGTGGCAACAATATCGAGCACAGCTACAGGCATTAAAAAGTGAACTCGAAAGAAACGAGGCAGAGCAAAACGCAACGCAGGCGAATATACAAAAGCTCGAACAAACCCTGCCGATTGTCACGCAAAGAACAAAAAACATACAAGACCTGTACGCCAATAAATTTGCTTCAGAAATGGATTACCTGCAACTAAAGCAGGAACGGATAGAGAAAACCCAGGACTTATCAGCAGAAAAATACCGCCTCAATCAGTTAAAAGCCTCTCAGGGTGAAACCAGACAGAGGATAAAGGTCATGGAAGCTGAAGGTCTGGCAACCCAGTTAAGTGCTGTTGCAGAATACCAGCGCCAGATTGCTTCAATAAAAGAAGAGTTAAAAAAAGCAAGCGACATCAACCAGAAACGAATTTTGTATGCCCCTGTATCAGGTCAGGTGAAAGAACTGGCGATTAGTACCGAGGGTGGTGTAGTAACCGAAGCGCAGCAACTGATGCAGATTGTACCCGATGAAGAATTTCTGGAAGTTCAGGTCATGCTGGAAAATAAAGACATCGGTTTTGTGCGAGAAGGCATGCCTGCGGAAATCAAGGTACAGACTTTTCCTTTTACTAAATATGGGGTCATAGAGGGCGAAGTAATGTCTGTATCAAACGATGCAACAGTGGATGAGCAGCGTGGGTTGATATATGGCATGCAGATAAAAATGAATGCGAACACAATCAGGGTAAATGGAACAGATGTGAAGCTTAAGCCGGGTATGGCGGTTACGGCTGAAGTGCAAACTGGGCATAGACGCATTATTGAGTTTTTTATGGCGCCTTTATTGCGTCATGGACAAGAGTCATTGAAGGAGCGCTGATATGACCGTCCTGGCTGCAGAACTAACCAATATCCCTAATCTAGCACTTCAGCGTTTGCACGAAGCCCTTGCAATTTGGGAACGAGAAAAATACGAACTTGAATTTCACTGGCTTTACGTCTGTGCTCGCTATCAAGGCGAAAAGTTGCGTGCTGTCTGGATAGGTGCGAGCGAGAACACATTAGAACACCTTGAACAGGAGTTAGGGTCTGTTATGTCGAGCGCCACTTCGTTCGAACTGGAAATGCTGTTTTCACCGCAAGTTCGTCATTTGAATCCGAAAAGTAAAGATCAATGGAATAGCTTACGCGGAAAGCAAGCGATGCTGATTGACCATGGTGGTAAAACTACTCACTGGGCGGCCGTTGAGATGCTCGCCCGAAACCTCAGTTTCAACAAAGCGCTCAGTCTGCATATGGCGAGCCTTCGATCAAAAAGCACTCTACAAACTACTGTCCTTGTTACCTTATATCAAACTAAACAACTTTTCTGCGATAACAGCCCTGCGTCTCACGGTCAAACTGTTCCCGTTGAAATGTTTCGAGGAAACCGTGTAGTGGAAGTGAGTGCCGTCAACCACCAAAGCGTTTTGCGCTGTGCCCAGGCCATGACTCGTTGGCTTGCTTTTCAAGTAAATGAATCAGGTGCTGCTCAGTACAAGTACTGGCCCAGCCAGGGCTCTTATGCATCTTCCAACAACGCCATTCGCCAGTGGATGGCGACGGTGTGCCTTGGTCGTGCTGCTATGTCGTTCGGTAGTGATCAACTCGCCGCTATTGCTGCAAAAAATCTGGCATATAACATTTCAACCACATTAAAGCGCGAAGGCAAACTAGGCTATATCTGGATGAATGGCAGTGCCAAGCTGGGAGCAGCTGCGCTGGCAGCTCTAGCCATTTTTGAATCGCCACAGCGCAAGCGTTTTCTGAGCGAGGAATATGCGTTGTACGCCTTGATTCAATCGCTAGGTAATTCTGATGGATCATTCGACACCTTTTTTATCCCGCGCGAACGCAAGGACAACCAGAATTTCTACTCCGGAGAAGCGCTGTTGTTTCTCGCGTCGCGCTACCGCATCAGTCGCAACCCAGATGAACTGACGCGCATTATGGCGGCTTTCCGCTACTACAGGGTCTGGCACCGAGACAATCGTAACCCCGCCTTCATACCCTGGCATACACAAGCCTATTTCCTGGTTTGGCAAGTCACCAGAGATGAGCATCTTAAGGAATTCATATTCGAAATGAACGACTGGCTGCTGTCCATGCAGCAATGGGATTCGGTTGAATTCCATGATATGCAAGGACGTTTCTACGATCCAGCTCGTACGTATTTTGGTCCACCGCATGCATCATCGACAGGGGTCTATCTAGAAGGTTTAATCGATGCATTCGAACTGGCAAAAGAGTGTGGTGATCATGCTCGTGCCGAAAACTACCGCACCGTCATAGTTCGCGGCATTCGTAGCCTCATGCAATTGCAGTTCAAGGATGAGATTGATTGCTTTTATATTAAGCATGTAGATAGGGTGCTGGGTGGGCTGAGAACTACTGTCTACGACAACTCCATTCGAATTGATAATGTGCAGCATGGATTGATGGCGTTATTGAAGATACATAGCTCCTTTTGTGATGAGGAGTTTAACTGTGAATAATTCTATCCAAGGTGATGAAGTTTTCTATTGTGCATCAGAGGTTTGGAATGCTGAGTCATTGATGTTAGCAGCGAGTGGTGAATGGTTGGTCAAGCCTGAATCCAATTGGGTTATTGACACGTTCTGTATTGAAGAAAAGTTTTTCCAATTTGGCGATATGGTTTTTATATCTTCTGCTAACACAAGAAACTTAAAAAGTTGCTTAGAAAGGTATGTTTTAAATGGCGCATCAGGTTTTATCGTAGACGGTACAGTTGACTTTCATCCTCCTCGTCCAACTTTGGTTGTACGAAATGTAAAGCATTCATTAGAATCAATGGCGCGATTTCATCGAAATCGTCTGAAGGCGAAGGTTGTAGCAATAACTGGCAGCGTGGGCAAATCAAGCACGCGGGAAATATTATCAAAGTTACTTGCTCATCAGTACAAAACTTATAGAACACAGGCAAATTACAATTTATATGCTGGTGTTCAGCTTTCGATAATTAATACTCCATCAGACGCTGATTTCGCTGTATATGAAATGGCTATTGGTGCTCCAGGAAGTATTCAGAAAAGCAGTAATCTTGCTAAACCAGATGTGGTTGTTTTAACGAAGATGTCAAAAGCGCATCTGCAGCGGCACTTAACTCTTAATAATATTGTTTGCGAAAAACTTAAAATTCTATCTGGTTTAGATCATACAGGCCTTGTTGTATATCCTTCAGAAACTGAAACGACAGCTTTGATTGAGGAAAAATTACATGTTTTTGGCTATCACAATAATGTGACTTTTGGTAAGTGTGAAGAAGACTATTGTAGGTTAATAACTACAGAGATAATAGATACTGCTCAGGCATTAGCGTTTGTAATTGGGAAAGAAAATTTTTCAACTCTTATTAATTTGTCGGGTGAACATAACGCATTAAACGCTGTCGCGGCAATTTCTGCATTACCATACTTATGTGTTAACGTTGATCGAGCTCTACCTGCTTTGTCAAAACTTGAACCGGTTAAAGGCAGAATGGAGCACCACGTGTTAAATGTTGATAGAGGGTCTTATATTCTAATTGACGACAGTTTTAATGCAAACCCAGCTTCGATGGAAGCGGCAATTACCTATATAGATAGTATTAAACATGCAAGCAATGGCAGAATTAAGCGCACTATTTGTGTAATGTCGGATATGTTGGAATTAGGAAAGGAGTCAAAGAAATCCCACATAAAATTATCCGAGCAAATAAATGCATCATGTATTGATATACTTATTTTTGTAGGAAAAGAAATAGAAGAAACATATAAAAATATTGAAAGAAATATTAACAAGAGATTTAAATGTAGTGTTAGGGCTGCGCAAGAGTATTTGAAGACTATTGTTAAGGATGGTGATGTAGTGCTGATTAAAGGATCTCACTCAACGGGGGTAAGTGAGATTTGTAAAAGTTTGATAAAGACTTCATCAATTGGAGAAAGAAGTAGTGAGTCCGAGAAATGCGTAGCTCCAAAAAATAGGAGTAGTAATCAATGTTTGAATCCCACCGCAGGAGCAATTATGGATTTGGTTACTGGAGAGGTTTATTCTACCATTTCATGCGAACGAATTGTATACCCTGCTGCGCTTACAAAAATCTTTGGTTTATGTTTTATTTACGAGAAAATAATTCAAGATCCAAATCAACTTAATCAAAGTGTTCGTATATCCGATAAAGCAGCAAGTATTCCATCGAAGTGGGTCTTGGAAAGCGGAGAGTTAGTAAAAGTAAGAGATCTGATATCGGCTGTTGCGGTATCATCATCAAACGAAGCTATGGTGGCTTTGTCGGAATGGCACTCAGGTACAGAAAGAGGATTTGCGCTAGATCTTACAAGGTATGCTAATGGACTTGGTTTGAGGAAATCTAAATTTAGAAATTCAACCGGTCTTTTTAATGAAGGTCATATTACCTGCTTGTTCGATATCCTTTCGATAATCAAGCATGCTAAAATAAAATTCCCTGAGTTATGTAAAGAATTTTCTAGAACAAGTTTTACATTTCGAGGAGAAAAGTATAAAAATACTAATGATCTACTAGGTGTTAAAGGTATTGACGGTTTTAAAACTGGGAGAACCCCAAAGTCAGGTTTTAACATTGCAATAACATCAAATAAGAATGGTAGACAAGTAGCTGTAGTAGTTGTTGGATGCAGCGATAAAAAAAATCGAAACAGCTTTGCTCTGGATTTGCTTGATAATTCAATTCATCGGGTAGTTAAATATACTACGACTTTTATAAAGAAGTGCTCTTCAAAGAAAACTCTATGTATAAAATCAAAAAAGAATGTAGCCAGTATTTCTGTTCTTGGTGATACGTATTTTGGTGAATATTATGATCGTGATAGAGAAAAACGTCGTCAAAAAAATTACCTGGATAAGTATGGTTATCAGCATTCTTTTAGATTCCTTTCCAAGTTTTTAACTGAAAATGATCTGAATCTAGCTAATTTTGAAGCTGCATTAACTCATCATAAAAAATCACCGTTAATTGGAATTAAGAATTGGATTTTGGATGCAGACCCAGAGTCGAGTATTGATGTGCTAAAAAATTATAATATTGACGGTGTTATGTTAGGCAATAATCATAGTAGCGACTTTGGAAACAAGGCTCTCGTAGAGAGTTTTGACTTATGGAAAAATGCTGGCATTCCATATATAGGTGCTGGTCATAATAGCGAAGAATCTTTAGATCCACTAGAAATTGATCTTGAAATTGCGGATCTTTCAAAAAAGATATTTATTATATCTGGGTATGCATATAACAAGCATGAGGATAATCAATTCGGGATTTATTCATCAGAAAATAAAGCGGGTGTCTGTAATATTACCTCAGCTAGTGTTATTGAAAGAATTAAAAGTATTAAAAGTGAATATCCAGAATCATTTTTATTGGTTTCGCCTCATTGGGGAGTAAATTACAAATGGGCTACAGATAATCAGAAAAAGTGGGCTAAAAATTATGTGGATGCTGGAGCTGATTTGATTGTGGGTCATGGAGCGCATATGACTCAGCAGATTGAAGTGCTTTCCGGAAAGCTTGTTATTTATAGTCTGGGGAATTTTATTTTTAATAGTAACGGAGAGTACAGAAAACGAAATGTACCTCCATATAGCTTACTTTTTCGAATGCTGTTTAAAAATATCGGTAGTCAGATAATAGTTGACTATCAGTTGTATCCTTTCTTTTGCGCTAATCATGAATGTGGTTTTCAACCTAAGCCTTGCTCAATATATGACAGTGAAATGCTTCGTGATCTTTTAGGATATAAGTTGAGGTGTTTTGAATTTTGAGAAGGTTTAATGCTTGGTGTTTATTAGAAATAGGATGAGTTCGCGGGTGATTATATATGTTTAAATTTATATTGATAATTGTATTTATATTAGGAATAGGAGGAAACGCCTTTTGCGAGGAAGTTGAAAATCTTGATGAAATTATTAAAAAGGAATTCTATGGTAAAAAAGACATAGGCGATATTAATTTTGAAGATTTTAAACTACTTAATAGGCGTGAGGTGAAAGCAGATTTTTCTTTAAGAGAAATTTCCACTGATAAGATTGTAGAGTCCAGAGTTTATAAATTATCGCTTTATGAAGGCGGGGCTTTTAAAAAGCTAAAAATATTTATACCAATCGGTCAATACTATATTAAAAAACCTAACAGTTATTTTAAAGATAAACCGCTATGCACAGGTGGTGGTGCAACATCCGGTTTTGAAGTTTTAAGCTTTGAGGTAAAGCCTAAAGTTGAAAAAAAAATGTATCTATTAAACGAGTGGTCATGTGGTTCTATGGGGTGTTCGTATTTGATCAGTATCAGCGACAAAAATTTAACAAAAATGTGTAATTGAGGGAATTTACAATGAGTAATTATGGTGATTATTTAGATGCATTGGCACAAAGAGAGTCTTCTGGAAATCAAAATGCAATCAATGATCTAGGTTATTTGGGATTATATCAAATGGGTGAGGCCGCATTAGTAGATGCGGGATATATAACACATGACGGATCAATGAATAACAATTATCAGTCATACAGCTGGACTGGTGTTGATGGAATTAGCTCCTATTCAGACTTTCTGAATTCTGCCGCTGCTCAAAATAATGCTGTAAGTGCTTACCACGAGCGTGTACTAGGGTATTTAGAAAATAGTGGTGCGACCAATTTTATTGGTCAGACTAAAGATGGAGTCGATATTACAGAAGCTGGCTTAATTGCTGCGGCTCATTTAGTGGGTGCTACTGCCGTTACAAACTGGCTTAATTCAACAGATGGAACAACTCCAGAAGATGCTTTTGGGACAAAGCCAGCAGAATACTTGGACTTATTGGGAGGTTATGATGTTGGGGACTTCGATCCTAGCGATACCAGTACAACAGATCCAACAGACCCAACAGATCCAACAGATCCAACAGATCCAACAGGTCCAACAGGTCCAACGGGTGCAACAGATCAATATATAGTTGAACCGGGAGATACGCTTTCAAAAATTGCTGAACAAAATGGTATTACTTTACAAGAACTGTTAGACGCTAATCCTCAAATTACCGATCCAGACAAAATAGGCGTTGGAGATGCAATAAATATTCCTGTCGATGCCCCCCCTGATGGAGGAGATTCAGGAACAGATACAGGAACAGACCCTACTACAGAAACATTTCCAGGTGGCAAAGATATAAATGAAGACGGGGTGTACGATAACCAAGTGTCAGCCGATGGTATCTCGTACAACAAAGAAACGGGCGAGCTTATAATTACCTCTAATGGTGGAGACAAATTGGTTGTTGATACCAATGAAAAAAACGTTGTTTATAACGACACTGACGGTGATGGTTTTATAGACGACATTACGATTACAGACAAGGATGGAAATACGACCAGATACGACTATGACAATGAAACTGGAGATGTTACGCGCACCGATATTCCAGGCGGAGGCGGCGATGGAGATGGAGATGGAGACGGAGATGGAGATGGAGACGGAGATGGAGATGGAGATGGAGATGGAGATGGAGATGGAGATGGAGATGGAGATGGAGATGGAGATGGAGATGGAGACGGAGACGGAGATGGAGACGGAGACGGAGATGGAGACGGAGATGGAGACGGAGATGGAGACGGAGACGGAGACGGAGACGGAGATGGCGATGGCGATGGAGACGGAGACGGAGACGGAGACGGAGATGGAGATGGAGATGGAGATGGAGATGGAGATGGAGATGGAGATGGAGATGGAGATGGAGATGGAGATGGAGATGGAGATGGAGATGGAGACGGAGACGGAGACGGAGACGGAGATGGCGATGGAGATGGAGATGGCGATGGAGATGGAGATGGAGATGGAGATGGAGATGGCGGTGGTGGTGGTGGCGGTTCGGGCGGTGGCGGCGGTGGAGCTGGCAGTGGCGCGGGCGCTGGAAGTGACGGCGCGGATAGTGTTATTCCGCGTGACCCACTGGTGCTCGACCTTGATGGCGACGGTGTAGAACTGACCAATCTAGAGGGTAGCAACGCCTATTTCGATCTGAATAGCGATGGTTTTGCCACGCGTACTTCCTGGTTGAGTGGCGACGATGGATTCCTGGCTCTGGATCGCAACGCAGATGGCACCATCAACAACATCGGCGAACTGTTCGGTAGCCCGGAGCGCACAGGTTATGAAGAATTGTCCGATCTGGATAGCAACGCCGACGGCGTGATCGACACTAACGATGAGCTATACGCTGATCTGAAGGTTTGGCAGGATGTTAATGGCGATGGCATAAGTCAGGGCGATGAGTTGCGCTCGTTGGTGGATGAAGGCATTGCCAGCATCAGCCTGAATTACGTTGACGTTGCAGCACAAACGGGTACCGACGCACAGATCGCGCGCCAGGGTGACTTTACCTGGGCCGATGGCACTCAGGGTGTGGCAGCTGAGACATCTGGCATCGCCGCCGATGTATCGTTCGCGTCCAACCGGACCTTCACTCGCTATGTGGGCGAAGTGACGCTAGACCCAGATGTATTGGTGCTTGCCGACATCAAGGGCTATGGCCAGATGCCCGATCTGCATCAGGCTATGAGCCTCGACAGTAGTCTGAAGGATTATGCGCTCGATTTATTCACCGCGCCGACTGCGAAATCTCTAGTGGCGGGCTTTGAGGAGCTGCTGGTCAAATGGGCAGGCGTTGAAGGTGTCACCATCGACGAAATCGACCCCGGCCACCGGCTCAACGTCAATACACAAACGGGCCAGGTAGATTTTCGTCTGGCGGGTGAATCCTTTACACTGGAACAATTGGCCGTGATTAAGCAATACGCGGGTATGGATGTATTGCGTTTGGGTGATGGGCAGTGGCGCGAGAATGGTCAAATTGTTACTACAGGCGGCTATTACCGGCAGGCTTACAATGAGCTGTCACGTAACTTGCTGGTGAAATTTGCGGTGGCCAACGGCTTGTTGTCGGATATCGCGCCAGGCCTGACCTACGATCCAGCAACGGATCTTCTGACCACCAATACCGACATTGATGCCCAGATATTCGATTACGCGCTGGTGGACATAGCGGTGAGCCAGGGTAACGAAGAAGAAATCTTCAGGCAGTGGCTGATGCTGACCGCATTGGTGGAAATTGATCCAGCCACCCTTACAGATCTTTCAGACGCCATGAGCCGGTTTGTCACTACTTCCAATTCCAACATCGGATCGTCGGGTGCTGATACGATATATGGCGGCGAGGCAGGGGATTTCATTGTCGGTTTCGACGGTAACGACTATTTGTACGGACGCAATGGCGACGATGCTGTGTATGGAAGTGATGGAAATGACACTATCACAGATAGTAGTGGAAATGACCAGATAGATGGAGGCGCCGGTGATGACAAGATCACAGATAATGGTGGAAATGACCAGATAGATGGTGGTGCTGGTGATGACAGGATTACGGTCAATGGCTCTGGCACAAATGTAGTTGATGGAGGCGCGGGATCGGATGCTATCAACTTGCACTATCAATCTTCAAATACGGTTGATGGTGGAGCAGGCGATGATGTGATCACTGTGATGTCATCAAGCTATTCAAATTACAATTATAGCAATGACTACACGG
>JBNKUM010000080.1:0-18735 GCA_050298595.1 Gammaproteobacteria bacterium | reverse complement strand
ACTGTTTGTGGAAAGCTTTGTCTCGTCTTTTTCTGCCACCACACCGGAGGCAGAGGCGCGACTGAACGATTTCGTACAGCGTGGCGCGGGCAAGGTTAAAGCACCAGGCCAATCGTGATGGACAGACAGGACGAAAAACCTGTCCTGAGCGACGACCAGGACATCAGCATCGGTGAGCTGGCAAATTCGCTTGGATTCCTGATACGTATCGCGCAGGTACGCGTCTACGACAAGTTTTTCGAGCACTTTGCCGGAACCGATCTGCGGCCGGGAGAATTCTCAATCCTCTGGATAATCCATTTGAACCCGGGCATCCGACAGGGGCGCCTGGCACAAACCCTGAACATTAAACCCGCCCATATGACCAAAACCATCCGTCGACTTGAACAGGCAAACATGGTCACCCGTCAGGTACCTGATCTAGATCGCCGCTCGGTACACCTGCGTCTGACGACCGCGGGAGATAGCTTTATAGAGGACAATCAGGCCCATTTCTTTGGCGAAAATGCCGACCACGACAGCGACCTGACCTCTGAGGAAACTCGGCAATTGGCAAAGCTACTGAAGAAGTACTGTGGTTTTACGCCAAACCAGACGAGATGAAGCTGGACGATATCAGGGTCATAGACTTTCGAGTCAACACAGAAGAGCCCTGCTGTGGTCCCAGCGACGATGGCTACGACGACTTTCAGGCCGTGATGGCGAAGTATTTCAAGACCCCCTCAGGGGTGGAAGGCATGCTTCCTTTGGTACAAATGTAAAACCTTGAGGAGGGATAGCATGAAACGTCCCTGAAGGCTTCCAACGACTTTGCCGCCGATGTCCAGCACGCAAGGACGAAAATCCGTTCGCAAACCAGTAGACATGCTGTGAAATCAGGAATCTTCAGTGGGTAAACTCACCTCTGCCGACTGTTCACCATAGTTATCGACCAGGATGCGTCGAGTATCATCTTCAAGCTGACTGAGTCCAAGTTGTTGATAACTTAGTAGCTGTATCTGTAACGCACGTTTTACCGAAGAGCTGCCCTGAAACTGTTCCAGCATCTTTTTTGCTCGGTTAGCAGCCGAGATCCAGGCTTTGCGGCTCAGGTAAAATTCAGCAATCTTTAAATCGGCACGAGCCAGTTGATTGCGTAAATAAACCATACGTTTCACCGCATCTGGTGCATACTTGCTGTCGGGGAATCGGTTCACCAGTACCTGAAAGTCCTGAAAAGATTGTAAAAGCTTGCTGCGGTCGTAATCGGCCGGGTCGCGATCGTAAAAGATATCCAGCACTGATGCTTTAGGTCCAAAGTTAATCAGCCCTTTTAAATAGTAGGCATAATCAACCGATGGATGCCTGGGGTGTAGTTTGATAAAGCGCTCTGCCGCTGCAGTGGCTGACGCAGGTTCATCATAAAGATAGTAGCTGTAGGCAACATCAAGCTGCGCCTGGGTGGCATACACTCCAAACGGGTAGCGAGATTCCAGTCTTTCAAAGTTTTCGATTGCCAGGGTATAGCTACCAGAATCCATGTGATCTTTTGCCAGGCTGTAAATTTCGGCAGCCGTTAAACCTTCGGTAGGGTCCTTTGGCACAGTAGAGCAGCCAGCGAGCACAAGAATTGATACTATAAACGCAAATTTTTTCACACGAATCAGCTATTAGTCATGTTAAACAATGGGTCGGGAAGTATAACCAGTCTATGAAAATAATACAGCACAAGCTCTCTATAGAAGAACAGTTCAGCGGATTTCGCCTGGATCAGGCGCTTAGCCAGATGATGCCAGACTATTCTCGCAGTAGAATTCAGGACTGGATCAAATCTGGTTTTATCACGCTTAATGATAAAACCGTTAAACCGCGCGAAAAGGTGTATCTGGGTGATCGCCTGACTCTGGATATTCCCGAAACAACGAAAACCTTCGACCAGCCTGAGCCAGTAGAGTTCGATGTACTGTTCGAAGATGAGCATCTATTTGTGGTCAATAAACCAGCAGGGCTGGTCGTACACCCGGCAGCTGGGCATCAATCAGGTACACTGGTGAATGGTCTGCTCTATCGCGAGCCTAAACTCGAGCAACTTCCGCGCGCGGGTATTGTGCACCGGCTGGATAAGGAGACCACGGGCGTGATGGTGGTAGCGCGTTCGTTGCAGGCACATAGCAATCTGGTAGATGCCTTGCAGCAGCGTGAGGTGAAGCGTGAATATGTCGCGATTGCGCGTGGGGTCATCACTGCAGGCAGAACAATAGAGGAGCCGATTGCGCGTCATCCAGTAGACCGTAAACGCATGTCGATACAGGAAAATGGGAAGCCCGCGGTGACTCACTTTACGGTCGCCGAACGCTATCGTAATCACACTCTGATCGATGTGCGACTGGAAACCGGGCGTACCCATCAGATTCGTGTACATATGGCGCATATTCGTTATCCCTTGCTAGGGGATCAGGTTTATGGCGGTCGTTTTTCGATTCCTGCCGGTGTGACTGATGAGCTGGAGCAGGCGTTGAGACACTTTAAACGTCAGGCCCTGCATGCGAGGCGCCTGAGTTTTGATCATCCCGTAAGCGGTGAAGCGCTGTCCTTCGAAGCCGAGATTCCGTCTGATATGCAAAACATGATTGAGGTGCTAAAGCGGGATGCCGAACAGTAAACTGCACCTCATACCTGCTCAGTGGTCAGCACCGGTTTCGACCATTACGGCATTCTGTACCACACGCGCAGGTGGCGTGAGTGAGGGGGACTTTGCTGCTCTAAACCTGGCCGATCATGTTGAGGATAATGCTCAGGCTGTGGCACAAAATCGCCAGCTGTTGATTGAGCAACTGGCGCTACCGTCAGAACCTGAATGGTTAAAGCAAACCCACAGTATCGATGTGATCGATCTGGATCATGCCTCTTCACGCGCAGGTGATGCAGCTTTTTGCGCGAGCCCCGGTCGCATCGCCGTAGTAATGACCGCCGATTGCCTGCCAGTGCTGCTGTGTAATACCGCAGGCACTGAAGTCGGCGCTGCTCATGCAGGGTGGCGAGGGCTGCTCAATGGCATACTGGAAAAAACTGTTGCAGCGATGCACTCCAGGAATGAGCAGATCATGGCCTGGCTGGGTCCGGCTATAGGACCCGCTCAATTTGAGGTGGGTAGCGAGGTTAGAATGCAGTTTGTCGAGCTAGATGCGGCAGTCGCATCCTGTTTTGTACAGAATCGAGCGGGGCATTATCTTGCTGATCTTTATTCACTGGCGCGAACACGCTTGCATAAAGCAGGCGTGACCCTTATTTCAGGAGGTGAGTTCTGTACCTTTAGCGATCGCGAGCGATTTTTTTCCTATAGACGCGAAAATGTAACGGGTAGGCAGGCATCGCTGATCTATATCAATAAAAACCCTTGAACAGATATTGAAATAAAGCAAATCAAACCTATTTATTCGATAGTTAAAATTTATTGAAGAGGTGATATCCATGAGAATGGATCGATTAACCACAAAGTTTCAGGAAGCACTGGCCGATGCTCAATCGCTAGCCGTTGGCCGCGACCATCAATTCATTGAGCCGGTACATGTGATGCTGTCGATGTTAGACCAGCGTGGTGGCTCGGTGCGACCCTTGCTCAGCAAGGCCGGGGTCAATGTAAATGTGCTGCGTTCACAGTTAAGTGAATTGCTGGAAAAAGTGCCGCAGGTACAGGGTGCTGAGGGAGATCTGCATATCTCCAACGCACTTGGAAAATTACTCAATATCAGCGACAAGCTGGCACAGGACCGTGGCGACCAGTTTATTCCCTCTGAATTATTCATTCTCGCGGCCCTGGCCGATAAGGGCACCTTAAGCGATGTACTTAAATCTTCTGGCGCTGATCGCAAAAAACTGGAGCAGGCGATAGAAGAGGTGCGTGGCGGTCAGGTAGTGAGTGATCAAAATGCTGAAGACCAGCGTCAGGCACTTGAAAAATATACCCTGGATCTGACCGAACGCGCGGAACAGGGCAAGCTAGATCCGGTGATTGGGCGCGATGAGGAAATCCGCCGCACTATTCAGGTATTACAACGTCGTACCAAGAATAACCCGGTGTTGATCGGTGAGCCCGGTGTGGGTAAAACCGCAATCGCGGAGGGGCTGGCGCAACGGATTATCAATGGTGAAGTTCCCGAAGGGCTAAAGCATAAGAGATTGTTGTCGCTGGATATGGGGGCCTTGATTGCAGGAGCCAAATTCCGCGGTGAATTTGAAGAACGTATGAAGGCGGTATTAAGCGATCTTTCCAAACAGGAAGGCCAGATCATCCTGTTTATTGATGAATTGCATACCATGGTGGGTGCAGGCAAGGCAGAAGGCTCGATGGATGCGGGAAATATGTTGAAGCCCGCATTGGCACGTGGTGAGTTGCATTGTATAGGTGCTACGACGCTGAATGAATATCGCCAGTACGTCGAAAAGGATGCTGCTCTGGAGCGTCGCTTTCAGAAGGTGATGGTGCTGGAGCCCTCGGTGGAAGATACCGTCGCAATTCTGCGTGGTCTGAAGGAGCGTTACGAGTTGCATCATGGCGTAGATATCACTGACCCGGCGATTATTGCCGCGGCGAGTCTGTCACACCGTTATATTAGCGACCGGCAGTTACCTGACAAGGCAATCGACCTGATTGATGAAGCTGCCAGTCGTATCCGTATGGAAATCGATTCCAAGCCAGAGGATATGGACAGGCTGGAGCGACGCCTGATTCAGCTGAAGATTGAACGCGAAGCGTTGAAGAAGGAGAGTGATAAATCCTCCAAAAAACGCCTCTCCGACCTGGAAACCGAGATCGATAATCTGGAGCGTGAATACGCTGATCTGGAAGAGATCTGGAATTCGGAAAAGGCGGCGCTACAGGGTAGTACCAACATTAAGGAAGAGCTGGAGCGCGCACGTCTGGATCTGGAAACGGCGCAACGTGCTGGTGACCTGGCACGCATGTCCGAGTTACAGTATGGGCGTATTCCAGAGCTGGAAAAGCAGCTCGACCTGGCTGCCAATGTGGAAATGCAGGATATGAAATTGCTGCGTAACAAGGTCGGTGAAGAAGAGATCGCTGAGGTGGTTTCGCGCTGGACCGGCATCCCTGTGTCCAAGATGCTGGGGTCTGAGCGCGACAAGTTATTGCAGATGGAAGATCAGCTGGCTAAACGTGTCGTGGGTCAGAAAGAAGCGCTGAATGCAGTATCCAATGCGATACGTCGATCACGTTCCGGATTGTCTGATCCCAGTCGTCCAAATGGTTCATTCCTGTTTCTGGGGCCTACCGGTGTAGGTAAAACCGAGTTAACCAAGGCCCTGACAGAATTCCTGTTCGATACCGAAGATGCCATCGTGCGTATCGATATGTCTGAATTTATGGAGAAGCACAGCGTAGCGCGTTTGGTGGGCGCACCTCCGGGTTATGTGGGTTATGAAGAAGGCGGTTATCTGACCGAAGCGGTACGCCGTCGTCCTTACTCAGTGGTGTTACTGGATGAAGTGGAAAAAGCCCATCCTGACGTATTCAATATTCTGCTTCAGGTGCTGGATGATGGACGCCTGACTGATGGTCAGGGGCGTACGGTTGACTTTAGAAATACCGTTATCGTCATGACCTCTAATCTCGGCTCGGAAGAGATTCAAAGCATGGCCGGTGAAGAAAATTATGCCGCCATGAAAGCCGCGGTGATGCGTACTATCGGAAATTATTTTCGACCAGAGTTTGTTAACCGTATTGATGAAACGGTTGTATTCCATCCATTAGGTAAAGATGAAATTAGAGTGATCGCAGCTATCCAGCTCGGTTATCTTAAACAGCGTTTACAGGATAAGCACCTGGGCATGCTGATCAGTGATGCCGCGCTGGATGAGTTGGGTAAGGTAGGTTTTGATCCGGTTTATGGGGCCAGACCGCTAAAACGTGAAATCCAGCAATGTATTGAGAATCCACTGGCTCAGGCAATATTGTCAGGACAATTTCTGCCAGGAAGCACCGTTAATATTGATGTTGATGAAAATAAAGTGTTTAAATTTAGCTGATACATATCAATTTGGTTGGGTTATACCAGCTATCGTGGCTATAATCGTAGTCACGATAGTTAATTATAAAAAAATCACATGGCAGTTTTCGGCTCGCTACTATTCAACCGCACTCTAAAACAGTTTTTTGCCTGCAAGGATTTGCAAAGTGAAAATGGTTTGGCGTTGATAGAAAAAATCAAAGATCAGGCTCAGGAACAACTGGAAAAAATTCTTGAAGTTATTCCGGACGCGGATAACCCCCATGGTGAAGTTCTCATACAAATCTGTCAGGGTGTATTGAGTCAGGGGACAGAGGATCGCTTTCTGGACGGCCTCAGTAGTGAAACCACTATGATACGCGCAGCATCAAAAAATGTTCTCAGTGAATCGCAACAGATTAATCCCTCCAAACTGTTTAAAAAGTTACATGAGTCCGATGGCTCTGAAACTGAAATCATCGATATACTGGAGTTTCAAAAAGCCCATATAGCACCTGAGGTTATTGTTAAGAATGCACTGCGGCTGGATAAAGCCAATGCGAGTCGCTTATTCAAAATGGCACAGTCGCAGGCTGAACGAACCGATATGTCAGCATTAAGTATTGATATCGATAATCTGGATAACCCAGATATCAAAATTATGTTGATACGCTTTCTAGCTGCAGTGAATCAGCCTGAATCTGCGAAGATGATTAGTCGGTTATTGGCTGATAAGTCCAAGATCATTATTATCGAAGCCCTGAAAAATCTTAAAAATATGACCGTGGAATATGATCCATCTCCCATTGTGCGTTTTATTCCTGATATGCGAGAAGAAGATCAGAAAGCTGCGTTTGAAATTCTGAGACTGAAATCCAGCGAACAAACCCTGCCTTCTTTAACTATGTTAATGACGGGCAAGTCAGATGAATTGCGCGAACAGGCCTGTAACATTGTCGTTGAATATACAAGCTCTGAAAGTCTTGAAAAATTTTTGCTCGCGCTTGATGTGCATGAGTGGTGGGGTAAGGAACAGGCGGTTAAATGGTTGCTGACGCACGGCGATAATAATCTCTATCGTGCAGCTGCATCGTTGATCAGTCATGAAAACGATTTTGTCAAAAATACCGCACAGCAATTAGCGGCCAACAGCACGACACAGTCAGGCGAAATTACCGAATTAATTGAGCCCATGATGAGTGATAACTGGCAGGTCAGAGAACAGGCTATTGAAGCAATCGGTAAAACGGATAATAGAAGGGCTCTGGAATGTTTAATCAAAGTTATTGAAAAATATCCAGAGTCTTCTATAGCAGTGCTCAAAGCCACTTCCAGTTTGGGATTCAGTAAAGGTCTTGAAATTGCTTCCAGATGTATGCGCATGAAAGAGGCAGCGATTCAGCGCCAGGCTTTACGTACCATTGATGATATCGTCAATCAAAGGCATGCGCATAATGTTCGTGAAGGTATCGTAAAAATGGTGCCAAAGCTTCAGGCGACCGTGCGAGATACAGCGCTGGAAGTGATCAATAGCATTACTGAGAAGTTTAATTTAGACAATCTTAATCTTGATGAAGGTACCATGTTTGAAACTCGTCTGACTAAGATTGAAGAAAATAAGGATAAATATTATCACGCCAGTGGCGGCACTGCTCAGGCAATGGAGCAGGAAAAAACCGAGGTCGTCAGTTTTCAGCATATCGAAGAGTTGAAAGAGGGTGACTTCTGGATGGATCGATACAAGATCATCAGGGAAGTCGGACGCGGTGCTATGGGCAGGGTCATGCTGGTGGAAGATGAAACCGTCGGCGAAACGATGATCCTCAAATTTATGCATCCAGAGCTGACCAGTGATGGAAGAGCGCGTGAGCGGTTTTTACGCGAGTTAAAATACTCTCGCAAGATCAGTCATCCGAATGTCATTCGTATCCATGACTTCCTGGTGAAGGATGGCATCTCGGCTATCTCTATGGAGTATTTTGAAAGTATTGGGCTGGACTATATGATCAAGCATCAAATGCTTAAGTCTCAGCAGCAATCACTGGATATCCTGTATCAGGTGAGTGATGGCATGTTCGAAGCGCATCAGAAACATGTTATTCATAGAGACCTGAAGCCTAGCAATATTCTGATAAACGATGCTGGCCTGGCTAAGGTTGTGGACTTTGGTATTGCTTCGGCAACCTCTGAAACCGATGCTACCCTGACCAAAACCGGTATGATTATCGGTACGCCTGCTTATCTATCACCAGAGCGCGCCAAAGGATTTGCTGCGGATCATCGTTCTGATATCTATGCCCTTGGTATCATTGCCTACACGATGTTCAGTGGCAGTCCGCCTTATAAAGGTGAGCCAATGTCATTGCTGTTTCAGCATATCGAAGGTAAGGCTGTGCCCTTGTTCCGGCTGGATATGGGGGTAAAGGTGGGTGTCAGTATGCTGGTGGAAAAAATGATGGCAGCAGATATAGATAGGCGTTTCCAAACCATGAAAGATGTGCGGGATACCATCAAAGAACTTATGTGAGAATAAGCTTTTAACTCAAATACATCGCTATGACCATTCAGCAAATCCTTGAATCAAAACTGCAACAGGCTTTTTCCCCCGACTTTCTTCAGGTGGAAAATGAAAGCCATATGCATAATGTAACGCCTGGCTCTGAATCACATTTTAAGGTGACTATCGCCAGCAATCAGTTTGATGGCATGATGCTGATCAAGCGTCATCGCATGGTCAATAAGGTGCTTGAATCCGAGTTACAGCAGATCCATGCACTGGCCTTACATACCATGACTCCGCAGGAGTGGTTTGATAAAGGTGGTAAGGTTGCCGATTCGCCCTTGTGCCAGGATGGCTCTAAAAACCAGTAAAATGGGTATCTAAATAAGGCTGCCTGGCTAGAGCATGCCAGAGTCAGTTGCATTCATAGAATAGATAGTTGCCAATACTTTATTAAACGGCAATGGATAAGTTTCCTGTAATTGCTGGGCTAATTGCATATATTCGGTCACCGATCTTTTTTTAGCTTTAAAATTCAGCGCATGAAAAAGGATATTTTGATAATCCTCTGTTTCCATAAATAATGTCTGACGCTGGAACCTGTTGCGTAGCTGCTGGTAAAAATTCTTAAAATCTTTTTCACTATTGATGAGCAGGTTGTAGCCAATGGCGCCACGGGGTGTTAACAGGGCCTTCATGCGATTAATTGTATTATTCTGTAATAGCCATTTCGGTGATTGAAAGGCGTCGAAGAGATCAACAATAATCAGGTCGTAGCTATCCTGGCAATGCTCTATGTACTCACGCGCATCGGCTATCTGATAACTGATGAATGGCCCCGCAGGGGGTAACATAAAGTGATCCTGTGTAATTTGCAGTAATTCAGCATCGTACTCTACGCCGGTAATGTGGGTCTGCGGCAGGTAATGACGTACGAAATGAATCAACGAGCCTCCACCAACACCCAGTAACAAGATATTGCGTGGCGGTTCGATAAATAACAATAGGCTCATCAAATATTGCAGGTTATTCATGCGCAGTTGATGGGGTTCGTTCACATTGATTTCTGATTGAGTCGCCAGCTTGTCAAACTTTAACTGCAAAATATCCTGTTTCTGATTAATCCATACTGGACCATGTTGGGTCTGAGTTTTAAATACTTCTTTTGTGTTCATCTTTTTCCGTCGCCCGATACCTTGAGCATTAATTTATCGATCATTCGGCTGGATAAAAGGCGTTTCATATAGCCAAAAATATAAGTGGGTGTGGTGACATAATAACGCGCCCTGGGGCGCGGGCTTTCCAGTGCGTGGATGACCCTTTCGAGCACCGCCGTGGCTGGCAGGGTGAAGCTGGTGGCATGCCCCTCCTTGTTCAGTCGCTGCTGCATGGCATGGTAATTTTGTTCATGCGCACTGCCTTCAATTTTGATAAAACGGTGGAAGGCTTTTTCCGCATTTTTTCGAAAATCACTTTCGATAGGGCCGGGTTCTATGAGTGAGATATCGATGCCACTCCCCTTTAACTCCATACGTAGGGTATCGGTTAATCCCTCGATAGCGAATTTGCTGGCGGCATAGGCACCCCGGTAGGGTAGAGCGACCAGGCCCAGCACCGAACTGTTTTGAATGATGCGGCCAGAACCCTGTTGTCGCATAAACGGCAGAACCTGATTGGTGAGCTCAAGCCAGCCAAATACATTGGTTTCAAACTGTGTGCGTAAGGCCTCGCGACTGAGGTCTTCCACCGCACCCGGCAGGCCAAAGGCGCCATTATTGAATAATGCATCCAGTCTTCCATTGCTTAACTCAAGACTATGTTGAACCGCTGCAGCGATTGATTCGGAATCATCCAGGTCCAGCTGGATACATCTAAGCCCCTGCTGATTCAGTCGATATACATCTTCAGGCCTGCGGCAACTGGCAATCACTGTGTGGCCACGTTGTTGCAGGCCGAGGGCAGCGGTATAACCGATACCTGTGGAGCATCCAGTGATTAAAATAGATTTTGGGTACATCATTGAAATGGGGCGCAAAGGGCTTATATTATAGGTTGCTAAATTTTTTTGTCTGATCAATTTTTACCGGCAGAGGTTAATTATGCCAATTTATGAGTATATCTGTGAAGCTTGTGATGAAACGCTGGATGCGCTTCAAAAGATGAGTGATGCACCACTAACCGATTGCCCGAAGTGCGGTGCTTCGAGTTTGAAGAAGAAGATATCAGCACCTGGATTCCGACTGAGTGGTTCCGGCTGGTATGAGACCGATTTTAAATCGGGCAACAAACGCAATGTGGCGGATAAGGCTGACGCCAAACCGAGTGCTGACACTTCAGGCCATAGCTGTAGTAGTGGAGGCTGCGGTAGTTGCAGCTAAGCTTTGCAGCTTGTTCAGAAAAACCCGCTCTTTGCAGCGGGTTTTTCGTCAATAGGACCTAAGGCGCTTTTATAATCAATAGGCTTAGGATACTATTGCGGGCTTTCTTTTTGCAGCGGCTCATTTCATGGCTAATCTCTTTGTTTATGGCTGGTTTGAGCAGTTATCCACAGGATATTCAGGCTAAACCTGAGGCAAATACAATCAGTTATGCATCAGAACATCGGCAAAGGCATGTTCTGATTTTTACTCTTTTACAGGTGTTTCATGCGTACGCATTATTGTGGTGAATTAAACTCGGCTCAAATCGATCAGCAAGTTACCGTCTGCGGTTGGGTTAACCGTCGTCGGGATCATGGTGGGGTTATCTTTGTTGATCTACGTGATCGTGAAGGCATACTACAGGTGGTTTTTGATCCAGATGATGCCGATATGTTCGCCAAAGCTGAGCGGGTGCGTAATGAATATGTACTTAAGGTCAGTGGAAAGATACGCCATCGTCCAGAAGGTACCGTCAACAAGGATATGCGTACTGGCGAAATCGAGTTACTGGCGCTGGATCTTGAAATCCTGAATGCTTCCGAAACGCCTCCCTTCCAGCTGGATGAGGAAGTGCATGACGATCTGCGCCTGAAGTATCGCTATATCGATCTGCGTAAACCCCAAATGCAGGAACGTATGCGTCTGCGCGCAAAAGTGACACATTTCATGCGCTCCTACCTGGAGCAGAATGGTTTTCTGGATATTGAAACCCCGATGCTGACCAAGGCAACCCCAGAAGGCGCGCGCGATTATCTGGTACCCAGTCGTACCCATCAGGGCCATTTTTTTGCTCTGCCGCAATCGCCTCAGTTATTTAAGCAATTATTAATGATGTCCGGCATGGACCGTTACTACCAGATCGTACGTTGTTTTCGCGATGAAGATCTGCGTGCCGACCGTCAACCCGAATTTACTCAGCTGGATATAGAAACCTCATTCCTCAACGAAGATCAGATCATGGATTACATGGAAGGCCTGATGCAGGGTATGTTCAAACAGTTGCTGGATGTCGACATCGACGCAAAATTTCAGCGCATGCCTTATGCAGAAGCGATGGAACGTTTTGGCTCAGACAAGCCCGATCTGCGTATCGATCTGGAACTGGTTACCATCTCCGATCTGCTTGCTGATGTTGAATTTAAAGTATTCTCTGCGCCTGCCAACGATGCCGATGGCCGTGTTGCGGCACTGCGTGTACCGGGTGGTAATAGCCTGTCACGTAAGGAAATCGATGAATACACCAAGTTTGTCGGTCGCTATGGCGCCAAAGGCCTGGCATATATCAAATGTAACGATGTATCGCAGGGTCGTGAAGGACTGCAATCACCTATCCTGAAATTTCTACCGGATGAAGCCATTGAAAGCATTCTGAGCCGAACTGGTGCAGAAAGTGGCGATTTAATCTTCTTCGGCGCGGATAAAACCCGCATTGTGAACGAATCTCTGGGCGCGCTACGTGTACTGGTTGGACACGATCTGAAGATGGTAAAAGAAGGCTGGTCATTCCTGTGGGTAGTGGATTTCCCAATGTTCGAATTCGACGAAAAAGAAAACCGCTGGACTGCGCTGCATCATCCATTCACTGCACCGAATACCGATGATCCACAGGAACTTGAAGCCAATCCAGGCGGCATGCTGTCTCGAGCATACGACATGGTACTCAATGGTACCGAACTGGGCGGTGGCTCTATCCGTATCCATCAAAATGAAATGCAGCAAAGAGTATTAAAGCTATTAGGTATCGATGAGCAGGAAGCCGAAGACAAGTTTGGCTTCCTGCTGACTGCGCTGAAATATGGCTGTCCTCCACATGGCGGTATCGCTTTTGGTCTGGACCGTCTAATCATGCTGATGACTGGAGCGACTTCAATCCGTGATGTAATGGCATTCCCCAAGACGCAAACTGCGGCCTGTCTGCTGACTTCTGCGCCCTCTGAAGTGAGTGAACGCCAGCTGAAAGAGCTGTCGATTCGAGTAAGAAAGCCGGTAGTCGAAGGTTAATCGCTGTTGCCTGGAAGTTAATTTAAAGTAACATACAGGTTCTTAACCGTTTTGATGACAGAATGCCATGGTTGCTAATCCACTTGAGCTACAACCCTACGCACAGCTAGACGATGAAAATTGCCGCCAGCGAATCATTGCGGCAAAAAAGGCATTGGGTGAGCGTGTCGTAATCCTCGGCCATCACTATCAACGCGATGAAGTGTTTGAACACGCCGATTTCTCAGGCGATTCATTAAAACTGTCGCGTGAAGCCGCGAATTCTAATGCCGAATACATCGTATTCTGCGGTGTCCATTTCATGGCTGAAGTGGCGGATATCCTGTCGCGTCCCGATCAGGTATCCATCCTGCCCGATTTATCGGCAGGCTGTTCCATGGCCGATATGGCCGATCTACCCAGGGTAGAAAGAGCCTGGCAGGAACTGTCCTCGGTTATCGATGCCGATAGCCAGATTACCCCGGTTACCTATATCAATTCAGCCGCTAACCTGAAAGCCTTCTGTGGCGATCATAATGGCGTGGTGTGTACCTCAACGAATGCCCAGAAAATCCTTGAATGGTCATTTAGCGAACGCGAAAAGGTCCTGTTTTTCCCTGATCAGCATCTGGGGCGCAATACAGGTTACCGTATGGGACTGCCGCTGGATGAAATGGTCGTGTGGGACTATGACCTGCCGATGGGTGGTTTGACCGAAGATCAAATCAAAAAGGCGAAAATCATACTGTGGAAAGGTTTTTGTTCTGTCCATCAAATGTTTAAACCGGTGCAAATCGAAAACTACCGTCAGCAGTATCCCGAAGGCAAGGTGATTTCACATCCGGAAAGCAGCTTCGAGGTGTGCCAGCTTTCTGATTATGTAGGCTCAACTGAATATATCATTAATACCATCGCCGCATCTGAACCGGGTACTGACTGGCTGGTAGGTACCGAACTCAATCTGGTCAATCGTTTACATAATCAAATGAAAGATCAGCACAAGACCGTGCAATTTATGTCACCCACCATTTGCATGTGTTCCACCATGTTTCGAATCGATCCGCAGCATCTGGCCTGGGTACTGGAAAACCTGGTTGAAGGTAATGTGGTCAATCGTATCGAAGTTGATGCTCAGGTTGCAAATAGTGCCAGAGTAGCGTTACAACGCATGCTGGATATTTCAAACTGATGGTATAATATCAACAGGATCATGATGAGCGATAACGTCGAACAGTTGCACCCTTCACGTACCCGACGTGGTATCACAGCGGCGACTCGTTTTGGCACCCTGATTGGTGATTATGGCACCAGTGATTTTGTCATGAAGCGCGGTGGTCGACTGCCTGAAGTCACCATTGCTTATGAATCCTGGGGTGAATTATCACCTAACTATGATAATGCCATTCTGATTTTTACAGGCCTATCTCCGACTGCGCATGCCGCTTCTTCGCCAGAAGACCCCGAGCCGGGCTGGTGGGAATTCATGATCGGCCCCGGCAAGGCGATTGATACCAGTCGATTTTATGTCATCTGTGTAAATGCACTGGGCGGATGCTTTGGTTCTACCGGTCCTGAATCTATTAACCCGACTACAGGAAAATCCTATGGTAGTGATTTTCCTGATCTCACCATCGAAGACATCGCCAAAGCGGGTCACCATCTTATGCATGAGCTCGGTATAGATCATCTGCATGCTGTTGTTGGGCCTTCCATGGGCGGTATGGTTGCACTGGCTTATGCCCTGCAATATCCGAAAGAATTCGATTACCTGATTTCCATTTCAGCCGCTACGCGAGCCTTACCTTTTACCATTGCCATGCGCTCTTTACAAAGAGAGATAATTCGCTGTGACCCCAATTGGAAAGAAGGTCATTATCATTCCAGCGAAGAGCCTGAAGATGGTATGAAACTGGCGCGTAAATTAGGGCTGGTATCTTACCGTGCAGCAGAAGAATGGCATCAGCGTTTTGATCGGGCGCGTATCAGCCGCGAGCGCAGAAAAGGCAAGCCTTTCGAGGTTGAATTCGAGGTTGAGTCTTATCTTGATTACAATGCAAATAAGTTTGTGGGTAATTTTGATGCCAATAGTTATCTGTATCTCTCGCGCGCGATGGACTGGTTTGATGTGGCGGATCATGGTGGATCGGTGAATGCCGGGTTGGCGAAGATTTGTGTTAAGAAGGCGCTGATTATTGGTGTGACTACGGATATTTTGTTTCCGCTGGAGCAGCAGAAGGAGATAGCGGAGGGGTTGATTAAGGCGGGGCGCAATGTGGAGTTTGTTTCGATTGATTCTATCAATGGGCATGATGCGTTTTTGGTGGATAGGGATCATTTTTCGCCGGTTATTTCGGATTTTTTTGCGCAGACTTGAAGTCTTTGTCGTTTCGACGCAACTTAATATAATAGTGTCATTGCGAGGACGCCTATATGGATGTAGGTGTTAGGGCGAAGCAGGAAGCCAGAGCCGAGCTTGCGACGTGGCAATCTCTTTCAAATCTAGCACCTGACCGGATTAATATTTCACACGCCTTAGCTTTCCTTGCTTCGTAGTATCTTTCTAACAGGCGTGCGACTAACTTTCTTTTACGCGAAAAGAAAGTCAGCAAAGAAAGCGCGCCCATCAATCCCTTCATCGTCAAAATGATGCTCATATCGCGGTCGGCAGTGACGCGTTCCAGACGCGACCCTGCCTAAAACGCCATCCCTCGGCTTTGACTCCTGTGTCGCCCTACCTCCTGCATCCTTGCAGTCGTGGCGTTTTCCCCCGATCTGAACACCATTTTGCCGCGGGCTTGAAAGGGGTAAAAAAGAGCGAAAAAGCAAAATCACTCTAGGCGATTTTGAACAGAGCTGTTTTTGTGATGCGCGGTGTCAAATATGAGCTCCAGAAACTGCGCTTGAATTCATAGGAGACATTAATAGTTTTAGCTGATTTGGCAGGTATCGACCCTAACCGGACTTTCCCTACATCCTATCGGTGCGGATAGCTCGCGATGATATCGGTTATAGAATTAAACACTAAATTCACTTGTAATCATAAATCAAAGACCTGACCCTAAGTCTCTCAGATACCCACGTATAGTGAAATGCTATAGCCGACGGCAAGGGCAATTTCGCGAGGAATTGTCTGGAGGAAGCCCGCGTTTAAGGATAGTTCGAAGCTGCGAGTCTCGCTTCTCAGGTGTGGCTGGTCGTAGACTTCGTCTACTGCTCGCCCATGCATCCTTGAGGGGGAGGTTAAAAGCCTCCGGCTACCCGATTTACATTCAGATTATAGCTCATCCAGTAATTCGAGTTTGTTTACCGAATCAATTACATATTTTTGCCTTGCTTCAAAGTTATCGTTCAACTCTTTCTGTTTCCCTTTTATTTCCGCATTGTATTTTGATTCTATTAATATTTTATCAGATGTAATAAAATCTATCTCATTGCCACCTTCATATAGGTAATAAACATCTTTGTAATTTCGAAGTTTTAATTAAATATAATTTTCAAAGTAGGAAACTGAAAGTAGATTCCGGGGGCAACTTACTTGTTTTTCGTTGGATCTGTCCCACTGCGCCGCAGCTGTCAAAGGCCCGAACCCGGTTCAGCTGTTGAGGACTACCTTCAGGCTCTCAGGCACAGTCATTCCTTGAAGGAACCGAAAGGTCTGGTGTGACACATACAAGTATTTCAGATTGGGAAGTTCGCACAATTCCACCGGCAGGGATTCAAAGTCATTGCCTATAAGGGAAAGCATGGTCAGCTCAATCAGCTTGCCGATGGAAGCCGGCAGGTAGGTGAGGCCACAATTGTTCAGGTACAGCCGGCTCAGGTTTTTCAAGTTGCCGATGTCTTGCGGCAGCCTTCCGATGTCGTTGTCCGAAAGGTTGAGATATTCCAGTTTTGCGCAGTGCAAAATACTCGCCGGGAATGACTTGAGATTGCACTCTTTCAGGCTCAATTCGGTCAAATCGCCAAGCTGGTCAAAAGCAATCTGTTCGAGGCTCCCGTCGGCGTTCTGGACATGGCTGACCTTCAGGTTCCGGAGCTTCGGCAATTCTACGATTTCCGGAGGCAGGCTCTCGAGCCGGGTATTGGTGAGATCAAGGTTCCACAGTTCCTTCCAGTCCCGGAAACTTGCAGGGAGTTTTTTAAGATCTGTTTCCCGCAGGGACAAGGTTACCACATTCGGCAAAGCCAGCCCCTCTGGTATGGCTTCGATCGGATTATCGCCGGCATGCAGACATTGCAGGGATTTCAAATTCGACAAAGCCGGAGATAGAGCGGTCAAATGGTTGTCTTGCAACTCCAGGTCGGTCAGATCGCTAAGCCGGTTCAATGACTCCGGCAAGGTCTGGATCTGGTTGTTGATGAGACCCAGTTTGTGAAGATTGGTAAACCTCCCGATCTCCTCCGGTATGGAGTCTAAAAACTGGTTGGTAAGGGTTAGGGTTCTGACTTCTAAAGGAGATTCCAAAGCCTTAGTCAGGGACTCACTATAGGGGTACGGCTGCGCATCTGCCTCAAATGAACTCCGGTAATCCTCCACGAAATTCACCCTGTTGGTTTTCAGTTTTTTGCACAGGCAGCAGCCGCAGTCATTCTCCCGGACTTTTTTTTCGATTTTTTTAGCCAGTGCCTTGCCGAGTTTCGGGAGGTGGGTCGATAAACGTTCGGACAAGGGTCCATCGGCCCGGGAGACGCCGACTGTTTGCTCGCCCAACGTCAGGAAAATCATCTGTCTGTCCGCTTGCCGGGTTTCGTATGACGGGATTTCCGTGATGAGGGTATAGCCCCGGTCCCGAAAATAACCGGGCATGGAGTCACCGTACAGCGACAGGACCGTTTCGATCCAGTGTTGGGCCAGCATGGCTTCGGTGTACCTGTCGTGCCCATCGGTGTAATGAAAATCAAAATGCAGACAGGAGTCTTCGCCAGAGGTTGTGATGAGGTTTTTTTCGACGTTTCCCTTCAACTGGATGGAATGGGTATCGATTTCTTCCGGGGTCTTGGCGATGATTTCGAAAATAAAAGCGATGCTGTTCAGCAATTGCTTCCGGACGGACTCGATCTTGTAGGTATAAACCTCTTGTATCGGTTCAAGCTTCAGTGAATACGAACATGTTCTCATACAACGATCCTCCATACGGATATTCTTCCCAGTCTATTAGGAATTTCACAATGTTGTCTTTTCTTTTCAGAAAACTGTAATTTGACACAGGGAGTATCAACGCGACCTAAGTATAAGGAGAATAATCGCTATCACCCCTGTATATCAAGGCAGAAAACTGGGGCTTGGATATGACTGAATCATCCGTCTATCCGGCCTCAATCTATTCAACCCTCTGGATTTCCGGTTGAATCCGCCCGCTTTCACTGCCTTCCTGGCCTGCCAACTTAGTTCAGACAATACCCCACCAGCGCTAAACCGGGTCGGACCTAACTAAGTTATTGATTATAGAAAAATTTCAGCTAAAAACAGGGGTGTTTAAGCACTTAAATGGTTAATTTTGGTATTAAAATCATTGCTCTAACAAAGTCAGGTTTGGCAGCAATTGGTACTCAAAGACATACATGGTATAAACCTGAATGAAAAACCTGGGTCAGAGAACAATTCCCACTAATATTTTGATTCTATGATTCCTGGGGGCATCAAATATCAGGCGCAGAAACTGCACTCGAAGTCATAGGCGATATTGGGTGTTTTGGCTGATTTGGCAGGTATCGATCCGAAGCGAGCATTTAGGAAACGTGAATGTGGAATGTAATAGCCGAAAAATACCTGACCATAAAAAAAGGGCATCCTGTTGGATGCCCCTCTGGTTTATCGCTGTAAAACCATTCCTCCCCTCTGGAAATAAGC
>JBNKUM010000079.1:0-4539 GCA_050298595.1 Gammaproteobacteria bacterium | reverse complement strand
AGAACAGGGCAATCACGATCAACTGATCCATCTGAATGGCTATTACGCAAGGCTACACGGTTACCAGAGCCACACACCGCATCTTCACCCGGTAGATTCGCAGAACAAACAGCAGACAGCGGTTGATCAAAACCGCCATGCAATCAACAGGGGAGAGGTATGAGCGCACTAGCCGTACTGAAAGACTCCTGGGCCAATCGCGACAAGCTGGGGGATGGCAACAAATCACGTGAAATGAGTGCATTCTTACCCGCAGCACTCGAAATACAGGAAGCACCACCACACCCATTAACACGCTGGGTATCACGCAGCCTGTTGATACTGATAACGATAGGCATCGTCTGGGCCTATTTTGGTTAAGTCAATATTGTCGCCTCGGCAGAAGGCAAGATTATCCCCAGTTCAAGAGTCAAGCAGATCCAGCCTTTAGAAAAAGCTGTGATCAAGAAAATACTGGTGCATGAAGGTGAAAATGTCAGCAAAGGACAGGCGCTGGTAGAGATGGACAGTACCTTAACCCTGGCGGATCAGGATCGTTTAAGTAATGAACTGAACGCTGCACAGCTACAGTTATCCATAAGCAAGGCGCTAGCCAGTTTGTTTGCGCTGGATGAAAAAGAACAAAATAAAATAGAGCTATCGCAAATCCAGCTAGAAGAGATACCGCAGGCAAATGCACAGGAAGTACAGCTGTATAGACAGTTAGTTTGGCAGCAATGGCAACAGCATCTGGCTCAGTTACAGTCTTTAAAAAGTGAGCTTGAAAGAAATGGGGCAGAGCAAGATGCGTCTCAGGCCATCATAGAAAAGCTCGAACAAACCCTGCCGATTGTCACGCAAAGAACAAAAACCATACAAGACCTGTACGCCAATAAATTTGCCTCAGAAATGGATTACCTGCAACTAAAGCAGGAACGGATAGAGAAAACCCACGACTTGTCAGCAGAAAAATATCGACTCAATCAGCTCAAAGCATCCCATGGTGAAACCAAACAGAAGATAAAGGTCATGGAAGCTGAAGGCCTGGCAACCCAGTTAAGTGCCGTTGCAGAATACAACCGTCAGATTGCTTCAATAAAAGAAGAGCTAAAAAAAGCAAGCGACATCAACCAGAAACGAATTTTGTATGCACCGGTATCAGGTCAGGTGAAAGAGCTAGCGATTAGTACCGAGGGTGGTGTAGTAACCGAAGCGCAACAGCTGATGCAGATTGTACCCGATGAAGAATTTCTGGAAGTGCAGGTGATGCTGGAAAATAAAGACATAGGTTTCGTGCGTGAAGGCATGCCTGCGGAAATCAAGGTGCAGACTTTTCCGTTCACAAAATATGGGGTCATAGAGGGAGAGGTGACGTCTGTATCAAACGATGCAACAGTGGATGAGCAGCGTGGGTTGATTTATGGCATGCAGGTAAAGATGAATGCAAACACCATCAGGGTGAATGGGACAGATGTGAAGCTTAAACCTGGCATGGCGGTTACGGCTGAAGTGCAAACTGGGCATAGACGGATTATTGAGTTTTTTATAGCGCCTTTGTTGAAGTATAAGAATGAAAGTATTCGAGAACGTTAAAAATTGAAAATTATGAGAATAGATAAATGAATATTAAAGATATGGTAGTGGTTGAGGGTAGCTTCTTATACAAAATACTTGCAGAGAAGTTTATATGGAGTGTGTTTGTTTTAGGTTTAATACTTTACATTATTTCTTATCTACTTGCTGATTATACTTGGCGTAGCGAAGGCTTTTTTGGTCAGTATTTGTGTGAAATAAAGTTGGATGAGTATTATAAAAGTAACCTTGTTTTGGATGGGCAAATGCGATCTTATATTTATCTATCAAACTTGTTTCTATTTATAGCACCTATTGTATTGACTCCCTTTTTATTTAAAGAAAAGTTTCGGGATACCTCTATTAGTGTAAGCGAAAAATGGGTGATTTTAAAATTGATTGTATATATGTTCATACTAGGTGTTGTGTTTTGGCTTTTATCATATGTGGCACCGTTTACGAAGGTAGCTTCAATGGCAATATTTGCAAATAAAATCACATATATATTGATGAATTCATTAGCTGCGGTAGGAGTTCTGCTTATGCAATATGGAATTTTTTGCTTTAGTAAATTTTTAATTATTTCAAGATAGGAGATTAAAAATGGCATTAAGCCAAACACAAATTCAAGAGATGACTGTTACAGCAGGGCTTGCAGCAGTAGAAAATATAGCTAAGCTATCGATTACGGGGCTATATGATGCAGCTACTTTAGCTACTCATAATTTAAATGATGCTTTGATTAGAATGGGGTTTTCGAACGATATAATAGACTCTATTAATAGTCCTGAAGTTCGGTCCGCTATTCAAAATTCTATGCAAGATATGCAAGCACAAATTCAGAACAGTATTGATCTGCATTCGAGTAATCTAGATTTTAATATTAGGGCTGCAAATTATGCAAGTGATCTAGTCAATTTGACAAAAGCAAGTGGCTACCTTTTGGCTTCATATCAGCTGGTAAAAGATACGTCATCAGGAAACTCAAAAAATATCGGTAATGATCTTATAGGTGGCTTAGCAGGTCTAATAGCCGGTACTATAGCTGAAGCAATAATAGGTTCTCTTGGTATAGCAGGTTTGTCTGCTATAGGCTTAGCTGTTGGTGCAGCGTTGGGAGCGTATGCGTTAACGGAATGGTTAGTGACCGATGAATTTAAAGAAATGGTTGGAGATTCCTTTAAAGATTTGTCTAATCTTATATTTAGTGATTTCTTTGACTGGTTGGACCCGAATAATATTTCGAAAAATATTAATGATTTGTTTAATAATTCAAAAAACTGGACCCCACCACGCCGTGACCCTCTAGCAATAGATCTTGACGATGATGGTATAGAAACCATCGGGGCGGACGGTTCTATACTGTTTGACCACAATGGAGACGGAGTAAAAACTGGTACAGGTTGGGTGGGAGCTGATGATGGGTTTCTGGTAATGGATCATAACGCTAATGGAATTATTGATACTGGTGCAGAGTTGTTCGGCATTGACACCATTAAAGCCGATGGTTCAAATGCGACAAATGGTTTTGATGCATTAAGTGAGCTTGATAGTAATGGCGAAGGTGTGTTTGATGCCCAGGATGCAGAATTTACCAATGTACAAATCTGGCAGGATCAGGATCAGGATGGTGTATCCGATGAAGGTGAACTCTCATCTTTATCTGAGAATGGTATTGTCAGTATCGACCTCAATGCTGAAATCAATAATGTGAATCTTGGTAACGGCAACGTTCAAACTGCTGCCTCGGCTCATCTGACACTTGATGGTGAAGAAGGAACAACCGGCAATCTTGATCTAGCCAGTAACTCGTTCTACAGCGAATTTACCGACAGTATTCCTCTGACAGATGCGGCGCTTGCATTACCTGAATCTAAAGGTTCAGGTATGGTACGAGATCTTCGTGAAGCCATGAGCCTGTCTTCAGATCTAACTAATGTAGTCAGTTCTTTTGCGGAGCAAACTTCGTATGTAGATCAACGAGCTCAATTAGATACTTTAATCTCGGGGTGGGCAGATACCTCAACGATGAAGACTAGTACCGAACTTGCACTGGAGCAAAACCTTATTCTGGTCTTCATGGTACCGGGTCAGACTCCGTCAGATTTTAACGGATCCTTTTCTTCTGGTGGTTCATGTGGTGACTCAGGAATTTTACTTGACCCGGATGCTATTGAAGCACGTGAAGCTCTTCTGGCAAAACAGGCAAAAATTACACAAATGATCAGTATTCTTGAAATCTTTAATGGTGATCAGTTTGTAGCAGTTAATACGGAGAGCGTTACAACAGGAACTGGGCGAGAAATATTCTCAACTGAAAAAAGTAGTAATGGATTTATATTACCTACACCTACAGTATTTCTTAGCCTGTCTCAAGCGCAGATAGATCCTCTGGAACAAAGTTACGATCAACTTAAAGAGTCAGTGTATGGAAATCTGGTTGTACAAACTCGTTTGTCAGATTACACCAATGCAGTGAAATTGAGCTTTGATGAGGTCGGAAATATTGTATTTGATTTTTCTACTATGGAAGCCTTGTTAAATGACCATTTATTGACGAATCCAACAGAAGCATTGGCGGATCTGATTGACTTGACACGATATGTTGGCCCCATGTACTCATCAAGCGGATGGAATGGCCTGGACATGTTACAAAGCTGGATCGACCAGGGTGTGGGTGGAGAAGCAGCAGCTACTGTTTTCTCAGACCTGGGAGTCCTTAGTGTTAATGAGGCTACGACAGGTACAAATAAGAGTGAGATCATTATAGATAGAGATAATGCTAGCACCTTAAAAGGAATGGGAGGGAATGACATAATTCATGGTGACCTCGGTAATGATTGGATATACGGAGGCAACGGAAACGATACGATTTATGGGGACGAAGGAAATGATTACCTCTACGGAAATGCTGGCAATGACGTGCTCAATGGTGGAGAAGGTAGTGACCATATTAACGGAGGTGATGGTGATGACACCATAAGAGGT
>JBNKUM010000078.1:0-69049 GCA_050298595.1 Gammaproteobacteria bacterium | reverse complement strand
CTCGGCCCTGTTGCTGGACACGTCTTTGAAACTCCAGGTACTTACACCGTTACCCTGGTCGCCCGGGATGCTAATGACAGAGAGGCGGTCTCTCAGGTGACGATCACAGTGGAGGATCCAGAGACAGTCTTTGCGGGCAGCGACACCGTGTGCATGTCTTCGAGTGCCGATTTTACGGGCTGTCCTAACGCAGCGACGCAACTCACAGGCAGCGATATCGCTGAGTTCCAATCCTACGTCGCAACGGGTAGGCGACTTCTGCTTCGACGGGGCGATACGTTTACATCGACTGGCCTGGATATCAATGTCGCGGGCCCCGGAATTGTTGGGGCTTACGGCACTGGCGACCTGCCCCTTATCAATACAGAGGGACTCATTTTCAATCTTTCCCACTATGGTATCGATAACGCCAAATTTGTAGACTGGCGAATCATGGATCTCGAGGTCGATGGCGGAGGCCTGACTACATCCAGCCTCGCCCGCGGGCACAACCTGTTCGACTTCCTGGCTCTACGATTGCGAGGCCGCAATCTCGCAGCCTACGTCACGGTTGGTAACGAGGGCGGCGATCTAATCGGCATCGCCGACTGCCATTTTACTGACCTGCTAGGGGGAGATAACCCGGACGCTGACGGCGGTGGCTACAACATGGCCTACCTCAACGGCACTCGCCTGGTGGTGCTCGGCAACTACTACAACAACTCCACCGAGGGTGAGCACGTCATGCGCATTCGCTTCACCCAGAATTCGGTGGTCTCCAGTAACCAACTCGGCGCCGCCAACGGCCCCAGGTTGCTGCTTAAGCTGCACGCCCTCAACTGGGGAACTGAGTCCCTCGAATACACCGAACGGGTTGTCGTCTCAGACAATATCTTCCAGGGTACTGAAGACCAGGACTGGATGGTGTTCATTGGACCGGCCAGCGACGATGAACAGCGCTTGCGTACCATCCTGGTCGAGCGCAACGAGTTCGTGCGAGCCCACACGAATATCAAAGTTCAGCTGCTACTACAGGCCGAAGACGTGACGGTCCGAGACAACCTCTTCCGCTCAACGGTAGGCGGTGCGTCGACATCCATCAACCTCGAGACCTTCGCTTCGGACAACGTTGCCAGTAACATACGCATCTATCACAACAGCGCAGTGGCTGGACCAGGTGCGAGTGATTGGGTGAAGTTGTTGGACTTCCGCAATTCACTGGGCCTGACCCCGTTGTTGAGTAAGGACGTCGCCGTCTTCAACAACATCGTCTTTGCAAATACAAATGCGCAGCTAATGAGCAGCGTCACCGATAGCCAGGTTCCAAACCTCACTTTCGGGAACAATCTGATCACTGAGACCTCACCCTTCGTGGCCCAAAACCCCGCCACCTGGACCGACTTCGAATTAACGGAGACCAGCAGTGCACGAGACGGCGCTACGCTTAGCTACTACAGTCGCTGGGACTTCACGCGTCGCACACGCGATCCGGTGACACCCGACGTCGGGGCCCTGGATTACGTTGCTCCATGACCCTTCGGGCCGGAAAAATAAACCAGACCCCATGTGTTAATGCAGTGACAGAGAAAGCGCGCAGACAGTTGCCCACTTTAAGTCAATTAATAACCACTTAAAAAAATGGTCAGGTTAAGATCGGACAAATGGTTGTGATCACACCGCCGGAGCCGGGATGGTGTGATCGACAAAAGTCTGGCCCTGGAGTAGCTATCGTGTAACAGCGGGTTGGCAAACGGCAACCCCCTGGCTGCAGTCGGATTGGCTGTTGAGTTCAACTGTCATGAGACCCATCACAGAACGGGCCATTACCGGTTTTTTTACAACCACATAAATAAACCGTATCGGTTTTCTCGGCCTCGAATGCTACTGGCTGGAATTCCGTACCCTGATGCGAGCCATCGCAATAGGGTTGGTTTTTGCTTTTGCTGCAGGCACACCAATAATAGGTCTTACCCTGTTCTACTTCGACAGCATAGGGTGCGTTTTGAGGACTAATTGCTTCAGACATTTTTTTCTCTCCTGTTGATAAAGTACTATGCTAAATGATCCCGCCCGTGGGGGATTAAAAAATCAATATCCGGCCCCCTGGGAATGATACCGGTCGGGTTAATGGATCGGTGACTGGTGAAATAATGTGTCTTGATATGATCCATATTGACCGTATCGGCCACACCAGGCACCTGATAAAGCTCGCGGGTGTAGGTCCAAAGGTTGGGGTATTCAATCAAGCGCTTTTTGTTCGTTTTGAAGTGGTTGTAATACACTGCATCAAAACGGACCAGGGTGGTAAAAAGACGCCAGTCTGCTTCGGTTATCTGATTGCCGACCAGATAACGCTGTTTTGACAACCGTTCTTCAAGCATATCCATGATTTTAAACAACCGATTATAGGCCGCATCGTAAGCACGCTGACTACTGGCAAAGCCGGCACGGTAAACGCCATTGTTGATGTTGTCATAAATCAGCTGGTTGATTTCATCAATCTGGTCCTGGAGTTCTGCGGGATAAAAATCGAGCTGCGCACTGCCGAAGTCATTGAATGCTGAGTTCAGCATACGAATGATCTCAGAGGATTCATTGTTTACGATGGTCTCGAGATTTTTGTCCCAAAGTACCGGCACTGTTACCAGTCCATTAAAATCTGGATCGGCCTTCTGGTAGATCTGGTACATATATTCGGAGCCATACAAATGGTCCTGCGTGGCAGCCGGGTACTCGCCAAACACCCAGCTTTCAGCCGGCATCACAGGATGAACTACGGAGACTGTGATGACATCCTCCAACCCCTTGAGCGTACGATAGATCATGGTTCGGTGTGCCCAGGGACAGGCATGAGATATATACAGGTGATAGCGTCCCGGCTCGGCTTTGAATCCACCCGTTCCACTGGGGCCGGGATTGCCGTCAGCCGTGACCCAGTTGCGGAAACCAGACTCAGAACGGATGAATTCACCATCAATATTTTTCGGTTTGAAGCTCATAGTACATCTCTAAATTGTGTTGGATTGGTTGATTACTTTGAATCAATGTTAGTGTTTTTATTTCAAGCATAAACAGTGATACGAAGAAATAATTGTTCTTTGTTTGGTAACGCAGGGGCATAAGCCCCTGCGTCGGGGTTATGAATGAATGGCTTGCAGCTTATTTCTATTGGCCAGAACATTGTCGAGGCTATAGGCCCCGGAACCCTGGTTGACCAGCAGTAGGAAACCACCCGCAATAGCGATGTTCTTCATGAACATGATCATCTGGGTTTGGTCAGCAAAATTACTGTGAAAAATGACGGCTGTGACAATACTGAACGCTGCCAGAGCATACGAAGTCAGACGAGTTTGAGAACCGACGATGATCGCCAAACCACCTGCCACCTCGAGTAAAATCACTAAAGGTAACAAAGCCCCTGGGACACCCATCGCTTCCATATAGCCTTGCGTACCTTCGTAAGCGCCAATTTTGCTTAAACCGGCCATCAGGAAAATGTGGCCAAGGAATACTCGTGCTGCAACTTGATTGAATGTGTACATTGTTAATCTCCTATTGAGTTAAAAGTATCGGGTTTATATCTCCAGCCAAAAAATTCTGTCTGGCCGATGGGGTAATTATTAACATTGCAAATGCAAGAATAAACAGTAATATAATTAAATGTTTGTTCTCCAAATAAGAACATAGGGGTGGGTTATGAATCGACTGGAAAATATGGAAACCTTTATCCGAGTTGTCGAGGATGGTGGGATCAGCGCTGCATCAGACAGGCTGAATGTGGCCAAGTCTGCTGTTAGTCGCAGGCTTAAAGAACTTGAAAGTCATTTAGGGGTGGAATTGTTTCACCGTACCACGCGGAAAATGAACCTGACGGATACCGGACGGGTTTATTATCAGGATTGTGTTCGTATTCTGGATGAGATTCTGGAGACAGAACTGACGGTCGCGCAGGTGCATGGCACCCTGCAAGGCAACCTGAGAGTTGCTTTGCCCTCAACGTTCGGTTTGATGCATATCGGTCCGGCAGTGAATGACTTCTTAAAACAGTATCCGCAGATCAATTTTGACCTTGATTTCAATGATCGGGAAGTGGACTTGATGCAGGAAGGCTTTGACCTGGCGATTCGTATTGCGCATTTGTCGGATTCAAGTTTAATTGCACGACGGATAGCGCCTATCCAAAGTCTGATTTGTGTGAGTCCGGACTACCTGGAGCGCATGGGAACGCCACAAGAACCGGAAGCGTTGATTGAACATCAATGCATGGTGTATTCACTGATACGCGATTTTGAATACTGGCACCTGATCAATCCAGATGGGCAGAAAGTGAAAATAAAGGTTCAGCCTTATCTCAAAGCTTCCTCCGGAGAATTTTTATTACATGCAGCTGTAGAGGGGCATGGGATAGTTTTGCTGCCCACCTTTATCGCGCATCAGGAAATAGAAAAAGGCGCATTGGTCACATTATTTGATGGTTACCAATTTCCGCAATTAAATGCTTATGCGATCTATCCGCAAACCCATCATCTGTCTCAGCGGGTCAGGACCTTTGTTGATTTTCTGGTGGCGCGGTTTAAAGACAAGCCCTATTGGGATAAGTGTGTATAACTGGCATCGAAACTGGCAGCACGCTGCTTCAGCTTTCAACTAAGTTGTTGAGATATCTGGCTCTTCTAATCTTGAATCAATAGGGTCACTCGATTGAAACTATGTTCTATTTCTCCGAAGCTTCGTTGTGGGAACAACTCGGCTTCGAGTGCAAACATGGGCCATCATTCATGACAGGCTGAGCCTATTAATCATGACTACGCCCTAAAGATATGTGTTTTTACGCTAAACTAAAAGCAGGAACAATATCATGAGTTCGAAGTTCAACGCTGACTACAGTGCCTGCGACTGATCTCAAAACACATATACTACTCAGATCAAGCGGGATTAAGTCTGTACCGGATTGGTCTTGTCAACAATCACAGCTGTAGATAAAAATATGGGAATTAGTCTCCTGTTGGGGACTCTAAAGTGGAATTATGGATATGATATGAACATTAGAAAGCATCTTATTTTATTCTTAAGCCTCTTTTTACTAAGCATTTGTGCTGTGTATGTACATGCAGACGCACAGAGTAAGCGCAAAACATTCTACACACAGGCTTCATCAAGTAATCTTCGGATTGATCCATCCACTGATGCGGACATCGTACAAAAACTTCCCATAAATACAGAGATCGAAATCCTTAAATGGGGATCATCCTGGGTTTTCGTCCAGGTGCGTGGTGATGAATCAGTCCAGGGGTGGCTGTATGAAGGCCTGTTGGCAAAACAACCGCTCACTCTGGATTTGGCTCTGAGGCAATATGATTATTTCCCAGAAGCCAGTCCGGACCGGCTGAAATCGATTGAAAGAGCTGCTGCGTTAGCCCCCCTGAATACAGACGTGCTGAATAAGCTGGCTGAAACGTTACAGGTTCAAGGTAATGATGACCAGGCCGATCTGGTGCTAAAAAAAATTCAGGAAATAAGGGGTGAACAACCTAAGCAGATCCCGGATTTAAGCATGGACGAAGAAACTATAAAACTTTGGGAAGCGATTTCACCTTCATTTCTTCGCGGTAAGATCCGTCAACCTATCAAACCTGAACAGTGGCAAACCTGGTCTGGGGTTCCGGTTTTTCTTAGCGGACCACATGGCCCCGATCGCATCGATTTTCTAAACGAGTCAGACTTCGGGCATTACAATCCTGCATTTCTCAAGTGGGCGGAATCACAAATCCCCGATCAGCCTGAAGGTGCATTTTATTATTTAACACAGTCTGCCTTTGACAACTATTTTTCGGAGCAATTTAGGCGTCTCGCGCTCAGTGCAGCTGTATTGGAAGCCCAACCACACCTCCTGCAGGAAGGACTGGTAATCTACAAGCCTTTCCTGGACAGCGGAGACCACTTTAGTCCATATGTGCGCCTGGCCAAAGTCGGAATAAACTATGGCACAGAATTCAACGGTCAATATGATGATCTCGACAAACAGGCTTTGGCCTTTTGGATCAGAAGATCTATTGACGGAACTTACGATGAGTTCCAAAAAATCGTTCGTAAAATCGCAAGGATTTACCACCCAGAATTGTATCAAAAGATGAAAGCTCTATATGCCCGTACCGAATCTTATAAGGGCGAACCAGTTGTGTTTACACCCCAAACGTTCGTCGACCGTAATAATTTGGAGTTAGATGCATCGACACTGCCCTGTCGTTCTCAAGCTATCGTTGAACTTGCTCCTGAGCTTCTTGGGAAAGAGGTGGTATGGAATAAGCCGCTGATAAAGAACGTTCCCCATGCCGCCTGGCAGAAATTTCTTTTTTCGACCCCTTCCTGTGCGCCTTTCAACAAAGAAATCAACTATTTTGGCCTTTATGCAACAACAGATGAAACGGGCACCGAAAGCTTGTCCTGGAAACCAGCAGACTTTCTATTTGAAGGGACTATCGAACGAAGTATAGAAGGATGTACTGATCAGACTACCATGTATGTGAAGTTGGAGGTAAAGGATAAGAAAGGGGTGCCGATAATTTGGGTTGGCCTGCCCAGGGGTAAAAAACCTGGTAATGTAGCAGCGTTTCAAGGGGAGTTGCCATCGCCCGAAGATTTCCCCTCGGATCGTACCACCCAGATAGCGATTGATCTCTCAGGTCAGGTTCCCTCTCCCCTACTCGCTTTACGCATCAATGCCAGGTATGGCTTTTTTAAGGGAGATTCTTACTACCGGGTTGTAATCGAGCAGGCTGATCTGGAAGCCACGACCGATGGGCAGTCATACCAGGTTCTGTATAGCTCACATGGGTATGGTCACTACACTTATTCCAACGCTCACATCGGTCGGGTCATCGCGGGAGATATCGATGCTGACGGTAAGGTTGAGTTTATTTTTGACAGCCAGGACAAAGGTAAGACCTTACTTGAGATTGATCAATCGGGTGAACCAGCTCTACCGGTTCCGCTGCAAATAGTTGTCGACCCTGGGGTAGCGGGTTGCTAGGGTCCTAAGATCCCTGCACTACAAAAAAACCGCAGCTTGGCTGAAAGTCTCTGGGGACAGGTCTTGCCTTTTGCCTTCCGTAGAATTATAAATCGAAAGAAAACCCGGGTCAGCGATAAACTAGCCAGCCAGGCCAAATGGAATAATTGAAGAGCCTTTCAGGGCCAGCAGAGCTGATCAAAATTATTCCCGATGATTTTGTCATTTTGACAATGCATTAACCAACTGATATCCATTAAGCGTTGTCGCTATACTTCCGTTTTTAGCTCTAACTGCTTTTTTCAGCAGGTGATAAGGCTTATCCCGCCAGAAAACGATTGGACAGGCTAAACCCTGAAAACAATTGGTGCCAATTTTTACATATTTCACGAGTAGACCAGGCTTCAGCTTTCTTCTGATCGATATGTAGTACGACATGATAGTAATTACTCGTAACCGCGTAGGCCGTGATATCTATGGCAAAGATGTTGGATAATGAAAGAAAGCGTTCTTCGATCCATTGTCTTCTATGTTCATAATCCTGACCGGATTGCGAATCTTTACCACACAAAAAAGCACGACGTACACAGCGGGAAATAAAATGGTAGTAAGGGGTGGCTTCGATAGAAACCTGAGTCTTCCTTGCTTTAGGCATAATGCACTCCTTGCGATAAGATGAGGTGATAAAAACTACGACTTTATTTGGAGCTGTCAATGTTCAATATATGGTTGTTCGAGTTTATTCAGAGTTTTTTCATGGAGCCTTACCAATACATTCGTCATGTACTGGAGCATATCGCGTATGCTAAAACGGTTTAAGATATCGAAGTCTTACTGCCCTTGAATGTAAGCCTATAAGGCTGATTCTCTGGTGCTTACCCCTTCACATCCTTATCAATACGAAAGGCAGGGGCACATGGTCGTTACAAAAACAAGTGTTGTTTATGTTAGTAGCAGTACTAATTTTGATGTTATAAACCGCTGTGGCAAATTATCTTCAAACAAGACTGGATTTTACAAAACTAATGTCACAAGGTGTTTTTGTTAGACTGGGTTTTCGTCGATCTACTAACAACCAATAAAGTACAAAGTTATGTTGAAAAAATTACTTACTATATTGTTTATTGTATCAATCATAAACTTCACATCTAAAAGTGAGGAAGTCAGCAAATTGGTTAACAACAAAGAGATAGGAGGGGAGCTAAAACCTGGAGTAAAATATATAATAAAACTTAATGAGGAAGTAATATTAGAAGACGGTCTTACAGTACGGTTAATATCCTTCACGCATAAACGACCATATATAGGGGGGGCGACAAAAGCAACAGCATCGCTATTGCTATTTAAAAATGGTCTGTCAGGAGAAGCTGCTCTTTCAATTCATGGTGTAGCGGGAAAGTTCGCAGCAGAAGATGGTTTAACGGATTCTCAACGCTATACAAGTAGTACATGGAATGAATATGAGCTTCAGCTTAAAAAGTTCAACTATGGTGATTCTATAGAAATAGTCATAAGTAAAAATGATTTGGAAAAATAATAAGATGATAGGTTTCAGAGCTCTCCGGAGCCAGACCCTGCAAATAACCAACTCAGTTTAAGGCTCATTAAATTTTCCAGAGTTAATTTTTTCAGCGCTTCCTGCAATGCTGTTTCTTCCTATTTCGCTCGATTTGATATCATCGTTTCGAAGTCTGATTAAGTAAAGGGGACTAAGTAAAGGGGGCGGAGGGATTAAAAAATGAGCAATTACATAAATTGGTGAAAATGGAATCCCTCCGTCCTCTTTCTCTATTTTGGAGTTAAGGGTTGACATACGGTTATTTTATCGTAATATAACGATCAATACTATGGGACGCTCAAAGAAACAAGCTTTTACCGATCAGCAGAACCGCCTCGCGGATCTGGCCAGGGCTTTGGGTCATCCCGCCCGTATCGCCATTCTGGAATATTTGGCCAAAAGCGATGCCTGTATGTGTGGTGACATTGTTCAAGAATTGCCGCTTTCGCAATCGACAGTCTCGCAGCACCTGCGCGAATTGAAAGAGGCCGGATTGATTAAAGGTAATATTGAGGGTACCAGGGTGTGCTATTGCATCAACAACAAAGCACTTGATAAGGCACTTAAAACGATCAGTAACTTTTTAACCACCAAACGCTGCTGTTAAAAATTTTTTGGCCTAAACTATCGTAATAATACGATTGAACAAGAGGAGTAAAGCAATGCTTGAAGCAAACAAATTGAAGCAAATGGTAAAAGAGAAATACGGCGCCATCGCACAACAGTCGAAGACTGATACCGAAACATCCTGCTGCGGTTGTGGCTGTTCTACTATTGACTACACAGTGATGGCAGACAACTACTCGGAACTGTCCGGATATATGGAAGATGCCGATTTAGGACTAGGCTGTGGTCTACCCACTGAATTCGCACAGATGAAAGCAGGCGATACCGTCGTCGACCTGGGCTCAGGTGCCGGTAACGATGCCTTTGTTGCACGCGCCATCGTAGGGAATACAGGTAGAGTAATTGGCATCGACATGACACCGGAGATGGTCGACAAAGCGCGGGCCAATGCAGAAAAAATGAAATTCGACAATGTCGAGTTCCGAGTTGGCGATATCGAGGCCATGCCGATAGACGACAAAACCGTAGACGTTGTCGTCAGTAACTGCGTTATGAATCTAGTGCCGAATAAAATACAGGCATTTGCCGAGACTTTTCGCATCCTTAAGCCTGGTGGCCACTTCTCCATCTCGGACATCGTACTGGAAGGTAAATTGCCTGAAAGCGTTCGTAAAAGCGCCGAAATGTATGCAGGTTGTGTTTCAGGTGCGGAACAGATGACTGACTACCTGGATACAATCAATAAAGCTGGGTTCGTCAATGTGACAGTGCAGAAGAAGAAAGCGATTACTCTGCCCGACGAGATACTGCTGGAGTACCTGACAAAAGACGAAATCGATATGGCACGGGAACAGGGCGCAGGCATTTACAGCATCACTGTCTACGCAGACAAACCAGCTGCCTGAAAACAGAGAAATGGCTGTTGTCCAGCCATCAACATAAACAGGTATGGGAAAAGGAGGAAAGAATGAATGACGAAATAAAGGCCAGTGCTGAAAGCCATTTCAAAAACGGCTTGATGTGCGCCGAAAGTGTCGTAGTAACACTCACAATGGCGCACGGTATCGAGTCAGAGTTACTACCCAAAGCGGCAACAGCGTTCTGCGGTGGTATGTCACGCACCTGTGGTACATGCGGAGCGCTAACAGGAGCGGTCATGGGGATCAGCGCCGTACTAGGCAGAGAAGGAGCTGGGGAATCCTATGATGCACCATTTCAGGCCGCAGGCACAGTCATAAATAAATTCGAAGAGGAGTTTGGTGCCCGCAACTGCGATGAGTTATTGGGTTGCGATCTTGGTACAGTTGAAGGCCAGAAAACATTCAAAGAAAATAGACTGCACGAGAGAGCCTCAACTACACGGGCAGAGCGGCTGAGCTTGCTGAAGAGATACTCAGAGAAACAAAAGCGTGAGTTCTTGTATTGTTTTAAGAAGGCACATAAGTCGGGGTCAGGTCTAGCTTTGAGCTCTGATCGGTGGGGACTGGACATGGGGTCAAGCTAATACAGAAAAGGCTAAATGCTAGACCTGATCCCAGCTGTCCTTTTTTACGATGAAACAGGATGAAGCGCCTAATCCAGTCCAGGTAGGTTTTTCAGTACGATTGGAATAATGCTGTACTCTTAGAACGTGCCGAACGCATTCAATGAAGGGGGATTTTTGAGGATGACTAGCCCTGATTAGGGCTCCGTGTTCTAAATATATTCTCATTGACGAAATATACATTCCTGAAAAATTGAAAGCAACTCAATATCCGGAAACTTTCAGCCTATGCCGGTACAACCGTTTCGATGGATTCTGGGAGAACAATATGCTAAGTTTTTGAAATTGTGAGGCAATAACAATGAAAAGTGGTCGAATACATGCTTAAAAATTCGTTTTTAATTCCCCGGGATAGGCCGCAACTTGTGGACCAATTAGAATGTTATGTGGCAGTTCGTGAAGAGATTTGAATGACGAAAAATTTGACCGAAGCGAAGGAAAAGCTTTTAAGCACGGAGTACCCGCGTTGGCGCAATCTGCTGTCTTGCGTGATTCTCGTGCTTCTCACCACGGGTATGGTTTCGGGGTGGTGGTATGCCTATTACACCGCCTCTGACATAGACTGCCACAAAGGTATTTTGTATTTCTCAGTTGTATGGCTGATCGTGCAATGGGTGGTGATTGGTTATTTATATCAATATCAAAATATTCCCGCTTTTGCGCGGGACGCCATAAAGTTGCTGATATTTCTGGGTAATGTGTGGTTTGGTCTTTTCATTTTTTCACTCCAACCATGTGCCTCTTAGATCAAGCTCATAACCCATATGGGTGAAGCCGACCGGTACTCCACTGAGCTCCGCACCGAGGGCTTACCCAAGGCGTTAACTGTCTATGAGTGAATACGCACCGGAATATACTAGAAGAGAAAGAGTGGCTTTGCTTGTCAAGCATCTTGCATGGGCAGTCCCGCTATTTGCGGCAACTAAATTCTGGTTTTTACCTTGGTTCCAAGCCTATGCCAAAAACGCACATTGCCAAGACTACGGCTATTTTACCGGTATGCACGTAGTGTTTTATTTTGTTTTTGTGGTTTTACCAATTGGGTCGGCATTAACTATTTTCGCGATAGAGGGACGGAGATGCATAAAAGTAATTCAGGTTGGGCAAAATCCTTTGCCAAACGAAAAGGTTCTCAGAAAGACAAAATACAGATACGGAGCAAGAGCTAAAATCCAGGCATATGCTGTTTTTCTTATCTTGCTGTTTATGGTTGGCTTGGGAGTTAGGGGAATATTTTGGGCTAATGAAATCATATATAATCCAAACAATAAGCAACTTACCTGTAGCGACAGTTAACAAAGCCAAGCAGCATCGCATACTCTGTGCACTAGACCTCGCTATGCTCGGCCGATGTTTGCAACGTTACGTACGAAGTTATATTTTTTAAACTAGATGCAGGCTTGACCATGAATATAACTGCTAATAAAGCTGTTCAATGAAATATTTTGCCCCTTTAATAAGTTATGCGCCACAAGCAATAATTCCTGTTGGGACTATTTGCTATATTGTTTGGATGCTCGTGTTCCAGAAAAGCTGGAATTTTTCTAGTCTCGTGGACAAAGAGACGTTATGGATAGCTGTTTTCACTATCTTGATAATGAGTATTTTATTGTTTTATGCGGTTTTAAAACGAGTAAAAATACCCCTCATTGAGGTAAAAGATGACACTATCATTATTAATGAAACGATGCGGCCTCAAACTGTAGTTTTATGGTCAACGGTTTCAGGCCTGGAAAAACATTGGTTTTTTGGCTACAGGTTAGTCGCTGTAGATAGGAATGTAAGTGTTCCTATTAAGTTACTACGTAGTGAGGATAGAGTGAAACTAATCTCAGATATAAACACCAGAATTAAGAAAGCACATAACAAGGCAAATTCAACCGACGCTCGTTCCTCACGCGGCTGATTTGCGGCGTTACTCAAATTATGGATCCAAACAACCTTACCTTAAAAGATGTTGTGATATCAGTATCGCCAATATTGAGTTTGGTTGCAGGTATAGCGCTAATAAGCAATGGATATATGGTTGCTGGGCTAGTTGTTCTAGCCCCCACTACCGTTTTTTTAATCTATTCTTTCGTTAATTTACCTTTTCAAGAAATTGGTAATAAAATTACTGAGCGTGACGAAAAATGGAGATCTTCTTGGGCAGGTCGAATTAAGTTGAGAATGAGCAAATCATTTGATTACTTGTCTATTATCCTGTCAGTCTTTGTAATCGGCCACATGATTTGGTCTTTAATATTTAAATCATAGATTCGGTTAAGAAACTTGGGTAACGCTAACAAGTACATTAAATTCGCTCCCTGCGGTCGCAGGATCAAAATTTATGAAACACTTACAACTATTTTCCCCTGTGCAGAATTACTTTCCATGAGTTGATGGGCTAGTAAAATATCCTTAAGTTTAAAAACTCTACCAGGTTTTGCTTTATAAACCCCCTTTGACACATTATTTACAATTGTCTGCATAGGGATATCTGAAACTGGATACCCTTCTGTTCCAAACATAAAACTGGCAAAAAAGTTTAAATTAACTGTGGGCGGCATATCGGTAAGCGGGTTAAAGCTGATAGGGTCACTTCCCCCCAAAAATCCGGCATTACAGACAAAACCGTTTTTTGAGACCATACGCATTGAATCGATTAAAGTACTGTTACCCACTATATCCATCACGCTATTAACACCTTGTGGAAATTCCTGTTTTACTTTCTCGCTAAGTTTGTTATCTTCCTTAAATACCGCATGACAACCAAGTTGCTGTAGATAATCCATACTATTCGCATTTCGAGTGGAAGATAAAACAGTGACACCATCAATATTAGATGCAATATTGATTGCAGCCTGTCCCAAAGCTGATGTACCACCTCGAATAAAAACACAGTCTCCCGGCTTAATTCTCATATTCTGATAAAGACAGCTCCAGGCCGTCGCATATGATTCTGGAATTGCAGCCAGTTCAGCCCAGTCAAGATTCGTCTGCAGTGGAAATATGTTATTCATTGAAACACAGGTATATTCCGCATAGCTCCCATTTCGCGTTCTTCCCATTCCACCCATGATTGCGGCGACCGTCTGGCCTAGTTTTAAATTACCTGAAGGGTCATTTGCTACTTCACCTACACACTCGATACCACTTACTTTGGCAACATCACCCCATAACCCACGTCTCATAAAGATTTCTGCTCGATTTATTCCGAACGCCTTAATCTTGATTAAGACTTCATCCTTTGTAGGTTCTGGTATAGGAAGCTCCTGAATAATTAGTTGATCAGCCTCACCATACTCATTGATTACGATTGCTTTCATTTCGTTCTCCATTAATTAGTTGAAGCAATACTGTAATTAACGCCAATGTAATAAAAAAGTACTATATTTATACAATCAATGTTGTTTAAATCTACAATATGAATATTACCTTACAACAGATGTTGACCCTGCATGCAGTTGTTAGCAAAAAAAGCATTCAAGCAGGTGCAAAGTACTTGAATAAAACACATCCAAGTATCATTACTGCACTTAAAAAAATGGAAGATACCCTGGGATTTGCTTTATTTGATCGATCAGGTTATCGATTAATCCTCACAACAGAAGGAGAGTCATTCTACAAAGGGGTAAAGCATATTTTATTGAATATGCAAAGTTTAGAGGAGCAGGCTAAACATCTCAGGCAAGGCGAGGAAGCGGAATTAAATATTGTTATTGGTGATATCACGCCAATCGCAGATGTATTAAAAGTGCTTAGAATATTTTCAGAAAAATATTCTTTCACCCATTTAAACCTGTTTTTCGAAAATATTTATGGACCGAATGAAAGGCTTTTAAACGGTGAAGTTGATCTGATTATTCACCACATTAACAAATCAGATCCACAATATGAACATAAGGACTACTGCAAAGTTGAAATTGTACCTGTTGTCGCGCCAGGGTTTCTCAAGCCCCCTGTTAACAATCCGTTGAGATACTCTGACTTAAAAGATTACACACAATGCATTATTAGAGACACGGCTAAAAACAGTCCGGAAAATAATTATTTCATACTTGAAGACTCACCACATATAACCGTCGGTGATCAAAACACCAAGAAAGAAGTAATTTTACAGGGTATGGGATGGGGACATATGCCATTATTTCTCGTTCAGGATGAGCTAGCAACAGGTGAACTTATTGCAATAGATGGAGAATATGTAAAGGGTAATATAGTCGATATTGTAGTAGCCAGACTCGCAGCTAAAAGAAAAGGCCCTATGCTGGACCTACTTTGGAATCATTTTTAGGAGTTTAGCTAAATAACGTGTGCATAAGACTGTCCTGCTCGCACAAGAAACCTGCTCAAATCATAAGTAATCTCCATTGGAAAACTCGAGTCAGAGAGCAATACTTTCTAATAGTCATAATGGTCAGGTCTTTGATTTATAAATCAAAAGCAATTTTTAGGGGGCAGACTCGATTGAAAATATGGAATGGTGACAAGGGCTCGACAGTACTCATTGAAGATCAGATATGAATGGATCCTTCATGGAATCACTCGCTTCGGGATAATGAGACCAGTTCACAAATGTTCAATATATGGTTGTCCGAGTTTATTTTTCTGAAAAAATCAAATTCTTACTGAGAACGAGCGAATTGCAAATCCTGAATGAGCTCAACGTTAGTTTCTCGAAAGCTAGGTGCCTTGATTGAGGTGTTGCCAGGCATAAGCAATACTCCTTCACAATTGTGGAGTTTCCGATAACCCAACTTTTATACTCGCTTCTTCAAATCTGTGTGCCTATAAGCTTTAGCATGTTTAATAAGGTCAGGATAGAACGAGAAAAATATTTGTTCTAGCTCATCATGATGTGCGTTTAAATGTTGATTCGCTTGATCGGCAAAGGTAATACGATGATGCAGCCTTTTTTCAATCTGGTAAAAAGCGCGCATACAACTACCACGATTAACATAATCTGCTAACCACCGATGCTGTAACAAGCCTTTCTCAACAGATTTAAATCTGCCTTCAACTTTTAATTGGTGAGAGGACAGTTCAGCATAAAAATCTGGTAATACTATATCCAACGAAAGGTCTGTAAATTGATGCCAATGCATGCATAATAAATGATCGAAATAGATATCGATAACGACCCCAGACATTCTTCTAATTGTGCGGGGAAATTGCTGTTTCAAATACAATACTTGTTCATGGGAGTCTGTGAATGTATCAATGGAGCGGTGTAACTTGATACCTTGCTGTATGTCAGAGGTAAAATGACTCAGGTCGTTTCCTTTTACAAAGTCACCCAGAAAATTCCCTAGCATGCTGGTTTGCGTTAGGTATGCAAGATGGATATGAGCAAGGTAGTTCAAGTTTTATTACAAGGCTATTTGACATGGTTTGAAACAAAATTAGGGGCCAGATCATAGAATATTCTAATATTAGAGTATATTGTGATCTGACCTCGGATTGCTGAAGCGTGTGAAAATTCCTAACAATCAGCTCCACAGAATTCGCTTGATGCGCTAGCTCTTCTGTGAGCAGCAGCGTTATAGTTTTACGATCCTGACGAAAAATTTATTATACAAATTAAGAGGGTAGCATGACAGTCAAAAAAGATGATAAAAGCACATGGGCGATTGGTGGCGGAGTGATAATGGGAACAGGTGTTGGGTTGTTTTTTTTACAAACTTCTGCACTCGTATTCGTAGGTTCTATCTTAGTAGGCTTAGGTTTTGGTTTATTCGTCACCGCAATTATATCAAGCCGAAATAAGGAATAATTAGTCACCCCTGAAAAAGTATTCCCTTATAGATGGTACTGTCGTTATCCAGAGCTTCCTGATAGTTAACGGACTGTTTAAGCCAGCAATAAATCAGGCGTAAAAAAGCTATTAGCCATTTCCTCAGATTACAGGCTGTAGCTGCCATCAGCAGGTTGATCTGGTCGCCTGCTATGCCTTTCAGGAAGTTTCGTGACAAACGATAATCTGATTTAAATGACCAATAATCGGCTCTATCGCGGCACGCCTGCGGCATTGTTTTCGCTTTTTGTCTTGCTGATAGCGGTTGTCTCTTTTGAGCTATTTTTTCGGTAAGGTAATGGGCGTTCCGTTAACCATCTGTTTACCACGATATCCCCGATCACAAACTGCCTGCCTTACGGCTTTGCCGCATGAGAGTTTGATGTGTTGCAGCACTTCAGGCAGGGTATGGCTATCATGTAGATTACGCTCATGGCTAACAACACCTACGATCAGGTGACCTTTAGCCGTGCTGGCGATGGTCACTTTATTGCCGTATTCGTAAGGCTTGTTGTCTTTTCCTTTGGCAGTGCAATACACCTGGGGCTCGTGCAGTGAGTAGATCTTGTTTTTATCTTTAGGCTGTTGTGACAGTACCTGTTCATACAACAAGTTGTAGCGGGAGATCTGTACCAAAGAAGCTGGATTGTTGCACTGCCGGTGGGTTATTTTGCATTGCTTACCTGAATTAAGTACTACGGACTGCAAGTGTTCTCACACAGTTTCGGCCCTGCTCCTTGGCTTGATACATCGCCTGATCTGCCTCCTGTTTAAGAGAATTAATTGTATCGTGCCCTGCTCGGCTCACTGCGATGCCGATGCTGGTAGTGAATGGGATCTGGGTTTCTCCTATCAATGGCATGAGGTCCTCAACCTTCTGGCGCAATTTTTCCGCCAGCAGCTTCGCCCCGTCAAGTTTGGTTCCTGGAAGGAACAATAAAAATTCTTCACCGCCAATACGTCCTAGCAGGTCAGTTTCTCGTATATTTGCTGTAAGACAGCCCACAAATTCTTGCAAGACTATGTCGCCGACTTCGTGCCCGTAGCGATCATTGATAAATTTAAAATGATCGATATCCAAAAACAACATTGAGAAGGTCGTTTTCGAGCGCAATGCTTGTCGTGCTAAAAGCTCGGCCTTTTCGTAAAAAGCACGCGCATTAAAGGTTCCTGTCAGTGGATCATGGCGAGCTAAATCGCGTAGCTTATTGTTTACTTCTTTCAGATTCTGGCGATAAGTAGCGAAGCGTTGTGTATAGGAGTACAGGAATGCGCTACTTGCGCAAAGACTGAATAGCATTGTAACTATAGCATTGCTAGAGAATGGTGCTAGCAGGAATTTGTTCGCAACAATAAGGGTGATGAAAGAGAGTATTGTAGCCAGCAATCCAGGAGATAAACCAAGGATAGTGTAAGCAACCAAAATCAAAATGAAGAACCAGATCGCACGAAATTCGTTATTGGTCAGAAAATATAGCGCCGAGACGTTGACCAGAAACCAGGCAGTAAAAAAAAGAAGCGCCACTATGACGAATCTATCCTTGCGTGTCCCAAGATAGATCGACAGCGCAACGTCAGATAGAAAGAATATTTCGATGGAAATAAGGTGGATGCTAGCCTGGTGATTTAGCCCAAGCCAATCTGTCAGAATGAGCGCACCACTGAAGGTAATCGCCACCCAAAGCGAGACGCGCAGAAGATGGAAGCGGAACTGAAAATAGTCTTTATCTGCCCCGAGCTCCTCCTCACTATCAGTCATCGACTTAATCTTCAACATGAACGTTGACTCGTAATCGTTTACCTGCGTATTACCCTTTCCCCGCCACCCCTTCTCCCTGAAGCAGGTTTCATGCCACTGATATTTCTGTTGCTAAACCAGGGATATACGGATTTCTTAAAGTAATCATAGCAGGGATTTTCGATACATCTATATTAGCTTTAGTCGATGACAAGCGGGTTTTAACTTGATCCAAATTTCCATTTTCAGGAATCTATGGCCGCGAAGAGTTTTTGGGGTCAAAGTCTTGTCTTTTGCCTATAGCATAATAGAATGACTATTCAAATTGATGAGGATGTTTGATCCTAAAACTAAAGCAAAGAAGATGGGAAATGCTAGAAAACACGGGTCAGGGAGCACAATACTTTCAAATATTAGCGAATATTGTTCTCTAACCCAGGTTTTCGGGACTCTAAACAGGGTCGAACCCAGGTAACTCATTGATTCTACAGCTATATTGTCTATTTACAAATAACTGGGGACATATACAAATTTAATAACGGTTAATTTTAACGTATTTCTAATGGAATTGTTCGCCCCGCTCCCACAACGGCATCAAATGGCCATGATGTAGGTTTAACAATCGAACATCATCTAGGTAATGCACTTAAAATTTATTGGCATGATATTTCCCAAAATTATCCATGAGTATTCAATATGTGGGTGTCCGAGTTTATTACTTTTCAGGATAGACTACTTAGGTCCGGCACAGAAGTTTTCTATTACACCGTAGTATATAAATGTTTGCTTCAGGATAAGATACTGTAACCCAACAGTGGCTACCAACCATCAATAGATTCGGAATATCCGCCCCATTTGGGACTTCGTTGAGCCCGATGCAGTGCCTCCTATCAGAACTTTACCTTAAGCTATCAGGTCTTATCGTGAAACTTTCGTGATTTTTTTGTCGTACACTGATCGAAAAGGAGAAAACACAGTGCCGAAACAGATTCTGATCATCGAAGACAATGCCGACATCATCCACCTGCTAAGCGTCAATCTGAGCAGTATGCAGATGAAGGTGGAGCATGCATCGAATGGTAAAAGTGGGCTTACGCTTGCGTTAAGCGGGCGCTTTGACCTGATAATTCTCGATCTGATGTTGCCTGAAATCGATGGACTGGATGTATGCCGCCGTCTACGCGAAAAGCGTGTGTTCACTCCGGTACTGATGCTGACCGCAAGGACTTCGGAGCTGGATCGCGTACTCGGCCTGGAGGTTGGCGCCGACGATTACCTGACCAAACCTTTCAGCGTCCCTGAGTTGATTGCTCGGGTCAACGCAATCCTGCGCCGTGCAGAACATTACCATGAAACTGACACATCCACGGTAGCCGGCAGCATTCGATTTGACGATTTGCTGATCAACCCGGAAACTCGCCTGGTTTCGATTAGCGATAAACAGGTTGAACTAACCGCGCGCGAATTCGATCTATTGTGGCATTTCGCGACCCACCCCGGACGGGTTTTTACCCGTAGTCAACTACTCGATATGGTATGGGGCTATGGCCACGACGGTTACGAACATACTGTCAATTCTCATATCAATCGCTTACGCGCGAAAATCGAAACTGACCCAGCTAAACCGCATTTCGTCCGGACAGTGTGGGGTGTTGGCTACAAGTTCGCCGAAACCGCACCTGAACCGGTAACCTGATCATGCTACGTACACTGTATAGCCGTTTGGCTTTGACCCTTTTCATCCTTTTCCTGCTGGTTGGTTCACTGCTGGTATACATGGTTGCCAGGACTTCAACCCAGTATCAGCAGGAAGTCTCGCAAAAGCTCAACCGCGATCTGGCCAGTTATATCGTGAATCAGCATCCATTGTTCAATGACGCACAAAAACCGGTGATGCAGGATGGCCGGGTGAACCAGAAAGCTCTCGATTCACTATTCCACCAAATGATGGTCATCAACCCGGTAATCGAGGTTTATCTGCTCGACCCGCAGGGGAAGATCGTGAGCTACAACGCACCAGAAGGCGTCGTCAAACGGGAGCGGGTCGATCTCGCACCCATCACTTCCTACATCAAAGGCGAGGTTCGGTTCCCGTTCACCGGCGAAGACCCGCGCAACCCCGATGGACATAAAGTATTTACTGCCGCACCAATCGAATCGAACGGGGAAAAACAGGGATACCTGTATATAGTACTGGGCGGAGAACACTATGAACATGTTGCCGAAATGCTCGCGCAGAGCTATATCGCAGAATCTGCGATGCTCGTCATTAGTATCGCCCTTGCGATCGCGTTTTTCGGAGGTTTGCTGATATTCGCTCATTTAACTGGACGCCTGAAACGCCTCGGCTACATCATGCAGCATTATGCCAGTAGCGAGGATGCTCATGAATCAATCCGCTACACAGCAAATGGAAAAGATGAAATCGATACCCTGGGACAGCAATTCAATGCAATGGCGGATCGGATTTCGGAACAGTTTAAAGCATTGCAAAAAATGGACAATGCGCGGCGCGAGATGGTCGCCAATATTTCGCATGATTTGCGCACACCACTCACCACTATGCGCGGCTATCTTGAAACCCTGAGCCTGCATCATAACGAACTGGAAGACAGCGAAAAACGGCAGTATATAGAAACCGCTCTGAGCCACAGCCAGAGCCTTGGCAATATGATAGAGGAACTGTTCGAACTGGCTCGACTCGATTCCTGCGAGTCAGTTGTGGTTGCTGAACCATTTTCGATTTGCGAGCTGGCACAGGACGTGGCACAAAAATTCCTCCTGCGCGCGCAGGAGAAGAATATCACCCTCGACGTCAAGCTTAACCCCAATACCCCCCTGGTTTATGGTGACATCGGCATGATGCAACGAGTACTTGAAAATCTGCTTGAAAACGGCTTACGCAACACGCCAGTGGGCGGAAGAGTATCAATTAATATCGACGACAAGTCGGGTAACACCTGTGTGAGAATTGCAGATACCGGTTACGGTATTCCAGCGGCTGATATGCCTCGAATCTTCGAGCGCTTTTATCAAACAGACAAACATCGCTCCGGTGGTAGCGGACTTGGACTGGCAATTGTGAAACGAATACTGGAATTGCATGGCAGCGCAATTCAGGTGAAAAGCGAGATCGAAAAAGGAACGGAGTTTCTATTCAGCATTCCAGCTAAATCGATATAGAGCTGGTCAATTCAAGCCGACAATTGTTGCTCGCCTCGTGAAAACATTTCACCGAGCTATCATCCACCGGAAAGCATCACGATCATTTCGTCATGAACCCACTGCTGTAAAAACATCAATGCCTGATGCGGAGTGTCATCACCACATAATGGCTGCAGGTTTTCGCACACCTGGGCAAAATCTCCCCCCAGCTTCGCGATTTCCAGTGCAATTTGTTCAGGACCATCAAGTGACCGATAGCGGCTAACCAGATCCTGGCGCCAGATCAACCAGACCGATGATTGTTCACTTTTCTCCGGTGGCATCTTTTGCTCGGAAAGCGCCTGCCAGATCTGAAAACTGTTAAAGCGCTGGTCGATTAATTGCACTGAATCGTGAAATTTCAGCTTAAGGCCGGACCAGGCCTCCGGCTCAAGCTGAGTAAAAGCAGGCCAGCTGATGGGGGCATCATCACGGCAGTCAAAGCTCCGGTTAAATGCCTGTTCGACACGCGTGATCTCAGCGACCTCTGGCAACCTGGCGAAAGGCTCCAGAGACAAAACCAGCTCAAGCATGTGCTGGCCAAAATCCCTCAAACTGGTATAGCGAGAAGGATAACGATCGATGTAGGCATCCATCAGTTGCTCGAACATCTCGTCACCGACATAAGCATGCAGGCGTTCATAGTCGCTGCGCAAAACTTCTTTCAGGCGCAGACGATAACCGTTAGCATAGTAATTCAGGCGCTTTTGCGCCGGTCTTTGTGGCGTCGAGACGACCTGCTCAACAATTCTGTTTTGATTCTCGTCAAGCAGATAGTCAAGAAACTCATGTTGCATTTCACGCAATGAAATCATGATGCCACAGCAACCTCTTGTTCTGTAATTTCGTGGTCTGCCTCTTGCGGCAACATATCCGCTGCAATCCGTTCTGCAACTGCAAGCTCGCGACGCAATTCATCGAATGGAGGAATTGCATCATCACGCTCGATCATCGTGCTAACCGCCCCGAATCTCTGTAGTGCTGCTGCGTACAAATCCCACACCGGGTCGCAAACATCATGATCATGAGTATCGACGATCATATCGCCATGATAGCTGTGCCCGGCCAGGTGAAACTGCATGACCCGCTCGATGTCGATTGCATTGATATAATCAGCAGGTTCGAAATGATGGTTATGCGCGCTGACAAAAATGTTGTTGATATCCAGCAGGATATGGCAGTCCGCACGTCTGGCAATTTCATTCAGGAACTCCCACTCGGGGATCTCCGAATCGTTAAAGGTGACATAGCTGGAAAGGTTCTCCAGAAGAATGCGCTGACCGAGATAATCCTGTACCTGTAGCACACGATCGACCACATGCTGGATGCAGGATTCATTGTACGGCAGAGGCAGCAGGTCATGGCTATTGGTATGATCGACCGAGGTCCAGCAAAGATGATCCGACACCCATTGCGGCTCCGCTCGGGTGATGAGTTGCTTGAGTTTTTTCAGATAATCGAGATCCAGTGGATCAGTGCTGCCAATCGATAGTGAAACGCCGTGCATGACGACAGGATAATCCTGGCGGATTTTATCCAGGTAGTACAGTGGTTTGCCGCCAGGCACCATATAATTTTCGGAAATAATCTCAAACCAGTCGACGGATGGCTTGTTCTCCAGCACATGCCTGTAATGTTCGGTGCGCAATCCAAGGCCAAAGCCCAAAAACGGTCGTGTCATAAAATACGCTCCCTGGTGGTAATGAACCAGGACCGAAACAGTGATCTATTCCAGCCCTGAGTCATGACTGGATTACTCGACCTTCCCACCAAGATGGTCACAGGCCGACGATGAAACAGCAACAAAGCCCTGCCCTTTGCAGGAGCCATGCCCCTTACAGGCATTGGTTGCGGTTTTGCAATCGTTATGGCCTTTACACTTGTTGACACCGAAGCAGTGAACCCTGGCATCCGATGCGCCGGCAAAAACCGGTACGGATGTACTAATCATTCCGGCAGCGGTAAGCGCCAGCGCAATACCCATGGCTTTTTTTGAATCAATCATTTTTTCTTTCCTCAATATGGTTAATAGATATTAAATCAGGACTGCACACTGCCGCCGACATGGTCGCAGGCGGCGGCTGGCATCTTGATGAAGCCCAGCCCCTTACAGGATCCATGACCCTTACAGGCATTGCTGGCCGTTTTACAGTCGTTGTGGCCCTTACACTTATTGACGCCGTAACATTTGACGTCACTGCTTGAGCTGGCCATTGTGGATGAATCATCCATTGTCATACAGCCAGCCAGAGTGGCAGCTGCGAATGCTATGGCTGCACCTGTAGTCGTTTTTCTAATCAAACTCATCGATTTTTTCTCCGTTTTTTGTTGTGGTGAAGCAAGTGTAATAAGAGAATTGCCCCGGTAATAGTAGGTAAAGCCCGAAGTTATTGAAATGTTATGGGCCTGTTATAAATTCGTGATAATTGGAGCACTTTGTAACCAGCATGGTACGCCGCCTCAGGCACTATGCCCCCAAAAGTTAAAGAATTGTTAGAAAATGGTGACCTGTGTGTGAAATTTCCTTGCCAGAATACATTCTCTCAATCAACGGAGGACATATCATGTTTAAGACCTTTCGCAATACCCTGTATATTTCACTTGCCGCCGCTACGCTTACGCTAAGCCCTATGGTTCATGCTGATGGTACATCCCAAATTGAAGTCACAATTACCAATCTAACCCCAGGCGTGTATTTGACCCCGGTTCTGGTTGCCGCTCACAAAGGTGATCTAAAGTTGTTCAGCGCTGGACAGGCAGCGAGCGACGAATTGACTGCAATCGCAGAGTCAGGCGACATTGCACCAATGACGGCTTTACTCGAAGCCAATCGCTTTGTCAGTGGTACAGGACATACCGAAGGCCTGCTAGCTCCGGGGCAATCAGCGACCGTAGTCATTACCAGCTCGAAGCGATCTAACCGGATCAGCCTGGCCTCGATGATGTTGCCCACTAACGATGGGTTCATAGGGCTCAACAGCGTACGCGTTCCCTGGTTTGGACCCACAACCTACCTGTCACCGGGTTACGATGCTGGAACCGAAACCAATGACGAACTTTGTGTCAGCATTCCCGGACCGATGTGCGGTGGAGAAGGATTGTCTCTGAATGACGATGGCGAAGGGTTTATACATATCAATCGTGGCATCCATGGAATCGGCGACCTCGTTGCCGCTGATCATGACTGGCGTAACCCCGTAGCAAAGATCACTATCCAACGGGTGTATGCACACTAAGTCCACTAAAATCGACCTATGATTATCCGGGATGACGTACTAAGTCAGCCCGGATATATTTTGGATAAATTAGACTAAACCATCTACCTTCATGAAAAACTTGTATGTCTGGAAGAAATGAATAAGTTAACTGTTCAACTTACCCTGCTATTTCGTTGATCAAGTTAGTCTGCGCGACATTACTATCTGGTTCGACTGGTAAATCTGCATAGAGATCGGTGGGGCTGAAATAGCGAAATCGAGCAACCACTTATATATTGTCTATTTAAACGCTTGTTTAAACCCTTAAAGGGTCAATTTAACCGTGAAAATACTAATTTTAAGGCGGACTTCTGGGAATTGCACATTCGACCGATTTAAATAGCAAAATGGATAAGTGATATAATCGAAGAAAAGGCAATAGGAATAATACCGATATTTTTTAAAATATTGATTATAAAGAAGAACTAAACGTTTCTAGAAACAATAAATAAAACCACCCATAGATTAAAATCAAGCAACAACTTTAGCTTTGAAAACATGGTCAAACAGGCAAAGAGTCGATTGAAAGGAGGCTTGCTGATTATTGTAGGACGGACTGATAAAAATAGAGAGTTCAGGCGATATGAATCCGTATCTCAAAAAGTAGACCGGGGCCTTCGATTTTTAGATATGATTTGCAAGTTTGTTTAAAGATACACTTGATTTTTCCTAAAATTCCTTTGCATAGGTCGGCTAATATTAAGGCGGTATTATGAAACAGAGAATAGGACAACAGATAGTCAACCTATGGATGATTGTGGCTCTGGCTCTGGCTCTGGTTGTGGTCGCCTTACCATCCGAGTGTCGCCGCAGAAAAGATCGTGCTGGCCGGCTCAGAAGGTACCAAAGCATCATTTACCGGAAGATGGCTCAATTTGATCTATACAGAAGTCTTTCGGTGGCTCGGCTATGAATTAGAATATGTAGGATACTCTAATAAACGTGCGGCCTGGATGGCGGAAGCCGGAGAGGTAGACGGGGAAATTCAGCGTGCTGCAAGTTACAAAAAGATTACCAAAAACCTCCTTAAAGTCGAGGAACCGTGTTTTTCAGGCAACGTGGCCGCATATGCCGTTAAGCCAGGGATCGTCCTGGATGGCTGGGAAAGTCTGAAAGATACAAACTATGCCGTTGAATACAGGCGCGGGTCCAAACTTTCCGAAATAGCCTTGCCGGCAGTTGTCAAACCGGGAAAACTATCCTGGATCACGACGGTGGAGCAAGGATTGAAAAGACTCATCGCGGGACGCACCGATATCTTTATAGAACAGGAATATATTGTCAACGAGACGTTGGGGAAATTGGATAAAGATAAATTCAACCACTCCACCGTGTATCAGGCTGGCATCATGTGGACGGGGTCAAGTTATTTATTCTTGAACAAAAAGTACGCCGCGCTTCTTCCGAAAATCGCCGAAGTCTTGAAAGCCATGAAACAAGAAGGCTTGATCGAACGCTATAAAGAAATCGCCCAGAATTTAAAATAAAGGAAAATCGGTTTGTTCCCAGATAACTCTCCGACCCGAATAGCATTTCCACAATTCGTACAGTAATAAGCGGCTTTGTCCAGGCAATGCTAAATAATCCCTGCTCCCAGGCTTACCGCCATTAGCAATCCCAAATCGTGACATTGGTTGGCGAACTCACTACGATATTCGCCGTGTAGAATCATTGCAGGTTGAACCGGTTTCCACCTGAGGCCTTTGCATATGTTTTCAACAGCCCGTTTGGTTCCGGTGCCGTCGAGACCGGCGCGAATGTATAACGCATAAGGCAAGGCCTCGGTTCGGTCCAGACAGGGATAAAAAATTCGGTCGAAAAAGTCCTTCAATGCGCCGCTCATGTAACCGAAGTTTTCTGTTGTGCCGAGGATGATCGCGTCGGCCCATAGCACGTCATCAGCTTTGGCATCGAGCGGTGGTATGTGACGGACTTCGACACCATTCTGTTGTTCCGTACGAGCACCACGCAGCGTTGCCTGAACCAGTGTGCGGGTGTTTGGAGACGGTTGGTGCGCAACTATCAGTAGTTTTTTATCATCGCTCATTGTCAAGAGTCAAATGTGAGTTTAGTAAGATCCGATGCCATCACGATATTAGTCACCTCCTCTTCCATTGATTACTCAAAATCAGTGAACCCTAGTGGGTTTACTCCCCATTCCGCCATCAGAAATATTTACGAGCTTCTGCCATGAGTTGTCATTTGTAAACCCGGGTCAGAGAGTAATATTTTCTAATAATAGCGAATATTGTTCTCTGACTCAGGTTTTCCTGTTTGTCGGCTCGTTGGCGTTAGAAGAAAGCGGTGTAGATATATTCTTTGATGAAAGAGCTGGGAAATTACTCGGTTCTGTTTTATCCAGTATTTTAGGTTTTAATGTATAGCGTAAAAGCCTGAATAATTGAATTCATTAATCACTGCAACTGTGGATTATGGACCGGTGAACCAGAGGCAGGGTTACAACCACTAAACCTGCCTCCGGGTATTTCAGAAAACTCCGATCAATACAGTTACCCTTTTATGGCAAAATCTAATTTTATTTGTGTCCCTACGAATAGCTCCATCTGATTTTATGGGGGTGTATTAAAAACTTACGATACTGCTCAGGTCTTGTTAAAACTAAGGGGCAAAATATGTGGAGAGTGATAGTAAAAGTTAAAACAGAGCTTCAAGCTCTGATAAAGAATGAATAACCTGTGTCGGACGAGTACCCCAGCTATCCATTATCTGTTGCGCAGTACGCTTAACCCATACGCTATTCAGACCGGCATTACCTGCACCCATAACATCAAATGCATTGCCTGATATCAGCCATGCTTCCTCAGCTTTGCTGCCGCTGCGCTTTAGAAAATGTTGATAAACTTCAGGGTCAGGTTTGTATTTACGTATCTCATCTGTACTGACTATGTCTTTGAAATATTGATTAATTCCATCATCTTCAAACAGTTTTTCGATATCCTCAAGCGGACCATTGGTAAATGCATATAGATTTAGATCGCAGCGTTCGCTTAATGAGTTAAGGCAGGCGACCACATCTTTAAACACGGGTAAATTTTGATATTTTTTGATCAGACTAAAGTGCTGGTCAGGGGTGATTTCTACATCAAAAGCAGTAATGCAATAATCCAGTGCGTTAGAGGTGCAGGTATAGAAAGGTTCGTAGCAATTCATCATGCTACGGCGAAATGAATATTCCAGCTGTTTGTCGCGCCACATGGTTGCGAATGGCATCGCTTTTTGCTCACCAATATAACGCTGTAACAGATCGACCATACCGTAGGTATTGATCAGGGTGCCGTAAACATCAAAAGCTAATGTAGTCATAATTATCCATTGTCCTTAAGGCCTGCTACTCAGGAGATGCCCGAGTAGCAGTGGTTGTACCTACTGTTTGTAGTCTAACGGTTTTCTCTATTATCGATCAGATGTTCCACTACGGTCGGATCAGCCAGAGTAGAGGTATCACCTAGAGCATCAACTTCATTCGCGGCTATCTTACGCAAAATTCGACGCATAATCTTACCAGAACGTGTTTTCGGTAAGCCAGGTGACCATTGAATGATATTTACTTTAGCAATAGGTCCAATCTCTTTACGTACCAATGCGACCAGTTCTGCTTTTAATTCATCCGTAGGCTCTACATCTGACATCGGCGTGACATAGGCATAGATACCCTGTCCGGTTAATTCATGCGGATAACCGACTACCGCTGCCTCAGCTATCTTTTCGTGTAATACCAGTGCGGATTCAATCTCTGCTGTGCCCAGACGATGACCAGAGATATTCAATACATCATCAACACGACCCGTTATCCAGTAGTAACCATCCTTATCACGCTTAGCACCGTCACCAGTAAAATAATAGCCCTTGAACATGGCGAAATAGGTTTGATAAAAACGGTCATGATCGCCATACACTGAACGCATCATGGAAGGCCAGGGACGTTTAATGGCCAGGTTACCCTGTGCTGGGTTGCCATTAATCTCATAGCCTTCGTCATCCAGTAATACTGGCTCAACACCAAAGAATGGGAAGGTAGCCGAGCCAGGCTTAAGCGGGGTCGAACCTGGTAAAGGCGTTAGCATATGTGCACCAGTTTCGGTTTGCCACCAGGTGTCGACGATAGGGCAACGGCTGTCGCCTACCACGCGATAGTACCAATCCCAGGCTTCGGGATTGATGGGTTCACCCACCGTACCGAGCAGGCGTAAGGCACTACGTCTGGTCTTTTTGACCGGCTCGTCACCAGCACCCATCAATGAACGAATCGCTGTTGGTGCGGTGTAGAAAGTAGCCACGTTATGCTTATCACAAATCTGCCAGAAACGTGAGATATCGGGATAGGTTGGAACACCTTCAAACATCAGCGTTGTTGCGCCATTGGCTAAAGGCCCATACACGATATAGCTGTGGCCGGTTACCCAGCCGATATCTGCAGTACACCAGTAAACCTCACCGTCTTTGTAATCGAACACCAGTTTATGTGTCATTGCACACTGCAGCAGATAACCACCGGTAGTATGTAACACACCCTTTGGCTTGCCGGTCGAACCCGAGGTATACAGAATGAATAAAGGATCATCCGCATCCATTTCTTCTGGTTCACACACTGCTGAAGCATCGGCCATCGCTTCGTGATACCAGACATCTACCTTGTCATTCCACTCAACAGGATCGCCACCACGCTTGACCACCAGACAGGTATTTACGTTAGGACAATTTGCAATTGCCTCATCGGCATTCTCTTTTAAGGGGACGCGTTTACCACCGCGCATAGATTGATCTGAAGTAATGACCACTTTACAGTCAGAATCCAGAATTCTGTCTTTCAGTGCATCAGGAGAGAATCCGCCAAAAACAATTGAATGCATTGCGCCAATACGGGTACAGGCCAGCATTGCAACAGCAGCTTCGGGGATCATTGGCATATAGATGGAAACTCTGTCTCCTTTTTGCACGCCGCGTGACTTTAATACATTGGCGAACTTACACACATCGGTATGTAATTCACGATAGGTTATTTTCCTGTCCTCACCTGGGTCATCGCCTTCCCAGATAATGGCAACCTGATCACCACGGGTTTCCAGATGACGATCAAGGCAGTTGTAGGAAACATTTAATTTACCGCCGAGAAACCATTTAATCCCCAAATCTGCTCTATCGAAACTCCACTCCTGAACCTTGTCCCATTTTTTTGACCAGCTAAGGTATTTATCCGCCTGCTCTGCCCAGAAAGTATCTGGATCATCCATTGATTGACGATACATCGTTTCATACTGTTGCTGACTCACATTCGCCTGTGCAGCAAACTCCGTAGGGACTGGGTAGATTTGATCTTCTGACATGATGTTCCTCTCCTAAGAATGATTCATTATTAAATCGATAAGTTTTCTACATCTTAATCTTTATGTGGAAGCACCTACTTAAAGGTGACTTTGTTATTTGGGCAAACATATTAACTGAGCATACTCAGCAGCCCATACCAAAAGTGCAGTTACAATGATTTGTTATTTCAATATTCAATATTACCATTATTATTTTGCTTTATAAGCCTTTTAGCGTGTCTAGTGCTTGTCTTTTCAATCACTACTGGGCGCTATTAACTCTAGGTATTGAAAAAATGATATAGTAAGCGCCGATTTCGTGTTGCGCCGCAGCATAGGATTATTTAGGCTTACCGGCGGACTAAAATCTAACAATCTACCCGGGGTTATTTAATTATGGATAACATACAAACACTGATGATCGAGAGTATCCAGTTGCTACTCATCGGTATGGGCTCGGTATTTATTATTCTGGGTATACTCATCTTTCTTATTAGTACGGTCAGTAAACTACTGCCGGAAGAGGTGGTTGAACAGCATTTCGCAAAACCAGCACCAGCAAGCAATTCCCATAATCAAACCGATAATAAAGAGCTAATTGCCGTCATCAGCACAGCAATAAAGGCTTTCAAAAAACGTAATCCCTCCGATTAACAGCCCGATAAACAGCAATTTCAGCGGAACAACATCATGAGCAAATCAATAAAAATTACCGATAACGTTTTACGAGATGGTCATCAATCTCTATTCGCTACCCGTATGCGTATTGAAGATATGTTACCTATTGCCGAGCAACTCGATAAAATTGGTTTCTGGTCCCTTGAAACCTGGGGCGGCGCTACCTTTGATGCCTGTATCCGCTTTCTGGGAGAAGATCCCTGGGAACGTCTGCGTCTGTTAAAGGCTGCCATGCCAAATACCCCTCAGCAAATGTTGCTGCGCGGTCAAAACGGCCTGGGTTACCGTCATTATGCGGATGACGTGATCGAAAAATTCGTCGAGCGTTGCGCTGCAAATGGTATGGATGTCTTCCGTATCTTCGACGCCATGAACGATATGCGTAACCTGAAGACTGCAGTAAAAGCCACACTAGATGTAGGCAAGCATGCGCAGGGCACCATTTCTTACACCTTAAGCCCGGTACATACACTGGAAAAATGGGTTGAAATGGCCAAACAGATTGAAGATATGGGCTGTAACTCTCTCTGCATCAAGGATATGGCCGGCCTGCTCAAGCCCTATACCGCTGAAGAGCTGATCACCGAAATCAAGAAAGTCGTCGATCTACCCATTGCTGTGCATTGTCACGCGACCACTGGCTTATCCATTGCCACCCTGTTTAAAGCGGTTGAAGCCGGTTGTGACGTTATCGATACCACTATATCCAGCATGAGTATGACCTATGGACATTCACCCACCGAATCTATGGTCGCCATCTTTGAAGGCACTGAATACGACAGTGGTCTGGATGTAGAAAAACTGGAAGAGATTGCCGCTTACTTCCGCGAAGTTCGTAAAAAATATGCCAAATTCGAAGGTGCTCTCAAGGGTACCGACTCACGCATCCTGGTCGCTCAGGTTCCAGGTGGCATGCTCACCAATCTGGAAAGCCAGTTACGTGATCAGGGCGCTACCGACCGTCTGGACGAAGTACTGAATGAAATCCCCCGGGTCCGTAAAGATCTGGGTTACATTCCGCTGGTAACCCCTACCTCTCAAATCGTTGGCACCCAGTCTGTTATCAATGTACTGTCGGGTGAACGTTATAAATCAATCACCAAGGAAACCGCTGGTGTATTACGCGGTGATTACGGCGCTACGGCAGCCCCTGTTGATGAGGCACTGCAAAAGCGAGTACTTGAAGATGGCGGTGAAGTGATTACCTGCCGACCTGCCGACCTGATCGAAGCCGAGATGGATAAGCTAACCGAAGAATTCCGTAAGCTGGCCAGCGAAGAAAATCTGGTTGCTGGTGAGCATGAAATCGACGATGTACTAATCTACGCCCAGTTTCCACAGGTTGGCCTCAACTTCCTGAAGAATCGCAACAACCCGGATGCCTTTGAACCCGTTCCAGGTAATGAACCTGCCCCTGCCCCAGCTGTTGCCGCAGCAGCACCTGCTGGTGGTCCTGAGCAATATCAGGTTAGCGTAAACGGAACCAGCTATGACGTAGTGGTTTCCGCCGGTGGTGCCGTAACCGGCGTACAGCCAGCTGCCACTACCCAGGCCTCTACACCCGCTGCAGCATCAGGTGCATCAGAAGAAGTGGTAGCCCCAATGGCTGGAAGCGTGATTGATATTCTAGTTAATGTGGGCGACACAGTAACGGCAAACCAGCCAGTAATCATTATTGAAGCGATGAAGATGGAAACCGAGATACGCGCCAAAGCTGACGGTAAGGTACTGTCGGTGAATGTAAACAAAGGCGACGCGATAGCGGTTAACCAGCCTTTGATTACACTGGGCTAGGGCGCGGATTATGACAAGCGGATTAATACAACTGTGGGAATCAACCGGGCTTTATAATTTCACCATTGGCCAGGTCATTATGATCATGGTTGGTTGCCTGTTGATTTACCTGGCAATCAAAAAGGGATTTGAACCCTTACTACTATTGCCTATTGGTTTTGGTGGCATACTGGCGAATATCCCGGTGGCAGAAATCAGCGGCCCCGATGGCTTGTTGGGTATTCTGTATCACATGGGTATAGAAACCGGCATGTTCCCGCTACTCATCTTCATGGGTGTCGGCGCTATGACAGACTTTGGACCCCTGCTGGCGAGACCCAGCCTGATGTTCCTCGGGGCTGCTGCACAGTTTGGTATCTTCTTTACCCTGTTCGGTGCTATTGCAATGAATATGATACCCGGTATCGAATTTAGCATGGCGGATGCGTCTGCAATAGCGATAATCGGTGGTGCGGATGGACCAACCGCGATATTCCTCGCCTCCAAGCTGGCACCTGATTTACTGGGCGCCATCGCGGTAGCTGCTTATTCCTATATGGCACTGGTGCCGCTGATTCAGCCGCCCATCATGAAATTGCTCACCACGGAAGAAGAGCGTAAGACACAGATGAAACAGCTGCGTCATGTCTCCAAAGTCGAAAAGATTCTGTTCCCGTTGATATTATTATTCATCACCATTCTGTTATTACCCTCAGCAACACCGCTGGTCGGTATGCTATGTTTTGGTAACCTGTTAAAAGAATCAGGTGTAGTAGAACGCCTGAGTAATACCGCGCAAAATGAGTTGATAAACATCACCACTATTTTCCTCGGATTATCGGTAGGCTCAAAACTATCGGCAGCTAAATTCCTCTCGCCAGAGACCCTGGGCATACTGTTTCTGGGGATCATCGCTTTCTCTATCGGTACAGCCGCGGGCTTATTAATGGGTAAGTTGATGCATCGCCTGACCGGAGGAGAAGTGAATCCACTGATAGGTGCTGCAGGAGTATCAGCTGTACCAATGGCTGCCCGTGTAGCCAATAAGGTGGGTATGGAAGCGAACCCGCAGAACTTTCTGTTGATGCATGCAATGGGGCCGAATGTGGCAGGGGTAATTGGATCTGCTGTTGCGGCGGGTGTGTTGCTGGCTATAGTGGGGACTCCTGGGGGGTAAACAAAGAGACCTTCTTTCTTTAAATATTCAAAAGCCTGGCTCGAAATAGCCGGGCTTTTTTCAGCTGAATAGATTGTTAGTTCGCAGGCTTGGCTTTTCTTACTTCGTTATCAATGACGAAAGTGCTTACAATTGATTAAATATGAACAGAAGCTCAAGACATGAAGAATCTGCTTTTATCATTAATAATACTGTTCCTGTTCGGATGCTCAGCACAGCCATTTGCGGTGGAGCATCCTGAAAGGTTTCTGGGGACCGGTGAAAACACAGTTTACGTTGTAAGCCATGGATGGCACACAGGTTTTGTGATACCCATGTCAGCCATTCAGCAGTCTATTCCTGAACTTGCAGTACGCTTTAAAGATATCCCTTATTTAGAGATAGGCTGGGGAGACAAAGGATTTTACCAGGCAAAGGAAATTACATCTGGATTAACTATACAGGCAATATTCTGGCCCACAGAGTCTGTGATACACTCGGTAGCAGTACCCATACACATCGAAGACTACTTTCCTCATAGTAAGATCGAGAGCTTGTGCCTAAGCGATAGTGAACTGTCCTCACTTATAAGTTTTATCTCCAACAGCTTTCATAAAGACGATAGTGGAGCTGTTGTGCCTTTAAAAAATGGTATTTATGGTGACAGCCAGTTTTATAAAGGCGTAGGAGATTATTACTTAATGAACACCTGCAACAAGTGGACGGCTAAAGGGCTTAAAAGTGCCGGCATGGATATATCACCAACCTTTAAGTTAACTGCTAGCAGTATCATGGATTATTTATCAGCACACTCAAAACCTGCAAACGAAAAGTATCGCTGCGGGTTTCAATAATCCTCAAAGTAAATTTCACCGATCTGGCCTATACTGCCAGACGGGTTTTTGAACAGCTGTTAACCACGCGTTTTAAAACGACTCACCAGCGCGGCTAGTTTATTTGAAGTGTCTAACAGCTCATCGGTGGTATTAGACACTTCCTGAGTTTTATTGAGTGCCGTTGTGCTCATATCCTGAATAGTGTTCACACTGGTTTCGATCCCATCTACTGCCATTTTTTGCTGACCAGCGAGTGTGTCAATCGTATCACTTAGCGACTTAATATCCTCGACAATCTGTTGAACTTTTTCCAGCTCTACAGCAGTCTCTTTCACCAGATCTATACTAAGGTTTGCACTACTATTAGACTTTTTAACCTGTTGCACTGCTGATTCTGCAGCCTTCTCCAGGCCGTCAATTTTTTTCTGAATATCAATCGTCGCCTGTTGCGTACGTGATGATAAGCTGCGAACTTCATCGGCAACCACGGCAAAACCACGCCCCTGCTCTCCGGCTCGCGCAGCTTCAATGGCTGCATTTAACGCAAGCAGACTGGTTTGCTCAGCAATGCCATTAATGGTTAACAAAATCTGAGAAATGCTTTCAATTTCATTTGAAAGCAAATGGATGGATTCCACAGTTATACTGGATTGTTCACCCAGACTGACCATCTCCTGTTCACAGCGTATTGAGATATTGCGTCCGTTTGCGGTTGCTTCCGATACGCGCGCCATGGCCTGTTGCGCTTTGGCACTGTTTTCAACAATGTCAGCATTCGACAGCGTAAAGTCATTAATGGTCTGAACAATACTATGAGTAATATCGCGTTGTCGATTCACGCTCTCATTGTTCTCCGTTGAAAAATCAGCCAGCTTGCCGGATACCAACTTTAACGCAAACGCCGTTGCAACAACTTTATGTACCACATCATGAATATTTTCAACAAAGGTGTTAAAGGACACCGACAGTTCGCCGATTTCATCTTTGCGCGCAGCGCTTTCTAAATGAACACTTAAATCGCCATCGCCTTCGGCAATATTCTGAAACGATGCCACCAGGGTTTTGATCGGATTAATTATCATCCGAGACACTAATACACCCAAACCATAAGACAGCACGATTGAGATCACCAGAACAATAATCGCGTACACCAACGCCTGGCGCAGAATAAAATCAACCTCTTCAAACACTTCGGTTTCGGCCATTTCGACCACTATCGCCCAGCTGTTATCTTTCACCTTAACTGGGCCTGCTGCACTTAATACCGAGTGCCCTAAATAGTTTTCACTTACCGCCTCACCGGAAGCACCGGATAAAGCCCTGTCCACCAACGGGCTATTGACCTGTAGCAGGCCGACATTGTCTAATCGGTCGGTCATAGCCTGTAATCGGGGTTGATTACCCAACGCCGACAGCGACTCAAATAACTGTTTTGAATCCTGTAATAAGCCGCGTGATTGCGAGCGCAAAAAATTGTCAGCACCGACTAAATAGGCTTCACCGGTGTTACCCAGGCCTAAGGTTTGCCAACTATTGCTACTGGTCATTACCTGGGTTAAACGGTTGTTATCCAGCTGCACAACCAGGGTACCGAGGCGCTTTTCTGAAGCCATAATCGGTGTGGCAACAAACGCCACCGAACGAGAAAACGCGGGAATATGGGCCGAGTAATCGGATAGCACCGTTTCACCCAGCTTTAACGACCTGGCTTTCTGCCATATAGCGCCCAGGTCTGAGCTGGCAAACGGCCCATCGACCAGAGAGGTTGCATAATCAATGTTCTTTTCAACAGAGTAGACAATACGGCCCTGTTCATCAATCAAGTACAGATCGACAAATTCAAATTTGTCTCGAACCTGTTTAAAAATGGGATGAAACTCAGCATGGTACACCTCATAACGTGCCGTGAACTTACCTTCCTTAGGTGCCTGCACCAGGTCGCTTTTCTGGCCGATGGGGCTTTTATTACGTGCGATGTAACGGGTTTGGTAAAACAACGCGCCTGGGTCGAGTTTACTGGCAATATCAGTTGCCTGATCGGCGCTAAAAGCCGCATCTTCTTTTTGGTAAAATTCGTAAAAGGAACCTGAGTAAAACTTAGACAAATCCTGTTTAAAAATGTCATCGACCTCTGGTGTTAGTGAAAAGCTTCCAGCAAAACCATCCATCGCTGTTGCCGTTGCCGGGTTTTCTGCCGTGTAAGTAACAACCTTAAAGGTATTGGTGAAATAGTTTTCTACCCGCTCTTTTTGCACCTCACGCAGCGCCACCAATCGGTTGGTGACGGAAGTCGACACCAAATTACGCACTTCACCATTGGTGCGCAATCCCACCGTTAACACCGCAAAAAAAAGTGTAGCAATGGCCACCATAACAATGGAGATTAAGAGTTTACTTCGTAACAACATCACTCTGCCCCTTCTATAAAACACGAGATAAAAAGTTTAGGACTATAAGATTCCAATATCGATATTACAAGCTTCGACGTGTTAATAACAGTATTTCCTGTTAACTCCAGATATTTCTTTTCTTCGTTGGTAGTGAGATCAAGAGTTTTTGCCAAACAGATAGTTAACTGTCCTCACTTATAAGCTTTATGTCCATCAGTTATATAAAACGATAGTTGAGCGGCTGTGGTTTTAAAAAAGGGAATATAGAGACAGTCAGTTATATAAAGGCGTCAGGGATTACAGCAAATTAGGATCAGACTGAACTTCCCCAATAAGGCAGAATGCCAAATCTCAGTTATAGAAACAAAAAATGATTTATGAGTTTTAAGTTCAGAATACGGTTAACATGAATTATGGTATGACTGAGTTAAAGCATATAATGATAAAATTAGAAACTGGCAATTCAATAGATTCAATAGATTTAATAATTTTAATAGCATAGGTAACATTATGAACATTACAGGATTAATCATTTTCTTAGCAATTGGTGCCATCGCAGGATGGCTGGCTGGAACGTTAATGAAAGGTCGTGGTTTTGGCCTAGTTGGTAACATGCTTGTTGGTGTAATTGGCGCTGTATTAGGCGGCTTTGTATTTGGTCTGCTGGGTATCTCAGCAGGAGGATTAATTGGACAAATTGTTACAGCAACTGTTGGCGCGGTCTTATTAATATTCGTTGTACGCATTATTAAAAAGGCATAGCTAAGATGTCATCATGGGAAGCCTGGAGATATTACTCTTAGATTGAGGGAGATTTACATTCAGCCATGTTGGAGTCGATTGCCTGGCTGTGGACTGTTACTAATCCCCCGACATTAAAACAGGTAAAGGGCATAAACTTCGTGAAGCAGAAGTGCTGCAGGGTAGTAATCGTTTGAGTTTAGCTATTTCCTGGATGATGCTTTCACACGCAATGCTTTTCTTACTCCGTAGTGATAGATGAGTACGCGTGCGAGCCACTTTTTAATAGAAAATGCTCGGCTCTGGCTTCCTCGGCTCAGGCATCCTGCTTCGCTCTATCACCTAAATCCCTTGATTTTCGGGGAGCCGTAGGCCGCGCAATTCGGGCCGGCATTTTTTGGTGACTTTTTGCTGTTATTGGCAAAAATTGCCTCATTATCGTACTCTTCAGTGGCTACGAAGTGACTACAGCTTTAGCGTACGAATCCCATAAAAAGGGAGTTGATTATCTCAAAAAAAAAGTTACGCTACGCTCGTAATAACAGGGAAAACCAACATGCTACTCAACTACATAGAACCCGTATTCCGCCCCCCCAGTGAAGCTGAATCACTCATCCTCCAGGTCACCAATGGTTGCTCCTGGAACCAATGTACCTTCTGCGATATGTACACCGATGAACAAAAAAAATTTCGGCCAAAATCCATCGAAAACATCCGCAAGGAACTCGCCTATGTCTCAGCATCAAACTACCCTGTGCGCCGGGTATTCCTCGCCGACGGCGATGCCATGACATTATCATTTCGCCGACTGCACGAAATCATGCAGGCGATCAATGAATACCTGCCGGACATCCAGCGTGTGTCGGCCTATTGCCTGCCGGGCAATGTGAAAAATAAAACCGTTGAAGAGCTACAACAACTAAAATCCATGGGGCTGAGCATGGTTTATGTCGGTTGTGAAACTGGTGATGACCTGATTCTCGATAAAATCAGCAAAGGTGAAACCTGGCAAAGCTCACTGGATGCATTGTTAAAACTCCAACAGGCTGGAATCAAACGCTCAATCATGATTCTGAATGGTCTAGGTGGAATAAAGTATAGCGAACAACATGCATTAAATTCGGCATCGCTAATGAATGAAGCACAACCCGAATACCTGGCTACACTGGTAGTTACATTTTATAAGGGGCCTGAGCGGTTTCAACAGGGTTTTGGCGGTGAATTCCAGCAGCTTGATCAATTGCAACTGGCACAGGAAATGGAGGTTCTGATTTCCGCACTTGAACTTGAAAAAACAATATTTCGTAGTGACCATGCTTCAAATTACCTGATTCTCAAAGGCACCCTGAATAAAGATAAAGAAAGGTTGTTAAATACGCTGCATCAGGCAATCTCTAAACCAGGGTCGGTAGCGTTGCGTCAGGAATGGCAGAGAGGTCTTTAATAGGCTAACTTTTCTGGGATATATTCGTTTCAGAAAATGCCAGCGCAAAACCAAAGCCTATAAAAGTTACGCCCGTAATTCGATTGAACAGGCTTCGGGTTTGTTCGTTTCGCAGCCAGTTACCAGCCTTATGGGCGAGTATGACGTAAGCCATAAAAACCGCATACTGTGTCACGCCTATACTTAGCGTAAGCGTTATCATCTGATCAACAAGGGATTGCTGAGTATCGATGAATTGTGGCAATAAAGCAGTTACATAAACCAGAGCTTTCGGGTTAGTAGACGTGAGCAGGAAAGCCTGTCGGAATAAATGAGAGCTGGATTTTTTTATCGTCTGTTGGGCGATGGTTTTGACTGGAGATAACCAGGCTTTTATACCCAGGTAAATCAGGTAGATGGCACCCAGAATTTTAAGCAGATTATAAAACTCAATCGAAGTGGTCAACACGGCGCCAACGCCAATGGCGCTGAGAAAAATCAGAATCTGAAAGGCCACTACATTTCCCAACACGGCAACAGCCGAAGGTCGAATACCATGCTGCAGTCCATTGTTGATACACAGTAAGATCGCAGGACCGGGGGATGCCAGGAACAGCGCTGTTATCAGCAGGAATAGTAAATATTGATCTATACCCATGGTCGTTAATTCACCATCTTCATGTTAACGGGTAGGCGTTTCGCGCCCCAGTCTCCGGGGCGTGCATCGAACACCCCTGAACAAGGCGTGCCGCAATGTATACATTCACCCTGTGCATTGAGATTCCATTCAGATAACACATACCAGTCGCGACCGATGAGGATTTTTCCACAATGGTGGCAATAGCTACTCTCGCCAGATTTATCATGCACATTGCCGGTATAGGCATAGCGAACACCATTACGCAAGGCAATATCGCGTGCACGCGTAAGCGTCTGCATGGGCGTGGCTGCGATATCCTGCATCTTGTAATCAGGATGAAAAGCGCTGAAGTGCATAGGCACCTCTGGCCCAAGATGCTTTACCACCCACTGGGTCATAGCCTCCAGCTCTTTATTTGAATCATTTTTACCGGGGATGAGCAGGGTAGTCAGTTCAACCCAGACATCGGTTTCATGCTTCAGATAGATCAAGGTATCCAGCACCGGTTGTAGATGACTACCGGTGAGGTGAATATAAAAATCATCAGTGAATGCCTTAAGATCGATATTGGCGGCATCGATGTGCTGGTAGAATTCTGCGCGCGGTTCTGCGCAAACATACCCAGCGCTCACTGCTACGGTTTTTACATCAAGCTGATGACAGGCTTTGGCGACATCAATGGCATATTCGTGGAAGATGACTGGATCATTGTAGGTAAAGGCGACAGAGCGACAGCCGAGTTGTTTTGCCGTTGCGGCAATTTGCTCGGGGCTGGCCTGGTCCGCCAGGGTATCCACCTCGCGTGATTTACTGATATCCCAGTTCTGGCAGAACTTGCAGGCGAGGTTACAGCCTGCGGTGCCAAAGCTGAACACTGGCGTGCCGGGCAGGAAGTGATTGAGGGGTTTTTTTTCTATCGGATCGACACAAAAGCCGCTGCTTCGACCATAGCTCGTCAGCACAATGGCATTATTCTGATTCGCACGTATAAAACACAGACCACGCTGTCCTTCAGACAATTTACAGTAACGCGGACACAGATCACATTGAATACGCTGACTGTCGATTTTGTGCCAGTAGTTGGTAGATACCGTGAAACGGGGGTCGAATAGGGTCATAGTTAAATGGTTTTAATATGCCATAAATAACACTATACTAGGTCACAAATGAAGAGGAAAACACTATGTTCTCCAATAATTCTACAAATCCAGAACAAATAACAAAAAAAATCAGAAAACCGGCTGTCGCGGGCCAGTTTTACCCTCAGGATGCCAAAGAACTTACTAATCTGTTAAAAGATCTGTTTGCCTCATCCAGATTCTGTCAGGTCAGCGGCGTAAAAGCTATCATCGTACCGCATGCTGGATATATATATTCAGGAGAAGTTGCCGCCAGTGCGTATCAAACCTTAATCCCGCAAATACATAAGATCAAGCGCGTTATCCTGCTCGGGCCCGCTCATCGGGTGGGGTTTCATGGAATCGCAACCACCTCAGCTAGCCATTTTAGTACCCCTTTGGGTGATATTGTGATCGATAGAAGCGCGATCACCAGTATTGAATCCCTGCCACAGGTGCAACAGCTGGATCAAGCACATACCCTGGAGCACAGTCTGGAAGTTCAGTTGCCATTTCTACAAAACCTGCTGGATGAATTTACTCTGGTGCCATTGGTGGTTGGAGATTGCAATTCACAACAGGTTTCCGAGGTACTGGAATTGCTGTGGGGCGGAGAAGAAACCCTGATCGTCATCAGCTCTGATTTGAGTCATTACCACAGCTATGACGATGCCATGCGGCAGGATCAAAAAACCTCCGAGTCCATCGTCAATATGCAACCTGAGAAGATAGATTTCGATGATGCCTGTGGACGAATTCCAATCAAGGGCCTGTTAATAAGCGCTACTCAACATCATCTCAAGCCACAGCAGGTAGATCTGAGAAATTCTGGAGATACCGCAGGTGGCAAGGATAGAGTGGTCGGCTACGGGGCCTATATTTTCACTCAATGAGCTATAGCGAACAACAGCGGCTTACCCTGCTTGAGCTTGCAAGAGACTCAATAACTCATGGTGTAGATAATGGTAGGCCGCTCAATATCGACGCCAAAGATTACGATCCTGAATTGCAGCAAGCACGCGCCAGTTTTGTCACCCTGCATAGGAACGGACAACTTAGAGGCTGTATTGGTAGTTTGCAGGCCAGTAGGTCACTGGTCGTAGACGTTAGCGAAAACGCTTTTGCAGCGGCGTTTAGAGACCCACGCTTTAATCCTTTGAATCGCTCAGAACTGGATGGCTTACACATCAGTATCTCGGTACTGACCCCAGCCGAAGCGATGAATTTTAAATCCGAGCAGGATTTAATCCAGCAATTAAAGCCAGGTATTGATGGTCTCATTCTTAAAGAGGGTTATAAGCGCGGTACATTCCTGCCAGCAGTATGGGAACAGCTACCTAAGGCTGAAGAATTTCTTCAGCACTTAAAACTCAAAGCGGGATTAGCTGCTAACTACTGGTCGGACTCGATTAAAATAAGCCGCTATAGTGCGGAAAAAATCGAATAAAAAACTGCCTTTCCCAGGTAAACACAGACCCAGGCGGTTCGATCCAAACTGTAACAGTTTGTATCAAACCGATATATATATCTTGACGATATAAAGGTCGCAGGTATAGTTTGCCCATGGATATAAAAACACTCTGCCTCGGTATCCTGACCATGGGTGATGCCAGTGGCTATGAAATCAAGCAGGTATTCGAAGATGCCTTCAAACACTTCTATGTGGCTGGGTTTGGTTCTATTTATCCAGCGTTGGCAGAGCTCTCTCGTGAAGGGCATGTCACTGTCAGCAATATCGAGCAGGGAAAGCGTCCTGCCAAAAAGGTTTACTGCCTGACAGCATCAGGACGGGAAACCTTCAATGTCGCATTAGCTGAAACCTACCCTCATCATCGTCTTCGTTCAGACTTTCTGGTGCAGATGGTATTTGCTCATCTGATGTCAGCGCAGCATATCAGTCAAATCTTCGATACCCGCCTCGCGGACATACAACACCAGATCAACGAAATTGAGCATTGCCTTGATGAACAGGCTTGCGAGTGCGAGCTACTGCCTGGCCCACGCTTTAGTGCAGGGTTTGGTCTCGCTGTACTGAAGGCGAGCAGGGATTATATCCAGCAAAATCGCCAACAACTTATTAAAGAGTTACATAACTAAGGGAAAACAATGTGAAAAGCTCCAACATCATTGCAGCAGGAATCGTAATAATCGTTACCTTATGGATGCTTAGTGGAATGATAGAAGGTGACGCGAAAGTGAATGACAGTGTAACGCAAACGACAGAAGTTCAAAAATTGACACGAGTACAGGTGCTTGCTCACCAGGCACAGCCCATGCAACGTGAGGTAGTCGTGCAGGGACAGAGTGTGGCCCAGCGTGAGGTTATCGTCAGGGCTCAGACTACCGGTCAGGTAAAACAGGTGCTGGCTGACAAGGGCGATGCAGTCAAGCGTGGTGACGCTGTAATCAGCTTAGAGGCTGATGAGCGCCCGCTGCAACTGGAACAGGCACGCGCATTGCTGGCGCAACGTAATCTGGAATATGAGGCCGCCAAGAAACTCAAGAAACAGGCATTGCAAACCGAACTACAACTGGCTGAGGCGGTTACCCAGTTACAAACTGCCAAAACTATGCTGAAAAATGCTGAATTGAATATGCAGCGCCAGAATATCGTTGCACCCTTTGGCGGCATAATTCTGCATCGCCAGGCAGAAGTGGGTGACTACCTGCAGCTGGGTGATCCGGCATATACACTGGTCAGCCTTAATCCGTTAGTATTTCAGGGTGATGTATCAGAAAGCGAAATAGATCGGCTGAGTATTGGTTCAAGCGTCAATGTTGAACTCAGTAATGGCATAAAAATGTCGGGTAAGCTCACCTTTATAGCTTCACAGGGCGATAGCAGCACCCGCACCTACGCGATTGAAGTAGAGGCAGAAAATCCGGCATCGGCACAACGAGGAGGTATGAGTGCAACCCTTCGCATACCGCTGGATACCGTGCCAGCGCACAAGGTAACGCCAGCGCTGTTGTCGCTTAATGATGCTGGAGTACTCGGCCTTAAGATCGTGGATAGCGAAAGTATTGTACGCTTCTACCCGGTAGAAATTCTGAAATCAGAACGTGATGGCGTGTGGATAGGGGGTCTACCGCAGAATATGGATCTAATCACCGTCGGACAGGGTTTTGTACGCGATGGTGACAAGGTGGAGATCGCACGCGAAAAGGACGCCAGCTGAGATGAGAAATCTAATAAATGCCGCATTTGCACGTTCACGCACCGTGCTTGCGCTACTGGTATTGATCCTGATCAGTGGCACTATCTCCTATGTCACCATCCCCAAAGAGTCTGAACCAGATGTAGCGATACCAATCATCTACGTATCCATGAGTCACGAGGGCATCTCACCGGAGGACGCCGAGCGTCTACTGGTGCGACCCATGGAAAAGGAATTACAGAGTATCGAAGGCGTAAAGGAGATGCGCTCAAATGCCGGTGAAGGACATGCCTCGGTACTGCTGGAATTCGATGCAGGATTTGACAGCGATCAGGCACTACAGGATGTACGTGAAAAGGTAGACCTGGCAAAGGGGAAACTGCCCGCTGATACGGATGACCCTACGGTTAACGAAGTCAACGTGGCTTTGTTTCCGGTATTGGTAGTAACGCTGGCGGGAAATGTACCCGAGCGTACCCTGCTCTCTCTTTCACGCGATATTAAAGACAAAATAGAAGGTTTGCGTGAGGTACTTGAGGCGAAAATAGCTGGCGACCGTCAGGAGGTGGTGGATATAGTCGTTGAACCAAGGGTGCTGGATAGCTATGGCATCTCTTACGAAGAGCTGATTAACTTTGTCTGGCGCAACAATAAGCTGGTAGCCGCCGGGGCGCTGGATACGGGTAAGGGGCGATTCTCGGTAAAAGTACCGGGGTTGCTGGAAGGTGCAAGCGACGTACTCTCACTGCCGGTCAAGGTTGTTGATGATAGGGTAGTCACTTTTGGAGATGTGGCCAAGGTACACCGCACCTTTAAAGACCCAACCAGTTTTGCACGTGTGAATGGCCGCCCAGCGATCAGCCTGGAGATCTCCAAACGGGTTGGAGAAAATGTAATCGAAACCATCGACAAGGTGCGCGCCATTGTTGCTGCAGAGCAGGCTACCTGGCCCGAAGGGGTTGAGGTCAGCTTCTCTCAGGACAAATCCAAGGATGTGAAGAATATGCTGTCTGATTTGCAAAACAATGTATTGAGCGCAGTACTGTTGGTGATGATCGTGATCGTCGCCGCGCTGGGTCTGCGCACTGCAGGGTTGGTGGGTGTAGCGATTCCCGGTTCATTTCTAACCGGTATCCTGATCATCGACTCCATGGGACTGACCATCAACATCGTGGTGCTGTTCTCGCTCATTATGGCGGTAGGTATGTTGATTGACGGAGCCATCGTAGTGACCGAAATGGCGGATCGCAAAATGGCTGAGGGCATGCCACGAGAACAGGCTTATGCCTTTGCGGCCAATCGCATGAGCTGGCCGATTACTGCTTCTACCGCCACAACACTGGCAGCTTTTATGCCGTTGTTATTCTGGCCTGGCGTGGTGGGTGAGTTTATGAAATATCTACCCATCACGCTGTTGGCAACTCTGTCTGCCTCACTGCTGATGGCATTGATTTTTGTTCCCACGCTGGGCGAGCTGATGGGCAAACGAAGTCCATTAAGCGATAGTGCAATGCGTAGTCTGGCAGCAGCGGAGACTGGTGAACTACATGAGATTAGTGGGCTTACCGGAGTCTATATCCGCATACTTGAAAAATTACTGGAGCACCCCTGGAAAATTCTGATAGGCAGCTTTGGTTTTCTTATTCTGGTATATGTCGTTTATGGCAAATTTGGTAAAGGGGTGGAGTTCTTTCCCAAGATCGAACCACCACAGGCAGCGGTGAATGTACTGGCGCGTGGCAATCTCTCTGTTTTTGAGCAGGACGATCTGGTGCATCAGGTTGAAAATCGAATTCTGGGTTTAAAAGGTATCAAAACCCTGTATAGCCATAGCGGTCTGGGTCTTGCAACTGGTGGGCAGGATGTACCGCCGGATACTATTGGTGTTATCCAGATGGAGTTCGATGACTGGGATAAGCGCGACTCAGCTGACACTATCCTGACTGAAATCCGCCGCCGCACCGCAGATATCGCCGGCATCCATATCGAGACACGTAAGATGGAAGGTGGACCACCGGGCGGTAAGCCGGTCCAGTTGCAGATAGGTTCGCGTTACCCGCAACTGCTGGAACCAGCGGTGCTCAAGGTCCGAGAATTGATCGGGGAGATAGGTGGTTTTGTAGATGTAGAAGATGACCGACCGTTACCGGGTATCGAGTGGCAAATAAGCGTAGATCGTACCAAGGCAGCACGCTTTGGTGCCGATATCACCATCGTTGGTAATGCTGTGCAAATGGTGACCAACGGCATCAAGGTGACTGACTACCGTCCTGATGATGCTGATGATGAAGTAGATGTTATCGTACGTTTGCCAGAGAAGGAAAGAGACCTGGGAGCGCTTGATAGATTACGAGTGCAGACAAAATACGGTTTGATACCCATCAGTAATTTCGTCACTACTACAACTGCGGCCAAACGAGGAGACATCAATCGAGTTGATGGACAACAGGTGATGACGGTCAAAGCCGATGTACCGAAAGGGATACTGCCTGCTAGTAAGGTTACGGAGATTCAGCAATGGCTGGATAAAAACGTAGAGATGGATAAGCGAATTGATTTGAAATTTAAGGGCGAGGATGAAGATCAGCGCGAAGCGGAAGCGTTTCTCAGCAAGGCTTTTCTGGTAGCGCTATTTATTATGGCGATAATCCTGGTCACTCAGTTCAATAGTTTTTATCAGGCCTTCCTTATTCTCTCCGCAGTCATCTTCTCAACCGTTGGCGTGTTACTTGGTTTACTCACTACCGGGCAACCCTTTGGTATCGTCATGAGTGGGGTTGGTGTAATAGCCCTGGCCGGGATAGTGGTTAACAACAATATCGTGTTGATCGACACCTATAACATTCTTCGTGGTCAGGGTATGCAGGTTGAAGAAGCAATCCTGCGCACCGCTGCACAGCGTTTACGCCCGGTGCTGCTGACTACTATCACAACCATCCTGGGCCTGATGCCGATGGTGCTCAAACTCAATATAGACCTGATGCACCGCGATATCACATATGGCGCGCCATCCACCCAGTGGTGGGTACAACTGGCTACTGGTGTGGCGGGCGGGCTTGCATTTGCTACTGTTCTTACGCTGGTGCTCACCCCTTGCATGTTACTGATTGGTGAAAATATGAAAGAGCGATGGAAGCGGTTTCGTCATCAAGAGGTTTAGGTTTATGAGCTCAGTTACAAATAAAAGTTAATTTTTATCGTTTAATAATAAACTGTTAATCCTGGAATCCACCTGTGGAATGATCGTCTTATATAGAATCATAGTAACGTAAGCGAAATGCAGCCAGTCGATAAACCTTACTCAAAAATAATTCCACGTATAAACGGTACAAAGCTCCGTTCTGTGCAAACCTGTAATTCGTACACGAGTTAATCTGTTCTACTGGTTTTGCATGATGGCCCAAATAATACCGCCGACGGCTGCGGCAATGATAATGCCGAGGGTGGTGAGTTTGATCCAGCTCCAGGGGCGTTCGCCCTGTACTTCACCGGTACGTCCATTTACGAGGAATTGGTAGGTTTTGTCTTTGAAGCGGTAAGCACAGACGAAGACGGGCAGGAGCATATGTTTGAAAGTGATGTCGGTGTGGTTCGTTTTGAGGGAGGTGATACGCTGTTTATCGCCGCCTATGTCTTCTTTTACTCGCTGTCTGATTGCTCGGTCGGCAATGGTTTTTGCACGCTTGAATCCTTCCCTGATATCGACCTGATATTTTTCAGCGAGAAAGCCACTGAGAAAGCTTTTTTCGTAGGGAACAAGGTTTGTCAGATCCCAGGGTTCTAGCTTTTCGATACATTTTTTGGGCAAGGAATTGGTGGCAGGGATGAGGATATCGTCAAAGAGTATATTGATTTGGCCGGAGACTGAGGACCAACGAGTTTTTTGTATCTGTCGCGTTTTTGTAACTGATTCTCCATCTTTGGTTTCGGTGTAGGTCTGGGTTTCGTAATAGTAGTCGCCGCGTTGTCCAACATAGGCGGAATAGGTGGCGGTGTCGTAGGTCCAGTAGGGAATGTAGACGCCTTTGAAGTGATCGAAAGTGAGTGCAGCCTTTTTAAGGTCATTAGGCGCGAACCAGCGTTTGCTGACCCATTGCTTGAATGCGCTGAGTGCTTTCTCTTTATTAAGTTTAAAGGGAAGCAGCGATTTTGGCTGTATGATGGTTTCGTCGGTACCCTGCTCGATGACGAGCGGAGTGGCGCAGTAGGCGCAGGTGGCAGCGGTTACATGTGGTTCCAGCGTGCAAGACGCACCACAGCATTCACATTTGACGAAGTGCTCGGTAATCTGTTCTTCAAATTCGATCTTCCCATTGAGGAAGGCATGAAAGTCGAGTTCTTCAATGTCCTCTTCGAGTTGTGGAATTTTATTCCTGGCCCCACAGTATTGGCAGGCGAGTGAGGTTGTTCCAGGCTGATAGGCGAGGTCGGCCCCGCAATTGGTACAGGCAAACGAATCGACAACGGTGGCTTCCAGCTGGGCGGTCATCATCAGGCCCCTGGGATGGAGGGTGGTACGCTGCTGAAGATGGAGGCCAGTTCCGGCAGTTGATTGCCGACTGTCCAGTTGGTCATGCCTTCGCGCCAGAAGAGGGTGTCGCTGTTGATCTTCTGTTGAATGGCCATCTGTTTTAGAGTGTTCATGTCATACGGTCCTGCCTGTTGACCGTTGACGACTGCAAAAAAGGTGCGTGCAGCTGGGATGGGTGGCGGAGATGATTGAACTGGTGGAGGCGTGGCGGCCGCAGGTTGTTGCGAAGCCATGGCATGGCCCATCTGGTTGGCCATCGCAAAGCCCATGCCCATGCCCATTCCAGCTCCGGCGGTTCCGGATGGATTGTTGGCTGCAGCTTCCATCGCTTTGGCAGCTTTCATTTTGGTCAGCTTGTCGAGGTCGACAGCGTGCAAACGGCTGAGTTCGAATATCTCTCTCTTGATCTCCTCGGGCATAGAGACGTTTTCGATCAGGAACTGAGTGATTGCGATGCCGTACTGCTCGAATCCGGGCGCAATATCTTTATGAACGAATTCGGAGAGTTCATTGGTTTTGGCGGCGAAGGCTTCAACGGGAAATCCGGCTTCTCCAACGGCATCGGTAAAACGGGTGACGATGAGTGACCTCAGCTGTTCAGCGATTTCATCCGAGGTGAAATGTCCATCAGTTCCGACGATTTCGCGAATGAAAAGGGGCGCATCTATTACTCGGATTACGTAGGTTCCGAAGGCGCGAATTTCGAGCATACCGAAGCGTGGGTCGGAGAGCGTGATCGGACTTTTGGTACCCCACTTCTGGTCCGTAATATTGCGGGTACTGATAAAGTAGACTTCGGCTTTAAAGGGACTATTAAATCCGTGAACCCAGCCCTTGATAGTGGAAAGGATCGGCAGGTTTTCGGTGGTGAGTTCATACATGCCAGGGCTGAAGACGTCAGCGATTTGGCCTTCGTTGATGAAGACGGCCATCTGTCCTTCTCGAACCGTGAGTTTTGCACCATTTTTTATTTCGTTCTGATAGCGCTCAAAGCGGTAAACCAGAGTGTTATTAGAATCGTCGATCCACTCGATGATGTCGATGAATTCGCCGCCAAGCATGTCAAACAGTCCCATTTAGATTCCTCCAGCCTTTTTCAATTGATGGAGGGTATGGGAACTGAATTTGAATCATGAATCAAGATTAATGATCACGTTTTTAAAAAATGCGCATTTTTTGAAATGGTTGACTGGTTGTGGCGAGAGGCATTAAAGAGTCAGGGATAGCCTTTATTCCGGAGTCGCGGAGCAGGCATGGGAGCGACAGAAGTTTGAACCTGGATTCCTCAGTTGACCGCTCGCAGGGTCAATAGCACTTGTTCACCAGATGTATTTGAGTGACTGGTCGTAAACACTGGTATTCAAATTTTAAAGGTTTGTTTAAGTCTGATAGAGTATTGTAATGCCCTATATGAATCGACCAAACACTAATTCTCACTAAGATAATTTTTAAAATGCACAATTCTATTTTAATTTTTACTAATATACTGAAGAAATTTAATATCATAATTATTAGTATCATAATTTCTATTGCATTTTGGTTCTTAGAGTCTTTTATCCATTTAGAATTGGATAAACTTGATAAAGTAGAGCTACTCCCAAAAGATATTAATGAATTATGGATGAGGTCCCTCATCGTCATCTTAATAATGGCCATGAGCATTTATGCTCATATTTCTCATGCTAGAAAACTGAAAATAGAACAGGAGAAGTTGCTATTACAGGAGCAACTACTCGATGAGCAATATAGTAAGATGGAACTCATCTTAAATGCCAGAAAACTAACACAAGAAGCCCTCCAAAATTTTAATAATAGCCTTATCTCTATAAAGAAAAATATCAAGGATGGTGAGATGTTATCCGAGAAGGAAGTAAGTCGTCTCAGTACGATCATAACTGCCGTCCAGAATAAATTGAATAGATTGTGGAGTTAAGAGCCTCGAAGTTAAGAAGGCATTTTCGACCACTATGGTTTGCGCATATTAAATCCCCTGGGTGGGGTTATAGTCCGCCGCTTGCGGCGTAAAATTCTTTTATGTGAGAGAATATATATAAAAGTCATAATGTTACGGTACTGCTATATCATTTATTGTTTCCAGCAAAGCATCGTAGAGTGTTACTACCGAAGAGGTTGCGAGTTATCGATCGATAGAAGACTGTGTTCAGGATTCGTATTTTGATGCTTTACGTAAGCTGGAAAATATTGATTCCAGTTTAGCTGTAAACCCGGACTTACGCTCGAATATATGCAATGCTTTTTATTGCGACTATCTGAAAAGCTATTGGTAAAACAACGTGGTGACAGCTATTCGGTATGGGTTAATCCAGATGCGAAAATGACGTTGTTGAAGTGGTACTCGTAAAGCATGACTCAGTCAGGGAAGTGAATCGTTTCACCTGTGAGATTAAATCGATCGTTGAATAGTCTAATGTGATTCAAACCAATAATCGTTTCAGCGGTGTTGAGGCATTCGGTGAAATCTCTCCTTCAAGTACCATAAATAACTCGGCAGTAGTCATTGCGTCGTTGAGCGCATTATGCGCTTTATAAGCAGGTAGTTGGAAGCTATCGCGCAGATTAAATAGTCTAAGCTGGTTGGGTTCCAATGAATGATTTCGTTTTTCCAGTACGCGTTGTGATAGAGGCAAGGTGTCGATAGTCGGAATAATAAAGGGTGATCCATAAAGATTCTGGCAGGCGGCATTTAGAAATCCCTGTTCAATTTTTTTGTAATGAACCAGCATCACTTTGCCCCCTAAATCATGCAGCAGGTCGGGCAATACTTCTTCAAGAGTCCTGGCTCCTCTGACTTCATCGTCAGTAATATGATGGATGACAGCGGATTCTTCTGGTATTAAATATTCCTGGCGCACCAGTTCATGTCTGGCGCTGGAAAGAAGTATTCGGCCCTGTCGGATATGAACCTTGCCATAACTTAAGATCTGATGTCGGTGAGGATTGAGGCCGGTAGTTTCAAAATCCAGCGAAACGATTTCGATTTCATCCCAGGGTGTTTTGGGCGAAGGGAAGGAGCGGGATAAATACTTTAGCATTACCGGATGTCTGGCTCTGTGCCAGGCCTGTTCTCTTAACTGGTCTTTGCTTTTAAAGAAGTTAAACATGGCTCACGGCATTGAGTAACGTTTTTCTAATGATTCCTGGGCCTGCTTGATAATGCTAAAAGCATCTTTCAGGTGTTTGCGTTCTAGCGATGATAGATCGTCAGGGGGCATGAAATTATCAGGCGCTTCACTATTTCTAATTTGCTGAGCCTGATGTTTGATACGCAGGTTGGCGATAAATTCCAGTGCATCGAGCAGGTTAATCGACATGCTTTTACTCATGGATCTGGTATTGCCTAGTGCTTCGATTCGTTCGGAGGTATTTATTTTGTTAATCCCTTCGGCTAAGGCCAGTACCCTGGCGATATCGGTAATAGGGACTATGCCACGGTGCTTGATATCGAAGGTATTGTCATGTTCGCCGTCACGGATTAGTACAAAGGTCCTGAAGAAACCAACCGGGGGTTTATGTTTTAATGCATTGGAAACCATATGCGCGATAAACAGAGTATTTGCAGAGGTCTGTTGCAGTATGGTGTTGATCAGTTTTCTATGTAGTGTGAAGTCACCATATACGGGACGTAGATCGAAAAAGATACTGGATAACATCAGTGCCGTCGGATCGGGTGTGAAAATCCATTCCTTAAAATATTTTTCCCACACCGAATAAGGCTGGCACCATTTTTCATTCATGGCCATGGCATCGCCAGGGCAATATACGAAGCCGCAGCTGTTCAGGCCATCGCAAACTCTTTTCGCAAGCTCGGTAAAATAGGGGCGGTCTTTTTCGTTTAATTCATCAGAGATGATCAGGGCATTATCCTGGTCAGAGTGCGAACTTTGTTCGTACCTTGCCTGTGAGCCACCAGAAACCCAGACGAAAGGGACTGGCTCTGGCCCTAAATCGTCCTGTGCCATCTCGATTAATCGGGTGGTGAGTACATCGGTGATGCGCGAGATGGTTTCACCGATATGACGTGCAGTTACACCAGAGGTGGACAGCAATAGCTGTATTTCTGGTAAGCGGTGTACAATTTTCTGTAGTTCTTCCAGCGATGTGGCTTTGCGAATTTTAGATGACATAAAAGCTGGATTGGCGCTAATGTGACGGGTTAGATCACTGGCTGTTAACATGCCTTTAATATCGATACCATCAACTACCGGTAAATGATTGATGTTTTTTTTAGTCATGCACAACAGGGCATGTAATACCAGGTCATTACTACTCATGGTGGTTATTTTACTCGACATGATTTCAGTCACGGGCAGACTGACATCCAGTGCTTTTGCGACACAGCGTCGGCGTAAGTCTCTATCGGTAACAATGCCGGCAAGTTTGTCATGCTCAGTTATCATGATTGATGATACGTTGTGTTCACTCATCAACTGTGCGGCCTGTTGAATACTCGAGCTGACATCCAGTACGATGGGCTGTTTCTTGATCAGTTCACCAATTTCTACGGTCATACTGGCAACGCCCATATCAGCAGGGTGATTGTTGAATTTAGCAGCTTGCTGTAATCGCTGTGTGAGGTTGGCTTCAAAGTGGTTACGGAATTCATTGTTTTCGATGAACAGCGCTTTAAGCTCGTTGCAGGGCAGCTGGTAAATCAGGCTGTCTTCAAGCGTAATATGGCCTGATGATTTATCGAAATCGATAAGCTGACATTGCGTAGTGTAGATATCACCTTCGCCCAGTTTGCCCATTAACTCGTTATTGGCATCACGCATTTCAACAGCACCTGTTCGAACAATATACAGGCAGGGTGTGTTGCTGAGGGTTGGTGGGAAGGTTTTTCCTCGACGCAGATAACGCATTTCCAGCTTTTGCGTCATTGCGTTCAACTGATCTATGGTCAGTAAATCGAATGGATGTTGTTGTGCGATAAAGTCGCGGATTTCTACTAATTCGATTTCCATGCTATTTTATTTTCAGGTTCAATGGTTAGCGTTTTTAGTTATTACTAACAACAGTGTATGACAGATAACTGTTTAAATTCAGGAATGCTTTAAATTATTGTGCCCCGTCTGTTGGAATAAATTCAGCTAGATAGGTGCTGTCTTTTCTCTGAACAACTATGCGCAATTTTTCGGCAGTTTTAGTGCTGGTAAATGCGCTGCGTATGTCAGTTTTTCTCTCCCAGTATTGTTCGTTACCTGCTCTTTCCAGTCCATAGATAATCTCTTTACCGTTCTTGTTAACCAGCGAAATAGTAACAGTATCAACAGGGTAGCTGGTGTTGGCTTTGGTTAGTCCCTGCTCATCGGTGATATTTATCTGCATGTCACCCGATTGAAGAATGCAATCCGAGCTGAAAGGCGCACATTCCCCCTGGACAGCAAAAGTGAAAATTCCGGGTGCAGCGGATTTTGACTCCAGATATTGATCGGATATTACATAACCACCGATCAGAAGAAAGGGTGCAAGAATGATGGCCAGTCTGATATCTTTATTCATCGCTTTATTCTACATTCATTGTTTAATTTATTTTCCAAAAAAGAAAAAAGGCCCCAGAAGAGGCCTTTTAACTTAGTGGGTTAACACTGTTTCCTGCTAGTGAGCATGAGCCGCGCCAGCAGCGCCAGGTGAACGGAAGTTATCAACCATGTCCTGAATTTCTTTTGGTGCAGGGCCAGTAATGGCGCCTACTGCAAATGCAGTGGCGAAGTTGACGACAGCACCGACTATGCCGAAGGCATTAGGAGAAATCCCAAAGAACCAGTCTGGTTTCATATCACCCAGGAAGGCGGTGCCCGGGATAAACATAATGCCTTTATGCTGGAATACATACAGCATGGTGACACCGATACCTGCACACATACCAGCAATTGCCGCAGTGCCGCTAATCTTTTTGGAGAAGATACCCATCATCAACGCGGGGAATATAGAAGAAGCCGCAAGCCCAAAGGCTAACGCGACCGTCCCCGCCGCGAATCCGGGCGGATTTAGTCCCAGATAACCAGCCACAAGAATAGAAATAGTCATGATAAAACGGCTGGCAAGTAGTTCGTTCTTTTCTGATAGATCGGGTGTTAATACCCCTTTCATCAAGTCATGCGAGATGGATGATGATATTGCCAGTAACAAGCCTGCAGCTGTGGAAAGTGCCGCAGCAAGACCACCTGCTGCAACCAGAGCGATTACCCAGTTAGGTAGATTAGCAATTGCGGGGTTAGCCAGTACCATGATGTCACGGTCAACCTTAACCATTTCATTGGTAGCCTTATCAGAGGTGTACTGAATCTTGCCATCGCCATTCTTGTCTTCGAATTGCAGAAGACCGGTTTTTTCCCAGTCTTTAAACCATTGAGGACGTTGCTCATAAACCAGATTCTGGCCTGGAGCAGGTTCAATAGTTTGCATCAGGTTAAGACGAGCCATTGCTCCAACAGCAGGAGCTACTGTGTAGAGTAATGCGATGAATACCAGCGCGTAACCCGCAGAAGCACGTGCAGCTTTAACCGAAGGCACAGTAAAGAAACGCATGATTACGTGTGGCAGCCCAGCTGTACCAACCATCAAAGACAGAGTGTAAGCAAACAGGTTAACCTTATTATCTATGCCCGATGTGGTGTATTCCTTAAAGCCGAGATCAGTAACCACCATGTCCAGCTTATCAAGAAAGTAAATGCCACTGCCATCAGCCATAGTGCTTCCCAGACCAATTTGAGGAATAGGATTTCCAGTCAGATGTAGCGAGATGAATACCGCAGGGACGGTGTAGGCAAAGATCAGTACGCAGTATTGAGCGATCTGCGTATAGGTAATACCTTTCATACCACCTAAAACGGCGTAAACCCAGACCACACCCATACCGATATATAAACCATTATCATAATCAACTTCCAGGAAGCGAGAGAAGGCCACTCCGACACCTTTCATCTGGCCAATAACATAAGTCAGTGAAGCGATGATCAGACAGAGAACAGCAACAATACGAGCGGTATTAGAGTAGTAACGGTCACCAATAAATTCTGGTACGGTAAACTTGCCGTGCTTACGCAGGTAAGGTGCTAATAACATAGCAAGCAGTACGTAACCGCCAGTCCAGCCCATCAGGAAAACCGATCCGCCATAACCCATGAAGGCAATTAAACCGGCCATAGAGATGAATGATGCCGCACTCATCCAGTCAGCGCCGATTGCCATACCGTTGGCCACAGGCCCAACGCCACCACCAGCGGCGTAGAATTCACTGGTTGATCCAGCGCGAGCCCACCAGGCGATAGCGAAGTAAAGCGCAAACGAGCCGAATACCACTAAATAGGTAAGTGTTTTTAAATCCATGTTACAGCCCCCTTAATCGTTAACGTCAAATTCTTCGTCTAATTTATTCATTGCGTGAGCGTAATAAAAAATTAGAGCGACAAATACATAGATAGAACCTTGCTGGGCAAACCAGAAACCAAGTTTATATCCACCAATACGTATCGTATTAAGAGGTTCAACGAGAAGAAGACCAAAACCGTATGAAACAACGAACCAGATCACCAGGCATGTTGCTATCAGTCGCAGGTTTCTCTGCCAATAGGATAGTTTTTGAGTAGCCAAAATTCCCTCCGAAGGATTATGATATAGTTATAAGAACAGCTGAGCTTAAAACCCTGTAAACAAGAAGTCTATAAATCTTTATGTTTGCTGGACCTGTCTTTGTATATAAATTCCAATGGTCTCTATTGGGTTTCAGGTAATAATTTTAAAAAGAATTCATATTCGCTACTTATCTTTTTTAAATGGCATGTTTCGGTTGCAGAGCAAATATTTTAAATAGTGTCTTAGTTATTATTAATGCACTTAATCTAAGTTAATCAGACATAAGTACCGGTACCACCATCGATGTCAGTAATTTTTCAGTGACGCTGCCAAAGATTTTTTGTTTCAAGCTCGGTGTGCCATGTCCACCTATAACCAGTAAGTCAATATCGTTATCGCTAATCTGATTCTGAATGACTGTTGCCACGGAATTCGGGCCAGGATTTATTTTTAGAATTTGAGCATTAACACGGTGATTGTGTAGATGTCTCAGTAGTCCATCAACCAGAACTTCTTTCTTACTATGTTGCTGTTTTTGACTGGCAACCACCAGTAAATAAACCTTTTTTAATTTTTTAAGTAATGGGATGGCGTCGTGTAGTGAGCGACTTACCGCAGGAGTACCGTCCCAGGCAACAATCGCTTTTTGCAGCGGAATTTTATTTGCGCCTATATAAGGCATAAAAAAAACTGGACGACCGCTGTGCAATAGAACCTGTTTGGCAAACTCCATTAAGCGATTGTAATTGTCATGCGCAGGGTTAGGCTGGCTAAGAATGACCAGATCATAGTTACGCGCATAATGAGACATTTTCTGAGCGCTATTGAGTGAGTCACCAAAGATGATGATGGTGTTAACTTTTAATTTGTAGTCTAAGGCTGACTGGGTGAATTCTTCGATCAGTTTTTGCGCCATCTTTTCACCCATACGCGCATTTGCCTGGTCACTGTCGTTGGGTGCATGAACGGGTTTCATAGAACCCAGTGCCACAGCAGTCAGATTCGCCTTATGCTGTTTAGCCAGGCAGATAGCAGCCTGAATGCGTTGTGCATTGGCTTTGCCATCGTCCAGGAACAGTAGAATATCCTTGATCGCCAACTCGTTATCCCCTTGTGAGTGGTTTGGGCGCAGCTATATTAAGCTGCGCCAGATCCTTTGGGTAGACTTGATTTCTAAATAGCCAGGTACTCGTGGCGCAGGGCTTCATCATCCAGCACTTCCTGAGCAGTGCCATCGAACACTATATTACCCATATCCAGAATTAGCGCGCGGTCTGCCAGGCGTAAGGCAGCTACTGCATTCTGTTCTACGATAATAGTAGTAATACCATACTGTTTGATGTTGTCGACGATGCTGGCAATCTCATGCACGATAACCGGTGCAAGTCCTTCGTATGGCTCATCAAGTAGCAACAGTTTAATATCACGAGCTAATGCGCGAGCCACAGCAAGCATTTGTTGTTCACCACCAGAGAGGGTTACACCGATCTGGTTGCGGCGTTCAGCTAGTCTCGGAAAATGTTCATAGATACGCTCAATGGTCCAGCCTACTGGTGGAGCGATTTGAGCAAGTTCAAGGTTTTCCTGCACGGTTAATCCGGGGATAATACGGCGATCTTCAGGAACCAGCGCAACGCCACATTGTGCCGCCTGATAGGCCTGCATTTTATGCAGCGGTTGATGATCCAGCCAGATTTCACCATGAGTTACCATGGGGCTATCCAGGCGTGCAATTGAGCGTAAAGTAGAGGTTTTTCCAGCCCCGTTTCGACCAAGCAGTGCGACTACTTCACCTTCACGGATATCAAAGTTTACACCCTGTACTATGTAACTTTCTCCGTAATAGGAATGCATATCCCAGCAGGAAAAAAACGAAGGTGCAGAACCCTGGCTTAATACTTTTTCAACCGGGTCCTTGACATCAAACTTATCAATCAGGGTGTCATTACTCATCTTCAGATTCTCCCAGATAGGCTTCTTTTACTTTGGTACTATTTTTAATTTCTTCGGGTGTGCCGGTTTCGATAATGCGACCCTGGGCCAGTACACTAATACGATCAGCCAGACTGAAAACCACATGCATATCATGTTCGATGATAATCTTGGTCATGCCACGTTCTTTAATTTTCTGTAGTAGCGCTATGGTGCTATTAGTGTCATGACGAGCCATGCCAGCGGTAGGTTCGTCGAGCAGTAACAGGCTAGGTTGCTGAATCAGCCCCATGGCCAGTTCAAGACGCCTTTTGTCACCGCGTGAAATACTGCCCGCGGTTTGATCATAAAATTTGTCTAGACCTACATCAGCCAGGGCAGCCATTGCCTGATCTTCAATATCGCTTTCTTTGCGCATGCTTTTAAACGGATTGAATTTAAAGGTTCCATCACGTTTGGCAAAAGCAGGGATCATCACGTTTTGTATTAGAGGTAGGTCTGGAAATATTTCAGGCGTCTGGAAAACCCGTACCATGCCAGCATGATTAATATCGTGTGGCTCCATGCCAATCATGTTTTGACCATTAAAGGTAACTGTGCCAGTGTCTGGTGTTAGTCGACCTATGCAGCAGTTGAGTAGAGTTGATTTACCGGCACCATTGGGGCCGATAATCGCATGGGTCAAACCTTTTTCTATTTTCAGGTTAACTTCTGAAAGTGCGTGTAAACCACCAAAGGTTTTATTCACGTTATCTATGTCGAGGATATAGCTCATTTGCTGTTCTCCACGGTAGTGGTTTCAACAATATCTTCTTCAGAGTTGCCTCCCATTCCCAGCTTCTTCCTGGTAAAGTTGGTCAATCGAGTAAGTCCTTCCATCACACCACCAGGCAGGAAAATAACGACCAGCATGAATAATGCTCCTAGTGTCAGATGCCAGCCCTCACCCACGAAATGTCGAGTGATGCCAACGGTAATATTCTCCAGCAGTTCAGGCATGTAATTGAAAATTTGATGCAATGCTGAATCGTTAAGAGAAGAGAAAATATTTTCGAAGTATTTAATGATACCTACGCCGAGTAATGGACCAACCAGTGTTCCAGATCCACCCAGGATAGTCATCAGTACCACCTCGCCCGAAGCGGTCCATTGCATACGCTCAGCACCTGCCAATGGATCAGTTGCTGCCATCAGGCTGCCAGCCAGTCCGGCATACATACCGGAGATGACAAATGCTGATAACAGATAAGGTCGGGTATTAAAGCCAGTGTACTTCATGCGTGTCTGATTTGATTTGATTGCAGTTAACTTCAAACCATAAGGCGAGCGGAAGATCTTTAGCGATACATAAAACGCCAGGATTAGTAAAACTGCGCAAAAGTAAAAGCCAGAATAACCGCTGATCGACATACCGAACATATTGGTGTTAGGCAGACCTTCAGTAACTTCGATGCCGAACATTGCGTCGATGTAACGAGGATCCTGCAGGGTTAATTGCAGACCGGTTTCACCATTGGTAATCGGTGTTAGTACCGAATAAGCAAGGCTATAAGACATCTGTGCGAAAGCCAGGGTCAGGATAGAGAAGTAAATACCCGAACGGCGCAGGCTGATAAAGCCTATTACCAGCGCAAATACTCCGGACAACAGGGTGCCGAAGATTACTGCAGGAATAACATTCATAGTGAATAGCTTGAATGTCCACACTGCTGTATAGGAACCCACACCGAGAAATGCTGCGTGCCCAAACGACAGGTATCCGGTCATGCCAAACAGAATGTTAAAGCCGATGGCGAAAATGCCAAAGATTGCAAACTTCTGTAGCAGGTCAGGGTAGCCAGCGCCAATTGGAGACAGCCAGATGGGGGCAGTAAGTACCAGTACTGAAAATATCAGCATCACGGTCATATTATTCTTTAAAGCATTTTTCATCATCACTCCTCCATCACGCCTTCACGACCCAGCAGACCGCGAGGCCTTACCAGTAAAACTACTACGGCTACCAGATAGATAATGATCTGATCAATGCCAGGGAAGATGGATTTAATTTCATTCATGGATGCGAAAGATTGCAGAATGCCGAGCAGGAAGCCAGCTGCTACTGCGCCTTCCAGGGAGCCCATTCCACCTACGACCACGACTACAAAAGATAGCACCAGAAAATCCATGCCCATATGGTAATCAGGTGGCAGAATTGGGGCGTACATGACGCCTGCGAGACCAGCAACTACGGTGGCCAGGCCAAAAACTATGGTAAATCTTTTCTGTACATTGATACCTAACAAACCAACCGTTTCACGGTCAGCCATACCGGCACGAACCACCATGCCGAAGGTAGTAAATTTCAGGAAGGAAAATACGCCAAAAATAATGACGCCGGAGAAGGCTAGATAGATGAGTCGCCACCAGGGATAAACCAGTGAATCACTCAAGCCCAGCATGGCACCAATAGCCGCACTGCCTGAGACAATTTCAGGTGCGGGTGTAGGGATAGGGTTGGCGCCAAAGAAAGTTTTAATCAATTCCTGTATAACGATAGCAAGACCAAAGGTTACCAGTATCTGTTCAGCATGAGTACGTTTGTAAAAATGTTTAATCAGGCCACGTTCCATGGCAACACCGATTAACAACATAACGGGGATGGCGGCGATTATCGATAATGGAACCGCATAGTCTATAATAGCGGTGCCGGTATCCCCCCACCATATTTCCAGGTAAGGCTGTTCTTTATAAGCATCAAAAAAGGTAATAGTTGGGTCTTTAACCTTTTTTGAAATAGTTAGAATCTGTTGAAATGAAACGGCACAGAAAGCACCTAGCATGAATAATGCGCCGTGAGCGAAGTTGACTATTCCCAGAGTACCGAAGGCCAGAGTCAGACCGAGGGCTATCAAAGCATAGGCACCGCCTTTATCAAGGCCATTAAGAATTTGAATCAGGATGGCATCCATAATTTTTACTTCTTTATTATAGGTTTAAAAAAAGCCATACCACCTTAAGTGGTATGGCTGACTTCAAGGTTAAATCTTAAACCACATAGGGGCCAAGGTCGCCACCAAAGATTTTGGCATCGTACTCAACCTGTGAGCGAGGCACTTCCTGAACGATTTCCAGCAGGTCAAACTGACTGGTAGGTTTCATGTTACCGCGTACCACCAGTACATCTTTGAAGCACTGGTGATCTTCGGCACGGTATAGAGTCTTGCCGTTGCCCAGGCCGTCGAAGTTAAAGCCTTCCAGAGATTTGATGACCTCTGGTGGGTAGAAAGTACCCGCCATTTCGCAGGCGTTGGCATACAGCAGAGTCTGTACGTAACAGGTGTGAGCAGCCTGTGAAGGTGGGAAGCCGTATTCAGCACCAAAGGATTTTACGAATGCCTGTGAACCCGCATCTTTCAGTGCCCAGTTCCAGTTAGTGGTACCAAGAATACCTCTCATATTCTCACCAGCACCCTGAGCCATCAGACGTGAAAATAAAGGGACGATGATTTCAAAGTTTTTACCGTTAACCTGCTTGTCTCTCAGTCCGAATTGAACGGCCTGTGTTAGAGAGTTAATCATATCCTTACCATAGTGGTTGAGGATCAGAACGTCAGCACCAGAGTTGAGGATAGGAGTGATGTACTGTGAGAAGTCACCCGCGCCAACTGGAGTTTTAACTGTGGCAGTAGTCTTCCAGCCCAGAGCTTCGGTAGTGTCTTTGATAGATTCTTCCTGTGTCCAGCCCCAGGTATAGTCAGCTGTCAGGTGGTAGGCTTTTCTATCAGTTCCATATTCTTTCTTCAGTACAGGACCTAAGGCTCTTCCAGACATGTAAGCGTTGAAAAAGTGACGGAAGCCATAACGCTTCTTATCCTTGCCTGTGGTGTCGTTTGAGTGAGTCAGGCCGGCCATGAAGATGATGCCCATTTCCTGGCAAAGACCCTGTACAGCAACCGCCACACCGGAAGAAGAACCACCAGTGATCATCAGCGCGCCGTCTTTTTCGATCATACGCTTGGCAGATGCACGGGCAGCGTCAGATTTGGTCTGGGTGTCACCAGTAACATAGGCGACTTTCTTGCCCAGAATACCGTTGCCCTTAAGAGATGAAGGCTTCATGGTATTCATCATGCCGCCATCGCCTTCGCCGTTTAAGTGTTTAACGGCCAGTTTGTAAGCGCGTAATTCATCCGCGCCTTCGTCAGCATAGGCGCCGGTTTGTGGAACGTTGAAACCAAAAGTTACTGTTTTGCCTTTAGGGGTGTTACGGAAAACCTTATCCGCTGCATAGCTATCTTTGATGAAAAACATAGGTGCGCTTGCGGCAACTCCGGTGGCAGCAGTGGCTTTTAAAAAGTCGCGTCTGCTCTCGTTAGTTGTTTTTTTACTCATGAATGATTCCTCATTTTATTGTTAGAACTCAGGGTTTTGCATGACATTCACACACCCTTAGCTATCTCGATTTATAATCAATGTCGTTAATATGGTGCATATGCGCACACATATCGCGCAATATAGAGCACTACTCGTGCCAATAGTTATATAGTTATAAAAAAACAGTCATTTGTTTTTTATGATTCACACAGGAATTTCACTTGTGTTACCATGCGTAACGCAATTGTGTTTCTATAGGTAACACTGTGATAAAAATGTCACATTTTTCGTATTATTTTTTAAGCCCATATAAAAGGCATTGCAAATAGAGGTTTGAGTGATGGCATCACCAGAAAAAAACCCGAAACTTGGCGATCACACTGCAGTAGCTGTGATGTTTATACTGCTATTGCTGCTGTCGCCTCTTACTGAATTCTGGGCAGCCCTTGATGCCCCCTGGTATAGCCCTTACCTGGTGTGGATGGTGTGTATTGCCGCATCATGGTGGCTACAACGAAACCTTAAAAAGCATGAACTTTGAGCTTTGGCAGTTATTCCTGTTTGCGGTGCTCTATCTGGGCCTGCTGTTTATTATTGCTGCGGCAGCAGAAAATAAACGATTACCCGAATCTCTGGCCAGACATCCATTGGTCTATACCTTATCGCTAGGAGTGTATGCGACATCCTGGAGTTATTATGGCAGCGTAGGGCTTGCTGAACGCGAAGGGTATATCTTCCTTGCGGTGTATCTAGGTGTAACGATTGCTTTTCTGGCTTCTCCGATATTACTCAGGCCCATTCTTCATCTTATTAAAGATTATCAGCTATCATCTTTAGCTGATTTGATGGCGTTTCGTTATCACAGCCAGCTTGCCGGAGTACTGGTTACCCTGTTCATGCTCACCGGTGCGCTGCCTTATATAGCACTGCAGATTCAGGCGGTTACCGATACCCTGCAAGTGTTATCTGAAGACGCACCCGCTCAGGTCATCTCCATGGGCTTTTGTCTGACCATTACACTGTTTGCCATTCTGTTTGGTGCAAGACATATCACCTCGCGTGAGAAGCATGAAGGTCTGGTGGTTGCGATAGCTTTTGAGTCTCTGGTCAAGTTAATAGCGCTGATGGTAGTGGGACTGTACGCAGTGTTTGGTATCTTCAATGGCTTTGAAGGGTTTGCCGGATGGCTTGAGAATAACCCTCAGGCAATCGCCAATATGATGCAACCAATACACGATGGCCCCTGGGGCATGATGTTGCTATTGTCTTTTTCTGCCGCTTTTCTGCTCCCTCGACAGTTCCATATGATCTTTGTGGAGAACATCAGGCCTTCAAATCTGAGTTATGCCAGTTGGGCATTTCCACTCATGTTACTGCTGTTAAACCTGTTTATACCGCCTATCCTGTGGGCTGGGCGGAACCTCGATCTGAGCTATGGGGCTGATCTATATGTGATTGGGGTAGCGATGCAAAGCCATTCACCCTGGCTACCGGTTTTTGTGTTTTTAGGCGGGGTTTCAGCGGCTTCCGCGATGATCATCGTTACCAGTATTGCACTGGCCTCCATGTGCCTGAATCATCTGATCTTGCCACTGAGTTTCCCAAATCGACAGCGCATGATGGGGGTGAGCCTGTATTCTCTATTGATCTGGGGAAAACGCATCCTGATTGGCTTAATCATTCTTGCCGGGTATCTGTTCTATCTTTATCTGCAAAAGCATCAGGAGCTAACCGATCTCGGTTTGATCGCTTTTGTAGCAGTGGCGCAGTTTTTACCGGGAATTTTTGGAGTGCTTTTCTGGCGCAAAGCCAGCCGCGATGGGTTTATAAGTGGTCTATTGGCTGGCGCTTTGATCTGGGTGCTAAGCCTGATTCTGCCGTTATTCGAAAAGGCGGGCTGGATTAGCGACAGTATCTTTCAAACGATTATGGTCCCTATGTCGTCTACCGAGAGTGCGGTATGGACCCTGATGGCGAACGCAATGCTATTCGTACTGGTATCGATATTGCGACCACAGTCGGTAGAGGAGAGTAATGCGGCACTTGCCTGCTATAGCGAGCGCTTTTCATCTTCGCAGATCATACCCTATGCAAATACCATACAGCAGTTTGAAGAGCGACTGGCAGAAATGATTGGCGGCAAAATGGCGAGCCATGAAATTAATCTGGCATTAAGCGATTTATCCATGCAGCGAGAAAACCTGGATCGTAATGACCTGGGCAGGCTGCGTATGCAAATCAGGCATAACCTTTCGGGCCTGGTGGGACCGGTACTGGCAGGTATGGTAGTGAATGAGCAATTGAAAGTGGATACCACCGCCAAGGTTGCGATTGCTGACACCATTCGCTTTGTAGAGGAAAGTCTTGCGGGTTCACGCACTGAGTTAAAAGAAGTGGCTGGTGAACTGGATTCTCTGAGACGTTTCCACCGACAGGTATTGCACGATTTACCGCTTGCGGTTGTTACTGTCAGCCCTGAATTACAGGTAGTCAGCTGGAATATGGCAATGCAGGAATTGTCCAGGCAGGAAGAATCAAAAGTAATTGGTATGGGCCTGGGCCAGCTGGAAAAGCCCTGGTCAGAGTTACTGCATGAATTTATCAGTGATACAAAGGCGGTAAAACGGTCATTGAAGGTGACTCTGAATGACAGCTTGCATATATTGAATCTATTTAAGTCTGAGGTCAGCGGTAAGCTGGATGATGAGCATCATGGCTATGTAGTATTGATCGAAGATCACTCGGAAATCTATCAGTTAGAGGCTGAGCTTGCGCATAGTGAACGACTCGCTTCCATAGGTCGCCTTGCGACAGGTGTGGCTCATGAAATCGGTAACCCGGTAACCGGAATCGCCTGTCTGGCACAGGATGTACAGGCCATGCCCGAAGATGATGAATTACGCAAGTCCAGTCTGGAAAATATTCTACAGCTCACCGGACGTATAACACGTATCGTGCAGTCGCTGGTCAGTTACAGTCATGCTGGTCATCACTATGATCACCGATCGGAACCTGAAAATGTAAAAAAAATGATCGAAGATTCTGTCAGCCTGATTCGGCTGGGAGAGAAAGGCAAGCAGATTTATTTTACTATTCACTGTGACCCTGAATTAAGAGTGATGGGGGATTATCAGAAATTACAGCAGGTATTAGTCATCCTGCTGGACAATGCCAGCGATGCATCTGAGCAGGGGTCGCAGGTAAATATCGAAGCGGGTATTGAGGAAGAATCTATTGTAATTCGCATTATTGATAGTGGGCATGGCATCGAACAGAAAAATTTAAAAAAACTGTTTGATCCTTTCTTTACCACCAAGCAGGCAGGCGATGGCACAGGCCTGGGACTTTCCTTAGCGTATAACATAGTCAGAGATCATGACGGACAAATAGAAGTTGTGAGTGAAGTAAATATGGGTACTGAGTTTGTTGTGCGGTTGCCCAACATTATCAAAACTAAAGTAGAAAGCTATGCGTGAAATTCTTATTGTAGAAGATGAAAAAATTATTAGTGAAAGCTTAAAGCGATTGCTAGAACGAAATGGGTATGGGGTCACAGCCGTATCATCGGTAGCCGAAGCAGAAAAAGAAGGCTTGCAGGGCTTTGATCTGATTATTGCTGATATTAGACTGCCTGGTGCAGAAGGTACAACTTTAATCCCTATCGCTCAGCCGGTTCCGGTTTTAATTATGACCAGCTACTCATCGGTACAATCAGCAGTTGACGCAATGAAACGGGGAGCCGTAGATTATATCTCCAAGCCCTATAATCATGATGAAATGATTCTAACGATTAAAAGAATTATCAAGAATCAGAAACTAGAATTTCAAAATAAAGCGCTAAAGCGTGAGATAGACAGTCGTTATCCCACCAAAAATTTACTGGGCAATAGCGATGCGATAAAACAGGTAAAAGACCGTATTAGCCGAGTTGCGAAAACCGATACTGTGGTACTGATTCAGGGAGAGACAGGTACCGGAAAAGAACTGGCTGCAAGGGCAATACATGCTGAAAGTGATAGAGCTGATATGCCGTTGATCAGTATCAACTGCGCATCTATTCCAGAAAACCTGATAGAGTCAGAACTGTTTGGTCACGAAAAAGGCGCTTTCACAGGGGCCATGCAAAGTAATAAAGGATTGATATCAGCAGCCGATGCAGGAACCCTGTTTCTGGATGAGATAGGCGAGCTTGCACTGGATGTTCAGGCGCAGCTATTACGCGTGCTGCAGGAAGGTGAAATCCGTCGTGTGGGTTCAAATAAAATGCAATATGTCGACATAAGGCTGATTGTTGCAACACATAGAAATCTGATCGAAATGGTAGAACAGAAAAAATTCCGCGAAGATCTGTACTATCGATTGAATGTCATGGAAATTACTATGCCTCCATTAAGACGCAGAGGAAAAGATATATTGGAACTTGCTGAAATCATTCTGGATACCACCTCGAAAAGATTTCAAAGAACTGAATATACTTTTAGTGAAAATGCAAAAAAGCTATTACAGGAATATCACTGGCCGGGGAATGTACGTGAACTGGAAAATGTCATCGAACGTGCAATCATATTAAGTAATGATCAGGTTATTCGCTGTCAGGAACTCGGTATTCATTGCAATAACAATTCGGTACTGCAGTCAGAAATGACAGCAGAATTATCAATGGATGAGTACTTTGTCGAATTTGTGAAAAACCATCAGAATCGCCTGAATGAAACTGAGTTATCGGCAAAACTGGGCATTAGTAGAAAAAATCTCTGGGAGCGCAGGCAGAAGCTTGGAATTCCAAGAAACAATTAAATGAATTGATTAGGTGAATAAATCGGGACCTAATGAACCTGGGCGTTTAGGGTATTGAAAAAAACTTTCCATGAAAACAGTGTTTTGGGGGTTCGTAACTTCAATCTGGAATCAACCATACCGGGTACTGACCCTGAGCATTACATTCGGTATTTAATTTTTACAGAACGGTCTGAAAATTAAAAAAACTCCTATTAATTATTTACAGAAATTTTCGTTTGGGAATGCAAACAACCTGTGCAAACATAGCGTCTTTTTTGGGAGCAACCAAAATATGACTTACCGCGCACTGTGGTTTTTGCCACTGATATTTGTATGTTCAGCTCATGCCGCTGATCTTGACAGCAATAAACAGAAAATCAGTTACATCATGGGCCTTCAAACGGCTAATCAAATAAAATCCCAGGGCGTGGATCTGGATGTTAATGCCTTTGCTATGGCCGTCAAGGACTCATTGGCTGACAAACCTTCGCGCCTTGACAAGACTGAAATTTCTAAAGCAGTAGAACAATATCAACAGGAACAGGCTCAGATAGAACAGGAGCGTGCAGCGCAAACGCTTAAAGAAGGTCGTAAATTTCTGAAAGCAAACAAATCCAGTGAAGGCGTGGTCGAACTTCCGAGTGGTTTACAGTACAAAGTCATACAGGCTGGCTCCGGTAAGTCTCCCGGGCCTGATGACACGGTAGAAGTAAATTACAGAGGTACATTGATCGACGGCACTGAATTTGATAGTTCATACAAACGCGGCAAGAGCATTTCTTTCAAGGTCACAGGCGTTATCAAAGGCTGGACCGAAGCACTGCAATTGATGAAGGAAGGTGCAAAATGGCAATTATTCATCCCGTCAGAACTGGCCTATGGCGAGCGAGGTTCAGGTCGTACAATTGGTCCTAACTCCACACTGGTTTTTGAAGTTGAACTAATCAAGGTCAAATAGGATAAATCCAAAAGCAATTCCTTAACCACGAAGCACACGAAGATAAAAAAGCATTAACCTCCATCTTTTTCTTCGTGCCCTTCGTGGTTTATTGAACCTGCAAATTGAAAACGACTAAATTCGTGGTTATCTGTTTTTTAAAGTCATGCCGCCTGACTCAATGCCCCGCGTAAAGCAATACGTAAACGCTCAACCACAGATTCTCCGGTATTGGCTCCCGACAGAATAGCAAGCTCGACATCAGGTAGTTTGGGCAGGTCCTGATCAATGATCTTCAGATCCTGTTCCAGCCAACGCTCACTACGTACACAAACCCCTAACCCGGCACGCACTCCGGCACGTATTCCAGCAAGACTGGGGGTGGAAAGCACAATCCGCCAGGGTCGACCAATGGCATCCAGTGCCGACAGAACTGAATTGCGGAATATGCAGGGGCCATTGGACAAGATCAGTGGCAGCGGTTCATCCGGATTGATGACCAGCCCCGGTGCAGACACCCATACCCGGCGTAGGCGTTCAATAACTTCGTTACCGGCTGCTCCCTGTCCCGGTTCCTGAAACAATACCGCCAGATCAAGCTCGCCCTGCTCCACCTCATGCTGCAAAGCCATATTGCTATCGACTCGCATCTCCAGCTCAACATCAGGATGCAAGCGGGTGAAGCGCGCCAGTAAATCAGCCAGACCTCCATCGGCGACTTCCTGAGTCGAACCGAGTCGAACCCGTCCGCGCAGATGGGTTTGTTCCAGAGCTGAGAGTGCCTCGTCATTCAGCGCTAACAATCGCCGGGCATAACCCAGCATCAACTCTCCTCGCTCTGTTAAAGCTACACCTCGTGTATTTCGCTGCATCAGGCATACGCCCAGGCGTTCCTCCAGCCGCTTAAGCTGCTGGCTGACCGTGGATTGGGTACTATTCAAACGGTAAGCGGCTCGGGTAAAACCGCCCCCATCAACTACCGCAACAAAGGCACGTAATAATTCAGGACTCAGGTCTCTAGTATTCATGATTCGAATAGGTGTTATTCAA
>JBNKUM010000077.1:0-54194 GCA_050298595.1 Gammaproteobacteria bacterium | reverse complement strand
AATTACTCACATTTAAAAGTACTGGAAAAATCTTGAACATACCTACATGCAGTCTGATATTCTGAATGAAACATCTGCAAAGCAAACCGTAAATGAAGCAAATCTTCTTTTTACCGTTCTTGAATGAAGTGATATATCACCCTATTTTTTTTAAGAAAAAACACATTAATCAGCATTGATGTGTTGATGCGGCAAATTATGTTTACTGGCTTACAGGCTCCCAGGTTGAAGCTAAACACTGCACTCATAAGTCAAATATGGTTAAACTATCGCATGTTATATATTTTGATTTTCGTCGCACTGCTATTGCTAATTTACTGGCCACAGTTCTGGGTAAAATCGGTTCTTAGCCGTTACAACCAGCAGCCTGAAAAGAATTTTCCTGGCACTGGTGGTGAGTTTGCTCGACACTTACTTGATCGATTTGAATTATCACATATCAAGGTGGAAGCTACCGAACTGGGCGACCACTACGACCCAGAGTCACTAAGCGTGCGCCTGACTCAAGACAAATTCGATGCAAAAACGCTAACGGCTATCACGGTTGCTGCCCATGAATGTGGTCACGCCCTGCAACACGCTGCGAATGAGCCTTTGTTTCTATGGCGCAGTCGATTTGCTTATAGTTCAGTATGGGCAACACGTTTAGGGTCATTTTTGTTGTTTACAGCACCAGTACTGAGTCTGATTACGCGCGCTCCACCCGCAGCGCTTATCGGTTTCGCCGGGGCATTTTTGATTATGGGGTTTGGAATTGCGGTACAGATCATCACATTACCCGTTGAACTGGATGCCAGTTTTAATAAGGCCTTGCCGATGCTTAAATCCGGCTATCTTGAACCCCATCAGCTACCTGCAGCAAATAAAATTCTTAAAGCTGCTGCCTGGACTTATGTAGCTGGTGCACTTGCATCATTACTAAATTTCTGGCGCTGGATGGCAGTATTTCGGCGCTAATTTGAGAGCTCAAACACAGTTTTTATCTAACCTGAATCAAGAAAACCTCAAAAGACTGGTTTTGTTAATATTTTTTAGCTATACAATCTACAAAACACTAGCAGGTACATATGAAGTATTTACTCTCTTTGTTGTTAATAACACTGTCTCTGCCACTAGAGGCAGGTGAACTCGATCTTCTCGAGACTCTGATCAAAATCAAGGTTGATGCCGCTAAAACGCAGAAATCGATCAACGCAGGCAATGCGCGCGCACTTTTATGTAAATATTGCCATGGAGAGGATGGTAACAGTGTAAAAACCACCATCCCTAATCTGGCCGGTCAGAATACTACTTATTTAATTCGTCAGTTTGAGTATTTTGCTGATGGAAAACGCACAAATTCAACGATGAATCAAATCGCCAAATTATTATCCCCGGAAGATCGGGTTAACATCGCTCTGTTTTATTCAACTCAAAAGGTCAAGCCTCAACAGCAATACAGACCCGAATTACTGGCCAAAGGTAAACGTATCTTTGAAACTCGTTGTTTTGTTTGTCACGGACATGACGGGTATGGTAAGGAAGAGTTGCCGCGCATTGCGAGTCAACCTGCCGAGTTTATAAAAGGTACCCTTTCCAGCTATACATCATTAGTAGTAAAACGAGCAGAAACTCAAATGAGCGCTGTAGCCAGAACATTGAGCAATGACGATATTGAAGCAATCACGTCCTATTTGACCAGTCTCAAATAAAAAAAGTCCTGAACTGATAAAAGTTCAGGGCTTTTTCCGTATCAAGTACCATCTACGCGATAGCTTTCTGAATCAAAGGAATTAAAGCTTCAGGTAGTTTAATATTGCCCGCCAAAGCAAATTGTTGGGCACGCTCTGACATTTTTTGCCAGGTTTTACGGATAATATCTACCCATTTGCCCTCGTCGTACTCGGCATGCTTGCCAGCAAATTCAAGCATATAATATTCGATAAACACCAGATCAGTGACATCTTCCAGTAGTTGAGTGTCAGGATTCACCTTAATTCCTTTTTTACCGACTGCTTTTCTTACTCGATCTATGGATTCTTCATCGTATCCAACCTTCTGCATAAAACCGGCAGTAGTTTCTGAGTGAAATTTATATAGATTGGTACGCCATTGCAGGTAGCCCTGACGATCCATTGGGTAATCACTACGCGGAGAAGTCCAACGCTGGACATGCTGTCCACGCATCGCTATCTTTGCAACTTCATCGGGTTGTTCAACAAACCTGTTTAACATCTCGCTCATACGGTATGAGTAAAGCAACTCCTTGGGCCATTCTTTTCCATTTTCATCTACGACTTTATTGGGATCTTCACTATTAGCCTGATCGATTAATCCAATGACCTGATCGAGTAACTCTGTAGGCATATTTTTCTCCAAAGATAAAAAAGTGACATGATTTTATCAGTTTCAAAATAAAAAACTCAGGATAATTCAATATATATGTTTTTTTGAACCGCTTAAATCCAGGGGATAGCTTAAGTTGGGAAATCGGTTGCTTCATTTACCAAATCTGTCTCTGACCAGATATTCAACACCAGCAGGATGAGTTACCGACTTTACCAGAACAAACTCATCAACGGTCCACTTGATTGTCTCAATTGATTGCTTTGCAACTGGCTCAATTATTTTACGTGCCACAGTCACATGAGGATGATATTTTCTGTGTTCTGAGATATATCCACAATGATTGAGCGCTTGCTCCAGATCTTGCTGCAATTGAGTTAACTGAACGGGAATATCTTCACATCCGAGCCATAAAACCTTTGGCTTTTTAAAGTAACCCGCATTATTTATACGTATTTCAAAAGGGTTTAGAGTGACCGATTTTGCCTGTTTAATAAAACAGTCTATACGATCAACATCAATATTCCCCAGAAAATGTAATGTCATATGCAAGTTATCAGGCTTCACCAGCCTGCCCTGATTCTGTTTTCCCTGAATCGATGTTAAGCGTTGCACCATTTGCTGCCGTACAGAAACACCAGGCCATAAGGCAAAAAATAACCTTTCATGTGATGTTCGATCAGGGTTCATTTTTTTGAATCCAGCGGATAAAGATTAAACGGTTGTTTTCAAACCCACCCTGAATTTCATCAGTGAGATCACAAATCAAATATTCTTTCTGCGAACAGTTCAAAGTGCGATTAGTGTTTTTCCCCCATTCTGCATACACTCCCCAGAGTTGAGACTCTGGATAAGCTTCAATAAGTACCCCCTGTTGAATCCGATTCATTTTAAGGATGAGCTTATTGTTTCGGTTTATTTCAAGACTATCTGTGAATTGACGACCCGTTAAAGCTGGATGACCGGTAATCAATGTATGAATATCAAAAGCAAGATTGTTAGGAATCCTGATGTCAAATGATGGCTTTTCTGAGTCAGAAGATTCATACAACTCCATCCCTTGACTAGTTTCTTCAGTTTCTCTTTTTAAAGAATGATTAAAATCATCATTCAATTCGGGTAGCATTTTTCTGGCCGTAGATTTATTTTGCAGGACTTCTCGTTGTTCCTGTTTTTCAGTTTGCCTTAGCTTTTGTGTTTCAATCCTAGCAAGCTCAGAGTCCATCTTTGGTGCTGTGTTACTCTGTATTGCTGGAGCCTTAGATAGCCTTTCATTACGTGGCACAGGTGCATCCTGTCCGGGTATTTCAATCACCTCAGGCTCAGGAAAAAAGATAAACAACACAATGTTAAAGGCAAGTAACACAACCGCAGCACTTGACAGATACCATTTAAGATTCGGGCTTTTGCGCTGAAGCGCTTTTTGTGCCGCGAGTCGAATCTTCTGGTTCAGCTCCGGCGCTGGCGACTCCTGACGTGTTTGTTGATAAAGAGCCTTCAGATCATTTTTCCATTGTTTGCTCATAGACAATCCTCCAACATCTTTTTCAACTGCTGCATAGCATAGCGTAATCGACTTTTTATGGTTTCCCGGCCAACTGACATCACTTCTGCAATTTGCTGCAGACTTAGTCCCGCCTCCTGCTGCAGCAAAAATGCATCACGCTGCTCAAAGGGTAATAGCCCAATACTGTGCCTTAATAAGTGCAGGCAATCCCTGTCCTGCACTATCGTTTCACTGGATAATGAATGACTCTGTTTATCCAGCACTTCATCGTCTGATACTGAATTTCGAACAGCCGAGCGTCGAAAATAATCGATACTCAAATTACGTGCCACGCGGAATATCCAGGCTCTGAATTGCATGCCATCAAAATGCTGCTGCTCGCCAATAAGCTTCATCCAGCAATCATGGAAGGCATCCTGTGCCTGTGATTCGGTCAGGCCTCTACGCAACAGAAAAAGATACAGGGTCTGCTGGTAGCGACTATACAGAATATCAAATGCAGTCATGTCACCACGCCGGTAAGCTGCATACAAAGCTTCATCCGAATCATCCGCCTGGCTCATATCAGGAATCCAGTGACTGTGCCAAAGCAACTAAAGATAGAAAAGCTGAACGATAGCCTCCTTCGTCCTGACCACGTGATGAACGTGCGAGTTTCAAAATATCCTCATAACCAAATTCATGCAAATGATCACCACCTCGCAATTGCTCGGCATAGGCTGCTACTGCCGCAGCAAAACGCAGATCATCAGATGCAGAGGTCAGGTCGTTCTGTACCTGATCACGCTTAAGGATCTGGCTGATTAACTGTGAGCTATCCTGATCCGGTTTTTTATAACGAATATTGATCATGGCCAGTTCGTTCAAATTTTCCTTCGTTCTGGATTGAGTCCTATAACGCAAGGGCAGTATACGTTTATCCGAACTCTGATTAAGAGTGATTTCATACAGTGCTGTAACCGTGTGTCCGGCACCTATATCTCCTGCGTCCACTTTATCATTATTAAAATCCTCGCGTTTAAGTAAACGATTTTCGTAACCTATCAGTCGATATTCATACACTACATCGGGGTTCCACTCAATCTGAATCTTGACATCACGTGCAATCGTTTCCAGCGTAGCATCCATCTGCTCTACCAGCACCTTGCGCGCTTCGTTTAGATTATCAATATAGGCATAGTTACCATCGCCATGATCAGCCAGTTGCTCCATCAGGTGATCGTTATAGTTACCACTACCAAAACCTAATGTGGTCAGGGCAATGCCGTTTCGTTTATTTCTTTCCACAAGATTTAATAGCGCTTCATGGTTTACTGTGCCCACATTAAAATCGCCATCAGTGGCCAGTATGACACGATTAATACCCTGTTTGATAAAGCTCTGCTGTGCCATTGCATAGGCCAGCTTAATGCCTGCAGAGCCATGGGTAGAGCCACCTGCAGAAAGCTGCTCAAGTGCATTCAGGATATCTGCCTGATGATCACCGGGGGTAGGCTCTAGCACTAACCCGGAAGCACCGGCATACACCACTAAAGTAATGCGATCATCTCCACTTAACTGTTTAACCAGTAAACGAAATGCATTTTTCAACAAGGGTAATTTATCAGCGTCTTGCATTGAACCTGAAACATCGATTAGAAAAACCAGGTTTGCAGCAGGTCTGGTCCTGGCTTGCTGTTGATATCCCTGAACACCGATTTGGAGTAAATGTGTATTTGCATTCCACGGGGTACGAGTTATTTCAGTACTAATGGCAAAAGGATGTTCGGCTTGCTGTGGTCTGTCAAAATGGTATTTAAAGTAATTGATAAGCTCTTCACTACGCACGGCATTGGCCGGAGGTAACTGCCCCTGAGCGAGGTATTTTCTCACCAGCGAGTATGATCCCGTATCTACATCGATACTAAATGTAGACTGTGGCTGCTCGCTAACGAGTGTGACACCATTCTCGTGCAAATCGGCAAACTGATCTCGATTGGTGATTGCATAAGCCTGTAAGCCAGCTAAACTCAATTCTTCAGCAAATTTGGCCTGGGTGTTAGCTCGCTGGTAACTGCGCCTCATTTCAGTTTTCTTTTCGCTGTCTACTGATGTATACAAATCAAGAACAGGAGGCTGTTGCTCGAGTAGAGGAACTTTACTGAGCTTGTTATCTTCAGGAGCGGGTAGTTGTATATTCTGATCAGAAGGTGGAGAAACCTGAGACTGGATAGTCTTTTCCTGAGTACAGGCCATTAGAAAAAAGGGTATAAAGATTAGAACTGCCAGGTATTTTGATTTCATTTGCGTTTCCAGTTTATTGTACATATTCTGAAAACGCAGCAGCTTGCTAAAAGGGGTTAATTAAATTTATGCGGAACTTTCATCATTCCAGACCACGCAGTTCTTACCCTGTGATTTAGCTTCGTATAGCGCATCGTCCGCACGCTTAAATAATTTACGTTCATTATCATTTGGTAAATAACTGGTTCCCCCCAGGCTGATAGTGACCGATCCTAGATCATCAAATACTTCATCGGCAACGGCGCCACGACAGCGCTCTGCCATTTTTAGGGCGCCCTGCCGATTGGTTTGCGGCATGAGAATGGTGAATTCTTCACCGCCCCAACGACATAAGGTATCAACATCCCGAACCACCTCGGTCACACGATCTACCAGCTCTACCAGTACCCGGTCGCCCATATCATGACCATATTGATCATTTAATTTTTTGAAATCATCGATATCGAAAATCAGCATGGAAAACTCTTCGTTATAACGCTTAGAGCGCTGGATTAGTTCAGTCAGGCTATTTTCAAATGCGCGCCGATTATTGATTCCGGTAAGAGTATCAGTAACCGTTAAATCCATAAGATAAGCATTATTCTCACTCAACTGTATGGTCGCATCGTCAATTTGCTGCTGTAGTGATTCATTCACGGCTTCCAGTTCTTGGCTACGAAACCACTGGAAAGCTAACAGGATAAACACGATTATTACTGACATGGTCCAGAAAACAGAATTCATATTCCAGAATGGCAAATCATGCTTAAACCATTTATCAAAAATCGCCTTGTATCGTTCACTGCCCATTAGTGACTGCTTTGCTAATTCAAGCTTTTGTATCAGATGCTGGTGTTGCTTACGTACGCCAATACTGAAGCTGAGTTCGGTTATAGCTGGGGTCAGTAATCTAATTTTATCTGCAAGTTGAAGATTTATCGCAATATTCCATACTACGGGATCAAAATAAATCAATGCATCGACCTTACCGGTAATCAACGCGTAAAATGCCACTTCAGGTGCATCAAATTCTTCAATATTGAGATCAGCCAGCAAATCGCTTGGTATATATTGTCTGGTAAGATTTCTCCCTCCTACCACAGCCACTTTCTGTTTTTCTATATCATTGATTGAGTTTAGGTTTGATGCATCATCGCGCACGAAAATTGACATCGGTATTTTTACTATACTGGAGGTAAAATCCAGCCACTGGATGACATCTTTATGATTTCCAATATCCAGCACAATATCTCCTTCACCCTGGCTAAGAGCCTGCGCTATCATTGCTCTACCCTTCTCATCTTTAAACTGAAAACTAATTCCTGCGCGTTCAGCAATAACTGAAAAAACATCGATAGCAAAGCCTTGCGTCTTGTTTTGTTTGTCTAAATAAGAATACGGGGGAAAGTCAGAGGGGACTAAAACAATCTGATCCTTCACTACAGGTACTGGGATACTTACTTCAGGCTGAGCAAGCAAAGAAATAGGGTTTAAGGTGATGAGTAAAACCAGATAAGCAATGTGGTACGAAGCCTGTTTCTGGAGTTGAATCTTGGTAAAAAAATCTTTCAGCAAAACTTCAGCCCTGTCAAAATTCCATGCGGATTTTTATTAAAATACCACGATATCAAATCTATATTAACCAAAACAGATCAATGGTTATTAAATCTGCTGAAACGGTGTATTCAGAAGCTGAAAAGCTGGATTTTTGTTAACTGTTTAACTATTTTTATTACTCCTTTTTGGCTCTATTTCGTCTTCCACTTTGCTTGCGAAATGAATCGCCGCTTTCAGGTCAAGATCTACTGCAATCATTTTATCTTCCTCAGCGTTCCTTGACTGTAATAGTCTTCGCTCCGACCATACCTCATTTAATCGTTTCATAATGGGATCTATCACCTCTGCAGGTTCTGACATCAATGACTTTAATGCATATGAAACCCAGTCATTTTCAAAATTGAGACTCGATTCTGGCGTCAGATCATAATCAACTTTATAGGGAGTTTGCAGGTCGGCGAGCTGGTTAGAAAGCATCAGGCTTTCTGGATGACCGGCTTCAGTCAAACGTAATACGATATTCTTGAGGCATTGACTGGGCGCACTATTGGGATACTCAATACTCACCAGTGGTTGCGTCGACATGATTTCAAGCATAGGCATATCGAATATAAAAAAACTCATGCCACCACACTGACTACCCAGGTAATTTCTAACGGCAACAGTCAATCGCGCAATAATTCTTTTAGCCTCATTTTCACCAGAAACCAGATTAACAATAACCTTTACGGGTTCCTGTAATATACGCTGTTTGATCTCCTTAAGCAGGTTGAAAGCATTTGTTAGTGTTTTTGCATCAGGTGTAATGGTAATTACGATGGCCCCAGCACCAAGCAAGAAACCAACGGTAGACAGCTCAATACCAGCAGCCGTATCTATCAATACAAAATCATATTCATGCTGGAGCTGAGTAAACGCCAGTAACAGGTTTTGCTTCTGACTGGTATCCAGCGATGCATATCCAGCAATTCCGTTGCTTTGCGGTATCACATCTATACCCTCAGGCCCCTTTACTATGAGGTCTTCAATCAAAATATTGCCTGCAATTAGATCCCGGGTTGATGACTTAGTATCCTGATGCGTAAGATACCCCTGATTTTGTGAGCGGTATGCTGTTTCAAACACACAAACCGAGTTACCCAGTTTACGCAGGCAAACTGCCAGATTTATCGATAAAGAAGAGTCCGCATTTTTTGAATATCGATTGGTTACAGCAACCAGACGAGCAGCACTAAGCTCTGCCTTATTAATATGGGACGGCAATGATAATGTCACTGCACTATTCCATGGTTTACTATGGAGTTTGAAAAAAAATAAAACAATAAGTCCAAACTATTAGATTCTCAATTTAATCATTGACTTACTTAATATACTTAATGCAATATATCAACCATTATGACAAATTCAGTAAAAACAATTACTGATCTTGATTACACACGACTGCCTTCAGCACCCCATGTACTGATCAAATTAATCGATTTATGTCATAGAACCGATGTCAGTTTTGAGGAGTTGGAAGCAATAATCGAAAAAGATACTGCTCTGTGTGCCAAGATTATTACTATATCAAATTCGGCGGCCTACAGTCAGTGGAATGAAACGCGTGAATTAAAGCGCGTTCTTGTAGTTCTCGGCAACAAAACCATCAGATCCATCGCTATTACTTCGGCAGTTCATCAATTCTTTTCACAATTCAGTAAAGAGATGGGAGAAGCCCTTGGCAGCTTCTGGCTGGATGCTTTGATCTGCGCCCATCTGGCCAGAAAACTGGCTAACTTAACCAGCTACCCCTTTCCTGATGAAGCACACCTGGCTGGTTTACTCCACCAGATGGGCCAATTGATTCTATACACCAATGACCCCACTAAATATCAGCAAATGATGGACTCTGTATCTGATCAGAATGCATTGATGCTCAAGGAACAGCAGTATTACGGAAAAAACAGTGCTGAGCTGGCTGCTGATATTGTTGCTCAATGGGGGATTGATTCAACCTTAAGCGATGCCCTCAGGTATCAACACAAACCAGCAGAATTACTACTGGATACCCACCCGCTACTTCGCTTAACCAGTTTGTCCTCTCAATTGTGTAATCGGCTTAATCATAATAATAGAAAATACCTGGCTGAGGATCAGTTCTTCGGTCTTAACCAGTCCATTATCGAGAATCTGGTGATGGAAGCGACTCAACTTGCGGTTTCTGATGCCCGGGGATTTGGAATTGAGGTGGATGAAGACAACAGCATTCCCCGAGCTAATGTTGACCAGGAATCTATACGGATTCAGCTGGCTAAAAAAATACGCCAGATTGCGCTTCTTGAAGGTGTACAGAAAACCTTCGACAATGTAGATGATTTATCAGAAATGATTCAATTGATCAGCGATCAAATGTTGCTGCTATTTGGTTTTTCATCGACGATGTTTTTTTTCCCGAATAAAGATCAAACGATATTAAATGGATTTGCCAGTCATAGTAAAAATATCCCGGCCAGTGGCTCTTATAGCATCAAGTTAAAACCAGACCGAAGCCTGATTACTGAGGCAGCGTTACAGCAGCAATTGAAAATTACTGGTTATCAAACCGACTTTAACCAACTTTCGATTATCGACGTTCAAATCATGTCAACACTGGTTTGTGACGAGTTGATTTGCCTACCGTTATTGCATAATAACAAGCTGATTGCTGTCATTGCGATAGGCTGCAACTCTGAAATGACTCAGAAATTTCATGCAGATAATGAGTTATTATTGCACTTTGCCACCATTGTTTCAGATTCATTCCTGCGACAGAATCAGATCAATAATAAATATCAGCAACAACTGGTTGATAAGCAAACTGAAAGAAAAATTCATACCGCAAAAGTCATTCATGAAGTCAATAATCCTCTCAGCATTATTAATAACTATCTTGAGTTACTTTCTATGGGCATGGATACTGAGTCGGACAATAAAAAACATCTGGAGACTATAAGGTCTGAAGTGAATCGGGTTAGTAAAATTTTGATGCAATTAAAAGATGATCAAGCTGTTGATGATCAGTCACAGGTAAATATCAACAACCTGATTAATAACATGCTGGAAGTTTTTAAACCTACGCTTTACAAAATCAATCGGATTAATAGTGAATTAAAACTTGATCCTGATCTTCCAACAATCCAGACTGATGCGAATAAATTCAAACAAATTATCACCAATCTGGTCAAGAATGCTGCTGAGGCGTTACCAGAAAAAGGTACCATTACTATAAAAACCAAATCACTGGTAGTGGTGAATAAAACCCAATATATTGAGATTAGCATTGCCGATGATGGTGCAGACCTTCCCTCATCGGTTATAGAGCATTTATTTTCACCTGTACAAACAACCAAGGGACCTGAGCATTCTGGCCTTGGTCTGACTATTGTTCACAAACTGATTTCTGAACTCAATGGACACATCAGTTATACAACATCGGATCGTGGTGGCGCAGCATTTATCATATTGTTACCACGTTAGTAGAGGTATAACTTATGACTGGCACCAAGCCTAACATCCAGATAAAGCAGAAAGACGACTTCATCTCCTTGATGACCTACTCACCAGATCTGATAGAGAATATCGATAAATCGAAATTGAGGATTCTATTGATCGATGACAATACCAACCTCTTACACAGCACCAAAGCCATACTGGAAGCACATGGATATAAATGCATTATGGCCAATGGTGGAGCGTCTGGTCTGAATGTATTACGCACGACACCCATCGATATCGTATTGCTCGATCTGGCCATGCCAGATATAGACGGCTACGGGGTTCTCGAGGCTATTCAAAATGAAGATATTCAGTGTGAAGTCATCGTTGTCAGTGGAGAAGCCACTTTTGAAAATGCCACCAAAGTATTTCGAGAAGGCGCTCTGGATTTTCTCAACAAGCCTTACAATCCCTCTCAGCTGTTCGATATTATCGATAGAGTCGCCAATAAAATTGGCCTGAAAAGATATCTAAAACACATCAACCATACCCTGGAAGAATCTGAAAAGCGATACCGTTTTATCGTAAGCAACTCTCCCGACATTATTTACATGATTGACCATAAGGGATTTTTTACTTTTGTAAATGATCGAGTGTATGATCTGCTGGGCTATAAGCCGGAAGATTTGATTGGCAAACACTTCTCAGCTCTGGTTTATGATGATGATCTAGAACTGGCCAAACATATCTTTAATGAACGCCGCACCGGCGATCGCGCCAGCCATAATATAGAGTTTAGACTTAAATGCCAGAATAGAGAAACTCCGCATAAATCATTCGAATCAAACTCAATCGTCATTGAATTAACTGCTATGGGCATATACCAGAAGGGAGATGAATATATTCCATTTCTAGGCACCTATGGTGTTGCACGAGATATCAGTGAACGTAAAAAGGCTCAGGAATTAATTCATTTTCAGGCCTACCATGACCTGCTCACCAAACTACCAAATCGTGAACTTTTTCTGGATCGCTTAAAGCTCTCTATGTCACATGCTGATCGTAACGAGAGCAAACTAGCTGTTATGTTTCTCGATATGGATGGATTCAAGTTCATCAATGATTCTTTAGGTCATGCAGTGGGTGATAGTTTATTGCAACAGGTTTCCAACCGATTAAAGAAAATTCTGCGTGATAGCGATACTGTATCCAGAATTGGCGGCGATGAGTTCAGCATTCTGATTCCTGAATTACAAAACCGCGAAGAAGCTAGCCTGGTGGCAAAGAAACTGATTGGTAGCTTCTATAAACCTATCACTCTCGAAAGCCACGAAATAACAATCAGTTTCAGTATTGGTATTTCGATTTATCCCGATGATGCATCCAATACCGACCAATTGATCAAGAATGCCGATATGGCGATGTACCATATCAAGGGACGAGGCAAAAATGGTTTTGAATACTTTTCTGAACATATGAAAGGCATTTATGAGCAACGACATACTATCGAGCAGGATATTCGCAAGGCCCTGGATCAAAATCAGTTCGAAGCTTATTTTCAACCACAATATAATATTGACAATTCACGAATATTTGGCCTGGAAGCATTAATACGCTGGAATCATCCAGAGAAAGGACTCATCTACCCGGATCACTTTATTCCTGTTGCAGAAGAGATTGGATTGATCAATGAAATTGGATTATTCATGCTCAAAACAGGATGTAAGTATCTTAGAGAATGGCTGGATAATGGATACGAACCTATAAAACTATCGGTCAATGTGTCAGCATTTCAGCTCGCTGAAAGTCAGTTTGATGTCGTTGTCTGCAACCTGGTCAGGCAATACCGACTACCTCCAAATACACTGATGGTGGAGATAACCGAAACTACATTAATGCTGGAAATGGAAAACGTTCTGCCTAGACTTAAAAAACTGGTTAAGTGTGGCATTGGTATTTGTATAGATGACTTTGGTGTAGGTTATTCCTCCCTGTCCTATCTACAAAAACTCCCTATTAATATCCTGAAGATTGACCGTTCATTTCTCTCCTGCATATCTAATGATTTAGACAAAGTGTGCGTTATCAAAGCGATAGTCGCTATGGCTCGAGAACTCCAACTGGAGGTTATCGTCGAAGGTGTCGAAACCGAGCAGCAACTTGAATATATCAGGCAAATGGGCTGCAAAATGGTGCAAGGCTTTTTGTTGGGTCGCCCAGCACCTCACTCAGAAATTACAGAGTTGTTACAAAAAAACGTATAAGCCCCCCCTCTTTGTGCATAATTATCGCAAATATCTTCAGAAGTAATCACTTCTGAAGCCAACCCTTTTGCAAAGCCTGAATTCTGGATTAAATTCAAAGATAAATATTTCATATTCCATAACCGAAAACGTAAAGTTTTTATGTGATATTTACTTTTTTCATCTAAATTAACTACTTAGTACCAAATTAAAAAATATAAATAAAATCATTCTGCTAAATCGTTTCAATCAAACATTAAATCCTTTCAGGAGTACACTACATGAACAATATCGCATTTTTAGACAACTCGAACCAACTTGACCTTAATCATGAATCCGAGCAACAACTGCATAACTATTTCGATGAAAAATACCGTACCAGCTGGTGTTATATGCAAGGACTACCCCGTCCATGTTTTACTCCAGACCTGCTCAAAGGATTTCAGAAATATATAACAATGATTAAAAAAGAAATGGCTGAAACCAATGGTGAAAAATATGACTTCGTTGTCGTTGCATCCGATGTTGAGGGGATTTTTAATCTTGGTGGTGATTTAGCTTTATTCAAGCAATGCATAGAAGAAGGTCGAAAAGAGGAACTATTAACCTACGCAATCAGCTGTATCGATGTTTTATACGCCAATATGACTCACCTCGAACAAAATCTTACGACCATTTCACTGGTTCAGGGTGATGCGCTAGGTGGTGGTTTCGAAGCAGCACTAGCCAGTAACGTTCTGGTTGCTGAAAAAGGTGTGAAAATGGGCTTACCGGAAGTGCTATTTAACCTTTTTCCTGGGATGGGGGCATTTTCATTCCTTTCACGAAAAGTAGGTGCAGCACTTGCTGAACAAATCATCCTAAGCGGTAAGCTATATACTTCAGATGAATTATACCAAATGGGTATTGTTGATGTACTGGCTGAAAAAAATGATGGGGAAAGTGCCGTATACGAATACATTAAAACTGTATCACGACAATCTAATAGTTATCAGGCTCTTCGAAAGGTAAAAGATGTATGTAATCCGATTACATACAAAGAACTTGTGGATATTACAAAAATATGGGTTGATGCTGCTTTCAATCTAACTGACCGCGATTTAAAAATAATGAATCGACTGATAAGAAGACAGAACTCTCTCGCTTAGTATCCTGGTAGATAAAGGCCTTTTCTTAAATTATGACTCAATCAGCAGAATGTGGAGAGTGTTTGGATTCTGTAGATACAGCCTCTTGAAATGCTGTAGCCGTGAGGTTGAAGATTTTTTCAACTTCACGGTTATTCCTTTTCAATTTTTCCGTTCCAATATCGTACGGTTTAATTTTTTCACCTTTGAGGCAAACATCTACCAGTGACGTAGCCCCTAGCTCAATCGCTGATCCTTTGAGTGCATGCAAATTTTCACGGTAAGCAGGGTAATCATCAATTTCCGACATAAAAATATTCTCGATATGTTTCTCACCATCAGTAATAAACCCTTTTATAAGCCCCTGAATGAAACCTAAGCCATCACCTAAGCTGGATAGGTCCCTTAATTTACTTTCATCAAACCATTGAGAGGATTTAATATTTAACGATGTGTTGAAGCTGGAAATTTTGGCGAAATCTGTGCCTACATATTTTGATTTATCGCCCAAATGGCGTGTTAATACCGCCACTTTTTCCAGTAATACCCTCGCATCAATTGGCTTTGTCAAAAAACAGTTAGCCCCGGCATTCAAGCTCAATTCCCTTGCTTCTGGAGTGGCATCTGCAGTTAACATAATTACTGGAATATTTTTCTTTGATTCTAGAAATCTCAGTTCCTTAATTACTTCTATGCCAGTTTTTTCAGGCATATTCATATCAAGAACTAAGAGATCGATCTCATCCTCCCTTTTTGACAATATTTCGAGTGTATCTTCTCCGCTACGTGAGAGAATCACTCGATGTCCGACATGAGAAAGAATACCTTCTATTACCTGTTGGTTGACCAGATTATCCTCAGCAACAAGTACATTGAGAGATTTAGCATTCCCCTGTCGAGCATAATGTTCAGCCAAAGTGACAACATTCGGGTCATTAACTTTTACGCTTTGAGCAGAATGAATCGCATTAAATAAAAGTCTTTTTTCTATTGGGTCTTCAAGGGTAGATCTATAATATTGATTGACTAGATTAGATTCTATTACTGAGTCTGAAGAGTTCAAAAGTATTAGTGACGACTGTTTTAAACACCTTTCAGCTTTTACCATTTGAGCAAACTGAATAGGGTTAACATCTTCCATACAGGATTGATCTACAATAACGATATTAAAACCATTATGTTCCTCTTCAGCATTAACTAAATTAGAAAAAGCTCTAGCTGCTGAACGCACCCATTCGTACTTAATTGACCAGCCCTTCAATGAAGGACGGACTATTTCTGCAGTTTCTTCAGAAGCGAGCAATAATACTCTCTCACCAGATAATCGCTCATTAGCGCGAGGAATTACTTCAAAAGGCAATTCAAACCAGAAAACCGAGCCTTCACCCAGTTGACTTATCACACCAATTTCGCCACCCATTAACTCAACAAGATTGCGCGAGATTGTAGTACCCAAACCGGTCCCACCATAGTTTCTACTTGAGCTCGCATCTGCCTGGGTAAAATTTTCAAATATTTTACTCTGTGCATCTTCAGAGATGCCAATTCCGGTATCCATAACTTCAAATCGAATGCGAGGTTTATTCTCAGTTCCAGAACATTGGAAAACTTTTAAATTTACATTGCCATGGTCAGTAAATTTTATCGCATTATTAATGATATTGATCAAAACCTGACGCAGATGAGGTTGGTCACCATTTAACGAATAAGGCGTGTCTGGATCAATACAGCAGGAAACTGCAAGCCCTTTTATCTCACCCATCGGAGCTAGCATATAAATGACAGTGTTCACTAATGAATGCAAATCGAAGGGTTTCGAATCTAAAATTAACTTGCCTGCTTCAATTTTTGAAATATCAAGAACATTCTCGATTAACTCTAATAATGTATTTGCCGAGGTATGCATGCTATTGACCAACTCATGCTGCTCAAATGAAAGGCTTGTTTCTCGCAATAACTCCCCCATACCGATAACTCCATTTAATGGGGTTCTTAACTCATGAGACATATTTGCCAAAAAACGGCTTTTGGCTTCATTAGCCTGTTTCGCAGATGCGATAGCGGTATGTAATTTCTTCAACAGAAAGGCAGAATACATGGGAATCGCAATTAATATTATTAACAGACTAATCGCTATAGATTGGTTTTCTTTCCAGTAATTGCCCCAGATAAGTACCGTAGAAAATCCCATGATACTAGCCGCGTGGGAGAAGTATAAGTATTTCATGCCGTATCGAAACCCATTACCCAGAACTACCCACAGATAGAATACAAATAACGGAATATGTTCCTCACTCGTAATAAACAATAGCGCGGAGAGAGAAGTCATGTCGAGTAAGATCCCAATCACTCTTCGAACAGGCGAAGGCCTTGGGCTGATTAAGATACTTAAAAATAAGCTAATCGCTAGCAGATAGGAACCCAGAATGATCAGATTAGGGTAATGAGTTAAGGAGTCTTTAATAGTAACTTCGTCATTCCAGGGGAATATGAAATAAACGATAATCGCAACACCAATAACCAGGCGTAACAATGCCTGCTCTGACTCCGAATCTAAGGAATTGATAACGAGATTTCTAATACTTTTAAAGATATTGCCAGGTGGAATTATTTGCCGATGATCCATTAGTCTAAAGCCTATATATGCTAACTGTCTTTCAACTCTAGTTTCACCTGATTTATATCATCCAGGCGATCGAAAAATGCGTCTACACATTGCGGGTCAAAGTGCTTGCCTGACTGCTGTTTTATCAGTTTTAATGCTTCCTCAGTACACCAGGCCTTTTTATAGGGCCGTTCAGTTACTAGCGCGTCAAACACATCAGCTACAGCTACGATTCGAGCAACTAGCGGAATTTCACGAGCTTTCAGCCCACTGGGATAACCACTACCATCATATTTTTCATGATGATTGAGAGCAATTACTGAACCTAATTGAATATAACGCGACTGACTATTAGTCAGTATATTGTGCCCTATTACGGTATGCTGCTGCATAATTAGCCACTCCTCCTTATTGAGTTTGCCCGGCTTGAGCAATATTTGATCAGGAATCCCGATCTTGCCAATATCGTGCATGGGCGCGGCATATTCGATATCCTCGCATTCGATTTCTGCGAGCCCGAGCTCTTCTGCAATAATCCTTGAATATTTAGCCATTCGCAGGACATGATTTCCGGTATCTTCATCACGATATTCACCCGCTCTACCCAGTCGTAACAAAGTTTCCCGCTCTCTGGCAACGATCTGCTGGGTCGCGACGTCAACCTGACGCGACAACCAGTCAGCCTTATCCTGGATAATAGATTGCTGCTCCTGAATTTTGAGCAGGTTACGACAACTGGTTCTGCATTCAATCTGGTCTATGGGTCTTGTTAGAAACGCAGTAGCACCAGCTTCAAGGGCATCATAACGTACTGATTTTTCACTCACCACCGTAATCATCATGATAGGGACACTTTCACAATCGGGGAAATTTCGTACTTTTTTAATGAATTCAACCCCATTTATCTGGGGCATTCGATAATCAGTAATGATCAAATCTACGCGATTGACACTTAACCAGTCCAGTGCATCAACAGCTGAATCAAAACCTGTTACCTGAAGATCACTATCGATCTTCTGAATAACCTTTTCCAGAATGGTACGCCCTGTAGATTCATCATCGACGATCAATACATGTCTACGTCGGCGTAATACACTTAAACGACGGGCATTTTCATATGGTTCCACGTTCGAACTTTGATAATAATCGGGGTTTTCTCTATGAACTTTCAAGGCTTTCGCCTCCTCAGGTTATTCGAGTATAAGTCCATTCTGCATACTGTTTTGAATACGTTAATTTACTCTTGTAGATCGAGCCGGTCACGTAATTATCGGATAAAAAACTGAAAAGTCTCGAAAAATTCTACATAGTTGCCTTAAATCTTTAATTTTTCGGGCATATTTTACATCTAAATCATGAAAATCACTCTAGTTACAGGCATTTTTTTTGATTTGAGGCCGGATCAAATATTTCTAGCCGTGATAGTAACAAATAGTGTCAATTCGGATTTTGATGAAGTATCGTCACACCGATATTCTTCTTAAGTGATAGCATTGACATTTTTTAATATCAGGCTGTCCCAGTTAAAGGAAACCAATGATCACTAACATCGTAAAAAACACCTGGTCAATCTTTCTAGGACTCTCATTTCTTATGCTGGGAAATGGCCTGCAGGGAACGATAACCGGATTACGGGCAACCTACGAAGGCTTCAGTGCTGCCACAACCGGATTCATAATGGCCGGCTATTATATTGGTTTTTTACTGGGCTCAATCATTGCGCCAATACTGGTAAAACGTGTTGGGCATATTCGTGTATTTGCGGCTCTTGCTTCAATGGCTTCTGCATCAGTATTGATTCAGATTATGGTCATCACTCCTCCAACCTGGTTTGTAATGCGGTTAATTACGGGCGCCTGCTTCGCCGGGACCTACGTCATTGTAGAAAGCTGGCTTAATGCTCGGTCGGATAATAAAAGTAGAGGCAGGGTCTTATCTATATACATGATAGTCACCTACCTGAGTATGGCTGGAGGGCAGTGGTTATTATATTTAGCAAATCCGATAGATTATGATCTGTTTCTGATTTCTTCTATATTGCTTTCTCTATCACTGGTGCCTGTCTTAATCAGCCGAATCAAGGCACCAGAAATAGAATTACATGAAAAGATCAGCTTATCTGAACTCATATCAGATGCTCCAACAGGGACATTAACTCTTTTTATGGTAGCCATAGCACATGGAGCCCTTTTTAGTATGGGTGCCGTGTATGCAAATAAAGTAGGCCTTAATATTTCTCAGACGATTCTTTTTATGAGTTTGTTTATATTATTGGGTGCTCTATTCCAATGGCCTATTGGCTGGTTATCAGATCGTATGGATAGACGTATTACCATTATCGGGACATCGATGGTGGTAGTAGTGCTAAGTGGCGTTATAATCAACGTTAAGCCCTCTCCAGATTCATTGATACTGATATTTGGAGTGCTTGGAGCCATGTCTCTGGTCATTTACTCACTCGCTATAGCTTCGATCCATGATCGTTTACTGCCTGAAAAAATGGTAGAAGCCAGCAGTACCATGGTCCTTATTTATGGTACAGGATCAATTTTAGGACCTTCATCGATAGGTTTTATACTTGATCACTTAGGGCATGATGGATTCTTTATACATCTGGGAGCAACCCATTTCATCATTATTGCAATAGCAGGATTTTTCATCATCAGGCATCCCCCTGTTCCTCAGGAAGAACTAACTCAATACCAGAACGTTCCACCGAAGCTAACTATGGTAGCGATGGAGGCCGTGGCTCATGAGGCAGAGGAATCACAAATCCAGGAAGAGACTGAGTAATACACTAAAGATCGATTTCCAGAAACTTTTTCAACTCGGCTAATTCTGCTTCTAGCTCAGTCACTCGTTGCGCAAGTTCAGATACACTCACTCGCTCTGAAGACCGGCTAGTCCCTGCTGGCGGCGCTTTACTCTGATAAGCTTCGATATCTATAGGGCCGCACAACTGATGGGTATATTCTGAATCCTTGCGCCCTGCCATACGAGGCAATTTAACCACCAGTTGATTACCGTGGTAATCAATTAAGCCCTCAAGCGCCAACACTACTTCTGAATTATCGGCAAAAGTATGTAGACGACCGCTATGCGCCCTTAACTCGCCTGGTGTTTGCGGACCACGTAACAACATTAAACAAATTATGGAAAACTGAGCCTCATCCAGTTGCAGCTCACTGTAGCGAGTATTGCAGAACCTGTGACTATATTTTTCTACGCCACGTTTGAAGTTCTCTTCGATATGAACCATATTTTTTTCAGACAACCTCCTAACCGTATGCTGTACCTCTCCCTGAGTCATATTCATGACTGGGTTACGGCTGGATTTTTGATTGCATGCATTAGTAAGTGAATTCAGTGTTAACGGATACAGATCAGGTGTAACGACAGATTTTTCCATCAAACAGCCAATAACTCGGGCTTCTTCAGGGGTAAGGACATGTGACAGCATGGAAGACTCATCAATGAAATTATTCGATTGTACAGAATAGAAGTCCTATCTGAAAATGTCTACATCCAACGCATGGCTATGGTGTACTTTTGAATCAAGGAAACTACGAGAAATCATGTACGGCTTTTAAAGCGCTCTTTTTCAAGATCCTTAATTTTTTCCTGCAAAATCATGACTTCCTGCTGGATTCTGATCTTCTGAAGTTTGGACGCAAGGGGTAAACCACGTGATATCACTTCAATTTTATGAATCAATTGGGCTTTTTGACTGACAAACTCTAAATCCTGTAAAGCAATATCGAAGTCAGTAGTATCGTTGTCTATCTTTTCAATGGGCATCTTGCCACTCCAATCCTGTCTAATGATTCAGGCTAAGTTATCTAGGTATACAAATCAACATTTTACATATTGAAAAAACTCACTTATTTGACAGACGTGATTAAAATGATTCATATTCCCTATCGTTTGATAATAGTACTTATTTCATATTTTGGAGCCTGTAACTCCTGGACGGAAATTATTCACACGTTTCAATCAACCCACCGACTTTCATCACATCCCAACAGGCACCCATGGTGTGATAATCCACCTTACCCGCAGGAGACTTGGTGTTTTCCAACCTGCTACCCTGAGCCGACACTATACGAAACCATGCTCCATATTGATGATCGATCAGGTGCTCCCAACTCCATTTCCAGAGCTGGTGATATTGCTCGCGAAATACCTCATCCCCTGTCACCCGCCATAGTCGCCAGGCACTGGCTATTGATTCGGCCTGTACCCAGAAATACTTATCTGTATCGGAGGGAGAAAACTCTGGATCAAAGCCATAAATCAAGCCTCCATATTTTTTATCCCAACCAAATTTCCAGGCTGCCTGATGTAACTGGATGGCACGTTCCACATAACGAGGTTCAGCTTCGTAATTGTTGGCAATCAATAGCAGTTTAGCCCACTCGGTCTGATGACCTGTCTGAAACCCCCAGGGCTTGAAGATATTACCCGGATTATCGCGGTTATAATCCCAGTCTTGTGACCAGTCCTCTCGATAATGCTCCCAGATGAGTTGTTGAGACTGTTGTGCAAGATCAAAAGCAAAACGTTGTATAAGACTTTTGGCGCGCTGAAGATAATGTACTTCACGAGTAGATTCAAACGCCGAGAGACAGGCTTCGCACATATGCATATTGGCATTTTGACCACGATAATCAAGCAATTGGCCCGATGGGGAGATTTCGTCCGCATAGGCTAGATCTGATGGACTGTAAAAGGCTGCATCCATCTGATCGAAGGCCTCTGCCACAGCGGATGAACTACACAGACCAATGCGACAGGCGTGGCTGAAGGCTAGCAATACAAACGCCTGACCATAAGCCATTACAGTGGCATCCTGAATAACACCATCTTCCACAGTCCATGCATACAGGCCTCTCTGTGGCCCATTATTCAGGCGAAAAACATTCAGATGATCCAGCGCATGTTGCGCCCAATCTTTATAGTGAGAATTTCCTGTATGCTGAAATGCCATAGACCAGTTGAAAACAAGACGGGTGGCACTGACCAGATGTCGATGTGTAAAGTTATACACTGTCCCATCATCAAGGTAATAATGATAAAACCCGCCATTGGGATCAAAGCAATGGGGTTGGTAAAATCGCAGGATACTGCCTACATGTTGCTGTAGGAAATTCAGGCTCTCAAAATCAGCTTGGGTCATAGGCTTGTTCAGCGCTTCAAATGTGAGTGAACAATATTACAAGCCAGGCTTGAGGTCATTATTAAAATTATATTTTTATTCCACTTTACAACTGTTAGCGCTAACTGTGGCAGTCATCTTTAGTATCACATATAGAGAAGTGCAAATATTAAATTCGTGCTTCTCATATATTTTTTTACATCAGATAGAAATAGCGTTTTAATACAGCCCTCAGAATATGGCGGTATCTCGATTAGCGGTGATACCTTTATAGACAGAACGTCATAACTTCAACCGGATAACAGAGTACTTATCATGCTATCACTAAATGACCCATCACTACTGAAAAGCCAAGCCTATCTCAATGGGCAATGGATTGACGCTGATAATGGCATAACTTTTGATGTCTTTAATCCCGCTAGCGGTGAAAAAATTACGGCTGTAGCCAGCATGAGTGCGGTTGAGACCAGACGAGCCATTGAAACAGCTAATGCAGCCTGGATTGACTGGCGCAACAGAACAGGAAAAGAGCGCTCTGCCATTCTACGTAACTGGTTCAACTTGATGATGGAAAACCAGCAGGACCTGGCCACGATCTTAAGTGCTGAGCAAGGCAAACCGCTGGCAGAAAGCATGGGTGAAGTTGCTTATGGTGCATCTTTTATCGAATGGTTTGCAGAAGAAGCTAAACGTATTTATGGCGATATCATCCCCTCTCATGGTCGCGATAAACGCATCGTGGTGATCAAACAGCCTATAGGCGTAGTTGCAGCGGTAACCCCCTGGAACTTCCCGAATGCCATGATTACACGTAAAGCTGGCCCTGCTCTTGCAGTCGGCTGCCCGTTTATCATCAAACCTGCAGCTGAAACACCTTTATCAGCGCTGGCGCTAGCGGTTCTTGCTGAACGCGCGGGCGTTCCTGCCGGAATCTTCAGCGTACTACCTTCAGCTTCAGCATCTGAAGTGGGTGGAGAAATGACCAGTAACCCTACAGTTCGCAAAATCACTTTCACTGGATCGACCGCTGTCGGGAAACTATTAATGGAACAATCAGCAAAGACCCTTAAAAAGGTTTCGCTAGAACTGGGTGGAAACGCACCTTTCATAGTATTTGACGATGCCGATGTCGACGCGGCTGTCGCAGGTGCGCTGATTTCCAAATACAGAAACTCCGGGCAAACCTGTGTCTGCACCAATCGTTTTCTGGTTCAGGATAGCGTTTATGATGAGTTTGTAGAAAAACTCACCGCTGGTGTAAAGAAATTGAAAGTGGCTTCCGCGTTTGAAGATGGCGCACAGCAAGGACCGCTGATTAATGAGGCAGCAATTGAAAAGGTCGAAGCACACCTCGCCGATGCACTCGCCAGGGGAGGCCGAATTGTAACCGGTGGTAAACGTCATGAGCGTGGCGGAACCTTTTTCGAACCCACCATCATTGCAGATGCCACCACAGAAATGGCCTGTGCAACCGATGAAACATTCGGACCCGTTGCGCCTATCTTCCGTTTTACGACGGAAGAAGAAGCCATCAAAATGGCCAATGCTACAGAATTTGGTCTTGCATCGTATTTCTATTCACGGGATATCGGACGCATCTGGCGCGTGGCAGAAAACATTGAAAGCGGTATGGTCGGTGTTAATGAAGGTTTAATTTCAACCGAGATAGCACCTTTCGGTGGTATCAAGGAATCTGGACTGGGACGAGAAGGTTCTCACTACGGAACCGAAGACTATCTCGAAATAAAATATATCTGTATAGGCGGACTGTAAAGCCTTATATATTTAGCTGACTTCTCAGGATGACAGCGGCACCATTTGCTCATCCTGATGTCAATTACGAGACTATGGCAAGCGAGCTGCTATTGTGTTTCGATTCCAACGAGGGCCGACCGTTGAAAGTCTCGGTCAGCCCTGATGATGGTCCGAATAATCACGGTGAGATTTGGGTTGTCACAATCGATGCAAAAAATGCGCATATTCTTGATTCAAATAACACTCCCAAAGCTGTGTTGCTACAGGAAGGTAGGCGCGCTTGGTGTGTTTGGCAGTTTCGCCTGACGCAAAAGTAGTTTTAAGGAAACCTGAGAAATATTGGCTAGCCTGAATTCGGTGCCCAGGCCTATCGAATCAGAATTTTTAAATGGCAATGGACCAGACCCCAATATTTCTTTCAAGTTCTTCTGGGCTGACCGATATTATTTGCTGCTTAAATTCAATATAGTAAAAACGAACATGGTCAAGATCATATATTTCATGCTGGTTACTTCAATGTATTCAATGGCCTGGGGTGCTGAGCTCTCGCTTGATTAACGCGATACCCCATTTTTGTCGGGCACCCCGGTCGAGCTGAAATATTCTGGTGGCAGCGAATTAGATGCCGATGCCTGGGTAGGTGTTTTCAGATCTGGATACAGTTCAAATAATGAGTATCTTACCTTCCAGTCTCTGAAAGGCGATTCAGGTACTCTGGTTTTTTCCGCCCAAAAGAGCCTGGAATGTTCGAATTCGTACTTTATGACAAGGTTTATCTCTATTAGTACGGATCTTTTCTGGTTAGACGGTATTTCACTCAACTCCTGCAATAACAGGTATGACACTTATTACAATCCATCTACAACTTCAACTTTAACGAAATGAATATGCATTTTTTCATCCTCTCCAATTTCAACTGCAAATGTTCTTGTTGTGATATCAGAATCCAACCCCTTTTCATCTCCAACGATCACGAGTCGAAATCTATTGAAACTGTTGGAATTCCTATCTTCTCTGCCAACTAAAACAATATTCTTTATCGTATCCTGCAGCTCTTCACTAGACACAGGCCTGACTATATAGATCAACAGCGTGTCGCCTATATTAATTCTTGTCGTGCTTAATGATAATCCAAGCTTATAGTCTCTATGGACTTCTATCTTCTTAAATACCTCATCAGGACAGCCACAGCCAAGGACTCCTCTCACAAACTCTGTAATGTTCTGATCATTCCACGATTGGTTCATATCTAATCACTCTTGATTTATAAGGCAATGACAACCGTCCAACAATAAGTATTAAAATCACACATATTTCAATAATCCCTAAGTTTTTTTAGTTACTGGTATTTGCTGAGCAGCAACATCAAATGTAAACACCCTTTTAAATTCAGAATTTAAAAACTTGAATGGCAAGTCATTTACTTTTAATCAATAACACTATGCACAGCGGGCAAATTGGCGACGCCAGAAAACGAAGCCGCTACGCGGAAAGAAAGATATCCATTCAAGTTTCACCTGCCCGTTTAGTTTTCTGAAGAAGGATAATTCCTCTACGCACCCAATTCCGGGTACGACAACGTAGATGAATATCCCATGAACAAAGTACAGCAAAAACGATTCGATTCAGAGTATCGTAAACATGTTAACGCACTGCAACGCCAGGGCAAAGCCGATTCCAGCATCGATGCCTATGCCCGCGCCATTCGACGACTGGGCGAGTTCTTTGACTGTCCGGTCGATGTATTGAACCAGGAGCAGTTGTAGAGTTACTTCGATGCCCTGGTCAAGACTTATAGCCGGTCTACGGTCAAGGTCGACCGCAATGGCCTGCAGTTCTTCTTTAAGCATGTCTTGAAGCGGGATTGGCATTGGGTCGATATCGTCAGCCACCCGAGGTTAAAACCTTGCCCGATGTGTTGACCCTGAAAGAGGTCGAGCGCCTCATATGGCACGCATGAGTTAGGTTATCAGACCTATATCATGACCTGTTTCAGCAAGGGTTTGCGTATCAGCGATGCGCTGGGGATTGAACTCGGCGATATCGACAGTGGGCGAATGTGGGTTCATATCCGCCTCGGCAAGGGCAAGAAGGACCGCTATGTCACCCTGCCGGCTCTCACCCTTGAGGTACTGCGTCGTTACAGGACCACTCACTGCCATCCGCATTGGCTATTCCCGGGTGGGCGCACAGCAGAGCAACGACACCAGGCGGAGTGCGTCATGGACCGTGGTGGATTGCAGAAGTCCTTCAAGGCCATCGTGCGTTCGGTCGGTATCAACAAGGAGGCGACTGTATGTGCATCCCTCAAGTGGGTATTCATTGACTCTGGCCCGTAAATAATTTATTTCCTTTATATAGTCTATCAACCTTCACCAACAGGCTCGTTCAACAATGGGATAGGTCGCGGCTGGCGCGCGACATATCTTTATTTGATAATGGATGCCGCCTATGATTCACCCTTGATCAAAAAGCACAGTGAAGCATTAGGACATGTTCCATTCATAGATGAAAACCCTCGAACAACAGCTCGCAAAGCAGAAATAAAAGATGATCTAAAAAACAAACGATATGCCAGTTATAAAATAGCGCAAGACATTCGTTATAATGAGCGCAACTCTGTTGAGCGAGTGAATGGTCGGCTCAAAGATGAGTTTAACGCACGAATGGTGCGAGTCAGAGGTCATGCAAAGGTCATGATCCACCTGATGTTTGATGTTATCGCCCTAAAGGTTGATTATCTGATGAAATTTTTAGAATCAAACCGCTAATTTGACAGTTAATCAGAAATTTACGAGAGAACTTGTTTTTAACGGGCAGGTCTGAGAGAAAATTGGGTAAAACAACAAAAGAAGATTAAATCAATAGTGCCATAGCAGTTCTGACCGACTAATTAAGAATTATCCGCATCCAGGGGTTGCGATTTACTGATACCAGCTTATTTTATGAATAGTTTTGCAAATGGCTCGATATGCAATGAATTTTAGCCAACATAAATTTTAGGCTCGTCAGCAGAATCTGTGGAGATATTCAGGTTCCTGCAACTTGTCAAGTTCATGATCATTGGCTTGTGCTTGTCAGCATCCTGGCCTCCTTCATCATTGGTGCCAGGTCAATCTGCAGTGTTCGGGTGACCCAATTGTCGAGAAACTTGCCGGCAAAGTCAGCGTGTTGATAGTCCCAGAATCACTGAAAGTCCTCACGCAGTAGGTAGCCCTTAAGTAGGGCTAGATTGAGCTTCAGTAGTGCGTCTAGACGTGAAGTCTGCTTCTCGGAAAGATTTTCCGGCCGTTTTAATAGCAACCAGCGGCCTCGTTCGAGAACATTCTCCTGACCGTTGGCTTTGAACTGATTGACCTCCACCCGGCGGATCTGATCAAACTCATATGTTGAATATGTAAAATCAAGTCTAAGCTTCTACGTAGATTGGGAACGGGTAAATTCTGAACAGATCTATCATTCTGTGAGCGGAGTTATAGTCAGATTTTTATATCCTCAAAATGTGCTATTTTGCCGTTACGGGTTGGATATTTTTTAGTTGATGATTCCAGAAAAATATAAGAGTAGTTGCACCCCTATATTTCAGGATTAAAAAATAACGATAGAAATTAAGAAAAAAACTAGATAAAACGGCAATTTTAAAATAAAGCCGTATACGAACACTGAAAATTAAATAAATAAACCTTAACATTCAAATAGTTAATTAATTTAAATGGCGGAGAGAGAGGGATTCGAACCCTCGATACGTTGCCGTATACACACTTTCCAGGCGTGCTCCTTCAGCCACTCGGACATCTCTCCAGTTCTTAAATTGTATGCTTCCATTCAATATCAGTTAGCTCTTCAGCTAAGGAGCACGACGTGCTCGTTGATTCGAGCTTCCTGCCGTCATCACAGACGTTGCTTGAAACAGGTTGCGAAGCCTACCTTATGCTTAGTCCGGGATCAATGTTTATAGTACTTTTTATGCTAAATTTCATCGATAAATATTGCCTATTGTATGGATAGTAAGAATTTTGCTTCCGCTTTAATCAGATTTGTTAGAATCTATCTTTTTCGCGATTCTGTTCCCTATGTTAATTGTTGTCTCCCCTGCTAAAACTCTGGATTATGACTCCCCTCTTCCTACCGATAGCTTTACGCGACCTGCTCATTTGAAACAATCTCAGTTGCTGATTAACAGGCTGAAAGATTTATCAGTGCTGGATCTGATTGAACTACAACATGTAAGCCGTAACATCGCTGAACTTAATTTTGCACGCAACCATGAATGGAAAACACCGTTTAACACTGAAAATGCTCGTCCGGCTCTCTTTGCCTTTAAAGGAGATGTTTATACAGGTCTGGATGCTTATACGCTTGGGCAAAAAGAGCTGGATTTTGCACAACAGCATTTACGTATTCTGTCAGGCCTGTATGGTGTATTAAGACCGCTGGATCTTATGCGTCCCTACCGTCTGGAAATGGGCACCAAACTGGATACCACTGAGGGTAAGAACCTGTATGAGTTCTGGGATTTTCAGATTACCGATGCCCTTAACAAACAATTAAGAGCCATTGATTCTGATGTACTGATCAACCTCGCCTCTAATGAGTACTTTAAATCGGTAAAAACCAAAAACTTAAAAGCCCGCATAATTACCCCTGCTTTTAAGGATTATAAAAATGGTGAATACAAAATGATTGGGTTCTATGCCAAGAAAGCCCGCGGACTTATGTCTCGCTTTATCATTCAAAACGAAATTACTGATACAGAACAACTCAAGGATTTTGATCTTGAAGGTTATCAGTTTAACAACGCTACTTCTGAAGGTGATCACTGGGTTTTCACTCGACGTCAATAATATCTATTACCTCTAAATTCGATGTTGTGCACGAAAACCTAGAATCACAACACTACTTATCATATGCTTTCTGATTCCGGGTTTTATTGACGAGCATTATGGTCGACCTTTCACCACGAGCACACCGATTACACATTACTGCAGGCCTTTTGGTCGCAGTGATGATTTTCGCATTGCTTGTGGCTATTCCCAAGTTCTCAGAAGAACCGTTTACTCATGTACAACGCATACAGAAATATGGTGCACTAAAGGTATTGACACTCAATGGTGCCTCTACCTATTACCAGGATACCGATGGTCCAGATGGATTTGAGTTTCAGTTGTCTCAACTGTTTGCCGAATTTCTGGGTGTCAGCCTGCAAATCAAAACGGTAGATAATTACTCTGAAATTTACAATGAACTAATATTTGGAGGCTATGACCTGGCTGCCGCTGGCCTCTCTCCTCTGGATGCTGATATTCCAGCTAAGGTTGTTTTTGGCCCAGATTATCATGAAGTACACCAGCAAATACTTTATCGCAAAGGCTTGAAGAAGCGACCTGTCGATCTGAAAGATCTACAGGATGGTGTTATCGAAGTTATCCGTGGTAGTAGTCACGAAAACTTCCTCACCCAACTGGAGAAAAAAATGCCTGAGTTAAGCTGGCTGAGTAATAATGACATCGCCAGCGAAGAACTCATCGAACTGGTCGATGAAGGTTTGATCGACTATATCCTGGAAGACTCACATGAAATAGCGCTACAGCGACGTTTTTTTCCAGAACTGCGCATCGCCTTTGATATACCGCCTCCTAAACTGTTACGCTGGGCTTATAAAGAATCCGATGATTTGAGTATTAAGAAAGCGCTGGATAATTTTTTTAAAACCATTAAAAAAGATGGCCGCCTGGATCAGCTAATTCATCGTTACTATAGCCATGTAGAGAAATTCAATTACTCCGATATTCAGACTTTTTCACAACGTGTACGAGAGCAACTGCCTGATTACAGGGCGCTATTCGAACGTGAAGCCGAAACTCAAGGTCTGGACTGGCATCTGCTTGCGGCCATCAGTTATCAGGAGTCGCTGTGGAACCCTAAAGCCAAATCGCCTACCGGAGTACGTGGCTTGATGATGTTGACTCAGGAGACTGCGAAAATGCTAAAGATCAAAAACCGCCTCGATCCGCAACAAAGTATCAGGGGTGGGGCAAAGTATTTCAAACGTGTTCTAGCTAAGATCCCCGAGCGCGTCCCACAACCTGACCGTACCTGGCTGGCATTGGCTTCCTATAATGTGGGCTATGGACACCTTGAAGATGCACGCATAATTACCGAAATGAATCAGGGCGACCCGGATAAATGGATTGATGTAAAACAGAATCTTCCCCTTCTGAGCCGAAAGAAATGGTACAAGAAAACCAGGCATGGGTATGCTCGTGGCTATGAACCCGTTAAGTATGTCGAAAACATCCGTAAATATGCTGAATTGCTGGAATGGATGGATATTCGACAAAACGGAGAAGAAGTACCGAGTCAGGTTGATCAACCAGTAGATGAAGAACTGATGATGCCTCCAAGCTTTTGATTTACTTATTAAGTTCTCGAGCAGCCTGTTTAACAGCTCGACGCTGCGCAAAAAAATCACTCAGGATCGCCGCACATTGTTCCTGTAACACCCCAGATGACACTTCTATACTGTGATTAAAACGAGTGGTTTGCAATAACTGACAGGCGCTTTCAATGGCGCCGGTTTTATATTCAACTGCACCATAAACCAGTCGTTTCACTCTTGCATGAACCATCGCCCCCACACACATGACACAGGGTTCCAGCGTTACATACAGCGTTGAATTGACCAGCCGATAATTATTCATTTTTTTTGCTGCGCCTCTTAACGCAACAACTTCAGCATGAGCGGTGGGGTCATTAGCAGATATCGGCTGATTATGTCCACAGGCGAGTAGTTGGTTTTCTTCATCGACCAGCACTGCGCCAACAGGAACTTCGCCCTGCTCGGCTGCCAGTTGAGCCTGCTGTAACGCAAGCTCCATCCAGTAGTTATCGTTTTGCTCTATTCCCACTCGATAGTGCCGGGCGGTTTGCCCGAGATATCGTAGGTGACGCGTGCGATTCCAGAGATTTCATTCATGATGCGACGAGACACAAGGTCAAGAAACTCATACGGTAAATGTGCCCAGCGAGCGGTCATAAAATCGATGGTTTCCACTGCGCGTAAGGCAACCACATAGTCATAACGTCGACCATCTCCGGTGACACCTACCGATTTCACTGGCAAAAATACTGTGAATGCCTGAGAAGTTTTTTCATACAGATTGTGCTTCCATAATTCTTCAATGAAAATATGGTCCGCCAGACGTAATAAATCGGCGTACTCTTTTTTAACTTCACCGAGAATCCGCACACCCAGACCAGGGCCTGGGAATGGATGACGATAAACCATATTATGAGGCAGGCCCAGTTCAACACCTATGCGTCGCACTTCATCCTTGAATAATTCACGTAGGGGTTCAACCAGTTCCAGCTTCATATCCTCTGGTAGACCACCCACATTATGATGCGATTTGATTAAATGAGCCTTGCCGGTAGAAGCACCTGCTGATTCAATGACATCGGGATAGATAGTGCCCTGTGCCAGAAAGGCAGCATCGTTTTGCTTGCTGGCCTCTTCTTCAAAAATCTCGATAAACAGGTTACCGATGACCTTGCGTTTCTGCTCAGGATCAGAAACCCCTTTAAGTTTATCCAGAAAGCGCTGTTCGGCATCAACCCGAATGACCTTAACTCCCATATGCTCAGCAAAGGTAGCCATTACCTGATCACCTTCCTGATGACGTAACAAACCGTTATCGACAAAGATACAGGTCAATTGCTCGCCTATGGCTTTATGCAGTAAAGCCGCGACTACCGATGAATCAACGCCGCCAGACAGACCGAGAATAACATTTCCATCTTTAACCTGTTCTCGTACCAGCTTGATGCTGTTTTCAATGATATTTTCAGCCACCCAATCGGAAGCACAACCACAGATCTGGTGGATAAAGCGACCTAGAATTTCTGATCCCTGGCGCGTATGAGTTACCTCAGGATGAAACTGCAGGCCATAAATCTTACGTGCCTCATCCGCCATCCCGGCAATGGGGGCGGAGTCAGTGCTACACATAAGCTTGAAGCCTTCAGGCATCTCAGCAACACGATCACCATGCGACATCCAGACATCCAGCATGCCATAACCTTCAGCAGTCTGATGATCCTGAATATCTTTCAGTAACTCGGTATGTCCGTGTGCACGCACCTGTGCATAGCCGAATTCACTATGCCCAACATTCTCTACTTTTCCACCGAGTTGATTGGCCAGTGTTTGCATACCGTAGCAAATACCCAAAACAGGCACCTTCAAGTCCAGTAGATCCAGGTTGGCGACGGGTGTTTGGTCTTCCAGGGTAGATTCAGGGCCACCTGACAGGATTATCCCCTTCGGCATAAACCCAATCACGCGATCCATTTCAATATCCCAGGGCAGGATTTCACAGTACACACCCAGTTCACGCACTCTACGTGCAATCAGCTGGGTATATTGAGATCCAAAATCAAGTATAAGAATCCTGTCATCATGCAGGTCATGGTTAAGTGTCATCAGTGGTTAAACCCGGTAGTTTGGCGCTTCTTTAGTGATGGTGACATCGTGAACGTGAGACTCGGCCATACCTGCACCGGTTACCTTGACAAATTCTGGTCTGGTTCTCAATTCTTCGATGTTGGCACAGCCCACATACCCCATGCTGGAGCGAACTCCGCCAAGTAGCTGATGAATAATCCCGGACAATGGTCCTTTATAGGGAACCCTGCCTTCAATACCTTCAGGAACCAGCTTTTCTACCGAGCTATCCGCCTGGAAGTAACGGTCACTGGAACCTTTTTGCATAGCGCCCAATGACCCCATACCACGGTAAGATTTATACGAACGGCCCTGATATAGCTCAACCTCGCCCGGCGCTTCTTCAGTACCGGCAAACATGCTGCCGATCATGACTGTATGCGCACCGGCTACCAGTGCCTTGGAAACATCACCTGAGAAGCGAATACCACCATCTGCAATACAGGGGATTCCCGTATCTTTAAGCGCTAGCGCTACATTCGAAATTGCTGAAATCTGTGGCACACCGACACCCGCTACAATTCTAGTTGTACAGATAGATCCAGGACCTATACCAACCTTAACCGCATCAGCTCCGGCATCCACCAGATCACGTGCTGCATGGCCGGTAGCAATATTGCCACCTATAACCTGAATCTGCGGATAATGTTTTTTCACCCAGGCGACACGTTCGATGACACCTTTCGAGTGACCATGAGCCGTGTCTACTACAATCACGTCAACATCAGCATTGGCCAATAATTCAACCCTTTCATCGGTATCCTTTCCGGTTCCAACCGCTGCTCCAACTCTTAAACGCCCCTGATCGTCTTTACAGGCAAGCGGGTGGACGGTTGATTTGGTGATGTCCTTAACCGTAATCATGCCTTTAAGTTCGAATTTTTTGTTTATCACCAACAGGCGTTCAATTCTGTGTTTGTGCAACAATTCCATGATCTGTTCTTTGCTCGCGCCTTCTTCCACAGTAACCAGGCGCTCTTTCGGCGTCATCACGGAAGATACTGGCTGATCCAGATTGGTTTCAAATCTCAGGTCACGCTTGGTGACTATGCCCACCAGACCTTCTGAGCCCATCACGGGCAAACCGGAAATCTGATTCTTTTCGGTGGATGCAATCACATCTCGAATCATGGTATCAGCCTTAATGGTAATAGGATCCTTGATTACACCACTTTCAAATTTTTTCACTTTCGCTACCTGACGGGCCTGCTCGGTGGGAGAAAGGTTCTTATGTACAATCCCCATACCTCCTTCCTGAGCCATAGCGATAGCAAGACCAGATTCTGTAACTGTGTCCATTGCGGCGGATATCAGAGGGATATTTAATTCTATACCCTGAGTAAGACGTGTTTTCAGTTCAGCATCATTAGGTAGTACATCTGACTTGGCTGGGACTAGTAAAACATCGTCAAAGGTGAGGGCTTCCTGGGATATGCGCATATTTACTCCGGAGGGGTCAATTTCAAAGCGCGATTATAAGGTATTGACCTCTGGACGGTAAACCGGATAATGGTCCGGATAACTCAAAAAAGGGTCGAGGAAGAAACAATTTTCACCCGATGTCAAATTGCAGCCGCTTTTAGTGGCTTTTTTTTGTTCTTCATCAATTGCCTTTTCTTCTTCAGTAGCAGGACCAGAATTTTTCCCAAAGACTAATCTACCCATCTCTAGTAAAGTCCCAGTTTAACATTCACACATCCAACACCCATATATGCAACACAATGAAGCTATCTGGAGCGTATCTGCGCTCAACTTTGAAATCAAAACCATGCTCGAACAGGGGATTGGTTCGATCTGGATCGAAGGTGAGATTTCAAATTTTTCCAGCCCTGCTTCCGGGCATTGGTACTTCACACTTAAAGATGAACGCTCACAGTTACGCGCTGCCATGTTTCGTAACCGTAATCAACGCATAGCTTTCACTCCACAAAATGGACAACAAATCCTGATTCGTGCCCAGGTCACGTTGTATGAGGCACGGGGTGATTTTCAGGTGATTGTTGAGCATATGGAAGAAGCAGGTGTTGGCCGATTGATGAGAGAGTTTGAAGCGCTGAAGAAACAGCTTTCAAATGAAGGTCTGTTTGATCAAAAGCATAAAAAACCAGTGCCCGATCAGGCACACCATATAGGCATCATCACTTCAGCCAGTGGTGCCGCCATTCGTGATGCTATTAGTGTTATTCGGCGTCGTTCTCCCTCCAGTCAGGTGACCCTGTTTCCTACCCAGGTTCAGGGTGAGGCAGCTACAGGCTCCATCGTGAATGCGATTAAACTGGCTAACCAACATGCTGAATGTGATGTTTTATTGCTCATACGTGGAGGTGGCTCGCTGGAGGATCTGTGGTGTTTTAACGAAGCGGCGCTGGCTCATGCTATTTTTGATTCAGAGATTCCCATCGTGAGTGGCATAGGACATGAAATTGATACGACTATTGCCGATTATGTCGCTGACCTGCGCGCACCGACCCCATCGGTTGCCGCAGAGTCAGTCACCATGGATCAATATGAAATCATGATGCGTGTTGATCAATTATCAACACGGCTGCAACAGCAGATAATTAAGCGCTTATCCAGCCATAAAATCGACCTTAGCACCATCCAGCAACGTCTATTACGTCTGCATCCTCAACGTCAAATGCAATCACTTAAACAGCGACTGGTATTCGCCAGCAACTCGCTAAAACATGTTCAGAACCATTATCTGGAAAGAAAAAATCATCAGCTACAACGCCTTATAGAGCAGGTTCGACTTCATCATCCCCTGCAAAAAATAGCCATGTTGAAGCTTAATGTGGACCAATCTAAGCGCAGTTTATTGACTCAGATGAAAAGTCAGCTTACCCAGGACCGTCACAAACTGGCATTAAACAGTAGTAAGCTGGATAACTTGAGCCCCTTAAAAACGCTGGCGCGAGGTTATGCCACAGTCACTATGCAAGATAAGCTCATTCATTCAGCCAAACAGCTGAAAGCTGATGATGAGGTGAAATTAGGTTTTAGAGATGGCGAGCATATCGCCACCATAAAGTGATCTATAGTTTTGCGCCATAATTGATATTTAATCAGTCTGGCACCGGTTTCCTGCTCCGTACTCAGCTTAAAACCATCAATTAAAAGTATTTCAAGCTTCGATCCTGAAGGAATACTTTTTTAACTCCTTTACGTCTGGCAAATGTACTGGAAACAAGGGCACATTCAAAAACCTGTGGTGGACGAGAAAATGCACTCATATTGGGCAATAATCGTACTGTAGCGGTGCCCTGGGTAAACCGGCCCTCTTTTATGCCGAATTCCAGTATACTTTCCCATCCAATATTATGACCACCGGCCAACATCCAGGTACCAAATTCCAGCTAATCCTGACCGCTAATAGTTCTGTTGCCAGCGCCCATCTTCGATGGCATAGGCTTGATGGATAATGATAATTAGGAAAATCAATAGTTTAATCAGGTGTCGCATAGTCTATAGTATCGGAAATAATTAGATGCAGAAGTAAACATAGGTTGTTTACAATTGTCTGAAAAACACCTCATCAGGCCCTGAGCCTATGTTAAAACCAAGAAGCTAACCATATCAGAGAGTTAGGAGTTACCCAATGAGCAAAAACACAGTCACCATAACCGATAATCGCAGCGGCAAGTCAGCGGATTTTGATATTATCGACCCGAGCATCGGCTCACCTACCTTTGATATCAGAAAATTGCATGCCCAACTTGGCCTGTTTACTTACGATCCAGGTTTTCAGGCCACTGCCAGCTGTAAAAGTGATATTACCTATATAGATGGAGACAAAGGTATCCTGCTATATCGTGGTTATCCTATTGAACAATTAGCAGAACATAGTAATTATCTCGAAACCAGTTTCCTGCTGATGTATGGACACCTTCCAGATAAAGATGAATATAATGAATTTACTAATATGATCAAACGCCACACCATGGTTCATGAAGGCGTAAAGCACTTTTTTAATGGGTTTCATCATGACGCCCATCCAATGGCCATCATGGTTGGTGTAGTAGGCGCTTTATCGGCTTTTTATCATGACTCATTAGATGTCAATAACCCCAGACATAGAGAGATTTCAGCTCATCGACTACTCGCCAAAATGCCCACAATAGCGGCTTACAGTTATCGCCGAGCGAATGGCCTTCCATTACCCTATCCGCGCAATGACTTAAATTTTATCGAAAACTTCATGTACATGATGTTCAGTGTACCTACCGAAGAATACGTACCGAATCCTGTTGCTGTGCACGCTATGCGCCTGATTTTTATCCTGCATGCTGACCACGAGCAGAATGCCAGTACCTCTACGGTCAGATTATCCAGTAGCTCCGGGGCTAACCCTTTTGCCTGTATCTCTGCAGGTATTGCATCGTTATGGGGGCCTGCTCATGGTGGGGCAAATGAAGCAGTCATTCGTATGCTGGAAGAGATTCAGCACCCGGATGAAATACCGAAATATGTTGAACGTGCGAAAGATAAAAATGACGAGTTTCGCCTTATGGGCTTTGGTCATCGCGTATACAAGAACTATGACCCTCGTGCCAAAATCATCCGTAAAGCCTGTAACGAATTGCTGGATGCTCTGGGTAGCACCAACCAGCCTTTATTCGAAACCGCACGTGAACTGGAACGTATCGCTCTGGAAGATGATTACTTTCTGGAAAGAAACCTGTATCCGAATGTGGATTTCTACTCGGGTATTATTCTTAAAGCGCTGGATATGCCTTTGAATATGTTTACCGTGATCTTTGCCATGGGGCGCACTGCAGGCTGGATATCTCAGTGGCTGGAAATGATGGAAGATAAGGAGCAGCGTATTGGCCGTCCGCGTCAGATATATACGGGTGCTCAAACCAGAGAATACGTGGAATTAGCAAAACGTTAATCTAAACACATGCCCCGGCTGCAAATATATCGTAACCGGGGCTTTTATTAATGCGACATGATGACTGGGATAATCATCGATGACAGTATGGTACGGGTCACTCCACCAAAAATCTTTTGCTTCAAACTGGGTGTGCCGTAACCGCCCATCACCATAATATCAATATCGTTTTCAGCGATTTCATTCAAAATCACCGTGGGTACATCAAAGGTTCCTGCATTTACCCGGCGGATACTTGCCTTAGTTCCATGCCTTTCCAGATGTTTAGCCAGATCATCAACCAGTAATTCTCCTTTAGCTGTTTTCTGCTTACCTTCCTGTACCACCAGAATAAAAACATCTTCCACCCTTGAAAGAATTGGCAAGGCATCATGCACAGAACGTGTCGCAGCAGGCGTTCCATCCCAGGCTATCATGGCTTTTTTACAGGGAATTCGGTGAGCTCCAATATACGGCATAAAGAAAACCGGTCGTCCACTTAACAGGATGATATCTTCGGCTACGACTTCAGTAATCGAATGATTGCGATTTTTTGGATTGGCCTGACGTAGAATAACCATGTCATAATTGCGCGCAATCTTGGCAAGCTGCAAAGAAGCTTTAGAGGGGTTGCCCTTGATAATTCGAGCATCTGCCTCTATACCTGCAGCCTTAGCCTGCTCGGCGAATTCGAGCATTCTTTTTTCGGCTTCCTTCAGGCAAATATTCTTGATCGCCTTGCTTTCCTTAACCTTTAAATGATTCGGCTTTAACGCGCTCAGAGTGATACCCGTTAACCGTGCCTGGTGGTCTTTTGCTAAATTAAACGCCATTTTAATACGCTCCTCATTCGAAGCCCCTTCATCTACATAAACAAGAATATCTTTATAAGCCATACCTAATTCCAGAAATACCAGTCAAAACACATTATGCTGCAGTGCAGCATAGTATATTTCGGAGAAATTCGCACAGATTTTTTTAAGGTTGTATTCAACGCCATTAGATTGCAACACTTGATTATTAGCAAACCCTAATATAGTATTAGGCCGAATTTTTCACCCTTCAGATTATAAGGAGTTTGGATATGAGTATAGATCGTATAGTACTGGCTGTTGCAGGCCTGTTTGTTTTTGTTAGCGTTACTCTGGGTGTTTATCATCACCCCTACTGGTTTTTCTTTACTGCTTTCGTTGGCATCAACCTGTTCCAATCCGCCTTCACTGGTTTTTGCCCGCTGGCTACCATTCTCAAAAAACTGGGTAAGCAACCCGGGCAGGCTTTTAACTAAATCTGTTACCATATTCAGCATAAAGCCCGCATTTGCGGGCTTTTTTTTGTCAAAAACAGTTAGAATAAACTGATTAGATATTTGGAAAACACGCATGTTAAAGCAGGCATCAACACCTTTAAGTTCAATGCTACACCCAATTCAGCTTGCCATTGAGAACATAGAGAAGATTATCGTTGGCAAACCTCAGCAAATAAAACTGGCCGTTTGCTGCCTGTTGTCATCTGGCCACTGCCTGATCGAAGACTTACCAGGTGTGGGCAAAACGACTCTGGCTCATGCCATTTCCAGGGTTTTTGGATTGAATTTCACCCGCATACAGTTCACCAGCGACTTATTGCCTGCGGATATTTTAGGCGTCTCAGTGTATGACCGAAAAACTGAAGGCTTTAAATTTCACCCCGGCCCCATCTTTTCTAACTGTGTATTAGCTGATGAAATGAATCGAGCCACTCCAAAGACTCAGAGTGCTTTATTAGAAGCCATGGAGGAACGCCAGATCACTGTTGAAGGCGAAACTCGTATTTTGGCCGCGCCATTTTTCGTCATTGGTACTCAGAATCCGCTGGATCAATCAGGCACCTTCCCTTTACCAGAGTCTCAACTTGATCGCTTTATGATGAAACTCAATCTGGGCTATCCAGACCGTCAGGCAGAGCGCCTGTTGCTATCCGGCAAGAGTCGTCAGCATTTACTACAGGAAATAACCCCGGTTCTGGATGCAAATCGTATAATAAAAATTCAACAGTCGATTGAATCGATTCATGTCTCCGCCCCCCTGCTTGATTATGTACAGGCACTGTTACATGAGACGCGAAACAATGGACAGTTTGTATATGGTTTATCTCCTCGCGCAGGCCTGTCTCTGCTGAGGGCTGCCCGCAGTTGGGCTTTTATGCAGCATAGAGATTTCGTCGACCCCAGCGATATTAAAGCGATATTCCCCGCCATTGCCTGTCATCGCCTGATATCTGTTGACCATCTGAGTAAAACCGTTGAGCTTATGGTGCAGGATTTACTTGAAACGGTCGCCATCCCTTAGCACAGCTAAACCATGTCCCTGTTGTCTTCATTAATGCCCAATGCTTTGCGTAAACGAATTGATTACTGGATAGCACTACGCAACCCGGCCACTACAGGTAAAATCACCCTGCACAACCGACGACTCTATATTCTGCCAACCCGATTTGGATACATCTATGCCGTGATGCTATTTGTGCTACTGCTCGCTGCGATCAACTATGAGAACAGCATGGCATTTGCGCTCACATTTCTGTTAACCGCCATCGGCATCATCAGCCTTTGGCAAACCCATAAAAACCTACTCGGATTAACCATCGAACTTAAACCACCAGAACCCGTTTTCTGTGGAGAGAATATCCTCTTAAAGTTCAATATCTATAATCCAAACCAGAGTTCGCGTTATGCGGTAGGTATTCAATATCAACAGCATTACCCCGACTACAGCAGTATAGACCCAGAATCCAGCGCAGAGCTCTCACTTGAATTACCGACTCATCATCGAGGCGCGTATCAAACGGCTGGACTAACCTTGTTTACCCGCTACCCAACCGGACTTTTTCATGCCTGGGGCTGGTTAAAATACGACTGTCCTCTGCTGGTTTACCCAACGCCTTTGTTTGATCTTCAGTTACAGCAGAGTATGGTTAATGATGAATCCGGTAAAAGTAATGTTGATATGGCAGATGGCGATGACTTTGCAGGGCTCAGGCAACACCGAAACGGTGAATCGCTACGCCACATTTCCTGGAAAGCCCTTGCCCAGGGACGGGGTATGCTGACCAAAACCTTTCAGGGTTATGCGACGCCTTCGCTGTGGATCGACTGGAAGGATATGTCCGCAGCTTCTGTCGAAGGTAAGCTGAGCCAGATGACAGCTCTCATTGTTCTGGCACATCAGCAAGGACGTAAATATGGCCTCGTGCTACCCTCAACGACTATTGATCAGGATGACGGCCCGGTGCATCGTAGCTATTGTCTACAAGCACTCGCAACTTTCCGGCAAAGAGATATGAATTCAGAACTACAGATCAATGAGAGTTAATCTCCCCATTCACCGGATAGCTGAAGAGCCGCTGTCACGCAACAGTGTCAATGCAGTTGCTTTCAGTTTTCTGATTACCATGCTTCCGCACGCAACTCACCTGCCATTATGGGTCATCAGCATCGCGGTAGTAAGCCTGCTCTGGCGTGTTTTACAGGCTTACGGTTATCTGTTTCAGGTACCTAAATGGCTTTTGATCATGATGGTGCTAGGAGGAGGTTTAAGTGTTTTCGCCCAGTTCTGGACTATCGCTGGACGTGATCCGGGGCTGGCACTACTCACGGTTATGACCGCCTTCAAGTTTCTCGAATCTTATACACATCGTGACATATTGATTTTAACCTTTCTTACTTACTTTTTACTGGCCACCCATTTTCTATTCAACCAGAGTATTTTAATCGCCCTGTTCATGCTTGGCTGTCTCCTCATCATCACAACCACACTGATGACTATCAATCAAAGAGACGATAGCGTAGCTCTAAAAACCCGGCTACAGGCCTCTTCCAAGCTGATTGGCCTGTCTATACCCATCATGGTGATACTGTTTATTCTTGTACCCCGTATCCCTGGTCCTATCTGGGGGCTCACTCAGGAACAACGTGGCGGGATTACAGGCCTAAGCGATGATATGGCTCCCGGTTCAATCAGTAACCTGATTTTCAGTAATGAGGTTGCTTTCAGGGTAAGTTTTGAAGGTGAGATTCCAGCACAGGAGAAACTATACTGGCGTGGTCCGGTGATGGCGAAATTCGATGGACGACACTGGACACAGGAAAGCCCCAAGATAGTCAGACATATTGATACACCTGAAAACATCCAAAAAACAACCTACACGGTAACGCTTGAGCCACACGGAAAACCCTGGCTATTGGCACTGGATATCCCAGTCATGAGATTGCCTGAAAGCTTCATGACTTCCGAGTTTCAATTAACTAGCAAAAAGCCTGTCAATGACCTGAAACGATACACTTTAAGTTCCGCCTTAAATTATCGAATAGGTATAGATGAGTCTTTTGATTACCTGATGCAAGCAACGGCAGTAAATGAAGATCGCAATCCTCAAACCATTGCTCTCGGGCGATCATGGGCGAACAGGTTTAACTCTGACAGTGAGGTTATCCAGCACGCGTTAAATCAGTTTCGAGAACAGGAGTATGTCTATACATTGCAACCGCCTCTGCTGGGCGAAAATGCCAGTGATGAATTTCTTTTTCGTACCCGGCGCGGATTCTGTGAGCATTATGCCAGTAGCTTTGCATTACTCATGCGCGCAGCAGGCATTCCTGCTCGCATCGTTACCGGGTATCAGGGTGGTGAATTAAATGAAGTCGGTAATTACCTCATCGTGCGTCAGTCAGATGCCCATGCCTGGACCGAAGTGTGGCTAGAGGATCAGGGCTGGGTACGCGTGGATCCTACGGCAGCTGTCTCTCCCGACCGCATTGAAGGAGGATTAGATCAGGCGCTCAAAAATGAGTTCGCCACCTTCAAATATTCCAGGCGTAGTGCTCTACTCAGTAAAATGTTATTTGGTTGGGACAGGTTGCAACACCGCTGGAATGACTGGGTTATCAACTACGATAATAAAAAGCAGACTCGTTTCCTAAGCAATCTGGGACTGGGGATTGTGGGATGGGGGGATATGATAATTGCGCTGGTATTCAGCATTATGCTGATAACAGGTGGTTACTGGTTGATCAGTTGGTATAGAGAACGACCGGCAAAACCTGCTCGATATGAAATCATTCTCAAACAGCTTCTGAAAAAACTGGCAAAATATGGATTTACACGTCAACCGTCAGAGACTCTGAATGATTTTCTACAGCGTCTGCAATCAGAAAACCATTTTAAAGACCAACAACTAGAAAATATATTTACTGCCTATAATCGCATAAAATATGCGCAGGGCTATCAAAAACAAGCCATCATCAATCGTTTCGGACAAATGGTGGCACAGTGGAAATTTCCATCCACATAAAAAAACGCACTGATGAAAGTGCGTTTTTATGATTTTTTCCAGCAGTCAGTTAAAACTAGCTGATCAGTCGATCCTTAACATGGTTCTGGATGCCAGAGAAAATAGCTTTGGCTATTTTTTTCTGGTGTCTGGAAGACTTAAGTCGGCGCTCTTCTTTAGGGTTTGAGATGAATGCTGTTTCTATTAGAATAGAAGGCATATCAGGAGCCTTCAACACGGCAAAACCAGCCTGTTGTACATGTTCCTTGTTGAGCTTTCCCACCTTACCCAGATGATTCAAAATCTCTGACCCTAGCTCCAGACTATCCTGAATTGTCGCCGTCTGTGAAAGATCGAGTAATACAGATGCAATCAAGTCATCTTTATCATCCAGGCTTATACCTCCGATCAAATCCGAAGCATTTTCTTTTTCAGCAATCCAACGTGCTGCTTCAGAGCTGGCGCCGTTTAACGACAGAGCATAAACCGATGCACCTTCTACACGCGGTGATTTATAGGCATCCGCATGCAGGGAGACAAACAAATCGGCCTGATGGCTGCGTGCAGTTTTCACTCGATTACGCAATACAATATACTGATCAGAGCTTCTGGTAAGTACAGCCTTATAGCCAGGTGTATTATTTATGATCTTGGCCAGCTTTTTGCCCATCGCCAGTGTTACATCTTTTTCTTTGGTACCATTACGACCAACTGCACCCGGGTCTCGACCACCGTGTCCAGGGTCGATAGCTATTACAACCTGCTTCTTTTTGGCTTTGCGTTTTTCGCGGCTGGTTATAATTGGTGTAGGGCTAAGTTCAGTCGCATGCATATCTACTACCAGACGATAACCATTTTTACTATCCGGTTGTAGCATGAAACTACGTGGTCGTACTTTACCCTTTAAATCGAGTACTATTCTCAAATCATCAGATTGACGTACTGCTGACCGAATACTACGTAGTAAGTCAGTTTCATTTTCGTCAGTAATCAGTGCAGCAGATTTACGCACATCTTTAAGATCTATAACCACCCGATTGGGATTGGATAGAGTAAAAAGATCATGCTCAATATTGTCAGACAGATCAAAAACTACACGTGTATGATCGGGATTGGATTGAGCTACTCGAACACCGGTTAATGCGGATTTTTGGGCAGCTGCATATGAATTTTGAGTAATAACTGGGAGGGTCATCAAAGCACTGATACCTGCCAGCTTCTTCAAAAACAGTCTGCGAGCTTGTGTAATTGTATTCATGGCTTTAGCAACTTTTAAGGATAACTTATTTAAACTGTGATGTTAGTTATAGTAAATTAAGCTAACAAAATCAACTTTTTTCTTTATTTATTAAATAGATAGTCTATTTATCTAGAATTTACATAAGATTAATAGCTCGAATTAACTGCTCACCCCAGGGGTTAGTCGATTTTGCGTAAATTCGACGACAGCCTTCATGATATTCAAGGGTGAGCTGCAACCCTGCATATTGCAATAGCTCCTCAGCACGCTGTGGCCATTCAATCAAACACAAAGTATGAGGATTCAGGTAATCACGATAACCCAGATATTCCAGCTCTTCCGCTTCCGCCAGCCGGTATAGATCAAAATGGGCCACTGAAAGATTATCAAGTTCGTAATTTTCGATCAATGTATAGGTTGGGCTGCGAACGCCACTGGTAATGCCGCAGGCTTCCAGTGCGCCACGTACGATGGTGGTTTTTCCTGTGCCCAAATCACCTTCCAGGGTAATCACACCACCACTATCACAAGCCTTAATCAGTTTTGCGCCCAACGCTTTCATCTCTTTTTCTGAGCAGACTATCATGCATAAACCTGTAAATGCTTTAGCGCTAGATGCACGCTAGCAATTCTCTGTACCAGATCGCTGGCGATAAGGCTATCTGGATGATATTCGCGCGCATAATTTTCAGCCGCCAGAGCATGCACATAGGCACCACATCTCGCAGCCTCTAATGGCGTTAAGCCCTGCCCCAGATAAGCGCCAACCAGGCCACTCAAGACATCACCACTGCCCGCCGTGGCCATACCGGAATGGCCGTTATGGCATAAAGATATTGGCATACCTTGCTGACTCACCAGACTACCCGAACCTTTTAATATACAGGCAGTAGCCCAACACTGGATTAAATCCTGTATAGCTTGAACTCTGTTCTGTTGAATCTGAGGAACTGAGCAGTTAAGTAATCTGGCTGCTTCGCCTGGATGCGGCGTGATCACCGTATTATCTGATTGCAGCCGATCCAGAAAATCGGCATGCAATGCGTCAGCATCAATCACCATGGGCTTGTTACAACCAGCGATTTTATCCAATAATTTTTTTGCATCTGCGGATTGCCCCAGTCCAGGCCCAACAACGACTACAGATGCTCGTTCCAGTAAGTGCTCCAGATCACCCCACACGCCCACCATAAGTTCGGGATCGGCAGCGGCAATAGCCGAATAATTATCCGGGTGTACACAAACGCTCACCATTCCGGCTCCGGCACGAAGCGCTGCGATTGCAGCCAACCTCACCGCCCCCGGCATGCCCCGGTCACCGCCAATGACCAGAATATGACCATACTGACTTTTATGGCTGTTACTGGCACGTATTGTCGGAAGACTTATATTGTCGTCATTGATTATTGTACACAGTGGTATTTCAGAATTTAGTGCTGAGCTTGATATTCCAAGATCATCAAACAATAACTCACCACAGTAGTCCGAGCCATCCGTCAGGTAGCAACCAATTTTTCTGCCGATAAAACTTACCGTTAAATCTGCTTTTATGGCGCAGGGCATGGCTATTCCCGTATCAGCATTTAACCCACTGGGGATATCAATACTGACTCGAATTGCCTGTTTAGAATTGATCTGTGAAATCCATGATTGCCAATCGTCATTCAGACTTTTATTCAGACCAATTCCCAGCAGACCATCAACAATCACATCACAATCCGGGCAGTCACCAGCCCAGCTCAGAATATCTCCTCCATCAGCCAGCCAGGCTTCTCGATAAAATGTCGACTCCCTGGATTGCCGCGATTCATCTCCGATCAAGTACAGACTGATTGTTTTAGACTGTTTTTTAGCGAGTATTGCTAGTGCAAAGGCATCTCCACCGTTATTACCTGCACCGGCCAGGATAACCAGGTGCTGGCATTCAGGCCAGCGTTGTTGAATGGCATTCCATGTAGCTGCAGCGGCTTTCTGCATTAATAATTGTGAGGGTTGTGCATCCATTTGCATCGTCTTTTGATCCAGTCGATACACCTGTTCGCGTTGATATAGATAAAGGTCGTTAGACATTAGTGATGAGCAGTAAAAAAGGTGGTTAAAACATATCACAACCTTGCGCTATCGACATTAACAACTAAGATTTTTTATCATTGACAGCTCTGGTTGATTTATTCAAACTCGGGGCATGACAAATTGCAAAATTCAATTCACAGCTTGTATCTAATTATCTACATACTGGCCCATCACCAAATATGCAGCAATTTCTTTAAGCGTTTTAATTTTGTTTTTTCCACATTAATCCCTGTTACTAGTAAGCATGGCCTATGACATCTACCGAAGCTAAACTTTTCGTGCTTGATACCAATGTATTGATGCATGATCCAACCGCTATTTTTCGATTTCAGGAGCACAATATTTATCTGCCTATGACCGTACTGGAAGAACTGGATCAGGGCAAGAAAGGCTTATCCGAGGTTGCCAGGAACGTTCGTCAGGTGAATCGTTTCATCGATGATTTAATGAATACGAATAAGGATATAGATATCAAACAGGGATTACCTTTGGTGCCGGTACATTCCCCCAACGGAAACGGCCCAGTTAAAAGTACAGGCCGACTTTTCTTTGAAACCGAAGCCCACTCACCACGCTTACCTGATAGCCTGCCCGGCAGTAAAAACGATAATTCAATACTAGGCACGGTGCTGGCCTTAAAAGAGGAATGGGACTGCGATATTATTCTGGTATCCAAGGATATCAATCTACGCATAAAAGCGACTGTACTGGGCCTGCTGGTTGAAGACTATACCAATGACAAGGTACTGGATGACCTGGATCTGCTGTTCACGGGTAGCCTGGAACTACCGGATGAATTCTGGGATAAACACAGTAAGGATATCCATTCATGGCAACGCGATGGCAAAAGTTTTTACGAAATTACCGGTGATGACACGCTTGAATGGTACCCCAATCAGTTCATCTATCTGGAAAATAACTTTGATGGCATTGTGCGCGAAAAAAACGATAACACCTGTGTCATTGAAGTCATCAAAAACTATATGAATGAACACAATTCGGTATGGGGTATACATGCGCGTAATCGTGAGCAAAGTTTTGCGCTTAACTTATTGATGGATCCAGAGATAGATTTTGTCAGTCTGTCGGGTACTGCAGGAACTGGTAAAACCCTGCTCACACTGGCTGCAGCTTTAGCTCAAACCATGGATGAAAAGCGCTATGCTGAAATCATTATGACTCGTGTGACTGTGCCAGTAGGTGAAGATATTGGTTTTTTACCGGGTACTGAAGAAGAAAAAATGTCCCCCTGGATGGGCGCATTGATGGATAACCTGGAAGTGCTGGTCGGTAACGATAAAAACGATGCCTGGGAAAATCAGGCCACTACTGACCTTGTACGCCATCGCATCAAGATATCTTCATTGAACTTCATGCGTGGACGTACTTTTCTGAACAAATTCATCATTCTGGATGAAGCCCAGAACCTGACGTCTAAACAGATGAAAACCCTGATCACTCGTGCAGGACCAGGTACCAAGTTTGTATGCCTGGGTAATATTGGACAGATTGATACTCCTTACCTGACCGAAACCACCTCGGGCCTGACCTATATCGTAGATAGATTCAAGGACTGGGAACACAGTGGCCATGTGACTTTAAAACGCGGCGAACGTTCACGTCTGGCAGATCATGCATCTTTGATTCTGTAGCCGAAACACCTACGCAAACAGATCCTGTACCCAGACTGACAACTGATTCAATAAATACTGTTCACGTTCACCCTGCTCTCGTTGAGCCAGGGTGAGCAGCAGTTGCTGAAACTGGTCCAACGTCAGGTTTGAGCCAAACTCTCCATCCACCAGTCGACTTTGACAAAAGCGCTGCCAGCGTAAAGCCTCATCAGCAGTCAGACTTTGTGGGAAATTACGCGCCCGATAACGAAACAGCAAGGTCTGTAGGCGCTTATCCTGAAATTTTTCGGCTGGCCAGTCAGCTAGTTTTTCAGGAGTGGCCGCCAGAACCTGATTACAGCTGAGGCGATCCTGCTGTGAAAGAAAACCTTCGTATAAAGCACTATCAGCATCCACTGCCTCATACTCGCGTGGACGGCTATAGACTTCTCTCAGCTTTGCAATCAGAGTGGAATCTGACATCAGCATATCACGGTGCTGATTGATAACATCCCAGTCAAGCTGCCACTTTTCTGCCTGAGCCGCATTCAACGTACTCACTGGGGCCAGAGCTGGTGACTTATTCAGATGCACACCCTTGAGTGGAATACGTTCTTCACCCTCGGCCAGATCTATGGTTTTTGTATACAGTTTTTCCTCAATCTCCTGAGCACTCATTTTCAACAAGGCTTCGGGATTAAAGCGCAGGTTATAACAAATGATTTCATTGGCATTCGACGGGTGCGCCAGCAATGGAATAATGGGGGCCAGACAGCCCTGTTGCGCTGGAAACATGCCACTGACATGTAATGTAATTTCGCCTCGCGATGGATTGATCAACTCCGCAGCACGTTGTTTTTGCCTGAGCGCAAAATAGAAATCAAAAAGCCTGGGTTGTTTCTGTTTAACCAGTTTAGCGACAGCAATAGTAGCTTTAACATCGACAAGAGCATCGTGCGCACCTACCTGTTCGATTTGATTGGCAGCGGTCAAATCGGTCAGTTTAAAGCTCGTCACACCATTTTCATTTTGTGGCCACTCTATCCCTTCAGGGCGCAAAGCATGTGTGATGCGCATTAAATCGAGCACATCCCAACGACTGTTACCGTTCTGCCAGCTGTAGGCATAAGGATCGTAAAAGTTTCGATATAAGCCAAAACGTGTCACTTCCTCATCGAAACGAATACTGTTATAGCCGACGATACAGGTGCCTGGCTGGGTATATTCTGTATGTATTTGACGAAAAAAATCCGCTTCTGCGACTCCTTCTTTCATTGCCTTTTGTGGAGTAATGCCAGTAATCAATACGGCTTCAGGATGAGGCAAAAAGTCTACGCCGGGTTTCGCATAAATCATTAAAGGTTGACCGATGATATTCAGGTTTTCATCAGTACGTATACCTGCAAATTGCGCTGCCCGGTCCACGCGCGGATTTGCCCCCCAGGTTTCATAGTCGTGCCAGTAAAAGCTTTTTTTTGCCATTATCAGTAAATCTAGTTTTCAATTTCACTGCATTATAACTGACGACCTTATTTGCGCTATTTTTAAATATTTGATAAAAAAATAGCAGGCAAAAAAAGGCGCTCAATAAGCGCCTTCTAATTTTACTTAAAGGAAGAGTTACTTACCTGCAAGCGCTTCCAGCTTTTTAGCCTTAATGACCTGACCGTCTAATGCAGAATCCTGCGCGCTACGACCATAAGCCACATCAATCAACTGGCTGTAGTAAACCACTGGCATTTCGAAATTACTGCCGAATTTGGCATTGATTTCGTCCTGATAGATTTCTACGTTGGCCTGACACAGCGGGCATGGAGTCACAATCATATCGGCACCATTGTCGTAAGCTGCTTCGATAATACCGTGGATCATTTGCTGAGATTTTTCGGGCTCGGAGAAAGCTAACGCGCCACCACAACATTGCACCTTCTTTTCATAGGTAGTAATCGAATCACCACCTAATGATTCGACCATCTTGTCGAGATACATTGGGTTTTCAAACGATTCACCGTCAATTCCGAAAGGACGATTGGTTTGACAACCGACATAGCCAGCGATCTTGATACCTTCCAATGGTTTCTTGACGCCTGCTTTGAGGGCATCGTAACCAATGTCTTCTATCAGTACTTCTGCCATGTGACGAATCGGTGTTTTATTGGTCAGCTTTAAATTAGCTTCAGCAAGTGCAGTATTCACGTCTTTAAATAAATTTTCATCATCGTGAAGTCGCTCTGATGCTTCTTTTGTCGATAGCCAACAGGCAGCGCAGGTAGCAACAATATCCTGATTCGGGTTATGTTGCTCTGACAATGCAATATTACGTGCAGATAAAGACATACGTGGGATCACGCTACCACTTCCATATCCGATGGAAGCACTACAGCAGTTCCAGTCAGGAATTTCATTCAGTTTTACATCCAGCTCTTCACACATGGTCTCTACAGAGCGACCCAGATTGGATGAAGAGGCTCCTTTCTGAGAGGAGCAGCCGGGGTAATATGAGTATTCAAATTTAGCCATTATTCTCTCCTCTATTTCGAGTTCGCTTCAAGACGATCGGCTTCAATATCCTGCGCTTTCTTGATCATTTTCTGAAAGCCAGACAGGTCCTTAACACCATGACCACCGAACAATTCGCCAGCTGCCATACGCTTGGCTTTCATCATGTTCATACCCAGTTTCTGGTGAGCCATAGACTCCTTGATACCGGCCATAAATCCTTCTTTGAAATAAAGAGAGAGACCCATCTTCAATTCATTCACACGACCTTTCTTCATCATGTTGTCCCAGAACACTTCAGAAAACCACTGTGTCGGGTTTTCTTTAGGTGCCAGACCCAGTTTCTTGGCGTAAGTTGCCAGACCGTGCATGATGTGAGTGATCGGTAATTCACGTGGACAACGTACAATACAGTTGTAGCAGGAAGTACACATCCACATGGAATCAGAGGTCAGTACTTCATCACGCTTATTAGCTCGAATCATCATGAAGATCTTCTGAGGGGTGTGTTCCCAGGCATTACCCAGCGGGCAGGAACCTGCGCAGACACCACACTGCATACACATCTTTACCCAGTCACCCTCTTCGACATTACCGGCAACTTCCTGCAGGAAGTTGTTGCGATATTTTTCTACCATTGCGGTATTTAAACTCATAATAAATTCCCCTTAGAACTTGAATGGGCTCATGCCGATCTTTTCTATGGTTTCAGCCATGTCATTGATCAACTTAGGTGCACGTTGGATATCGGTAATCGCAACTTCATAAGTAGCCACACGTTCTTCTTCCAGACTCAGTGTCTGTAAGGTATCCGCTATCTTACCCATCCGATAATGAGCCATCTCAGACCCCTTCACGAAGTGACACTGGTAATCGTCACCTTTTGAGCAACCCATCAATACGATACCATCGTATCCACTGTTTAAAGCATCAGTTAACCAGATGGTATTCACTGAACCTAAACAACGCACCGGAACGATACGAGCAAAGGCTGAGTATTCAATGCCCTGCTGACCCGCCATATCCAGCGCGGGATAAGCATCGTTCTCACAGGCCAGCACCAGAATACGTGGCTTTTCATCGAATTCGTCTGGCATATCGACACTTTTGATTTGCTGACCGACTGTATCCACCGAGTAGTTATCGAAGGAGATAACACGTACCGGGCAGGCACCCATACAGGTACCGCAACGGCGGCAACGAGATTCGTTGAATTGTGGAAAACGTCTTTCATCTTCGTTGATGGCACCAAATGGGCATTCAACCGTACAACGTTTACACTGGGTACAACCTTCCTTTCGAAACAGCGGGTAACTCAGGTCACCTGAACGTGGATGAGCTGCACGACCTTTACCTGCATTCTCCAATGCCTGAATCGCTTTCATTGCAGCACCCGTGGCATCTTCTTTTGCCTGGTAGCTGTCCATCGGACGACGTAGAGGACCAGCAGCATAGATACCGGTACGACGTGTCTCGTAAGGAAAACAGATAAAGTGAGAATCAGTAAAACCATTCTTCAGATGCGGAAGATCGGTACCCTGACGATAGTCAAGATTAAGGATAGAATCGACCAGTACTTCAACCGGTGCTTCGTATTCTTCTCCTGCTTCCTCGGCATCTGCCTTATTCTGAGCTTCTTCATCATCATCGATTTCCATTGGAATCGCATAAGGATCGGGGCCAGAGTTAGGTACCATTCCCAGGTCGAGCACAACCAGATCAGCTTGAATACTAGTATCTTCGTCCAGAATCATATCCTTGAACTTAACCTGTAGATCTGAACCTGGGGTCACCTCTGAGGCGATACCTTTACGGAAGGTCACCATCTTGTCCTGACCAGCGCGGTAGAAATCTTCGCCCGCTGCACCCGGTGTACGCAGGTTGTTGAACAGGATAGTGGTTTCGCAATCCGCACCGTTCTGCGACTTGAAATACATAGATTGCTTGATAGAAACCAGATCACCGATACCGGAGTGATACTCCAGATGTCCTTCCTTAGTTGAGTTCTGTCCAGCATTCTGGATGAAAACGACTGACTTTACTTCTTTGCCATCGGATGGACGTTTGATAGGACCATCACCGGCGGCTTTAGCCAGTGCTTCCATTTCTATATTGGTGACGATATCGGCACTCTTGCCATGAGCAAATTCAGGTAGATTGGCAGGATCATATTCCTTCCATCCCGATGCCTGAATAATAGCGCCAACTTCAACATTATTTACGGAACCAGATTCTGTAGCTACTTCAACCTTAAAACGTCCGGGAGCGCCTTCGGTTTTTGCAATCGTTGAGTTCAGGTGTACATTAATATTGGCGTGATCATTCACTGCAGCAATCAATGCTTCCACGCCAGTATCCTGTGGTTCAGCATAAGGTGAACGCGTTGGAATCGCTTTATGCATCTTCGTCATCCAGCCACCAAGCTCACCAGTTTTTTCAACCAGCTCAACCTTGTATCCGGCTTTCGCGGTTTCAATCGCAGAAGTCATACCAGTGATACCGCCACCTACAACCAGTACAGTTTTATTCAGTGACTGCTCTTCAGAAGACTTGGGGATATTCATGTACTTGCTTTCTGCACAGGCCATACGAACATAATCGTCTGCCATTTCCTGTGTAGTTTCCTGAGCCTCATCTGTATTCGGACGAACCCAGATAACGCCTTCGCGCAGGTTGGCACGAGAAAGGGCTACATTATCAAAACGGAAGGCTTCAGTCTTGGCACGACGTGAGCAGGCTGCAATGATGACATGATTCACTTCACCATCATCTATATCCTTCTGGATCATCTCTACGCCCGCTTTAGAGCACAGGAAGTCGGAAGTTTTACAGAATTTGGCTTTGCCGTCTCGGGTAGCCGTAGTTTCCAGTTGACTGATATCCAGTCTGTCGCCAATGCCACACCCTGTGCAGAGGTAAGCACCTAATTTCTTTTCATCTGCCATTTTATGCCTCCGCTCCAGCTGCCTTATTAACGACCTGAATCGCGCGTAACGCTGCTGCTGTTGCATTTTGTACTGAGCGATTTACATCCAGTGCATCGGATGCACAACCCGCTGCAAATATCCCACCATTAGCCTCATCAGCTTCGATAAACCCATGCTCGTTGATCACCACTTCCACCGGAAAGGTATCTTTATTAACGCTGGGTTCCATGCCTACTGCAAGAACGACCAGATCATGGGTGTTTTCATAACGGTGATAACCCTCGGTATCCACTCCACGACAGATTGGATTTTCATCCTTATCCTGAATCACGTTGGCAACCTTGGATTTAATAAAAGTAATCTTTGGATCATCCTGAACCTTCTGATAGAAATCTTCAAAGCGATCGATTGAACGAATATCGATGTAGTAGATGGTGCCTTTAGCATCTTCATCCTCGACACCATACTGTTCGGTGATGTAAGTAGATTGCTTGAGCGATGCCATGCAGCAGATGCGTGAACAATGCTTCAGATAGTTACGGTCACGTGAACCGGCACACTGGATAAAAGCAATATTTTTAGCTTCCTTATTATCTGAAGGACGTAGAATCTTGCCGCCGGTAGGACCGAACTTATCCATCATACGTTCGAATTCAACGCTGGTGATAACGTTCTTAAAGCGGTCATAGCCATAGGGCTGAATCTTGTTTGCGTCATAAGGCTGCCAGCCGGTAGCCCAGATAATTGCACCAGCCTGGAATTCTACAGTCTCTTCCTGCATATCCAGATCAATGGCATCGAATTTACAGGCCGCTTTTGCCTTATCTGCATCTTCAGTACCGATAATACGTGGGTCGATCACATAACGCGCGGGCTTCGCCATCGCATAAGGAAGGTAAGCACCTTTACGCTTATTCATGCCATAGTTATGTTCGTTATCAAACTCTGCTTCTACCGCTTCTGAACAGGCGCCACAGGCGGTACAATTTTCATTAACATAGCGTGGTGTAATTTTTACACTGGCTGTGTAATTCCCTTCGGTACCACTAACATTGGTCACTTCGGCCATCGTCAATACAGTAATCCCGGGTTGTGCACTCAGGCGACGCTGGTTTATTTCCAGACCGCAGGTAGGAAAACACAATTTAGGAAAGTATTTATACAGTT
>JBNKUM010000076.1:0-139955 GCA_050298595.1 Gammaproteobacteria bacterium | reverse complement strand
GTCGTGTTCTCGGTTAAAGATGCCAATAATGTTGTGGCAGGCACAACCAGCACTGTGAGCTTTAGTGTAGCTGCCGCACCAATCTCTATCACTGCCACGGCAACCACCACTACACAGAACCTGACAGTTGGCATGGCGATGTCCAGCTTCTCGCCCCTGGCGCCCAGTGGTGGTGCAACGCCTTATACCTTCAGCGTTACATCTGGAACACTGCCTGCGGGATTGAGCCTTAACGCCAGTAGCGGTGAGGTGACAGGAACACCTACGGCCACCTACACAGCAGCGAATGTCGTGTTCTCAGTGAAAGATGCCAATAATGTTGTGGCAAGCACAACCAGCACGGTGAGCTTTAGCGTTGACCTGGTGGCATCTGTGCCACCCTCCACGGGATGGACCAATGTTAAGATGGGCGGTGGCGGATATACCCCCGGCGTCATCTATCACCCGACCGTGAACAAATTGCGCTATGTCCGTACCGACATGGATGGCGTGTACCGATGGGACGATAGCATTTCCCAGTGGATTCCACTCGCCGACGCATTTCCTCCAGAGGATGCTAATCATCAGGGGGCTGAGAGCATGGCTGTCGATCCGACGGATGCAAGCAAGGTGTACATGACGACCAGCATATCGGTTTCGTATGGAAACGGACGGTTCTATTACTCGTCCAATCAAGGTGACACATGGAACTACGTGGATCTTCCTTTCGAGATCGGGGCGAACAACCAGGGCCGGGGGATCGGCGAGCGGCTGATGGTCGACCCTAATCTTCCCTCTACGCTGTTTTATGCATCGCGCACACAGGGGCTTTGGAAAAGCACGGACTCCGGGTTGAACTGGAACCAGGTCACGACGCTGTCCTCCTATAAGATGTTGGCAAGCGACATAAGTGGAATGGCTGCTGCTGATCCTAATGGACAAGCTCACGGCGATAATCTTTACGGGAATAAGGGGAGTCCCATCGGGGTGGAGTTCGTTGTGTTCGACACTCCTGTCCCAACGACGGGCTTTACGCCCACGGGGAGCGCCACCCAAACCATCTACGTGGGGGTTGCTCCTGACTACAAAGCCCTTGCGGGTCTTTCCTCTTACCTCTATAAATCGACCGATGGTGGCGCTAGCTGGACAGGGGTCACGATTCCCACGACGGTGACGAATGCTACCACCGGTGACCCTGCGACCCCCGTTCTTCCCTACATACCGCACATGGCTCGCTCTGCCGACGGAACGTTCTACGTGCCTTTTACCTCAAACGCTGGTCCTGGCAGCAGCGCACCGTCGTGGTTGTATAAGTTTGACGGCGGCACGACTTGGACGCTTCTGACCAACTCGGGTGACGGTAACTACTTTGGCGGCATCGGTGGCCTCTCTGTGTATGGCAGCGGCTCGACGACGAAGATTGTCATTGGCGTCTCAGGCACCTGGGGTAACGGTGCCTGGGTGCAGGCCGCAATGCGCTCCGACGACGACGGCGCGAACTGGACGGAGATCGGCAGGTCTGGTGACGTTAACGGCAGCACGGATTATCACGATGCAAGCGGGACTACTGCGGTCGCTAATCCAGGGTACTCGGGTTGGGTAGATGACCTGGATATCGATCCCTTCGACCCGAATCATGTGACCTACGTGACTGGTGGTGGGCCCTGGTCAACCAGCGAAGCCTTCACGGCACCCAAGCCTCACTGGACCTTCGACGTCAACGGCATCGAGGAGATGGTGAATCTCGAGATGACGTCGCCACCTCCGGGGGCCTCTTACGTGCTGGCAAGCGCGCACGGCGATACCGGTCTCTACGTCCACACCTCCCTGACCGACGCGCCGACACGCTCGCCGAATTTGGGGGCCACGCCACCTCTCGGGGATTTCGGCAACGGCACCGGCATCGATATGGCCTGGGATGACCCCGCCTATATTGTGGCTGTTGGAAGCTTCGGCGATACATCAAATGGCGCTTACTCTACCGACTCGGGTGTGACCTGGACCAAATTCCAGACGGTACCCCCTATCTCTTCAAATTCTGGAGATCATTCCAAAGTAGCGGTGACTGCTGACGGCAAGAATGTAATCTGGTCGATCACGGGTCAGATCCCCTATTACTCGCAAGACAACGGCAACAGCTGGATAGCCACCAATCTTCCAGCACCAGTGTCAACGTGGGGAGCCGCCTATCATATTGTCGCCGACCGACAAAACCCCAATAAGGTTTACGCATACGACCATGGGGGAGATTGGTGGATTAATCCTGCTGCAGGAAAGTTTTACTATTCCACTGATGGCGGGCACACTTTCACTGCCAGTGCGCAAACCTGGGACTCATACGGGTTCAACAATACTGACCTCGCGGTCAATCCCTTCGTCGAGGGTGATCTGTGGCTGGCCGACGCCAATAACCTGTGGCATTCTGTAGACTCAGGCGCCACCTGGACGAAATTGACAGGAACGCAGGTGAGTACAGGTAATACGAACCAGCACGGCGCCATGAAAGTGGCTTTAGGCGCACCTGCTGAGGGTTCATCCTACTCGGCAGCGGTCTACTTCGTGGGCAGACTGCTCACTAGTGGCGTTTACGTTTACGGCGTGTATCGCTCCGACGACGAGGGGGTGAGCTGGACCCGGATCGACGACGACAATCACCGTTACGGTGGCGTTAGCGGCATTGCCGCCGATACCAGCGTCTATGGACGGGTGTTCCTGGCGGGGCGAGGAATGGACTACAACTACTGAGTTGGTGAATTTTGGGAATAGTATACCTGTTCCTATATTGATCGGGTTCTGAGTCGAATGGCACTTACTTAAGCTGAAAACTGTCTTCGCGAGCGTTAGCGCGGCGATCTCTAAACAGTGCTGAGACCATCTGCCGAAAGGGATTGCCACGTCGCAAGCTCCTCGCAATGACGTCGTGTTAGCCTTAAGTAAGTGCCATTCGGTTCTGAGTCTATCTCTTCTGTTGGGGTAGCTGGTTATAGTTTTAACAATAAATTCAGCAAACAAAACAACCCACCCTTGTGGTGGGTTTGTTATGTATGGAGTTCCTGAAAAAATGGTTCGGACTTTAAGTTGATGAAACCCATTCCTGATTTTCAATGAGTATAGCCGACCCATTTCTACCATTCTGGGTACGGGTTAAATAATTTCCCGAATCAATCGAGCAGGAGTGATGCCGTATTCACGTTTAAACTGGGCAACCAAATGGCTTTGGTGAGAATAACCACAAGCCGCAGCTACTTCCGCCTGAGGTTTGCCAGAGCGCAGCATTTCTAAACTTTTTCTTACCCGAACCTTACTCACATATTGGTGTGGAGCGAGCCCGGTACTTTGCTTAAACATGCGCGCAAAATGATAGCGGCTTACACCACTGATTTCGGCCAGACTAGACAGATCGACATCACCCTCTAAATGCTCATGAACATATTCCATAACGGAGTTTAATTTTTTCCTGGCAAGACCGCCTTTTGGGTATCCCGATATTGAACGAGCAGAGATAAAGTGCTGTAACAAATAAGCCATCATCTGGTAAAGCAATTGTTGCAGATGGAGTCGTTCACCAATTTCATGCCAGTCCAGATTAGTGGCAGTTACACAGGTGCTGGACAAAAGGTGGTGATCCGCATAGGTGAGCTCAGGCAAATTAACTAACCTGGAATCAATATCAAACGACTCCAGGGCAAACAATTTGAGCGATGCCTCTGAAAAATACAGGTGAATGAACTCCTGAGATTCCCGTACTAACCATTCGGAATCTGCTCTGGCCGGCATAAGGCATAGCTTACCGGGGCTGCCACTCCCTGCGGAGAGGTCATCCAACCGCTGCGTACCATATCCACCAGAAAGGTAATAACTCAGGGTATGGTGCTCTGTCATTTGGTAACTGACGTGGTCATCCTGGTTCGTCCAACGTGCTAAAGCAAAGTCCTGATTCAAGGCACAATAATCCAGTTGCCGAGCGTTGGATTGGTTTAAGGTGTCTTTCACCTGAGAGTAAGTGTTCTTTGCCATAGTGTAAAAATAGGTCGGTTTCTGGGTGAAGACAAGCCTTTCATACACCTTGTAGAAAACAAAGAGCAAGATTTTGCTAAAAAGCGCAATTTTTTGTGCGACTCAACCTGCCATCCCAGAATAACCTCTGCGCTAATCTTTTACCCATAGGATTTTCGCTATGAACCTTTTTTTATACCTTTGTACAATACTTATCTGGGGGACGACCTGGATAGCCATACATTTCCAAATTGCTGACATTCCAGTGTTGCTTTCTATCTTTTATCGCTTTGCTCTGGCCGGGGTACTGTTTCTTCCGATGCTGATGTTGCTCCGACAGCGCCAGGCAACGTGCGTTGAAGACCATTTGTTTTTTCTGCTACAGGGGCTCTGCCTGTTTTCTTTTAATTTTATCTGCTTTTATAACGCCAGTAGTTTTATTGTCAGTGGTTTGATTTCTGTTGTATTTTCGTTGGCGACATTATTCAACGCATTTAATGGACTTTTAATCTGGAAACAGAAAATCTCATCAACGACATTTAGCGCTACCGTTTTCGGGCTGACAGGTTTACTTATGCTGTTCTGGGATAACATTATCGAAAATGGTTTCAACAGCGACATATTACTCGGGCTTGGCTTGTCGGCGCTGGGTACGTATCTGTTTTCGCTGGGTAATATGGTATCGGTGCGCCATTCGCGCAAAGGGCTCAAACCCTGGACAACTAATGCCTATTCCATGATCTACGGTGCATTAATATTGCTGGTTTGTATACTGCTGACCGGCACGCCCTGGTCAATCAGTCTGGACTTTAGATATTTGAGCAGCCTGCTCTATCTGGCTATCTTCGGTTCTATAATCGGTTTCACTACCTACCTAAGCCTGGTCGCTCGCCTGGGTGCGAACCAGGCAGCTTATGCTACGGTTATGTTTCCTGTCGTTGCATTAACGCTCTCTACCTGGGTGGAGGGTTACCAGTGGACTCTATTAAGTTTTGCCGGTTTGATACTGGTTTTAGCTGGTAATATCATCGCGCTTGGTGGTCTACGCCTGTTCCGAAGCAGGGAAGCCGTTGAGGCTGGATAAGGTATCATCCGATAATGACTGGAAACTCAATAAGGTAAACAGGGCGGATTCTTGCCTTTTTGCATCAGTTTTAAAGACTGCTCATGGCACATATTTGCCTGTTGCTGCACATAATACCAATGACATCTTCGAATGAATTAATCAGAGTTACCCAGCATTTATAAGAAATGAGAGAGAAAATAACAGACTAGAAATACAGATCACTCTTTATACCTGTAGCTATTAAATGTAAGTCGATAGGTTTTTGGATTTATTAGTGCTCAAATAAGTCAGGACTGATTAAAATGTTCCGACAAATGGGACTTCATTTTGTTTTTCTTCAGCCTCGCTGACTAACTGTTCGATTTCACTTTTGAGGTTAAGTAACTTCAAATTATTTCCATCCAGCGCCAGGCCAAGGTCAATAGTATGTAAAGCAGCGGTTAATTCTGGAATATGTTTTTGATTCGTGGCCAATACGCCATATGAATCGACAATCTGTGTGAATAGATTATCAAGCCTGGAATCATCCTCCGTTAATCTTGTCAATTGCTGGTAAATTTCTAAACTGTTTCTCAAAGATTGAACAGATAATTGATTCGGTTCTAACAAAGCCCTGGCACTATTAAGCAAATTTTCAATTCTTAGTTGTTTTTGTTGTAACCGAACTTCTTCCTCACTTTCTTTCTGCTGTTGCATTTCAAGTGCTTTTTCTCTTTCTAATGCAGCCAGTTTATTTTCCTCAGCTACTGGTTGTTGCTGTAATGTCTGTTGGGCTGTTTTTTGAGCTTCTCGATCTGCCTGTAGCTTTTGGTTCTGTTCTGCTGCTAACTGTTTAGATTGCTCCTGTCTGATATACAGGTCTAGCTGCTTTAATTGGTTAAAGTCAGGAACAACCGTTAGACCTGTTGAAATAAGCTGTTTGGCATTGGCGTATTGTTTTTGTAGTACCAGGTCATTTGCCTGCCAATAATATTGGCTGGCAATTTTTTCCAGGCCTTCCCTGCCACGGTTATCACCCACGGGTAACAAAGGGATTAATTGTTTGTAAGTTTCAAAAGCGTTGTCATTTTCAGGCTGAGTGAGTTTGCCTTGCTGTATAAGTTTTTCCGCCCTGGCCAGATAGGTACGAACCTTTATTTCGAGTTCGATATCTTTTTTTAATTTTAACGCTTCGATGTGTCCGGGCTGTTGTTTAAGGGCATTGTTAATACTGATGAGTGCACCGTTGTAATCCTTCTGCAAAAATTTCTGCTGGCTTTTCAGGTAAAGCTCATTTTCAATATTATTATTTTCAACTGGCGCAACAGTGGCAATAAGCTCTGGTTGAGAAAGAACTTTAATGACTTTTGTATTCTGAATGCCTGGTTTTTTAATTGTACTGGTAAGTGGTTGACCTGTCGAAGCTATGTCCTCATCAGTGGATTGTTTGCCAAACATAAAAATTGATAGCATTGCTACCATTAACAAACCGGCTACCAAATAGATTGTGATGTTTTTATTATTGCTCTTACTGTCAGGTTTTTCAGGTTCAGATTTCTGTGGAGCAGCGCTAGAAGGGCTTTCGATATAAGTGTTGGCATTATTTATTTTGTAACCACATTGTTCAACAACTTTAATATATTCATTAACATTAGAAATTCGTTGATTGGGGTTGGGGGCCAGTAACTTATCAAATAAAGCATCCAGCTTTTTTAAATTTAGATTCGGGTCAGCGAATATCATCTTTACTTTTTTGAACAGAAGCTTTTGCAAACTATCTGCAATAAATGGTTTCGATTTAAACAGCAATTCAAAAAGAACAACGCCCAGAGAATAAAAATCTGATCTGGCATCCAGGCCCTTACCGGCAGAAAACTCAGGCGCAATATAACTGGCCTCATCAATAGATAGCGGTATAGCATCAAGTAAAGCTCCCTGTTTTATGGTTCTCTGGAAAGACATAAGGCCGAGGGTGACCTGTGAAGAACTTGGGAATATCAGGTTAAATGTTGATACCGCCCCATGAACCAGGCCCATAGCATGCAATCTGGTTAAGCTATCAGCTATTTGCAGACCAAAGTTTAATATTTCTTCAACAGTGAACTCAGTGGGGAGTGGTTGATTGCACTTAGTGCAGGGAAAGTACCCTGTAACCAGATAACAGCCTTCAGGATTAGATTCAGCGACTTTTACTGGGATGATATTGCCAATCGATTTATTCAGTAACAGTTGCGATGTTATTTTTAGATGCTGGCAAAACTCCGGATTTTTTGACAGTTGTGGTTGGAAAAATTTAACGGTGACTGTCTTACTGGTTTCAATTTCCAGAGCATTATAGACGGAGCAGAATTCATTAGAAGATATCTCTCTACCTAACTGGTACCCAGGAATATTCATTAGATAAATATAAAAATATTCTAAAATTGATAATATAGTGACAGCATGGCACTGACGAATTTCTCTTCGAATTTATCCGATGTGATCGTGGCAGGATTTTTATCTTTTACATTATCAAAAGTATATTTTTTGGCATCAAGCGAGACTGAATAGCTAACAGCCTTACTGATACGAGATGCCCAGCTAACCCCGTAACTTAATCCCTTAGAATCACTGTTTGCATCAATATCCAGCGGAACAGCAATGTCTGAAGGCCCGCTACCAGAGACAAATAATGGATTAGTAACTTCCTCGCGTAAATCTCCTTCTAGATCTGCATAGGCAATATTAACTATGAACATACTAGACTTTGCAACAACCCAGCCGAAGTTTGCGCCAATAAACGGCCCTTTTTCCTGAAAAGAAAGGTGTTGCCCCTGATTTCCTTCTGCTTCGCTTTTTCCAGTTTTATAGCCAATATAGATAGCACCTTTATTATCCAGAATTTTTTTTCCAAGTGTTATCGCATTATCCTGTCGGTCTCCTTTAAAGGTTTCTTTAAACGGTTCAGAAAAAACCGGGTCATCCAGTGTGAACGAATCCTCTTCTTCAGCAGATTTCTGCAGAGACAAATCAAGGTAATAGCCATCCTTAAAAAAAGTCCCGCCTATGCCAAGTGTTTTAAACGTTACTTCAAAGGAAATTTCTGGAAAATCATTCCCGTTAATACCAGTATTGGCGAGCGCACCAATTCTTTCTGATTGAGTAAATTTATAGGATGTTAATGATAGAGATATTCGTGGTGTGAAAGTTATTTCTGATGCCTGAGCTGGTTGAAAGGCAAGCAGTAAACCTAAGCTCATGAAAAGACTGGAAGATACTACTGGTAAGTAATTCATATTAAACCCAAAACTAAAAAGTTGATTCATATCGAAACATTATGCGGAGCAAGAATGCAAGTATGCGGGCAATATTAGAGATATATTTTGTATTAGTTTTTACACTAATTTATTTTTATGATTTTTTATTAAATATAATATTTCCTGAAGGAAAATTCGGTTCAGGAAAATAAACGGTTCCAGTTTAATGTGGTTTTTTAGAAAAACAATAGTTTATTCAGTATGTATTTATAAATCTAAAAAATAAGAGTTATTTTTTTAACCGAAGTTAATATATTAATCAACATCCTATACCGATTCCTCTTTTTATAAGATCTGTATTACCGCTGTAATCGGGTGGAACCTAAACAATTCTTAGTTTTTGGCTCTTCCCCTAGTGAAAAGCAAAGACAACGACGTGGTTTCTGTATCGGTACCCTGGGCGGAGCCTGGATCTGGTTTTACCTCGCTATTTGAAGCACTTATAGATTGTTGAGTCGTTAATGCTCGGTCACTTCTCGACTCTGGCGCCCTGCGTTACCCTGCCAGTATTATTCCCGCATGTGCCTTCGCAATAACAAATTAATCAGAACTCCTTTAACAAATACACAGGCATAGATACAGATTTATCTCGTTAGCAGAAGCTAATAAAGTCACTCAAATAAAGAAAATAGCAAATCAATGTAACTCTCCGTTTAGCTTTTGTAAGACAATCTTAATAATTTGATCACATTTCCGACATATTTGAAGGCCAAAGTCTGCCGTGTCAATTTATCGAGAAGTGTAATGTCTAAAGCCATTAGTATTACATCTTTGTCCAGGACCTTTAGCAGGAAGATTGCACTGGATGATAGCTCTATTCAGGTAGCCAAAGACGAAATTGTAGCCTTAATCGGCCCCAGTGGCTCTGGTAAATCTACCTTGCTGCGTCATATTGCTGGCCTTGAGATTTCAGATAGATGTTCCAGCACGGAAATTATCTAGACGGTTTGTCTGTACAGAAGAATGGTCATCTGGCAAAAGGAGCCAGAAAGGCCAGGATTAAGATCGGCCTTATCTTTCAGCAATTTAATTTGATCAATCGCCTGAGTGTACTTACCAATGTTTTGATCGGTGGTCTGGGCAGTATTCCAATCTGGCGTGGTGCCTTGAGTATTTTTAACAAAGCAGAAAAAATATGCGCACTACAGAATAACTTGTGTGTATTCAGTACTCTAAAAGCGGCCAACAAAACCTGGTATTTCTGGATGGGTCAGAAGACATAAAAGTTTTCGAATATTATGTTTTAGTCACCGATCTAAAAGAAGATATAGTCGTTATTTTTCATCACTATAGAGACCGAGCAGACTGAGAAAATAATTTTGACGAAATAAAGAATCAATGGAGCAGGGATGGTTACACCACATTTAAGATAAAAAGTTGTCAATTTATGGATCGAATGATTGCACTGATCTACAACTGGTGGAATTTATTTGTTCGACTGGCGATTCCTGACAAGCATCATGAAGCGGTTACCAGTAGACCGTTATTACTCAGCAGTGTTGGAAGGTTGATAGAACGCAGTCGCCAGAAAAAAATGATTATCACCAGTGCCCACGGCAATATAGAAACATAAAAACGAGCATATCATGGGTTGGTGAAATTTTTTAATGAGTTAAAATCTATTGCGCCGCAGTAAACATCGGATGAGTGCTGGAACCGAATATTAGCCAAAGCGATGGAAAAATTTAAGGCGAATATGGGCGTTGGCTGTCAGTCAGTTCCACAGCCTCCGACATAACTTCCAGATAACCTTCAATCAAAAAAATCCTGTGCTAGTTTTAATATTCGGCAGGTCCTACTGATTTTTTTAGGTTAAAACAACTCAAGCTGTATGGCATGGCGCAGAGTATCGATGAGCTGGCCAGTCAGGCTTCACCTGCATACAGTCATGCGGAGCCGATCCTGCGCCAACTGTTAAAAGCCGAAGTAGCGGTACGTGAAGTTCTATCTATCCAGTACCAGATTAAGGTCGCTCGCTTCCCTGCTTATCGTGACCTCTCTGGTTTTGACTTTATGCAAAGTGAAGTGAATGATGCTCTGGTTAAATCCTTGAATGGCTGTGAGTTTATGGATGAAGCCCGGAATGTGGTTTTGGTCGGTGGCCCCGGAACGGGTAAAACCCATCTGGCAACGACCATTGATGTGCAGGCCATACAGTATCATCAGAAACGCGTACGCCTACTATCGACCATCGAACTCGTGAATCAGCTGGAACTGGAAAAACACATCGGAAAGCAAGGAAGAATGGCACACCGACGGGTGTATACGGATTTGGTCATCCTGGATGAGCTCGGCTATCTACCGTTCAGTCAGGTTGGTGGCGCTCTGCTGTTCCACCTGATCAGTAAGCTGTATGAAAAAAACACCATCATCATAACCACCAATCTCCGCTTTGCTGAATAGCCTAATGTGTTTGGTGATGAAAAGATGACAACCGCATTGCTTGATCGATTAACTTATCATTACCACATCATTGAAACCGGTAATGATAGTTATCGTTTTAAACACTCAACACAGCAGGAGAAAAAAGTTAAACAGAAAACCTTGAAGTGAGACATAATCCAAACCATTAGACGGGTCAAAGTTCAGTACAAATGGTGGGTCAGTTATGGATACAATTCAACAGTTCCACCAGAAAAAGTCAGCAGTAGAATACCTCGAGCCTGAAAGAATATCAGCCAGACAATACCCTTATGCGACCCTGTCTATCTTGAACAATTCAAGGCAGGACAGCCCCTTCCAAAGAGTTGACGAGATCCATCATGGAGTAGTGACAATAAAACAGAAGCTTCTATTAGAATGGGCAAAAGGGGTATTGAAAGTCTATCAGAGTTAACTGTTTACTAAAGTTTTTAACGCTCATTAACAATCTATAAAAAATCAATCACTTACGGAAGTGATGTTTTTCATCGGTAAAAAAGTAAAATACCCTTAAGTGTTTGTTGTGCACTGGATAAATATCAATTATCTTTTGGTTCACTGCCGCACAGGCAGCTTAGAAAATTACCTGGAAAGAGCGAGCAAATTGTTTTTTGGAATCTGGCCGCATTATGCTTACAACTCTCGACCATTATCATGGCATGAACATTATATTTGAGGCCTTATGTCTTGTCTGTGTGAGAAGCCACCTTTTTTGTTAAAGTCAGCAAAGGCTGAGCTTGAGCTGTTATCCGGTAAATCTTAATTTACCACCTATACTCGCTTTAAATACTTTTATACACACGAGAACATGGAGTTAAACGGATATAGCAACCTTACCAAACTCACTCGAGGGGGGATGGCAACGGTTTTTAAAGCGCAGCAGGATTCTCTCGATCGAACAGTAGCGATCAAGTTTCTGTCAGCAGAGTTTCTATGGGATGAACAGGCGATAAAATTCTTTGACCAGGAGTCACTGGTTATTGCGCGTTTAAATCATCCCAATATTATTCATGTCATAGATCGTGGTGTCACTGAAAAGGGACGTCCATATTTTGTAATGGATTATATTCAGGGTAGAGACTTATCCGAAGTTCGAAAGCACAATAATCTATCCTTGAATGCCCGGCTGGAGTTGCTTTTACAGATCTGTAAAGGTATGGCATTTGCTCATAAAAATGGTGTGGTACATCGCGATATTAAACCTGCCAATATCCTGATTGATGATGAATCGCATGTATTTATTCTGGATTTCGGTATCGCCTGGCTGGAAGCAAACGGGCAGCCAGAGAGTGAAGAAATTCTTGGTACACCGGATTATATGTCGCCTGAGCAATTCAATGATCCTAAGTCAGTCAGCCCTCTGAGTGATATTTATTCGTTTGGTTCGTTGATGTTTGAACTGTTTACCGGGCAGTTACCTGCTGCCCAATTCAATAATTTGGCAGGGTGCTTATCTAGTTTTCCACAGATCCTGTCAGAATTGATTATTAAGTGCCTGAAAACAAACCCTGCTGAACGACCACCATCAGCGGATGCAGTCGCTTTTATTCTGCTGGAAATTCTGAATGGCGCGCACTTAAAGCAGAGTGATAAAGTTGAAGCAAAAGCGGCCATTGGAAATGCAGCTGAAAAGTTTGTATTACTGGATGTTCTGAGTAAGAGTCGATTTGGAGCAGTTTATCTGTTTGAAGACAAAAGCAGGAAAAATTTAATCGTTGTAAAGAAACGAGTGAATTCCCGGGCGGGTTTGAAAGAGGCTGATAAATTAAAAACTATAAAACATGATCATTTATTGCGGGTATTAGGCACTTCAAAAAGCAGTCAAGCATTCATCGTTGTGATGGAGTATTTAGCGGGTGGCAACTTACAGGACAGGCTATCAAGACCTTATACTGCTGACAGGTTTTTAAAGGTTGCAATACAGATATGCAGTGCGATGCAGGCAGCTCATGAACAGCAGATTATGCATGGTAATCTGCGGCCGAGTAATATTTTATTTGATGATAAAAAACAGCTCAAAATTACTGACTTCGGTTTTGAGAAACATTATAACAATCAAGTTGAAAAAAGTTGGTACCAGCCAGATCATGAAAATTTACAGCCAGTGAAAAAAGATATCTATAGTGTGGGTGCTATTTTTTATCATATGCTGACCGGGGCACCTGCCATGCTGAAGTTTGAGCGATTACAGAGTAACAGCTCTTTTGAAGCTCTGGATGGTCGAGTTCAGCATTTGATAAAAAATATGATGGAGACTCAGCCCGTAAATCGCTTCGAGAGCTTTGCTGAAATTCTGCATGAGCTGCAAAAGCTCCAACAGATGATGAAAAAAAGAGCAGAAGAAAATAAAATACCGGTTTTTAAACTTTCCTACTTTTTTTTAATATTGATTATTTTGAACCTGTTTGCAGGCATTATTTATTATTTTGTTAATCCTGATTTTTCTGAATATCTGAATAGTATCATAAAGCAGCTAAAGCTTTTTTAGATTCCCCCCAATAAGGGGTTCGTAGGCACCATGCCTTTAGAACAATACCGGGTCGGACCCAGAATTAAAATCACCCCAGCTAAAACCAGGTCGGACCTGGACAACTCTTTGGTTCTATGAGTTTATTGCTCATTTAAACCAAAGATTTTCTCCTTAAAGGATCAGTTTAACAGGGAAAATATGAACTTTAAGGAAGGGGGCTATACCCTGAGCAATTCGCTTTTTGCACAGGGTTGATTCTGATAGTCAAATGGGTGGTTTAAGCCTGAATAATCTCCAGTTTTTGGATAAAATATCAGTTTAAACAATAATTTACATAGGGCGACCCACAATGTGATTCAAGAGCTGGGTTTACAAATAAACTCTACTAACAGGAAGAGATGATGACAGAAGTAAATAACAATAAATAGCCCGAGCTTCACTGTAGAATTGTATAAGGCCGAATTAGAAGGTGGGGGAGGATCATTGGAAAATAAATAATGAATGAAATTGCCAATAACCATGTTTTGAATAGAGGGTTTTTGCTAACGCGGCAGAGCTTTGATGTACGTGGTAAAGCTGCCATCGTACTATGGTTTGCTACAGCAAAAGGTCCTGTGAAGCTTTGTCTATATGACCAGCAACCTGTATTTTTTATTAAACAGATAAATATACCCAGTGCTGAGAAATTGCTGAAATCCAGCAATATATATTTTTCATATAAACCGTTACATCTTCAGACATTCTCTCAACATGATGTCGCAGGTATTTATTTTAATAATATTCGAGATTTCTATGATGCCAGAGAAATACTCATGCAAGTTGGCATTGAGGTTTATGAAGGCAATATAAGACTTGAAGAGCGCTACCTGATGGAGCGTTTTATATATGGAAGTGTTGATTTTATCGGCAGAGAAACGGCTGTAACTGTGCAGGCAAAAAATAATTATTTCGAATATCAGCATATAAAAATAAAACCGGGGAATTATATTCCCACCTTCAAAACGGTTTCATTAGATATCGAATGTTCAGAACAAGGCGAGTTATACAGTATTGGGTTTTATTCAGGGGAGAGTAAACAGGATAATTTGTTAAACTATAAAAAAGTTATCATGATTCAGCCTGATAAATTGAGCGATAGGGAGGCGGCAGCAGAATATATCGAATGGGTTAAGGATGAGCTCTGTTTATTACAGTCTCTAGAGCAAACCATACAGGTTCTTGATCCCGATATCATCATTGGCTGGAATGTCATCAATTTTGATTTCAGGGTATTGGCTAAGCGGGCGGCTTTGCATAACTTAACGTTAAAATTAGGGCGGGATCAATCTCCCATGCACTGGCGCGATAGCCGTAATGAAGTCAATCAGGGGTTTATTACAATTGATGGACGCGTGGTTATTGATGGTATTGCAGCACTTAAAGCGGAAGCATACAGTTTTCCAAGTTTTAGTTTAGAAACCATAGGGCAACATTTTCTGGGGCGAGGAAAGCAAACGGATGATGTCGAGAATCGACTGCAAACGATAACTGAAGATTTTAAAAGTAACAAAGTAAAACTGGCTGAATATAACCTGCAGGACTGTGTCCTGGTGTGGGATATTTTTGAAAAAATTAAACTACTGGATTATCTCGTTTTTCGCAGCCAACTGACAGGTCTTGAACTGGATCGAGCAGGTGGTTCGGTCGCGGCATTTATCAATCTATATTTACCGAAATTGCATCGGCAGGGTTATGTTTCTCCAAACTTGCCAGAAGGTGGTGGATTGGCAAGCCCCGGTGGATATGTAATGAATTCAAAGCCGGGTTTATATAAACATGTACTTGTGCTCGATTTTAAGAGCCTGTACCCATCGATAATCCGCACATTTAAAATTGACCCACTCGGTTTAATCGAGGGAGGTAAAGATCCTGAGAAGGCCATTAAGGGCTTTAGAGGAGCCTGTTTTTCAAGAGATAAGCATCTTTTACCTGACATCATTACAGATTTGTGGGCAAAGCGCGATCAGGCAAAAAAAGATAATGATCAGGCTCGATCAAAGGCCATTAAAATCATCATGAATTCCTTTTATGGAGTACTTGGGTCAGGGGGCTGTCCTTTTTACGATACAAAACTTGCGAGCTCGATAACACTGCGCGGTCATGAGATTATGCAGCAAACAGCAAGATGGATTGAAGCAGAGGGGTATGAGGTTATCTATGGTGATACGGATTCAACCTTCGTATTGTTAAATGAAAGTGTAAGCGATCAACAGGCCAACGAAATCGGGCAATCACTGGCGAAGATGATTAATCAGCAATGGCAATCTAAATTGGCGCAAGAGTACAAAATTAACTGTTTTCTTGAAATAGAATTTGAATCTCATTTCTCCCGCTTCTTAATGCCAACCATAAGAGGATCAGAGCACGGCAGCAAAAAACGTTATGCTGGGCTATTGAAAACAGGTGAAATGGAAAGGCTAATTTTTAAAGGGCTGGAAAATGTAAGAACTGACTGGACGGAGCTCGCCAAAGACTTTCAGTTAAAGCTATATCAAATGGTATTTAATGATATGAACCCACTGGACTTTATTATCGAAACAGTTCGCCAGACACTCTCGGGTGAGAGAGATTCAGAATTGGTTTTTCGAAAGCGATTAAGAAGAAAACTGAACAGCTATGTTAAGAATGTGCCTCCCCATGTCAGGGCCGCCAGAGTAGCCGATGAAGAAAACTTAAAGCGGGGGAAATCATTAAAGCATCAAAATAAAGGCTGGATATCATACGTTATGACGGTTAATGGGCCTCAGCCCATAGACTATGTTTCGGCCAAAATAGATCATCAATTCTATGTGGATCGTCAGCTAGAACCAATAGCCGACGGTATACTACCGTTTATTGGTCAGTCATTTAAAGGTATTGTGGATAAACAGATGGGACTGTTTTAATTTAAAGAGCTTTATTCGTTAACGGCGAATGATAGAAGTATATGAGTAGCGACTAAAAATAAATATTTCCCAGGCAGATAACACTGGGTTTGATCCAGGTAACTCATAACCTCTTCATTTACAAAGCTTAATTCAGTGGAATATCTATAATGTTCATCTCATATCTGGAGTAGTGTGCTCTTACGAAGCCACAGCGGCGGTATATCGGCGTTTTCAAACTGGGCGCTTTCTGATCAGGCCGTGGTTTTTGAATTCGGGTTAAAGATTTTTTATAGTATTTCCGCTCTCTGAAGATTCGCTCCAACCCGGAAATGACCGCTTCAGGCCTGCCGATAGATATTAGCGACTGTTTAACGCTGGCATCAGTTGGTGAATAACATCACTGGCTAAATCTAATTTTTCACCATGATTTTTGCTTTTACCAACGGGCCCATCAATGAATAGATTGGCAAGTCCGTGAACGCAAGACCAGGCTAATAGTTCCTGAGTACTGAAATTGGTCGGGTCATCGTCGTCGATTGTTTGCACAAATCCCCCCTTCAGGTAGCCTGCCAGCCGTTCAGTGGCTGCAAGGTAGTCTTGATCCTGGCAATAGATGGTTTCCTCACGCCACATTGCGCGAAAAAAAGCAGGTTTGTTCAGGGTAAACTCTATGTACGCCATGCCTACCGACAGAAATTCGCGCTCTCCTTTTTCATTTGCTTTGGATTTTGCGTCCTCCATAGCATCGGCCAGTTGATTTACAGCGCGTGCGGCAAATGCGGTCAGCAGAGCGCGCTTGTCGGTGTAGTGTCGAAATGCTGCTGCCGGTGAAACACCAACGAGTTTTGCGCAACCACGCAGCGTTACCGCCTCTAAACCAAACCTGGAAGCAATTTCATCGACTGCATCGAGTAATGATTCGGCCAGATGACCGTGGTGATAGTGTTTTTTCTCTCTTTTCATGATGTATTTGTAACACTTAATGTGAACATTGTTAACTTTTTTCTTCACCAGGCCTTGAAAACTCTGGTCCATTGCATTACATTCTATGTGAACAGCGTTAACTTTAAATGTGCTACTTAGTTTGTTTTCTTTAACACGAGAGGAAAAACACCATGTCATCGACAAATTATTCAACTGCTGAAGAATCACGCGACCAGCGTTACCACTGTGGAATGCGGTTGTGCGGTAGAGGCCACTGGAGTGGTGCAAATATTGCTGCAATGGTTCTGGGGTTTATTATTTTTCCACCATTAGGTTTTGTGGTATTGCTGTGGACAATTCTTGGGCATCCTGTTCAGGAACTACCTGGCTGGGTGCGTAACAAGTGGAATCAGGTTTTTAGATCTCGTTCTGATGGATCTAATAACGACAGTGATAACAGTGTTTTTAATGATTTCCAGCAGACCCAATATGACCGAATTCAGGAAATCAAAGAAGAGATCCGTAAGCGAGCCGACGCATTTCGTGCCTATCGAGACAATCTAAAACGCCGTCAGGATCAACAGGAGTTTGATGATTTTATGTCAAGCAAACCGGATAAAGACCAAGGCTAGAATCTAGATTCGAGTGTCTAATTTCGATTGACAAAAGTCACAGTGACAGTAAATGGCCAGGCCGCGCGTATGACCTGGACCTGGGAGCCTAAGTGACTCCGCCTGTGGCACCGCAGCTTCGCAGACCTGTTCACAGTTGAGTCACAGGGAAGTGACTCATAAATTCGTTCCTGACAAATTTGTCCGCTCCTGGGAACCATTACTCCCCCCTGTCGCGAAGTAAAGTACGGCGATCTTAATTCGAAGTCACGCAATTTTTTTCAAAATATGACTCGCGTAAACGATCATGCATCTCCATCCATCAACGTGATTGTCACCGTGGCAGATCCCAGGCCGCCGACCCCAGAACAATTCAAGCGGAACATGCTTTTTTTTGTCAGGTCGTTGATTGTTCGGGTTCCGGAAATACTCCTGGTGCCGGACCAGTCGCCGGTCGCTATGCAGCTCTCGGCGTGTGAGCTAGACCAGCGCAGCGTCGTGGATCCATTATTTCTTACTCTAGCTGGGCTGGCTGTCAGCGTTACCAAGGGCTGAGGTGGAGGGCTGACACTGACCTGGGCTGCATCGACCCCTTCACCGCCGCCTCCTTTTCCGGCGATGGAGCAGCTCAGAATAAAGTGGCTATCACTGGTGAGTTGTTTGATGGTTTCAGTCCCGTTCGGGGCTTTACTGCCAAACCAGTTTCCTGAGGCCCGGCAAATATCGGCATTCTGCGTATTCCAACTGAGCGTTGTCGAGCCGTTGTAGGAAATCTTCGCCGGGATGGCCGTCAGGGTGACGCGCGGAACGGTGATACCGGCTTCCAGCACATTGATACTGATGCCCCCTCTCACCTCTCCTTGCGGGCCACTGCAGGTCAGGCGAAATTCGCTGTCGGTTTCAAGCCCTTCCATGCGTACTGAGCCATTGAGTTGTTTCGGTCCGGACCAGTCACCGTCCGCGATACAATCAGTCACATGCTGACTTGACCAGCTGACCGTTGTCGAACCCCGGAACGCAATGCTCAATGGGCTGGCCGACAGGTTGATTCGAGGTGTTTGGGGAGCCCGAACCTTTACCACGACCGAATCGCTGATCACCTTGCCTGAATGATAACAATCCAGAACATACAGACTGTCGCGGGTAAGTGGCCCCAGGGTTTTACTGCCGGAAGACTTGAGGTTTCCGTTCCAGTCACCCGAAGCAATACAATAATCAACCGACCTGGTCGCCCAGGACAGTGTAAATCTGCCATTGTAGTCAACGGTATCCGTATCGGGGTGTAGCTTGATTTCAGGAGGGCTTTTTTCCGCTTTATCACAGGCAGAGAGCAGGAGTATAAAGACCCATAAAAATCTGACGATGGTTTTCAACATATTTTTAGCCCACTGGAACAAGGGTCGGTTTGATCAAATGCCTATTCAGGAGGATATGGTCCGACAGGAGTTGTGCAAGTATAAAATCCATTACCCACGGCAACAAGCGTCATAGCGTATAAAGAAGAGTTTTATGGGGCAGGTCTATCATCCTGGATTCCGCAGTTGAGCGCTCGTATTTGTGGGTAACCCTCAGTTTCGTAAACGATCATAGTCAGTTTGTATTTTCACGCTCTTATGCAATCGGGTTTAGCTGTTTGGCCTGTTGCAGCCAGTCTAGCCCCTGTTCGAAACACTTTAGAGCAAGTTCAAATTGTCCAAGGTTTTTATGAATCGGACCCTTGTTGTAGCTTAGTGAAGCCGCTACAGGTTGAGCAAAAGGTGCCAGGTAGTAATCGTGAAAGTTTGAGCGCAAATTAAGCCGATGTTGGAATCATGATCATCAGGGTGGGTTGTTAAGAAACTCAAAGCCGATTTCAATTTGCTCTTTGCTGCTGGGTGTATTGATCAGGCCGTAGACAATGTCAACCTTGTATTTGCCCCGCTCGAAGCTGAGATTCATGACGCCAGGCTTATCATGGCGATTAGTTTGTTTGAATCCCGCCTGTTTTAGCCTTTCTGCATAGGTCAGAATGTAATCCTTGCCGGGGCTTTCGCTGCTTGTTTCTGATAGATCGGGGAAAAATGTCTGGTACAAAACAAGATGAGCATGCTTATTCTTCTTCAATTTTGTACCGCCCATATTAACCAGTCCTATAGGAACAGGTACACTGTCTGGCCACTCGCCAGGATAGTCTGTGATCGTCAACATCACGGGAACACTATTTTGTGCTGGCTCGGTTTGTGCCGATGCGAAACCAGCAACTATCAGCAGTGGAAAAATTCCAGCCCAAATAGCAGTGGTCAGCAAGGGATCTCTATTCGTCATATCAATCTCCTTTCAGTATGAGTGAGTCTTCCGAATTCAGCCAGCCACTACACGATCACGCCCACTCTGCTTGGCGCTATAGAGGGCCTGGTCGGCGCGGTCTATGGTGTGTTCGATCAGTTCATTGTCACGGCGTGTACTAAAACCGATTGATACCGTGAAACTGAATTGCTGACCTTCGTGGTTGATTTCGATTGCAGTAATGCGTTCCCTCATACGATTCAGGCAACTCATGACACACGAGGGGGGTTCAGTTTCGGGTAATATGAGCAGAAATTCCTCGCCGCCCCAGCGTGCGATCTTATCAGTTGCGCGGATTGCCTGTTCAGCCGTTTCGGCAAAACTTTTAAGCGCGATGTCTCCTGCCCGGTGCCCATAGTTATCGTTGATTTTTTTGAAATGGTCAATATCCAGCAATGCCACGGTAAATGTTCGTCCACTGCGATCACTGCGCAGGCATTCCTTGGCGAGAAGTTCATTCATTGAACGCCGATTCATCAGGCCAGTCAACTCGTCGAATAAGGCAATCTGGTGAATGTGCTCTAATGCGGCTTCAAGTTCCTGTTTCTGCCTGTGCAGACGTTCACGTAAATGCTGCAGTCGGGAAGTCAGGAAGGTACCTCCACTGAGTACAATCAGGATCATCACAGCATTGGCCACTTCAAGACTCCATGCATGACTATTCTGAGTATGCAATGCAACATAGGCCACGGCAGAGCCGAATGATAGCAGTGAGAACAGGGAGGTAATAATAATCTGTCGAAGCGACAGGCCGAACATACTGAACATAAGAATAACCGCCAGAATGGATGGAACAACACCTCGTCCTTCCCCAGCCAATGCATACGCAACAGCATCAGCAGCTATAGCGTAAGTTATCTGTATTAGCGCCAAGGATGGATCTTGCCAGCGTTCTGAATAACCGCAGCGTATGAGCATGAAGAAAGTGATCAGTCCGCCCAGGGCGAAGAAGGTCCACACATAAATAGCCATCGGCTGAGCTTCGGCCGAGCTGGCGAGCAGGTTAAGTACTGCAACACAGGCAAGCATTAATAGCGTGGCGATTCCACTGAGCTGAAGCCGGATACGACGCTGAGGATGAGTGGTCAGCAACCAGTCAATAAAAGTTTGCATACATAGGCGCTCCTTGTCTGAATGATCTTTCGGCATTGTGCATAATGCTCAACCTCGGAAAGTAACAATATGTATAAATGTCAAATTTATAAATAATAATGAATTCTCACTGTTCCGGTTCCCTCTTCGAGTAATCTATTTTTTAAAGATCAACTTCAATGGCTGCATATATCGGTTTGTTGGTGGTTTTTAAGGGCAAATCATTAAGATAGGGACAACAATGCGCTCATCAAAGTGAGTGTATTCCCTTCAGCTGGGGCTGAAAAAAAGCGTTGAAAATATACTATCTTAAAAAGATAAGGAACCTGTAACATACTTTATGAGTTGAATGGATAAAACTCAAGACACATTATTCACAGAAAGTGGGATAAGCCGCCTCAAAGAGAGTTCTTAGTATTACAGATTTTTCATCGTTATCACATCAAGAGCTGCTTTCTTTAATTAAACAGGGAACGTTTACAATAGAAGTAAATACTGCTTTATTGGCAAAACATGCAAAAGAAAAGTTAAATAGCCTTTGCGTACTAATGTGATATAAATTGTAGTCAGTGCAATTTATTGGCTTTCTGTCTTGGTATCGTTTTGGTGAAAACATATCTGGTTTTTACCGAGCGCTTTTGCTTTGTAGAGTGCCTTATCTGCATTGTGTAGCATTGCTTCAACATTGCCTGCATCTTCAGGGAAGAAACATAACCCCAAACTTGCTCCAATTTTAATGCTGTGCTGGTCGATATGTGCTGCTGTTGTTAAACGAGCCAATACTTTTTCAGCCAAGCGCAATGCATCCTCTCTGGATTGTACACCATTCAGAATAACGGCAAACTCATCGCCCCCCATTCTTGCTGCAGTATCTACCTGACGAAAACTTTCTTTGAGTACTTTTGCTACGTGTATTAAAAGTTTATCCCCCATCAGGTGTCCGTAGTTATCGTTAACAGGTTTAAAGTCATCCAGGTCGATAAGCAGTAGACCTATCATTTGCTTGAAGCGTTTGCTATAAGTAATAGCTTCATTCAGTTTGCTGTTAAACTGGTTCCTGTTGGCAAGGCCCGTTAGCGGGTCGGTCATTGCAAGCTTACGAATGATCTCATCGTTCTTCTTGCGTTCGGTGATATCCAGTATCGCCCCTTCGATGTATCCTTCTTCCTTATATAGAAAAGCGTTTAATATAAAGTCCCTCGTAGAGCCGTCCAGGCGTCTACCCAGATATTCAAATTCTTCTACTTTTCCTTCTTTGAATAGTCTACCCATTAGCTCATCAACTTGCGTTTTGTCTACGTAACTTTTATTGGGAATAAATTTCGCTATTACCTGGTTATCCGATTCAAAACCAAACAACTTGGCAAATGCCGGATTGGCGGCATAGATTTTTGTTCCATCTATGCTTGAGCGGAATAGACCGACCAGGGCGGTTTTATAAAGATTTTTAAAGTTCTCTTTAGTGGCCATAAGCTCTCGTGTTCTTGCCTCGACTTTGTGACTCAGCTGTCGGTTCCAGAGTACGATTCCAACAATAAAAAAGACGCCCACTACAATGCTTGAACCGATAATATACTGTTTCACGGTAATCCATGGTTTGTCTGCAATAGTTACCCATTTTCTGAATATCTTCTGTTGCTCTTCAGGCGTAATAGAATCAAGCGCTTTATCCAGAATTGTGTTCAGCAGTGGCCAGTCTTTTCGTGTAGCCAAAGCCAGATTGTAGGTATATCCAGATTCACCAGCTATGCGAAGGTTTGGAATGACTTCTGTTTCTATTAAATAGGATGATGTCGCTACATTCGCAATCAGTGCATAAGATTTTCCATAGGCGACATTACGTAGACCTTCAAGCGTGTTTATCACGGGGAGCACTTCTATTCCCGGGTAATTATTCTTCATGTATTCATGCACTGCGTAGCCCGAAACCACAGATACTTTTTTTCCTTTTAAATCTTGCATAGTTAGCTGACCTTGAACTTTATTATTTACGATTATCGCGGTCGGTATGTGCAGGTAAGGTTTGCTGAAAAGCAGGTATTTTTTTCTTTCGGTTGTGGCTGCTACAGCCGTGATCAAACTGATTTTGCGATCTTTCGCCGCAGACAAAACACTTTCCCAGTTTTTATATCGATTGGTGGCAAAAGTGATACCCAGTTTATCTTCCAGTAAAGCGATATAGTCTGCAGTCATTCCTCTATAAATGCCTTTATTATCGTAAAACTCTATGGGAGGCCAGGTGGGATCGGAAGCCATGGATATAACAGGATGTTTATCGAGCCAATTTTGCTCTTCCTGAGTAAGTGTTATCAGATGCTTTGGATTTAAGTCTTCAGATAATGAAAACATTATCCATTTGCTAAAAATCTGGGCATATGTTCCATCTGATTTAATTTCGTCGAGCGCCTTTTGCCATTTATCTATGACCTCGTCTGGTGTGTTTTTCGAGAAAGCGATATACATAAACTCTTTTTGTACATCAAAAACTTTTTTGATCAGATTTGCCTGCCCAGCTTCCCGGGCCATCTGGTTGCCTGTGAGTTCATTGATAATCCATAGATCAATTTTGCCATCGATCAGGTTTTTTAGATTTGATCTGTTATCAAGTGCGGGACGTAGATTCGTGAAGCCTTTTTGCTTTAACAGGAGTTCCCCATAATCATCCTTGTAAACGCCTATTTGTCCGACCTTTCTCGCATCGTCAATAGAGCCAATCGAAACACCATCAGTGGTTCGTGCAAATAATACGGTATTGTTAGGGACCAGCGGCCCTACCCATTTAAACAGGTTTTCACGAAACGGGGCTCTGGTAGTGGAATACAGAGCTATATAATCTTCTTCCTTAATCAGATGGTATGCCGTCGACCAGGAGGATACTTCAATAGTGTCCGGGTGGTTAATCCTGTGCAGTATCTCGCGTACAATTTCTGTGGAGATGCCAGTGATATTTCCATTTTCGCTGTAATTGTAGGGTGGGTACTCTTCAGTGTAGATTTTAAAATTTTCAGCTAAAGATTGCGTGGGATGAAATAACGTCAATATAACGCTTAACAACAGGATCGTTCGTGTAAAAAAGCCGACTTTATTATTTGGGACTACACGATTTAATACAGACATCGATACTAAAGCTGCAAGGGTAAAATAGCGTGAAATAAAATTTTTCTGCTTATTAGTGATATCTTCACCATAGCATTTTATAGAGTTAACTCGGATCGAATGATTAAATCATCCTTAAATATATTGTGGTTTGAGTGGTTATCCTTCATCACAGGCTTGTCAAATTCATTACTAGTAAGTTTAGACTATATTTTGCCTGACCAGTTTAAATTTATCCATGAATAACGGGGGGCAGATTCGTTGATTCCCCCTTACTTATGTCATTATCGATGCGGCCTCTATATTCGCAGCCCTTGATTTCTTATGCGCCGACTACGGGTGGTCCGGATCGAAGAAGCGAATATGACTTGCTTAAGCCGCTTAGGGGGCCTAAAACCTTGACTGATTTCTGGCCAGAGACCGAGTGTATTTGGCAATGGATGCGGCTTAGGCCTAAGTTTTACCGTTTTGGATCCTATTCGCCCCGGACGATTGTTAACTCGTTGTTGTACCATCAAATTCACAGATAGCCAATATCATTGAATAACTGGGGGCCACCCATCAGCCGATTCCAGATACGAATAAAATTTTTTACGTACCAGACTCTGGTTGTTTCCTTAGTTTTTATGATGCTTTTAAGCTGGGCCACTGGTTAAGTATGTTGGCGATATTGCTTTATAGTGCACATTTTCTGGTCCATTCCTCTCCTTTTCATGCAAACAAAATCTATCTAGTCGAGTAGGATGAGGCATGTTGTGGATGCTTATGAGGGAATGATGTTGCGCTTATGCTTCCTAATAATTGCCTGCAAATGATTCATCCCTGAGCACCGACAGTCTTCTATTTACCCCCGTTCCTCGGTTTTGTGACTCTCATTCCATCAAAGCGCTAGCATTTAACTACAATTTAAAGGCATGCATACATTAGTTGTAGTATGAAATATAGGTGAGCGTTATTGATGAGGTTTATCTATGCATAGAAAAGTGACTCTCGGCTAGTTGAGAATTGGAAAAGTGATGAACAGATTACTCGTAGCATTAATTTTATTAGCCTCTACCAAGGTTGTGGCAAGCCCCGAGCAGTTGATTCCAATGCAAACCTTTGGTGCGCATACCTACTATATCGATACTGAGATTCCCGGCGTTGGTGAGTATTCCATGTTGGTAGATACAGGTTCAGCTTATTCAGTGATCAATGAAACAACGCTCACGAGCCTTAGTAGTAGTGGCCAGGCTCACTTTGTTAAGGAATTACGCGGCAAAATGGCTGATGGTTCGGAGAGAGTGGTTCCCCTGTATAGAATTGAGTCAATAAACCTTGGGGGTAACTGTTTGATCAAGGATGTTCAAGCCGTCATGATAAACGGCAACTCCCGTCAAATAATCGGTATCTCTACGTTAATGCGTGCAGCACCATTTGCGATGTCGTTTGATCCGCCGATGCTTTCCTTGAATCAATGTATACCGCAAGAACAACAAACTGGCCTGGATATTGAACCGACGCAACTTGTCATGCAAAAAAGTAACCAGACTCTATCCCTGACTGAGAAAGAGTAGAGCCTGGTAAAATCTTTCCCGAGTGGAAAGAGTGGAAGTCAAGGGCTGATCTTCAATGGGAACATAAGATTTTCGTTAACGAAAAATCAGAAATAAGCAGTCAGTTATTCAGAAATTTCTTCAAATTTAGCGAATTCAGCCTGGTCTAACTGTCCATCAGCATTTGTATCCAGTTCTACCCACTTGTCATTCAAGTTCGGCATTGCCACGGCTTCTATCGGGCTAATGGCACCATCATTATTGGTATCCAGTTTATTGTACATAGTTTGTTCTTCAGCGACCGATGCAGCAGAAAAAAGTACAACCATAGCAATCAGAGTTAATTTTTTTAACATAAACGAAGTCTCCTAAATATTTTGTTAACAGTTTATTGGCAAAACTGATAAGTCCTGCCGTCGGAAGAGAGTAGAGCATGTCCTGAGCCAACCAGTATTTATTATTAAATATCAGTTAGTTATAAAAAAATTAATTATTTTTGATGGAAGACTTCGTCGCTGAATACAGACAGTTATATTTGACAGTCAGGCAGTAATGGCTTTGCAATGCCGTTTTATGGTGTCTCTAATTAGCGACAGATTAATAGTAAATAAGACGCAGTTTAAAGTGACATAGTTGTGATAACAACAGGCTTAATACGATAAAATTATAGCTGATTCAAACCATTCAAGTTGGGCCGATATCTTGCGCATTTCCATAGCAACTTCTATCAAACAATTAATTCTGATTGGTTTTTTTCTTGTAGTATTGCCTTTAACCATTGCCTTGATTAGTACCTTTTACAAGGTTGACTCACTGTCTCGAAAGATGCAGGAGACCTTGTCTGAAACGTCCTCAACCACTGAATCAAGCCGTATTATTGTTTCTCAGGTGCTTAATCTGGAACGTACTGCAGGACAATACTGGGTGTTACGTGAACCTGAGCTTTTACAGCGCTATCAGGATCAGCGAAAGCAATTGCTTGGCAGCATACAGAGCTTTTGTTCCAATACTTTAAGCTCGGTTATATTACAGCGTATTGAACAGTTAACCGTTGCAGAATCAGAACTGTATGACAAGCTGCAACAGGCTAGCCGACAGCCCGATGAAACTCCAGCATTAAAAAACCTGTCTGACCTTGCAGTGCTGGTACGCGACCTACCGCTTGATGTTAGCAGCAGCGTGAATGATAAAAGTGCAGACATGAGCGAACGTATTAACAGTGTTCAACAGTTTATTTTATTGCAGGCGCTGGCTTTAATTCCGCTGGCGCTGTTGATTGCAACGGTTTTTAGTGTATTAATTACTCGCCCATTGCAACAGCTCAGACGTATTATCAACAAGCTGGGCAGTGCGGATTTTACTAGCCCCGTACAGGTAAACGGCCCTCAGGATATTCAACAACTGGGGCGCCGGCTGGACTGGTTAAGACAGCAGTTAGCTGAACTTGATCAGCAGAAAAAAATATTCCTGCAACACGTTTCTCATGAGTTAAAAACACCGTTGACAGCTATTAGTGAGGGCATTGCCCTGTTACAGGACAGAGTCGCTGGGCCTTTAACATCAGATCAGGATGATATTGTTAATATATTGCATAAAAGTGGCTTACAACTGCAAAAAGAAGTCGAAGCCTTACTCGATTTTAATCTGGCTTTAAGTCAGGAAAAGCCGATCTATACTGAATTAATCGCGTTTGATCAATTGATAGAAAAAGTTATTGCCAAGCATCAGCTTGAACTTATGTCGGGTTCGGTAGACGTTAAATTGGATCTGGCAAAAATAGAGTTGAAAGGGAATAAGGTGCAATTGACTACTGTTATCGATAACCTGCTTTCAAATGCCATTAAATATTCGCCCTCAAAATCCTCTATTCGTATAACATTGAAAGAAAATGATAAAGATGTTCAACTGGATGTTATGGACAGTGGGCCAGGAATAGATCCTCTGGATATAGCGCGCATTTTTGAGCCGTTTTATCAGGGACGCCATGTGCAGCAACGCTCAGTATCAGGAACCGGGCTGGGGCTGGCGATTGCAAAGCGGTATGTAGTACTACATCATGGGTCGATCAAAGTGATTGATGCAAAAAATGGTGCCCATTTACGGGTGAATTTACCTCGACAAACTGCCGGAGTTAATAATACGTAATGTGTGAAAATAAGATTATATATGGAACATTGATCGGTATTTTTATATTGCAAACCAGTTGCATGCATAGCAGTGTTAATAATGTCCCAACACCCATTGTGGTGACTCACGTTTTGGAAAATTGCCCAACCTACTGTAATTTTGATGCACTGGATGACTATAGTGCAGGTCAAGACCCGGTGGTAAGTACTGAATCAATCACCAAAGTATCTGATGATACCTCGGGCGAAACAGAGACAGAGGCCTGTGTCAAACTGCGTGAGGCTATCATGCTGAGTATGCCCGACGACAAAAATCAAAACGATAAAATAGCACTTGAGCTCTTAAAGGAACTGATCCAGGATTCTACCTTATCAAGTCGTGATATTTTCTTTAGCAATCAATTGTTTCTGCAGGTACAGCAACGCCTGGAATTACGCAAACTGATCAGCGCTCAGAAGAAACATCGCTTAAAAATCGAAGTTGAAAATAAAACCCTTAAGGGCCAGCTTGACACCCTTCAATCGCAACTCAATCAGCTGAAAAATATCGAGGTTGAAATTGAAAAAAAAGAACGCTCGGTAATCAGCCCTATTAGTGATAATCAACAATGACAATATATAAAATTCTATTGGTTGATGATGATGTGAGTCTGTTAAAGCTATTGTCGATACGTCTGAAAAGCTCTGGTTATGAAATAGACACTGCAGAGAATGCAATGCAGGCATTATCTCGATTAAGGGTATTTCATCCACACCTGGTTATCACCGACCTGCGTATGGGCGACATGGATGGACTTTCCCTGTTTGATCGTGTCCATCGAGAATATCCCTTGCTTCCAGTCATCCTGTTAACTGCGCATGGCACTATCGCGGGTGCTGTCGATGCAACGCGTAAAGGTATATTCAGTTATCTCACCAAACCTTTTGACAGCCAGCAATTACTCAAGGAAATTCAACAGGCGCTGCAGCAAACACCTGCACATAACAGTGATCAGCATAACCCGGAGGATCATGCCTGGCGTGCAGACATTATCACCCAGAGCTGGGGAATGGAGGAGTTGTTGAAGCAGGCATTACGGCTGGCAAAATCAGATGTCAGCATACTCATCCAGGGTGCGAGTGGAACAGGTAAAGAAGTACTTGCGCAGGCTATTCACAAGGCCAGTCAACGCAGTAGCAAACCGTTCGTAGCAATTAACTGTGCAGCTATTCCCGACAACCTTCTTGAATCAGAATTATTTGGTCATAAAAAAGGTTCTTTTACCGGTGCTGATACTAATCATATCGGCATGATAGAAACCGCTGATCAGGGCACCCTGTTTCTCGATGAAATCGGTGACATGCCGCTAGATTTCCAGGCCAAGTTATTACGCGTTCTAGAAGAAAGAACTATACGTCCGGTGGGTAGTAACCAGACTATAGATGTTGATGTACGAATTATCTCGGCGACGCATGTAAACCTTGAGCAGGCAGTGGAAAATAAAACCTTTCGTGAAGACCTGTACTACCGCCTGCACGTCGTCGTGCTCGAAATACCGACATTAGCCGAACGCCGTGAAGATATTGCATTACTGGCAAAATATTTCTTACGCAAAGCACTGGATAGTGCAAATGATTGCGTTGCGCGTTCGTTCTCACCCGAAGCCCTGCAGCTTATGATGACAGCGCCCTGGCCCGGTAATATCAGGCAATTACTCAATGTGGTAGAGCAGGTAGCTGTACTGAGTAATACCCCAGTCATTTCAGAACAACTGGTTATTCGAGCCTTGCGCGGAAAAACCGACGTATTAGCACCCTTGTCAGAAGCGCAGCAGGAGTTCGAACAGAAATACCTGATCCATTTACTCCAAATGACCCAGGGTAATGTCACCCGGGCCGCCGGACTAGCGCAACGGAATCGTACCGATTTTTACAAATTGCTGAACAAGCACAAGCTGCAAGCTGCCTCATTCCGCCTGAGTGATTTAGATAATAACCGCTAACAAGTTAAGCAACATCTGATCAGGTCATTCTAAGTAGCATCCCGATAGCCGCTGAATACTAGTCTGGCTTCTGGATCATAAACACCATTGTCTCGAAACTAGAATCTCCCTGTCTGTAGTTGCTGGCCTGAAAACTGGCCTTTTTAGTGCCGCCCAGTTGCAGATTTTATGACAGATAGATAAGCAGGAAATAAGGTATGATGCCTGTTCTGTATCGTGATGAAAGATAAAGCTTATGTGGCTCCGTACTTTCTTCGAATTGACCTTCGACATCCCTGAAGCTACACCCTTCGAATTAATGTTACGTCCGCGCAGTGGGGCTCAACAATGGATTGCACCAAAATGATTCAATCTGTGCGAGCGCCTATCTGGAACGTATTGAAACTGACGATTCCGTTACCGCTTTTGCAGCAGAGCTCAGCCTTGCCGTCAATCGTGATCCGCTGCAATTTGTGGATAAACTCAACCGTAAGCTATTTACTGATTTTACTGCGGTGCATCGTAATTCTGGTACTCGGCAAAGCCCTGCGTTAACCCTGCAGATCCGCCAGGGGGCATGTCGTGATCTACATGCCTGGCCGGAAATCTATCTGCCCGGCACAGGATGGTTCGGATATGATCCGACTCATGGCGAACCCGTGTCGGACACTCATGTCACTATTGCAGCTGCGGCACACTCGCGCGATACCATGCCAGAAATCGGTAGTTTCAATGGTACAGGTGTGAGTAGCTCGCTTAATTTCTCTGTGCAGATAAATGTGGAAGATGATTAGTTAATCTCTCTTTCCCTGTTATTATTGCAGCCTCAAGCCGCGCTAGAATCCTCAGGGTGCAACGGTGTCGAAATTTTTTAAACGCTACAAATAATCAGGTATCAACGCTAGAGTATGATCACCGTGCTTGAAGGTTTTCGGGATCTGTTTGTATCGACGGTGGCGATTAATTGTTAAATTATGAATGTTAATTGGTGGAAAATATGGTGGGCAGGTTAAAATCACTAACTCGAAAAATGTCGGCTTTATTATTTTTGGTATGCTTTTTTTCATTCAATGTAAAAGCCCTGGATATACAGTATTCACACAATACCCAGAATGGATGCCAGCTTCCAGATAAAGCGATTGTTCTAAGCGGTTCGATAGTGCAGGGTGACAATGAAAAAATCTCAAGCTGGCTCAGGCAAAATACCTGGTATCTAATTGAAAAAAATCCACCCTTTGTGCTTGATTTGCAGGGCGGTAGTTTATCGGAAGCATTAAAGATCGCTGATACCTTTGGGCAGGTATACGCCTCGGCCTGGCTTCCAGACGAATGTGAAAATTCTCCAGATAATGCTACGCCAAAATGCACGGGTCCCTGCTTCGCCCTTCTTGTCGGTGCGGTTAATAGATTAATTTCTGCTGATGCTATTGGACTGCATCGTCCAGACTTTAATCCAGCTGAATTTGCAAACCTTGACCTTAACGTTGCCCAGGAACAGTATCAGAATGTCTTTGATTCATACATAAACTGGTTGGAAATAAATCATGTAGCAGCCAGATTAATTGAGAAAATAAAGTCTCACTCATCTGATAATATTTATTGGTTGAGCGATCAGGATACTCAATCGCTTCCTGATACGTCGCCTGAGTTTGAACGGCTTATGTTTAAGAAATGTAATTATGAAAAAGGTTTATTAACTCAGTGGCTGGATGTAAACAGCGCAGGAAAATCTGACGAAGCTAAAATATTGCGCGAAAAATGGGATAAACAAAGCAAATGCCTGGAGTCGATCTGGATGGATGCCCGAGAAAGGTGGGCACTGCCATAGTAAGATTTGTATTCGGATAAATTCGAGCCAAAGTTCGGTGCCCAGATCATCGTCGTACTTGTTTCCCTTTTTTAAGGGCAGGGCAAACCTGTAGCAATATCAAACGCGATACATCAGTCCTTAAGCCCTGGTACGCAAACGATTTACCAGTAAATCATCATTGATGATTTTTTCTTTCATTTGCAGTAATTCATTAACATCCCAGTTACTACTCAAATAACGACCACTTGCCCAGTCAGCCTGACCAGAACAGAGCCAGACAATGAATCCTGCGGCCAGTTCTGGTTCATCAACCAAATAGGGATGCAATTCCCTGGGCATATTTTTGCCCAGATCAGTAGCAACGCCGCCCGGATGGATGGCAAAAGATTTTATGCCATCATCGCCGTGATCAACATTTATGAATTCGCACAGACGATTGATTGCGTGTTTTGAGGTTTGATAATCAGAGGCTCCCGGCATCAATAGCTGCGCACCGACAGAGGAGATAAGGATTAAATGGCCACCTGTTGAACCCTTGGCAGAATGCTTACGTGCAGACTCGATAAGATGCGGCAGGCAAAAGCGAGCAAGCAAGTAGCTGCCTTTTACATTAACTTCCCAGGAATTCCACCAACTGCTAATGTCAGATTCTCCGATTTTGGTCCATGGACCAAGATAACCGGCATTGGCATCAGCCACGTCTATACCACCAAATTTGGCTACACAATCTTCAATCGCTGCTTTTACCTGATCAGCATCTGTCACATCACAAACCATGTATGCAGATTGCGTTGCAGGATTTGCCGCTGTAATTTTAGCTTTAGTATCCAGAAGGGCTTTTTCTGATCGTGCTGTGACATAGATTGCTTCGGCGCCAGCCTCGGCAAATGCTATTGCGGTAGCCTGCCCAATGCCACGCGATGCGCCGGACAAAAAAATCACTTTACCCGCAGCGCTTTTATTTAAAGTAGTTTTGGGATCGATATCAGAGTATTGCGAGTGATGTTCTTTAAGGTTTAGAAACTGTGTTTCAATGGATGACATGGTTTTTATCCTCTACAAACGTGACACTTAAGTTGAATTTTATATGGTACAGTGCAATAAAGTTCCTGCCGGGTTGTTGTATTTAATAATAGCTTGATGATGAACTTATCAGGCTGTTTATTTTGTTAGCTTTACTCAAGGTTTACAACTCCGAATATCATTAGAAAACCAAATATAATCATCATCCATAAAGCTGTACCAAGAGCAATCCAGATGTAGTTTCCAATTGTGTAATTATTATTGGAGTCACCTTCGGGATCATTTTGGCTGAAATTAATAGCTTTCTGGGCTTTAACTAACGCGGCGTATATAAACGGTAAAATGAGTATGCTTAATACATCGGTATAGGGGGAGCCAATATCTTTCTGGGACATTTTGTCTAGAATCTGGCTTACGATTGCTAAAATTACGTAAATTGTTGCTAAGGAGCCTGGATTCCAGCTATATGTCTTGCCTTTTCATTGAGTGAATTCTGGACTTCGCTGTACAGGCTATGGGTGAAAAATATGCTAAATATTGCGCGAGGAACGGGCCATAAACTTTTGCCGCTATAATCCCTGTATGTTTTCCAGTTTATATAAAACCAGTAAATTGCATAAAGTCCTGTAGTTATAAAGAACAATACAGTAAATTTCCTGATTGATACGACATAAAATTGGAACTGCTCCTCATCTGTTTCGATTGCCAGTTCTGCGCTTGGTGTTTTGTATGGGGCATTGGTCATATAATTAAACATTGACCTTATGGCAGTGCTTTCCAATATGTCAGGCCTTCCCTGGCCCGTAAAGTCCGTACCATGCCTGTCAAACTCCGACGCCACAAAATCATTTATTTGCTGGATTTTTTCTCCATAACCGATTTCTGGTGTTTTTTTCTTGGCGGCTATTAATTTCTCTATGACTGGAATTAGCTCACTTGGACAGACCTCGCTAAGGAGTTTTTCAAACTCAACGGGCGGTGGGGTCGAATATTTTTCAAGATACCTGATAGCGAGCAAAGGCCTGAGTACGTAGAAATACTTTTTAAGCTTTACCTGATCCTGGAACAGGTACTCTCTAGCATTGCCTCTAGCCATATGGCTATAGTGATAGCATAGCGCCGTTTTATTTATTGCCCTTGGTGCGAGGTCTCTCATTGATTTTGCGAAATCACCCGTCTCGATATATTTTATCGGACTGTTTAGCCACTCAAGGAGTGCGTCATTTGTACGCGTAAATAAATACAATGCTTTTCGCAAATTCCAACCACTGCAATCGATTTCATCAACAATTGGATATTCGATCACATCCCGCTTTGATTCAACATCAAACGACAAATACCAGTCTTCTTCACGGACATAAATAAATCTAACATCATAGTCCGAGTCTGGAGACTCGAAGCCCCATGCTCTACTGCCAGATTCACAGGCTTAAATTATTTTTATCGAGTGCTCACGTTCAGCGTCACTAAGGCGCCTAAGAATTTCTTTTTTTACGGATTCATTAATCACAACGACGTGGCCAAAAAATCAAGATCTGGTTTTTCCTATCTTGTGTTTAACTGTCCACAGGTGCAGCAATTCTAAGCCTATAGATGCTGCTGCTAGCGCTGTCACTTCGCTATGATCATAGGCGGGCGACACTTCAACAACATCCATTCCCACTATATTGATGCCTGCGAGCGCCCGTAATATTTTTAGAACCTTATCGGTTGTCATTCCACCTATCACAGGAGTTCCTGTTCCTGGCGCATAAGCAGGGTCCAAGCAATCAATATCAAACGTCAGGTACACCGGTAAATCTTTAATAGAATTTTTGATTATCGCTACGATGTCTTCAACATTTTGCTCGTTTGCCTGAGCAGCATCAATAACCTTGTAAGCATGATCTCTGGTTTTATATTCGGTTCTGATGCCAATTTGCACAGAAGAATCAGTATCCACCAGGCCCTCTTTAGGGGCATGGTAAAACATTGTGCCATGGTCATAACGACCGCCATTTTCATATGTGTCGGTATGAGCATCAAAGTGAATGAGTGCCATTTTGCCATAAACTTTTGCATGGGCACGCAACAAGGGTAATGTGACAAAATGATCGCCGCCGAATGCTAGAATTGATTTTTTCTTCTTTAACAAAGCCGTCGCGGCAGATTCAACATTCTCTGTAAACTCTTCGGAGTCACCGCAGGTATAAACTAAATCACCTCCATCGACAATGTTACATTTTTTTGTTAAAGCGAAATCCCAGGGATAACGTTTGTCTTCCCACGCTAAATGAACAGACGCTTGCCTGATCGCAGTGGGTCCCATTCTGGCTCCTGCTCGCCCTGTGGTTGCGAGGTCAAAAGGCAACCCCAGCACAACAACATCTGCATCACTTCTGTCTGGTTGATTAGAATAAGGACGACGCAAATAGGTCATCGCGTTTGAATAAATTGAAAGATCAACTTGTCGAAATATATTTTTCATTTGTTCCAGGCTCAAAAATTACAGTTATTCTAAATAGGTATAACCTTTTAAACCGTCAACGAGCTCGTCATACACTGCACTTCGCTCAGCTAAGGGTAATTTATGATTTACCAATTCTGCATAGGCTTCTTTAAATCGCTCAACATCTAGATGTACGTAACTCAACATATCTTCAACTGTGTCACCCTCATTTATTTTCTTGATATCAATGTCTCCGCTATCGTTAATTTCGATAACAGCGCAATGGGTATCACCAAATAAGTTATGCATATCACCTAATATTTCCTGATAAGCGCCCACTAAAAAGAACCCCATGTAACATTCTCGATCAGGCTGCCATTTTGGAACCAGCAAGGTATTTTCGATACCCTGGCCATCCACATAACTGTCAATAGTGCCATCGGAATCACAGGTGATATCTAACAATACCGCGCGCTGCATTTCGCCACAGTCTAGATTATTCAGTGGTAATACAGGAAATACCTGACCGATGCCCCAGGCATCCGGTAGTGACTGAAACAAGGAAAAATTCAGGAAATATTTTGACGCTAACTTCTGTTGCAAATCATCAATGATTGGCCGATGAAATCGGTTTTTGCCATCCATTAATCCATTTAATTCATCACAAATCCGTAGATTGACCTGTTCAGCCCAGGCACGTTGCTGAAGATCAATCAACCCCATGGCAAACTGGCTGTGCATTTCAATTAAATCGTTTTGAGTGTCATGGTAAATTTCAATTAAGGCCCTGTCATCATTGTGTTGTTGCAACTGTTGCCATGAAGTCCACATGTTACTTAAAACGGTAGATTCAACATTTACGGGTGGTTCAATCGTTTCAGGTTCGTAACCTTCTGTGCCAATCACATTGGTAATCAGTACGGCATGATGTGCTGTTAAAGAGCGACCGGATTCAGAGATAATCATTGGCATAGGTTGTTGGTAACTTTTGCAAATATCACCAATCGTATGAACAATATTATTAGCATACTCTAGCAGACTGTAATTCATGGAGTTAAGGGATTGACTGCGTGTTCCGTCATAGTCTACCGCTAACCCACCACCAACATCTAAGCAAGAGATTTTGGCACCTAAGTTATTCAATTCGCAATAGACTCGTGCTGCTTCACTGACACTTATTCGAATATCTCTGATATTCGCCATTTGTGATCCCAAATGAAAATGCACAAGTAACAGGCAGTGCAATTTATTCTCCATCTTAAGCGTCTCAATGACTTTTAAAACTTGAGTCGCTGACAATCCAAACTTGGATTTTTCACCACCGCTTGCCTGCCACTTTCCTTTACCCTGTGATGCTAAACGTACTCGAATACCCAGCCTTGGTTCTACATTAAGTGCTTTTGCCTCGGCCAGGACTAAGGCGAGTTCCGACATTTTCTCTAAAACAATATGAACTTGATGACCTAATTTTTCACCGATTAAAGCCAGGCGTACGTATTCACGGTCTTTATAACCATTACATACGATTACTGAGCTGACTTTTTGAGCCATGGCCAGCACAGCAAGCAATTCAGCTTTGCTGCCTGCTTCCAGACCAAGTTGTTTCACTTCATTATTAAACTGGCTCGCTAAAATTTCATCTACCACTTCTCCTTGTTGATTAACTTTAATTGGATAAACCAACAGGTAACGCTCTTCATAACCATACTTTTCAATAGCTTCATTAAACGCCTCGCAAAGGCTATTAACGCGATGATGTAAAATTTGAGGAAAACGAACCAATGCAGGCAGAGAAATGCCTCGCTCCTGAATATTTACAACGATATCTGACAGATTAACCTGTATGTCAGGATGTTCCTTATTTGGTGCCACATATACATTGCCACTGGTATTAATGCCAAAATATCCCTGGCTCCAGTGGCGGACGTTATAAATTTCGATCACTTCCTTAACTGAAGTGTATATTCTCATGGTTCAACCTTAATGTTTAAGTATAACGAGGATAAAAGACCTTACTCCTTGAGTCCATGACTACTCAAATTTGTGTGCTGTCAGATTTTTTTCAATCTAGTTTAACCCGCTAACCTCCTTGGCCAACTAATACAATTATTTCTATATCGGGAGTATTTTTCCATCTCCAGAAGTGGAACCCTTTAAATTTCTATATCGGGAATATTATTTGCAATTTTCCTATATGCCACACTATAATTTCCATATCGGGAATCTATGCGTCTCCAATAGCTATACCTACGTATATTTTCCATATCGGGATTATTAATGACGCAAACTATCAGTAAAGCCAGCGCAAAGCATATACAGAGCACGATAGAGCTAGGCCGCCATCTACGAGACCGTCGTCGCGAACAAGCCTCCACTATCAGCGATGCCAGCAGTTTCGCCACTCTGGGAGAACGCTTTATCTCGGAGATTGAGCGCGGCAAAGAAACTGCTTTCTTTAATAAGACCCTACAATACATTAATCTGCTTGGCCTTAGTCTGCACATCTACCCGAGGAATGTGCTCACTATCGCCCCCCCCTATGGAGTATTTACCAATATAAAAGAGATAGGCGAACTAGCACGTCATCACCGTAAAGCCCAAAAAGCCACATTAGACACGGTCAAGGAACTCTCAGGACTAGGCCTTCGGTTTTTATCTGATTTTGAGCGGGGCAGGAATTGCCAGATTGGCAAAGCCCTTTCAGCACTTAGGAACTATGGCCTGGAAGTAGCTATTGCCCCCAGAAACTACCGACTCAGTAAGGCAGATCTGTTAAATGTATGATGACGAACTCAATGTTTGGACCAATGGTCACCATGTTGGCTATTTGTGGCGTGACGAACGTAATGAAATGGGTTTTCAGTACTCAAACGAATGGCTAGAAAACTCTGTTCGTTTTCCCGTGTCAAAAACACTGCCATTGAGAGCGGAAGCTTTTGGGCCAGGCGCCGAAAATGGCGTTGCTCACAACTATTTTGCCAACCTGTTACCTGAAGCCGATAGCCGCAAACGAATCTGCCGAGAGAAGAAAATCAGTGTTGAAAATGATTTTGAATTACTCCGCGCAATTGGCGGCGAGTGCGCAGGGGCATTATCCATTCTGGGCGAGGAGCCACAGGATGTCGCCCCCCAATACTGTCTACTCAATGATAAAGAACTTACCGAACTCCTGATCAAACGCAATCCATCAGTGGTCGTACATGCAGGTGATAATCCCCCCCGCCTGTCACTGGCCGGTGCGCAGGATAAGTCACCTGTAAAATATGAAAACGGCAACTTCTATATTCCCCTGGATAACGCCATATCAACACACATTTTGAAATACCGATTACGCGATATCAATCATGTCCCTGCCTATGAAACAATCACGATGTGGACAGCCACTGAACTGAAACTCGATGTCAGTGAAATTGACTATTGCACACACGAAAAAGAATCCTATACGCTTGGTAAACGCTATGATCGTGCCTTGATCACGGATGGCCTTATCCGACTTCACCAGGAAGACTTCTGTCAGGCGAGTGGAAGACCTAGTAGCAGTAAATACGAACATGAAGGTGGTCCCACGTTTGCCGAATGCCTGCAGCTGGTACGTGAGCATTCAACTCAACCCTTAAAAGACATCCCAGGACTCATCCAATGGCTGGTGTTTAATTATCTTGTGGGTAATTCGGATGCGCACGCAAAAAACCTTTCATTTTTATACGGCCAGGATAATGCCACTCGCTTAAGCCCTTTCTATGATCTCATTGCGATTCATGCCTGGCCAAGCCATGTGTTTAATCATGATCTGGCGTTATCGATTGGTGGTGAAACGAATATCAATAATATTAAAAGAGCCCATTGGGAAAGACTCGCTGATGAGTGCGATACATCCTTTAAAATTTTCGACACTGCAATCAAAGATTTATCTGGCGGTATCATTGATGCTTTTGATCGTGCTGAACAGCGATTTGAAGAAATGCACGGCAAATACCCAGCTTTTCAACAAGTCCGGCAAGCATTGATCAAAAATCAACGGATATTAAAAAAAACATTTGAATAGCCACTTCATGACTACTCGCTAAAGAGAGCAAATAGAGGTAGCTCAAGTATTGAGCATTTCCTTTCGATGGCTTTTGTGATCCGCCCTGGCATGGACATCATTCTAAGTGATTCAACCTGGAATCCGCAGTTGGACGAGTAGAAGTGTGCGTTTGCGGTGGTGTAGATCAAGGCGTGACGACGCGGAATAGCGGGTTATTCAAGGGTGTTACAAAGCTGCCGCGTCCTGCTCACGCCCCTTACTTTATGCGCCTATAGGCAAGGATTCCGCGTCCTGTTCACGCTCCTTACCTATGTCCTTATAGGCAACGCAGAGATACGCCGCCGCATAGGAGCGTGAAAAAATAAATCGACTGTAATGGTTAACGAAACAGTGGGGTCTGAACTACTACACACCCTGCGCAGCTTGATTTCATCTTACAAATTTTCAATAGCGGACATTCGTTATTCTAGCTGGTATGGCAGCTGTCGCCCCAGGCTGTGCGAAAACCCACTTCAAACTGCTGACACCAAAAATATTTCCCACTACGGGGTAATTTTTCAGGAATATTTAGAGGTCAATTATCAAAAATTATACGAAATTGATTCTATATAAGACCTCATATTCCACTTGAAAAATTGGAAAATAGTTTTCACACAGCCTGGACCCGAAGAGGACATTCAGTGGCCCCATTTTGAACACAAAAAACGTAACAGTTAATAACTGGTCAGGCGCTTATACGGACCAGTATGTACGGTGCTGCGGGAGGGGGCTACTTGAGTAGCTCCCTATCCCGATTATCCGCGTTTATAGACATTTAGCTAAAACCTCACTTGCAACAATTTCACTTCTTCTGACATTTCGCCTTCAGTGGGATTAACCGCTATTTTCTCTAGTTCACTTTTCAAAGAGCATATCGTTTCGTTACAAGCCTTACTTAAAAGATTTGAAATAACTCAATATTTCCAAATTTCATTAGAATCAGGTAGTATTTTTCTGAGGGGCTCTACTAGTGGACTACCAATGCTTTTTAGCCTTTCACAAATGCTTGTTGCCACTGGCCAGTTGATGTCTTGAACCCATACCAGAAGCTCATTAATTTTTTCGCTGACTTCTTCATCAGATGCCAGATAAAGATTATTACAAGCATCTAAATCTGACTTATTAGTAGGGGCTATATTCATTTATTGCGTATCGCCGCAAATCACCGACAAATTGGAGCAATGTAGGGCTTGTAGCATTCGCCACAAACGAACGTTGCGGAAATTTGTACTAGTGAATTTGTTTTGATAGGCACTTTTAGTATCTCCTGACTCTGTCTTTTAGACTTACTCTTGTATCAAAATAATATGCCAGTGAAATCGTTAATGTGTCATCTACCGAGGAATCTTGATATGCCACCGATAAATCTGCGACATTGCCAAATGCGCGAGGCTGATATGAAATAAAATAATTGGTATCATCTGCATCCATTTTAATAACAGTTGCTCCAACTATGAGATTTTCATTTACATAGTATGAAACGCTTGCGCTAGACGTATTAAATGAGCTACCCATATCTGCTTTTGCCTTTGAGCGCCCCAAACCTAAGTCAAATTCTTTGTAGTAATAGGTACTACTCAAGGATATGGAATCAATACTATCCTTACTATCCTCTGAATTTAAAATTGACGAATCCCACTCTGTTCGAGAATACATATAACTAAGATTTATGATCCCTAAATCATAATCCCTGACAAATACACCCAGACCAAATGAATTAGTTGAAGAGTCAATATAATTATTTGTTCCATTAAAATCTGAATATCCTACAGTGATACTGGCCCCTGTATAATTTGTGACAGGAACCCTAGTATGGCCTGCTAATGTCATACTACTGCCGCTGTCTGCATCTGATACCAAGCCAAACACACTATAATTGGTTTCCTCGATCCCACGATTTTCTGCTACAGCTGCGCTAAATAAACAAAGCGTGCTAAAAAATACTATATATCTTTTCATTTAAACTCCTAATTCATGTGTTTAACGCTTGGCTAAATGGCTCGCGCCGTCTTTGGTAACGCGAGCGGCACCCTGGTGGTGCGAGTCCGTTTTGAGCTACTGGTTAGCAGAACATGAAACCATGATTTTTGATGTGTTGCACAATTACATTATTTGTTATTACCCAGCGTGGTTTTCAATTTTTAACGGACATTTCAAGTTTGATTACGTTCAAACCGTAACCCTTATTGATTTGAAACAAAAGTGAAGTGGTGCACATGCAGCAATAGCACTTTCATACCCGAGTTTGTACGAGGCCACAACCTTCAAATAAGTTCGAAAGAGAAAGTAAAGCATAGAAGCCGAGAAAACTATATAAGCTATTTAGCGTATGATATTCATAGTTATCTCGACCATATCTCATAGAAAACCATAACTATTTATTTTTAAGCTAAATTACACTTCCGGTAATGCAGTAATGGGCTACAAAAATGGATGATGTATTATGGATACTAAATTGACGATCATAGTCTCGCCAGAGCTGCATGGTAATCTTTGGGACGGGCCTGAATGATATACATAAATATCCCAAATCAGTAACGACTGCTATGGGCACAGACTGTGTGAAACTATTTTCCAATTTTTCAAGTGGAATATGGGGTCTTATATAGAATCAATTCCGTATATTTTGTGGTAATTGAACTCTAAATATTTCTGAAAAATTACCCCGTAGTGGGGAATTTTTTTGGTGTCATCAAATTGAAGCGAGTTTTCACACGGCCTGGGTCCAAACAGGCCATGCGAGATCAAATTGAAAACCGTGAAACCACCCTAAACCCTTCATTTAGATAGAGCTGATACATTAATTTGTACCTGACCCGAATGGCACTTACTGATCTCAAGCTTGCCAATATCTCAACTTCGGTGCTTCTGTATATTGGGCACAAGTCTCTAAAAGTTTTTCGACAGTTGCTGCTTTCCGACCATTCTTGGTCCAAACGCTTACATTTTTGCGATTATAGCCTTTTTCTGCTGCTGTTCCATTATTCATGGGAACATTAACAACTAGTGACGTGTGAAGAATGACATTATCATTGTTACTGAAAGAAATTATATCACCAGGCTTTATTTTATTTAGGGCAAGAACCTGGTCGTTGACTGTGATTTCGTTATACTCATCCTGAAGGGCCATTTTAATAAACTCGCCCGAAAATACAGAATATTTAAACAGGCGATAAGTATCAAGAGTATGTCCGTGGCAAAAGTACTGCGTGTTTATGTCATTACCATCATCTGGTACCCAGACTGTTACCACTCGATGTTTACTTGTCCTCGCTTTAGCTTTGTATCCCTTTACGTTTCCCCAAACCAAAAAAGGGGCAGTCTCTTTATCAAAGTATCTATCCATAACGAATCTCCTAAACCTGGTTAATTTGATGGTAATCGATCTGTTGAGTGATCATTCGAAGCGTTAAGTCGGAGGTTTCCGGGAACTATAAAGTGGCATGTAGAATACCTGTTTGGGTTCGTGATTCACAATTTAGTACTACAGTAAAAGGGGCTGGTGACCATTAGATTTATTTGGCACAAACTAAGGCTTTGTAAGCTATTGAAATATCGGCTTATTATCTTCATCCAAATACCATGATTCCTTTAAAATGGCCATGCGACTTTTTAATTGTTTGGTTAAAGTAGAAATACTATTATTTATTTCTCACTCTTCATATGTAAGCTCCTGGCACATACTTGCCTATTGCTCCGCACAATACGAATGTCTGCTTTCAGGAAAAGGAGCCATTCACATTCTGACCTTAAATGACTGCTATCCCCCATACCAGACGTTCAGTGGCTCTATTTTAAACACAGAAAAAACGTAACAATCCTTGACTTTATTACCTAATAAGATCTTCATGGAGCCTGCCCCATGAGCTTCAGATCTAATGGTAAAAATTTAATCCCTCCGTCCCTTTTTATTATCGATAACACGAAGGAGTCATTCATGCATTGATCATCAATGAGAACTGTCGGCCTTAAGTTGCTATTCTGAAATCAGGAAATAGAACTGAAATACTAAAAAAGTAGGTCTAAAATCAATGACCTTATTCTGCTCACTATTTCAAACTAGACACATAGATTGCCACATCTGACATTTGTTCTTCAGTCAGAGAACTGCTAATCACCGTCATCCAGGGGTTGGCTCGACGTCCCGTATAGGAACGAAACTCCTTAAGCATTTTTACGACATAATCTGATTTTTGGCCTGCAAGATGTGCATATCCCTTATCTCCTCGGCCATTTTCACCATGACATTGAGCGCAAGCAACATCATAGACTTTTTTTCCACGTAACGCTGATTCACGGTCTATAACCTTTGTCGGTTGCACCTGCAAAGATGAATAATAAAGAGCCAGTAAAACCTTTTCATCCTCAGTGAAAGTTTTAGACAGCTGGGTCATTGCACCATCAAATCGTCGACCATCACTGAAACGCTGGAATTGGTCGAGTAGATAGACCGGATTTTGACTGGCAAGGCTAGGCGCGCCGGGGCGCACTGAATTACCATCCTTTCCATGACAGATATTGCAGAATATTGTGCGATCCTGTCCCAACCTGATCATCCTGTTTTCAAATTCCGGGTTTTCCCTGATTTTCTCCACCATTGCGGCAAATCGTTCACGAACCGCAATATCCTTATCTTTCAGTGTGATAGCCTGATTGCCGGTTTCGGGTAGGATTAGTGGCTTTGCGCGCACAATCAGGGAACAGCAAATCATGAGCAGGCAGGACAGGCAGATGAGTGCCTTATGGGGCTTTTGAAATAAAGGAATAGTTGCATGCTTCACGGTGAATATCCTTATTTTTAGAGATTGAGGCAAATATTATTAGGCTAATAATAGTATGTTTAGATAAAAATGGAGTATTTTTTAGATCTGCTTACGTTTTCAGGAAGTAAACTCTTGCTCGGATGCGTTATAAGATTAAATGACAAAATGAGAGGATATTCAGATATTTAATATTTGACAGCCTCAAGTAGATGAAAAAGCATTGGCAGCCTGCATGGCTTATGCCGACCTCAATCCAATCCGCTCTCGCATGGCACAGGCACCTGAGACAGGGGACATAGGGGTCGGTTCTTGCATTATAACAATCGTTAAAGGGGGTTGAGATACAGACGCAAATGGTATTTTAAAGATGTTCAAAAAATTCTTATGAATGTCCGCTCAGGATAAATCAAACTCTATATCATTGGCTAAGTCATCTCATGAAATTACAGGTCAGGTGTCTGTGCAACTTCCTCAAATATCGCTCTGATATCACTTTCCCAGCGACCAAACTGTATCGCCAGTTCTTTTTCAGGGAAGAAGTCTGAAAACATTATGGGATTAATTGCAACTATTACTACAGTATCCTTTTCTTTCATGACGGCTATTTTTAGCGGTACATAGGGAATCAATAAGGGGTATTTACCTGTCAGATATCGCATCTCTTCAAATTTTCCGTAAAAGATGGAGCGATACTCGTCGGTCTTGTAGCCAAACTCGCTGAGTCCGCCATCGCATTTCTGGATGTGTGCAACCTTGTATCCATAATCGTCGAGCTTTTCTTTTACCTGCATCATGGTGTCTTCAAAGTTATGATGCACGCGTTGCATGATCATGTTTTCTGCATGCGCGGGTGCGGCAATGAGTAGCGTCAGTAGTAAACAGATTTTGATCAGTTTCATAATGTTGCCTCATCGATTATTTCAAGTAGGGTTGCATGCATCTGTGTAGCCACTTCGATGAGTTGTGTGTTATTGAAAAGTCGCGAGACTACTTTCATATTCATGGCGTAAATCTTTACCGATCCATCGTCTGCTTCGACTACGGTCAGGCGACAGGGAAGCACGACGCCCAGGCGGGGTTCGATGTTGATCATTTTGTATAGCTGTTTGAAATTACAGAATCGCAGTGACAACTGTTTTTTGTTGATTACGGCATCATCTGCCAGACCCATTTCAAGATATCGATCCGGGAAGTAACGGAAGTTCATGCCCTGCAGACTTTGTTTGATATTATTTACGGTGGTGACAAAATCATAAGGTGAGTCGACCACTATGGTGGGGGCTTCGGCTACTGCGCTGTCCTGCTCGGTATATTCCAGTTCGAAACTGCGTACGTAACTCACGACATCGTTGAGTTGCTGTTCGGTGAGTTTGAATATTTCCTGTGAGGGCATAATGGTGCCGGGTCTTCCATGTTTGATCGTGCTTTTAATCCATTCGTCGTTGGCACTGGCCAGGAAGCCTGCATTGTTCAAGGCGGGAGGTACCACCGCAAATTTGCGCTCACGCGACAGGGTGACTCCGGTTCCTGTGCCTTTACTTTTGCCATTCCTGCCATGACAGGCGGAACATTTTTCTTCGAACAGCGGCTTGCCTCGTTGTGGGTCTCCGTCAACTGCAAGCGGGCTGTAAACATCAATTTTTTTGCTCTTCTTCCAGCTCAGTACGTGATCGACAATGGCATTGACCTGTGCATCACTGAGTTTGCTAAAAGCGGGCATAACGCGACCGGGACGACCATTGCGGATGGTTTTAAACAGGTAATCACGCGGAAAGTGTTCTATCTTTTCACTGTTTAATGGCAGACCTATACCGCCCATGCCGTCATCGTTGTGACATACCGAGCAGTGTTTGCTGTATAGCTTGAGCCCATCTGGCGCGGCCTGTAGCTGTGATGCCAATGTCAGACAAAGGCCGAAAAATGTAATGCGTATAGGGTGTTTTAAGATCATTTCAGTGCTGTTTAATAGTATTAGTGGATACTAATAGTTAATCCAGATTTATCAATCAGTTTTTGTCAGGCTACTGGGCTGGAGCAAGTAAACATGTTTCCTTTCATCCTGCTGCTCCATCAATTCCAGGCTTGCTTAGCAAGGGGAAGTTGACTGCCAGGAAAATGATAAATGCTGCTACCCATAGTGTCTGTGATAACGCTATTCAATAGACGTAATAGTTAAGCAGGAATATGGGCAGTATCACGCGGCTGACTGCACCCAGTAACAGCAGCCACTGAGCAAGAGCTATCCATGCTGAAGGATGCTGTACATCATGCCCGGTATGACCCAGGGTGATACGTGACATCATGGATAGTGTCATTACCCCTATGCCACCAAAAGCCATCGCGTGTAGCGCCAGGGTGGATGTAATGGTAGAAGTAAAAGCGCTAGCGGCAAACAGGCAAAAGCCGATATTAATCGACATAAACGCGCCGTATAAACCCCACAACAAGGGGACTTTCCACAGGCCAGGCGTATGCCAGTTATACAGGCGCAGACTGGTGACGAAGAACAATATGGCAGAGATATAAGGGGTTACACCGGATCTGATAAAGACTTCATCCAGTGTGAATAATAAAAAAAGAGCCAGCGTGGATAGATCCAGTAAGCGAGAATTTTAAGGCCAAAAACATATATACCCATCCATAAGCTGATGCTGACTATCGAGAAAATACCGGCGGCAAGGAAAAAGGGGCGAAAGCCTGGAACAAACAGGCTGAATTCCTGTGGAGCCCCGTTATCCTGGATGTTCAGCAGGGCCATTAAGCTTGATCTCGGGTGGAAGCAGATCAGTATAGCAAAGCTAGCTGCTCAGGGTTTTAGTTTTACCTTGAGCAAGCCTTCACTCACCTGAATATTTTCCACACCGTCGGCAAAGCCAGACCAGAACCCTTTTTCATCGCCAAACTCGCTGATCAGGTCAATATTCTTCAGTCCACCCAGCCAGGCAGCGGGTATAGTTATACCCATTAGACTGACACCTTTTAGAATAACTTTGGGCCGGGCATTGCTGAATGATGTTTCGAGGCCTGCAGAAACGCGGAGGGTTTTACCTCCCATGATGGGAAAATTGGGATCTAGCGGTACCAGTAAGCGTGCGCTGATCAGGTCATTACTCAGGTCTATGGCGAGTTTTTTAGCCAGGTCCTGATTGTTTGCAATCATGGCATTTAGCTCACGTTCGCTGAAGTTAACCTCGCGTTTTGCGGCGTTTTCCTGATAGGCTTCAGGTCTTAACCATTGTGCATCACTTTCGCTTGCTGGCTGATTATTCTGAGGTTGGGTGGTTTCTGGCTGATAGCCCAGCACCTTGAGTTTTTGGTTCAGTTGCTGCTGTTCGCTGGTATTGAGTTGCACAGGAGTAAAGTCTTTGGCATATATATAGCTACGTACAAACCAGAAGGTTGCAGCCATCGTTAGCAATATAGTGATGACTATGATCAACAAAATGTGGCGGGCACGCATCCCTGATTTACCTGAGTTTGAACTATTGACTAATTCTGAAGGCATATTTGTAGTAAGTGAAATAATAGGGAATTAATTTAACATGCTTTGTTATCTGATCATGGTTAAATAGTGTTAACTTTCAGCAATCAGGGTTTTACATCATACCTGTAAGCAGGAAAATGTATAACCTGTTTAACGATTTAAAAAAAATTTTAGCCAGCGGGCTCCTGGAACTCCAGTATGAAAAATCCACAAAAGCTTATTCTGTTTATCCTTGCTTACTGTTTTAGTTTTCAACTTTTGGCAGCAACCGATGCTGCTGCGAGGGATGTATATTATTTTGCCGTCAAGGGTGGCATCAGTCTGGGTAGTTATGAGACCGGATTGAATCGTACACTGCTACATTATGTGCAGCAAAAACAGGATGAAGTGGTTGCCTTTTCAGGGGCATCGGCAGGTAGCATTAATAGTGTATTGTCGGCGGTCGATAGCTGCATTAAAGATAAACGCATTACAACTCAGGATGACATCGCACTAAACGATTCTCAGAGTGATAATTTTATGCGCTGGAGCTGGGATATCGGTATTCAGGATCTGGTGCCTGCAAAAGATGAAATGTCAGATCAAGCAAAAAGTTCAAAGCAGCGAGGCATTTTTAATCGGGATGGTTTTTTTAAAAAAAAGCAGCTGATAAAAAGCTTAATCGAACGTGATGCTGTTGCAGGATGCAGTATGATTATTACCATGTCTATCACCAAGGTTGAACCCTATCGATATAAAATCAATGAAATTGGTGAAACCGTTAAATTGCAAAGGTTTGTTATACCCTTACAGGTATTTGTCGATGAGAATCAAAAACTGGCTTTCAGGAATTATAAGGATATCCACCAACCTCTGGATAAGGAGTCTATCCAGTTCCCTACACCTTATTTGCTGCTTGTTGAGAATGAGCTGGGCCTGGTTGAATTTGATGATGTGTGGGATCTGGGGCTGGCATCCAGTGCTTTTCCGCTGGCATTTTCACCCGTGCCACTGAGTTATTGTTACCCGCTTGAGCTTGAAAAGGGGCAGTCCTGCACCCGAGGTAGAGCAACCACTGAATACTTTAGTGATGGCGGTTTTTTCGATAACTCACCGATAGGGGTGAGTCTTGATGTGTATGACCACAAGGTGAAGACTAATGCGGGCATGCAGAAACCGATGAAGTTGATTTATATAAACCCGGATTCTTATCGATCTAAGGAAAATGTAGCGCAAAAAGTTGTTCAGGATTATTCGATATCCGGGCTATATGACTATGGAACTTATTTTATTAAGTCACTTACAACCGCACTTGATAATGAATACCGCTCGGCTTTGAAACGATTATCAAATATTGAATCCGATAGGCGTAGCTTTTATATGACCAATCGCTTTCATCATTTGCTGGCTGATCTGCATGAGCATTTTGGGGCGTTTTATGCGGCCGAATACCGCCTGCATGACTATCTGGTAGGGGTCTACGATGGCCAGCATTTGATCGCACAAATTCAATGCGATACGAGTACCGAGCGCTCAGGAAAGAATATTAATCGATTCGATCCGGTGTATCAGGGCTGTGTACGCGAAGAGTTAATGCAATGGATAAAATCACAGCCTCAGCAATGTTTTGATGACACCCGTTTGAAGTTATCCTACGAGGATTCAAATGTAGATTTCTTTCGTTACCTGTATAACAGTGAGTTTGATAAATCGCTGGTGATCTGTCGGGAAAAACAGAATATGAATATCGCTTTAGCGAAATCTTTTGGAACGGTCAGTGTTACCCATGGTAGTCAGGTTGATTACAGCAGTTATCTGGATAGATTCGATACTTATGCTGGAGACCTTGATCTTGGCCATGGCAGCGATATGGAGCGTATCCTGAAAGATGGTAGAAAGTTTACGGCAGAAAAGGTTTCTGGTATCTATGAAAATATTATTCAGATGCAACAGTCTGCGGCAAATTGCGAGAACTGTTCCGGGAAGTTGGGTAATCAGTATATTGGAACCGCATTAAAGGTGGCAAAGCCTGTGGTGGATTCCTATCTTTATCATCATGATTCACAGATCTGGCCGTTACCGATTAAAGATGTATTTTCTGTCTCTTACGGTTTTAACCTGAGTCAGAAGAATAATCTGCTGGAGCTGGGCTATCGTCCCAAAGGTCTGACCTTTGCCAATATGAGCATTGATATGAGTCTGGGCTACCATGATTTTGGACGTGAGCTGGCGGATGATGATTATGCGAGCCTGGGTATCGGCTTAATTCACCACAACGACAGTAACGCTTTTTTACTAACAACCTGGGGTATCGGCTACCAGTACGAAACCAAAGGACAGCATGTGTATGATACTGATCTGGGCTCAGTTTACCTGAAGGGCGGGTTTTTGAATGAAATCTTATCACTCAAGTACCTGTACAGGCTGGAAGATATACAGGATTACTCAGTTATCACTCGTGAGTCTCAGGCTCTGGTGCTGACGGTGGATGTATCCAAGTTATGTCAGATGGTACTACCTCACTGGTGTGGACGATGATTTATAATGCTACGGGTGATTACTATGCATGCTAGACTGCTATGGCAAAAGGCAATTGATCAACGAGTGCTGTCTTTATCCTCTTGATCTCTAATCCTGTCTAAAATGAACTTTACAGATCAGAAATCATCTTTAATAAGCATGCCGTATTGATTATTACTTTGGAGAAAATTAATGGATTCAATCAATGATATAAAGATTACTGGAATTGACGATGAGCGTCCTCCAAGAGTGCGCAAAGAGGGTTACATTGATTTGTTTTTTAAGCTTTCTCATAAAGCACCCCTGGAGTGGTGTGAAGACTTCAACTCGCTGGGCTCCAAGTTAGAACCGGGTGCAAAAATAGATAAAACTAAAGGGGTCGTAATTGAAACCTGGGTCAGAGATATGGGACTGATTGCTGACCAGCTTGAAAAAATCAAGAAAACCATTCTTCTGTGTAACCTGCAATATATTGAAAAGATTCGATTAAGAAAAGTGGCTTCTGCCAGCAAAGATTCTGCAGTGACTGGAATGGATGGTCAGCAAAACAGGTTGAACGAAATTATTTCCCAATTAAATTTCGATACAAAGTGAGAATGAACAGGCCAATAAATCGAAGCTGGTTTTTCGTGATCATCGTTTTGTTTTTTTTAACGGGCTCTCCAGTTATGGCAAATACCTTGAACTGTCCCTGCCGGGTAGTTGAAGTGATGGCGGGGGATACGGTGTATGTGGTAGATGCCGAGCATAACAGCCGCAAAGTCTGGTTGTCGGGTATTGATGCCCCTCAGTTAGAACAGTTGTATGGTAAAGAGGCAAGGCGCAACCTGAGTAGACTGGTGCTTGATCAATATGTTGATCTGGACACTATTCAAAGCGATAGATACGGTCGCATTACGGCACGTATTTTAAAAGATGATCGGGATATCAATCTACAACAAATAAAGGATGGTTACGCCTGGTTTTATCGGGAAGATATTGATTTTCCTGAAGAACTTAAGCGGATTTATAGTGAGGCCGAGTTGCAGGCACGCAAGGATACTCTAGGACTTTGGGAAAGTAAGGCTGTGGCGCCCTGGAATTTCAGAAGTAAGTAAGGGATTTCCGAGTATTACTTCTTCATAAAACTATCCAGCGAAACACTGTTCTCTTTAGGAATCTGTGTAGTAGCCTGTTTGATATGGAAATATTTGTTGCCATTTAGCATGGCTGAAATTTGAGCGCCATTCCCCTTAACATCATGCAGCACACTAAAAAATAGATGAGCCAGTGTGAAATATAAGATAAAAGCTGCCAGAGTCGAGTGCCAGTTGAGTACGCCTGGCCCAAAGCCTGTCGCAAACCCGGTTGCAGTAGTGAGTGCCAGCACAGCAATTATAATCAGATAAATCGGTTGCCAGATCGGATTGTAGGCATACCAGTCGGGGCAGGGCAGGCGACCCAGTGAAGCGTAGAACTTTAGTGTTTCCAGTAACAGCTGACGTTGACCGCGTGTCGGCATAAATCCGCGCCAGTGTGTGGGACCAGGTACTAATAGTAAATAAACGCGCAATAACAGGGGCAAGGCCAGTGCCTGGCCTATCATCACATGCCACTCACTCCATGCAATGATGTCTACATCTGCATTCTGTACCAGCCATGCACTGATTAACTCAAATATAACGCCAGCGGCTATTAGCCAGTGGGTAATGCGTTGTGTTCTGGAAAATATTGCGACCTGTTGAATGTTGCCTGACATGATTAATCCTTAAAATATATTCAGTTTAAATGAGTGGGCAATAAAATTAGCACAGTTGTTAAGGGTGATTACCAGCCACCACTACCGCCGCCACCAGAAGATCCGCCTGAGGTCCCTGAAGATGATGAACCTGAGGATGAGCCAGCTGTTGTCGGACAGGTTTTCAGAGAAACAGCCAAGGTTATGACGTGAATGATGCCGATAACCAGGCCGATCCATATCATGCGCCAGGCCTGCAACATAGACCGGGTGTTGTTGAGAGTTAAGATTGTACACATCCTTGTGCCTTAATTTTTAGCGTGTTTTAGGTGCGATGTTTATGCCTTTTTTCTTGTTACCCGCACCAAACTGACCTTTGTTAGGATTGTCGTTGTAGCCATCTTCGCCGTAGGTGAAACCTTCGCTGAAGTTTTGCATTTCATCGGGCATATCTTTCGCGGCATTTTTGAATTCATCACCTACATCAATTGGGTTGGGTACCGAGATACTCGGTGCTTTCCATCCACCAGGCATAGTGCCGAGGGCGTTCGGGGTATACAGCATGTCTTCCCAGGCATTGGCCATACCTTCTTTAGGGTCACCGAAATCAAACCATTTGTCGGGCCCACCTTCCGGTTCCCACAGGTTTTCGTAATCACGATTCCAGGGTGCTTTACCCCAGTTTCTGTCCCAGGGGCCATGCATAGGTAGTGCATCTTCGTAGATGCTTCCGCGCCCAGGCCATAGCTCTTCGCCAAAGTTTCGACCACCACCAAATTTATTGCCCTTGAACATTCTGTTGAAGCCATTGCCATTGTTGTTGTAACCGTAGCCATTGTTGTAGCGAGGCATGGGGTAATAATTCTGTGGGTAGGCCGGTTGCGCGTAGCCATAGGCAGGCGGCTGCTGGTTGTAGTAATTGTTATAGTTTTGCTGTGGATAGTTGTTGTAACTGGGTTGAGGATAATTGTTATAGCGATTGTATCCGTTATATCCAGAATTATTGTATCTGCCATAACCGGGATTGTTGTACCCGTAATAACTAGAGTTGTTATATCCGTTGTTTGCAGGATAGTTATTGTTCGGGTAATAGGATTGTGCTGATGCGATTTGACTGACGGAGGTCAGAACAAATACGCACAGCCATATTGCCGATTTCAGGTTAAACATGTGACAGGCTCTCCGCTTATATCCCTTATATTACAAGCAAAGGATATTTTATTTTATGGTTAGAATGGCGAAGAGTATATAGAATCAGGCGTTAATTAACAATATAAGAATTTGCTAATATATCTCGTAATGCCTTTCTGCCGCGCTGACTGTCTGTTCGATCAGAGTGGCAATAGTCATAGGTCCTACGCCACCAGGTACGGGTGTATAGGCATAACAGCGCTGTTTGATGGCATCCAGTTCAATGTCGCCAATACCGCCGGGATGGTATCCGGCATCAACGACCACAGCCCCATCCTTGATCCAGTCACCTTTGATTAACTCAGGCTTGCCTACAGCACCTACCACGATATCAGCCTGTTTTACCAGTGAGGGCAGGTCTTTGGTGCGTGAATGGCAGATGGTGACGGTGGCATTCTCGTTAAGTAGCATCATCGCCATGGGTTTACCAAGGATGGCGCTGCGACCGATGACGACAGCGTGCTTACCCGAAAGCTCGATATCGTATGCCTTTAATATGCTCATGATACCGGCCGGGGTCGCGGAGCCATAGGCGAATTCCTGCATCGCCATCTTGCCGAATCCCAGTGAAGTGACGCCATCGACATCTTTATTCAGGGCAATAGAATCAAAACACAGACGTTCATCAATCTGTTCAGGCACGGGATGCTGTAGCAGAATCCCATGCACATCCGGATTTTTATTCAGTTGGTCGATCTCTGCCATCAGTTGTTCGGTGGTAGTGTTTTGATCGAGAACCAGTCGTATGGAATCCATACCTACGCGTTTGCAGGCATTGCCCTTCATTTTGACATAGGTTTCTGAGGCCGGATCATCTCCCACCAGTATGGTAGCCAGAATAGGCGTGACACCCTGAGTCTTCTGTTTTATTGCAGTGACACGTTCGGTGAGCTGGGTTTCAAACTGGGTGGCGAGGGCTTTTCCATCAAGTACAATTGAAGACATGGGGTAGATACCGTTGTTATAGTGCTACTAAAAGTGCGGCATTATAGCCACACGGTGAGGTCTGGTCTAATCCTGATGCGACTAGCTTATATTGATTTTTGCCAAAACTCAGCCTGTCCGAATTCACTGTTAAGCTGGTAGGGTACATAGCCGGATGCAGTATAGGATGCTTTGGCAGCTTTATTGTGTGTAAGAACTTCGAGAGTCAGTTTGCAACAGCCCTTAGCACGCGCAAGCTGCTCAGCTTTTTGCATCATCTGACTGGCAATCCCCTGGCCTCGATAATCCTCTGCGACATATACGTCGTGTATATTTAATATCGGTTTGCAGGCAAAGGTCGAAAAACACTCAAAGCAATTACATAGTCCAACTGGGCGATCTCCATCCCAGGCAAGAATGACTGTACAGTCAGTGCGTGAGGCAAGCGCGTTTGCCAGATTATTGCGCGTAAACTCGGGAAGCGCTTCACCGCCTCCCATTGGGTGCCTGGCGTACTCGTCCAGTAGAGTCACAATGGCCTGTCCGTGCAGGGGATTGGAAAGATTTGCGGTTTGAATATCAATCATGGTAAGGCTTAACATTTAAAAGGCGCTAGGTTACTCTGTATTCCGGTCAAAAAAAACAGGGATAAAGCGATGGCAATTTTCAAGAAAATCGATCCACGTATCACCCCGTATGATCACCTGGTCGTACATTGTACGGCGACTAAGGTAAGTCAGAAAAATATCGATTCCAGATGGGTGGACGAGGAACATAAAAAACGCGGCTGGAGCGGTTGTGGTTATCACGCTGTGATTACGCGTGAAGGTAAACTGGAAATGTTCGATCAGGGGTTTCCGACCCGAGCGGTAGATCAGAAAGGTGCGCATGTGGGGGGCTGTGGTCCCGGCTGGAATAAGCGCAGTTTTGGAGTGAGTCTGGCCGGTGGGCTGGATGCCAATGGCAGGCCGGAAGATAACTTTACACGCAAGCAATATCAAACGCTTGCGCGATTGATTCGAGAATTTCTCGCCTCTCACGAAACGCCTGACAGGGTAACCATACTGGGACATAGAGATTTGATTCGATTAACAGGCGCACCCGCCAAGGCCTGCCCCTGTTTCGATGTGGCTCAGTTTTTAATCGAGTATAAAATCCATGATGATGAAGATGCAGATAGTGCGCAGAATGATAGTTCGCCTTTATTGATACCTGCAACCTATAAAGTTAAAGCGAGTGATTCGTTGTGGAAGATATCGCGCACGCTGGGTATACCGGTTGCAACCATAAAATCGCTTAATGGGCTGAGCAGCGATACCATACAGCCGGGTCAGGAATTGAAAATAAATTAAGGTAGTCATCAGATAATGTCTGTGAATGAAATGATAAAGGATAGTTTCGGTGAAATGAGCATTACTGAATGAAGGCATTGCTATGGATGTGTGCGGCACTGCTGTCTTTTAGTTTACTGGCTATAGGGGCCAGAGAGTTAAGCGGTGAATTATCCATCTATCAAACGTTGTTTTTTCGCAGTCTATTTGGCCTGATTGTTATAGGCCTGATCATGTACCTGCGTAATAAAGGTGATCAGGTTTATTCAAAACGTATTGGCCTGCATGTGTTCAGAAATGTTTTTCATTTTATTGGTCAATATGGCTGGTTTGTGGGGATAGGAGTATTGCCACTGGCCGAGGTATTTGCACTCGAATTCACGGTCCCCTTATGGACCCTGATAATTGCAGCGCTATTTCTAAATGAGAAGATAACACCCAGGAAAGTGGCTGCGATAATTCTCGGTATGATTGGGGTGCTGGTCATCGTCAAGCCGGGATTTGCTATCATTAATTCGGCTTCGCTGATAGTACTCGGTGCCGCACTCTGTTTTGCCGTTGTGCATTCGACTACCAAGCAGCTTTCCAGCAGCGAGAAGCCACTAACGGTCATCTTCTTTATGTGCATAGTCCAGTTACCCATAGGGCTGCTGCTATCGCTGGCAGACTGGCAATGGCCCGATCAGCTGCAATGGGTCTGGCTTGTCACCATCGGACTAAGCGCAATATCGGCGCATTTCTGCATGGCAAAGGCCATGCAATATGCAGAGGTAACGTTAATTGTTACGATAGATTTCCTGCGTCTTCCGCTGATAGCTCTGGTGGGTGTCTTGCTTTACAACGAAGCGTTTGAAATCTCGCTGTTGATCGGGGGTATATTGATGTTGATGGGGAATTATTTGCGCTTGATGAGGGCGTAGATTATAACTTCACTCTATAGCTATGCGAGTACAGCCTGATTGCGTCCCTGCTCCTTGGCTCGGTACAGTGCCTCGTCTGCTGCCTTCAATAAAATATTCGGAGCATCTATTTTTTGTGGAACCATTGCCGCGATACCGATGCTCACGGTTACACTTGCATAGGGGGACAGTTCGTGCGGGAGTGCTAATGCATAAAGTGCTTCGCAAACTTTTCGCGCCATACTCAGTGCTCTACTCCCGTCAGTTGCAGGCACAATAAAAGCGAATTCCTCTCCGCCATAGCGCGCAACCAGATCGCTGTTGCGGCTGATGTTGGAAGTAAAGAAGCTGGCAACACTGCGCAGGCATTCATCGCCCGCCAGGTGTCCATAATGATCGTTGTATTTTTTGAACCAGTCTATATCAAGCATTGCCAGTGCCAGAGGCTGCCCCAGGCGCGCCGCGCGGCTCCACTCACTCGATAGCACCTTATCAAAATGTCGGCGGTTTGCGATGCCCGTTAATCCGTCTGTCGAACTCAATGCTTCGAGCTTACCATTTAGTATTTGAAGTTCATTGGTACGCTCCACGACCTTGGCATCAAGATGCATGATGTTATCCTGCAGGCGATCTACCATGCCATTAAATGCTGTCACCACAACGCCTATCTCATCGCTCCGGTTCACATCGCAGCGCGCATCAAGATCACCGTTTTCCACTCGCAATGCAGTATCGCCCAATTGGTGTAATGGAGTCGTCAGTTTCTTCACAAACATATACACCAGCAGGAAGGAAAATATCAGGGTAGTTGCAAATATCGCCAACACCCGGTTTTTCAGAATGAGCGCGCTTTCATCAAGCTCGCCGACATACACTGAGCTGCAGATGTACCAGTCAAATTCCTTGAAATAGCGCACCCAGGAAATCTTGTCGTATATATAGTTTCCGGGATCGGAAGGGCGGTCCCACAGGTAGCGCATTCCATCCTTTTTGTCGGCATACAACATCAATTGCTGGCCGATCGGCTGTTGCGTGGACGGATTGAGCTGTTCGGAGAAATCCTTGCCTTCGATGTTGGGGTTGGGATGGATGACCATGTTCTTGTTCCCATCAAAGATATAGACATAGCCGGTTCTGGCGATATGGGTGTTGCGTAACTGATGACGCAGCTCCTCGACTGCAAGGTTTCGCTTGAGGCTCACGGTGTTTTCTATGTCGTCCATATAGACACCTGTGCCTATAACCAGATCAAAGAACGGGATGTGCCTGTAGTAGCTGAGTTTCTCAATAGGTTGCTGTTCACCCAGTCGACGCCACCAGTAGGAGTGAAAACCTTCCCCGATAGTCCTGGCCCCCGCTACCATAGGAGGCACAATCAGATTGCCGTGAAAATCCCGCTCGTTTGAGAAGTCAGCATAGTTCAACTTCGGGTCTGGATGTGAGATTAGTACGGAATGGTAATTCGCCGCCCAGATGTAATCGTCGTGACCATATTTGATGTGGCGCAGTTCATTCAGCAATATCTTGATGGCCTGCGTCCTGCTGAGTTCCCCACTGTGCACCTGGGCTTCGAGAATTGTAGTGCGCGCTTCGGCTACTGAAATAATGTTGCGAAGTTGCTCCTTGCGTTCCAGAACGATGGAGTGGCGATAATCTTCGATATCCAGATGGGTTTGTTCCACCATCGAGTAGACACCATTCAAAATGGTGTGCGCCTCGTTCTTCTCGATCCCTCCCACGGTAGTCTGGATGAATGGGACAGCCAGTACATACATGATCGCGAATAACACGCAGATAACCACCACAGTGGTGGAGAAAATACGTACGAACAGGCTTGATCTGAAGCTGATAACCCTGATTACATCCAGTATTTCCAAAATATCCTCCAGATATTCATTTTTCTCACGTCCATTCCATCCTTCAATATATTTACCACTTAGTATAGATAAACGAGAGAAGTATAGGAGTGATAAAAAAACTTCCTGATCATAAATCTAATGACTGACCCTTCGCGCCGTAATCGGGTTTAGAAGCTCGATAAGCATCAGTTACTTGCTGTCGTTGTACTATTTAACGGGTTAGTTGAGTCAGTTACCAGCAAACAGGACGGGATAGCCGAGCGCTTAAAGCATGACCATGAAAAACACTAACGGTTTTTAATCGGCAGCTATTAACGTGTATGGAGTCTGACTCCTTATGAAGTGTGATTGACAAGTAACGCTATTGCGATCCTTTCTATACTCCTGTGAAACTAAAAGCCTGATAAACAAAGGACAGTCACGCCCCTTGATATTTTGCTGGTAGCGGTCCATATTTCAGTCTGCTGGCCCTAATAAAGGCCTAGAATCATTTCATAAAAGTTGAGGGAAAATCGATATGGATATGCGGTTCAGACTGGCGGTCACTCCCACCCTGGCAGTAATCTGCGTGACTGCTGTGCTGCTGTATGCCCTTGACTATTATGTCACCAATCAGGTTCGAGGCCACATACTGGAAGACCTGACCCATTCTGCTAATACAGCGGCCTTCGCTATTTCGCTGCATGGCGTCAATGATGATATCCATGATATGGATGCGGTGGCGGATGAGTTGGGGAGATCTAGCAACAGGAGAATTAGCATCATCAGGTCCGATGGTCTGATTGTTGGTGATTCGGCGATATCGGTTACGCAGCTGAGCAAGATGGACAACCATCTTCATCGACCAGAGGTTCAGGCAGCTTTGAACACAGATTTGGGCATAGCTCAACGCCCTGGCGCCTCTCTGGATAATGAAATGCTCTATGTTGCGGTAAGACTGAGGGGTGCCGTAGACCACATCGACAAACCGCATGCAGACAGCTCGCATGAAGAAGAGGCTCCACGCCTTTTCCATGTGGTGCGTGCGGCTATAGATATGGAGGCTGTGGGCAAGCAATTGTATCCAATCCAGCTTGCCTTTGTTGTTGTTGCCATCCTGGGCATCTTCTCCATCCTGGGGGTCGGAGTACTGCAGTCCGGGCAGCTGTCACGCCAACTATCCGAGGCCACCGAAGCACTGGAGTTTGAGGTGGAAAATCGCACCCAGGATATCGCTATGCTGCAGCGGCTTGGTAGTTCTTTGGGTGCCTGCAGCAGCATGCAGGAGGCTGGCGATGTAATCCAGCTCATCGTCGAGCGTATCCTCCCGGGAACCAGTGGTGGGGTTTATATCACCAAGGCCTCGCGTAATATGGAAGAGTTACTGGTCAGTTGGGGTGAGACATGGGAGGGTGCAGAGCAGTTTGCCCCCGATCAATGCTGGGCTATGCGCAAGGGACGTAGTCATCGTTCCAACGAAGATGATCTGAGAATGCTGTGCCAGCACCTGGAATCCCAGTCCTTCTCCCAAAGCCTGTGTATTCCCCTTGTGGCACAGGGCGAAAGCCTGGGGACCTTTACCATTCTTACCGATGCGCCAGACTGGCGAGCCGAGGATATCAAGATGGCGCAGACACTGGCTGAGCAGATGTCCATTATTCTGGCCAGTTTGCAGTTACGTGTAGATTTACGACAACAGGCGATCCGTGATCCCCTTACCGGATTGTTCAACCGGCGCTATATGATGGAGTCTCTGTTTCAGATTATCGGGCGAGCCGCTCGTAACAAGTCCACGGCCTGTGTTCTTATGATTGATATCGATGATTTTAAGCTCTTTAATGATACCTACGGCCATGATCTGGGAGATACAGTGCTAAAACAGGTGGCCAGCGAGATGAAACTATGCATCCGCATTGAAGATACTCTTAGTCGCTACGGTGGAGAAGAGTTCTGCCTGGTCTGTCCTGATCTGGATGAGAAGAGTGTGAAGGAACTGGGCGCGCGGCTGTGTGAACGGGTGCGTCGCCTCACTCTGGATATAATGGATGCCAACGTTGGCAGCATGAGTATCTCTGTGGGTATGGCTATCTACCCGGTACATGGGCGCGAAGGTGAAGATCTTTTGCGGGAGGCTGATGAAGCGCTCTATCAGGCCAAGGCCCAGGGCAAGAATCAGGCGGTGCTGGCTGTCAATAAGCTCAGAGGTGATGGGGAGCAATTGACGTCAGCCTGAGATAAGAAATAACAGGGGGGGCAGCCATTAGCTGCATCCATTCAGAATGGCGGTCAATGTCTGTAAAGCCAGCCTGGCTTTGGACGGCCAGGCTGGATTTTTCACCTATAGCTATTTTTTACCAGGTTTAGTTTTAGCGGTCGTCTTTTTCGATTCAGCATGTGGGGGTTCTGTAACCGATTCCGTATTACCGATCAGACTCAATCCTCTTATCTCTCGCATCGCAACCGGCAGCATGGCGAAGTCAGCCTTACCTGCTGTTTTTAAATCAGACAGTATCTGGCGACAGCGATCTATGGCGTCAGCATTGCTAATCATCCATTCCTGTACCAGATGTTCAGCATCGTCCTGGCTGTCGCCATGCAATAGCACATCGCGTGTGAGTTGACGGTGCTGGCTATAGATATCATCTCGCAGTGCTGCGCGCGACATAGCTTGCCAGCGGTTATTGCGTGGCAGGCTGACTATCTGATGGTGCAGCCATGGAAGCTCCAGTTGATCACCCAGTTTGTAATACACAGAGGCTACCTGTTCAACGGACAGGTTGAGTCCATTAGCGACTTCAACTATATCCAGTGAGGCTAGTAGCTCGGTCAATAGTGAAACACTTTGTGCTAGCTCAGCGGGTACCTGTTCAGAAATCAGTCGCTCGATGGTTTGTAGCATGTCCTGCTTACTGGATGTGCCGAGCAAATCAGGTAGTGCAATGCTCAGGGTATGAATGCCCTGGGTGAAATAGCTGATGTTGCTGCTGATATCGATAGGTCGAGAGCGGTTGCGCAGCAACCAGCGTGAGGCACGTTCCACCAGCTTTCGGGTTTCCAGTAGCATTGAGATCTGGGTTTGTGCAGGAACGATATTATCCAGACTTTCTATTTGTTGCCATATGGATGGCATGGCAAAGATTTCACGCGCTACGCTGAATGCTCGTGCAATGCTTTCGGCATTGGCGCCGGTTTCTTCCTTGAGGCGGAAGGCAAATGAAATTCCAGCGCGATTGACCATTTCATTGGCGACCACGGTACTGATGATTTCCCTGCACAGACGATGCGATGGCATTAATTGCTCAAAGCGCTTGCGTAGTGGGGTAGGGAAGTATTCTATCAGTAAGGAGGCGAAATACTCCTCGTCCGGTAGATCAGAAGTCAGTAAATGCTGGAATAAATGTATTTTCACATACGCCAGCAATACACTAAGTTCGGGCGCGGTTAATCCTTTGTTCAACGACATGCGCTCATCGATTTCTTCCTTGCCGGGTAGAAACTCAATGCTGCGATCCAGTTCCCCATCCAGTTCCATCTGTCTGATCAGGCGAGCATGCACATCCAGCAATGGCACGGTTTGACTCAGGGCTATGCTTAAGGCCTGAGTTTGCAGGTAATTGTCACGCAATACCAGTTCGCCTACCTCGTCGGTCATTTTGGCAAGTTGCTGGTTGCGTTGTTTTTCGGTCATATCCTGATTCTGAACCACAGCATTCAGCAGGATTTTTATATTTACTTCGTGATCCGAGCAGTCTACCCCGGCGGAATTATCAATCGCATCGGTATTAATACGCCCGCCTTTTGAGGCGAATTCAATCCTGCCTAGTTGTGTAACCCCCAGATTGCCGCCTTCACCAACTACACGACAGCCAAGCTCTGTGGCATCTACTCGTAGTGCATCATTGTTACGATCACCTGCATCACTATGTTGTTCATGAGAGGATTTTACATAGGTGCCTATGCCGCCGTTCCATAATAGATCAACCGGGGCTTTGAGCATGGTTTTGATCAATTCGGTTGGTGTCATTTTATCTTTTTTGGTGTTCAGCAAAGCACGTGCTTCTTTAGTCAATGAGATAGACTTGGATGAGCGGGAATATATACCGCCACCTTTCGAGATGAGTTTACTGTCGTAGTCTTCCCAGCTGGAGCGAGGCAGATTAAATAGTCTTTCACGTTCCACAAAACTGGTTTCAGGATCGGGGTCAGGATCAATAAAGATATGCATATGATTAAATGCAGCGACCAGCTTGATTTTGCGCGATAACAGCATGCCATTGCCAAATACATCACCAGCCATATCGCCGATACCTAAAACAGTAAAAGCTTCGGTCTGGGTATCCAGCCCTAGCTCTCTGAAATGTCGTTTTACCGATTCCCAGGCACCTTTTGCGGTGATGCCCATGGCTTTATGGTCGTATCCCTGTGAGCCACCTGAGGCAAAGGCATCACCCAGCCAGAAGTTGTATTCGGCTGATATGGAATTGGCGATGTCGGAAAAGGTGGCAGTGCCCTTATCCGCTGCAACCACCAGATAAGGGTCGTCGCCGTCATAGCGTACCACCTGCGGCGGAGGTTGTATCTCGCCGCTGATCAGATTATCGGTGATATCCAGCATGCCGCGAATAAAGGTTTTATAACAGGCTATACCTTCGGCCTGTATCGCTTCACGGTCTAGCATGACACCTAAGTGTTTGGGGAAAAAACCTCCCTTAGACCCTACCGGAACGATGACCGCATTCTTGACCATTTGCGCCTTTACCAGCCCCAGTACTTCGGTACGAAAATCTTCCCGGCGATCAGACCAGCGTAATCCACCGCGAGCTACCGGTCCGCCTCTTAAATGTACACCTTCCACACGGGGAGAGTAAACGAAGATTTCATACATTGGGCGTGGCTCTGGCAGATCGGGTACCAGCGCCGGGTCGAACTTAAACGATACATACGATTTGGGTGATCCATCTTGCTGTAGCTGATAATAGTTGGTACGCAGAGTGGCCTGAATCAGGCAGAGGAAGTTTCTCAGTATGCGATCTTCATCCAGACTCACAACGTCTTCCAGCAGGTGTTCAATCTCGTTGACCAGCTCGTTGCATACGACGGCAGAGTTTTCATGATGCTGCGGATCGAAGCGGGCATGGAATAGTTTGACCAGTAGTGCTGTTATGTCATGGTTGAATGACAGCGCGCGTTCAATGTACTCGGCACTAAAGGGTGTGCCAGCCTGATGCAGGTAGCGACTATAGGCGCGTAGCATGACGATTTCGCACCAGTCAAGCTCGGAGCGTAATACCAGGCGATTAAAGCCATCGTTCTCAATCTCGCCGCGCCATATTCTGATGAAGGTTTGCTGAAATTTTTCTCGTACCTGATCCAGCTCTACCTGCCAGTTTGATGGGTAATGCATACTGAAATCGTGCATCCAGACCAGTGATGCGTCTGCGCGTATGACTTTACTGGGGTGTTCCTCTTCTACCTTTAGGCCCATGTTTTCCAGCATCGGTAAGGCATCGGACAGGGATACGGGACTATTCATGTGGAATAGCTTGAAGCGAAGAACACCGTCGGGAGTTTCCAGCGGGCGATACAGGCTCATCGCAAGCTGTGTGGATTCATCCATCAGGGTTTCCATGTGCTGGATGTCGTAGATGGCAGTGCGCGGTGAATAGTGGTCGATATAGTCGGAACGGAATGCATCTCCATAGCGACGAAAATACTTCATGCCCAGTTCTTCGCCAAAGCCTTCGATCAGTGCATCATGTAGATCGTCCGCCCAGTTGCGTGTAGCCTCCTTGAGCTGTTTTTCAATGTCGGCGATATCGTATTCCGGGTTTGATTCCGGAGATACATGAAGCACGAAATACAGGCGCGCCAGTATCGAGTCGGTTAAATGGACATTAAATTCAATACCTTCGCCGCCCAGGTTTTCCATCAGAATGCCGTGGATTATCTTGCGCACCTTGGTATTGAATAACTCTCTAGGCACATACACCATGCAGGAGAAGAAGCGTCCATAGAGGTCGCGATGAATAAACAGGCGGATGCGCTGGCGTTCCTGTAAATGCAGGATGCCCATGGTGGTTTGATACAGTTCATCACTGTCGATTTGAAACAATAGATCGCGCGGAAAGGTCTCGATAATATTCAACAGGGCTTTGGCTGCATGGCTGCCGCGTAAGTGACCGGCCCGTTTCATGACTGATGCCATTTTCTCGCGCAGCAGTGGTATTTCTGCCGCTCGGTTATTGTATGCAGCGGCTGTATATAATCCCAGAAAGCGACGTTCGCCGATGACATTTCCATTCTCATCGAAGCGTTTAATGCCAATATGATCAAGGTATCCAGGGCGGTGTATGGTACTGCGTCGACTGGCCTTAGTGATTAATAACAGATGCTTTTCATGTGCCAGTTTTCGGATGTCCAGTGGTAGAGATGCAAAACTTTTTGACGCTAGATCGGGTAGTTCACTACGCAAAAGCCCCAGCCCTGAATCAGCAACTGAAACCAGTTCATTGGAGTTAATGAGTCGGTATTCCCGATAGCCCAGAAAAGCAAAATGGTTATTGCTGATCCATTCCAGAAAAGCGAGAGACTGAATCAGTTCTTCGTTATCTATAGCTGGGGGTTTGGCTTTTATCTCGTCGATAATGCTTTGCATCTGGCCGCACATTGGCATCCAGTCCTGTACCGAAATTGTTACTTCCGACAGCACTGATTCAACGTCTTTTCTAATCGCTTCAAGCACGTCTTTTTCTGTCTGGCGATCAACCTCTACATGCAGGAATGCTTCTTCATGAGCGCCTTCCTGTTCTACGTCGTGTTCCAGTATGTCAACAATGTGCCCATGGTTATCGCGCTGGATATTGATAACAGGATGTATCACCAGGTGAGTTGTCAGGTTGCGTGCATTTAGCGCCATACGAACTGAGTCGACCAGAAACGGCATGTCGTCAATCACGATTTCAACCACTGTGTGGGTGGATTGCCAGCCGTGTTTTTCAAACTGAGGATTGTATATACGTACCAGAGTGTTGCCCAGTTGGCGAGTATGGGCAAAGTTCCAGTGACTTAGTGCTGCGCCATACAGGTTGGCAGCTTTACTTTCTGCCAGGTCTTCTTTTGCAGTGTCGTAGTAGTACTTGCGGATGAATTTCTCAATCAGGGCGTGCTGGCTTGCCTTAACCTGTTTTTTCATTAAGGTAATTACGTCCTCGATCATTTGCTTGTCCGCGTCTTTCTTTTTTTGGGTCATAGCCCCTTTATCTCTTGGTTGAAAATGCGCTAAAGTATAACGCTGCATTATTTTGATGCATACCCCTATATATAAATCTAATGCCAGCGTTTAAAGGGAGGGGAAGGTAGTAAGGTGATATTTTCGGGTTATCCTGAAACTCATTCTGGATGTGGTCCATCACTCCATTAACAAATGAGCTGTAGACAGGCATTGTTATTGACTCAGGTTTTCGGCCAGGCTGGCTTCATTCTTCTAATATATATTCGAACCTTCATACACAATCTGCCACTGTTTGTCTTGTAACTTCCAGAATAACTCCTTTGCGGAGGCTGAATTTAGATTGCTGCTGTGGTAATTCTGATCGAATTGCATGGTGATCAGGTTATCCTCTCCAGGGTATTTAAAGATATTCAGGTTGTTATATTCGATACTGATATATTTCTTTTCTTTATTTATTCTTTGCTTGTGTTTATCCCAGTCCTTATAGTCTTTGCCGTGAGACCTGAAATCTGTTTTAGAATAGTGGCTGATGTACTGGGTATGATCGTTTTTCTCCCAGTCTGTAATCCAGCTTGTGATTAGCTGCATCATCGATTGCTGATTCTGTTGCCAGAGTTCTGTGGTGATCCAGTTGATTTTTTGCGTGATGATTACCAGGGTATGCTGTTGTGGATCGATATACTCATTGATGCGCAATAAGTCAGCATTACTCAAAACCACGCAACCATTGCTCGACCAGGGTGCCCGGTTATAGGTGTAAGAGGGCGTGCCATGTATCCAGATGCCTCCGCCACTACGCTTGTTTCGCTTATCCCAGGTGTTGGGATAATTCACTGGAAAAGCGCCTCGGCCATACAGGTCTGGCAGTTTACTGTCATCGATATAACTGGTCACATGATAGATACCGATGGGGGTCTTCTGATCACCTCGAACTTGTTTGCCTGCGCCTTTTAATCCGGTGCTGATAAAAAAATCGGTTTCCAGTACAGGCGTGCCCTGTTCGTTCCGGTATACATACAGGCGCGATTGTGATTGATCAATGATGATGAAATAGCGTTGGTTGTCAGCTAATCGAATGAGATTCTCGGGTAACATGCCCTGAATGGCCGGTGCTTTTATGTGCGACAGGCGCTGTTTAATTTCAAAGGTCAGGTCATTCAATCGGGGCTGTTTTTCAGGGTTGCTGGACACTCCTGAGCCTATGCTGGAAAGCACGCCAGTTTTTGCCATCAACAGGTCTGCATATAGTAATTGGGCCAACTTGCTGGTGGGATAGCTCTTTATGATTTCTCGAGTTTGCTTTAATGCCTGATCGTTGTTCAGGCTCTGGATGTTTTGCAGGGCGAGTAGCATCCTGGCCTCGTATTCACTGCCTGTGTTATCTGCGCCGATAACTTGCACAGGTAATACCAGTGCAAGTATTAAAAAGATATTTAAAGGTAAAAAACAGATTTTAATCATAGTATGGCCAGTGTCACTTCTCGACTTATTTTCCAATCATTATTAATCTTGTTCAACTGTATCCTTTTTAGCACATTATCGTGATAAGTGGATGACTGGTATGCCTGATGAAAATCGATGACAGCAATATCTGGGCTATTTGATTTAACCTTGAAGTTGCTCAGGCTCACCTTGATTTTATCGGCACGTACTACACGTTTGCGACGTTGTTTAAGCCATTCTTCATGGTCTGGATATTCCCCTCTGTAACTAGCGCTGTAGGCCGAAACATATTGGTCGAACTGTTGCTCACTCCAGGCATTAGCCCAGTTTTTAACAAACTGAATCAATTGGTTTTCGTCCGCAGCTGTCTGAACGACTGGCTTCACTTCTGCTTTTGTAATGATGGGTTTTTTAGCTGGTGCTGCGGGGGTAGGGGCTGGAGCTTCGAGTTGTGTATCAAATTTGGCTATCTGGGTTGGTGCCTGTGTGGGGATGCTGTCCACAATCACCGGCTGCTGTAATTCGCTCAGTTCGGTTAACTGGATTTTGTTAAGTACGTTAGTGGGGGATAAATCGTCGCTTAGTGCTTTTCGGTAGGCTTTGCTGGCTAAACCCTGATAGATGCTATTGAGGTTTTTGTAGGCCGTTGCGTAGGCGAGGTTTGTATTTAGTGAGGCAATCAGTAGTTTAACCGCCTCATCGTATTCTCCCTTTTGCAGATAGATGATCGCCAGATTATTACGCGGTTCGGGTAGTTCCGGGTGTGCGCTGATGATTTTCTCATAATAGTGTATGGCCTGTTTTGCCTGATTGTTTTTTTGAAATGCAAAGGCGGTCATAAACTGTAATCTGGGATCATCCGGTTGCTGACGCAACAGCTCTAAGCCGGTAGTCACTGCTTTCGCGTATTGCTTTGAATCTAGTTCAGTTTGCATTTCTTGAAGGGAGGTTGCCTGAGCAATGTTGATAATAAACAGGCTGATCAGGGTGGTCAGTATCTTGGGCATATGTCGGGTTCTAATTCATTTAGCGTCAAATTATAACAAATTGTCGTATTATAATAAGCAGGGTATTCATCATAACTTCAGATGACTCAGGATGGGCGGCAGTATAGTCGTTTTGCTGATAAATATCTGACAGTTATAAAAGTCTGGAGCATTTTTGACTATTTCTCAAGCCTGACGATAGAACAACAACCATAGAAGGTGATTGTGATGAAAAAAATAACCATAGTAGGGGCTGGTCGAGTTGGTGAATCTACTGCGCAATTAATCGCAGAGCAGGATTTATGTAAGGAATTGATGCTAATGGATATCAGAGAAGGGGTGCCACAGGGAGTTGCGCTAGATATTCAGGAAACTTCCCCTTTGCTGGGTTTTGATACCAAAGTCAATGGCTGTCATCAACCCGAAGGCGTTAAGGGCTCCGGGCTGGTCATTATTACTGCGGGAATTCCTCGTAAAGTCGGTATGACACGCTCAGACATACTGGATATCAATGTGAAGGTTATAGATGCTATCGTCGATAGTGTTGTCCAGCATGCACCGGACGCCATTATATTGCTGGTATCTAACCCGGTGGATACGTTGACCTATGAGGCTTTTTTACGCAGCGGATTTGATCGTAGTCGAATTCTGGGTCAGGCCGGGGTGCTGGATTCAACACGTATGGCGAGTTTTATTGCGATGGAAACCGGTTATTCGAGCAAGGATATCAGTGCTATGGTGCTGGGAGGACACGGTGATACCATGGTGCCGATGATGCGCTTTACTACCATATCGGGCATTCCTGTGGAGCACTTCCTTGAACAAAATATCATCCAGGATATTATCGAGCGCACACGTAATGGCGGAGCTGAGATACTCAGCCTGCGTCAGTCCAGCAGTGCATACGATGCCCCGGCTGCTGCGATTACTGCTATGGTGGATGCCATCGTACACGGTAGACGCAGAATCTTACCCGCAGTGGCGATCTTGCAGGGTGAATATGGTCAATCAGATATGGCTATGGGGGTGCCCTGTGTGTTGAGTGATTGTGGGGTTGATAAGATTATCGAGTTACCTTTAAACGATATTGAGCAGGCCATGTTCGAAGACTCGGTGGCTTCTATACGAGCGGATATTAATAACCTTAAATGAATAAGTTATATCTGGTTGACTCCAGTATTTATATTTTTAAAGCCTGGTTTAGTCTGCCGGATACCCTGGTCAATCAGGATGGTCATCCGAATAATGCCTGGTTGGGATTTATCGATTTTGTGTATCATTTTCTGTCGGCAGAAAAACCGCGACAGCTGGTGTTCGCGTTTGATGAGAGCCTGAAGTTTTCGGCGCGAAAGCAGATTTATCCACAATATAAAGCCAACCGTTCGCCAGCACCCGAAGAGCTCAAACGCCAGTTTCAATGGTGTCGGCTATGGGTGCGAGCGCTGGGTATTAGCGAGGTGGCGAGTGATCGTCACGAAGCAGATGATTTGATTGGTAGCCTTGCGGCCTTCCATCGTAATGAACAGACGCGAGTTGTGATACTCACTGCGGATAAGGATCTGGCTCAACTCATACGAGAAGGTGATGTCTGGTGGTCCTATGCTACGGGTCAGCAGCTGAATTACCGATCTCTGATCAAACGCTTCGGGGTTAAACCGGAACAAATAGCTGATCAACTGGCGATTGCAGGAGATAAGGTCGATAATATTCCAGGTATCCCCGGTATTGGGATGACCCTGGCAGGTCGACTGTTAACTAAATTTGGTGACATAACTAACCTGCGAAATAATCTGGATGAAGTCAAAAAGATGAAGTTCAGGGGCTCTGAAAGAATCATGGGACTGTTGAAACAACACGAGGCCGTACTGGATATCTCAACCCAGTTAACCCCCGTCGATTGTGATATTAAGGAAATGAAACAGGTGCAAACCGAAATCGCTACAGCGGATCTGGATGTTATACAGAGCATGATGAAATATCATCAAATGGGTGAACGCCGACAACAGCAATGGCTGGATTTAATCGAAACACGCAAATGACTCTAATCGTATTATTCAACAAACCCTTTCAGGTGATCAGTCAGTTTTCTCCCGAGGGAGATAAAAAAACACTGGCGGATTTTATCGACATCAAAAACGTTTACCCAGCGGGCAGGCTGGATTATGACAGCGAGGGTTTAATGCTGTTAACCGATAATGGCATTTTGCAGGCTCGCCTGACCTCGCCAAAAAATAACAAATACAAAACCTATCTGGTACAGGTGGAAGGAGAGGTCGAGCGTAAGGCGTTAATACGCCTGCAGCGCGGAGTGGATTTAAAAGAAGGTCGCACTCTGCCGGCGCGGGTTAAAAAAATAGAACAACCGGATTTCTTATGGAAACGTCATCCTCCCATACGCGAGCGCAAGTCGATTCCTACCAGTTGGCTGGAGGTACAGATCAGAGAAGGTAAGAATCGTCAGGTGCGGCGGATGACAGCAGCCGTTGGGCACCCGGCGTTGCGCCTGATACGGACTGCTATAGATGATTATAAATTGGATGGACTACAGCCAGGACAGTATAAAATTCTACAGGATTGAGATAATGACATTATGGGCGCAGATTGAGAAAGATATTTGCCAATTCACAGGAAAAGAGTTTCAAATACTGAATCGGCAGAATATTGCGGGTGGTAGCATCAATAATGCTTTCTGTATTGGTGATGGCAAGGAGAGCTATTTTGTTAAAACCAACCGCCATATCCTTGCTTATATGTTTGAAGCGGAAGCGCGCGCACTGGATGAATTAAATAAAACGCAAACTATAAAGGTGCCACAACCGATTGCCTGTGGAGTGAGTGGCAGTGAAAGCTATGCAGTGATGAGCTGGCTAACGTTATCAGGGCAACCCAATGGCGTTTTGTTTGGGCAAAAACTGGCGCAATTACATCAGCATCATAGTGATCGTTTTGGTTTCGATATCGACAATAGCATAGGCTCAACGCCTCAACTTAATCAATGGTCGAATGACTGGGTTGATTTCTGGAAAAAACAACGCCTCGGTTACCAACTGGAGTTGGCAAAAGAAAATGGTCATGGGCATAGGCTATACGATCTGGGTAGTAGCCTACGTGAGCAATGCGGGGCTTTCTTTAGTAGCTACCATCCCAGTCCGTCTCTGTTGCATGGTGACCTGTGGTCAGGTAACTGGGCTGGATCCGCATCAGGTGAGCCGGTTATATATGATCCGGCCAGTTATTACGGTGACCGCGAGTGTGATCTGGCCATGATGGAATTATTCGGTCATCCGGGGCAACAGTTTTTTGCTGCATATAATGAAAGCTATGCTCTGGAACCGGGTTATAAAACACGCAAACAGTTTTATAATCTTTACCATATTTTAAACCACGCCAATATGTTCGGTTCATCCTATGCCATGCAGGCTGAGAATATGATTGAGTCGTTGCTGGCTGAGCTGCGTTAGGATGTGGCTACTCAATGACAGATTAACTGTTGCTGCCAGCTAATGAATGTCTACCGATTCCCAATCCCGTTATCAGGTTTTCAGAGACTGGCGTGGAGGTTCGCCCTGAGGAAATCATGGCGTACACCGAGTGAAAGATAAATAATTTGTGTCCACTATCCTGTATCTGAATCAATGTATTCATGCCTTTGGGGGTGCTAGCGATATGATTTATCCATTTCCTTAGATTTTTGATTTGCTCAGGGGTACCATGCAGTGAAGTGTTTTTTCCATACACCTTGTCTATCTGCTCATTGGATGAGTACAGAGGAGCCAGACCTATGCCGAAAGCCAGGACAATGGATGGAAAAAACAGGCCGCTAACGGCTGCCAGGATAAAAAACCTGCGCATGATATTAATCTCTGCCAGGTGGTGTTTATATTTATATGCTTATACGATTTATTTTGCAATCAAGATGTCACATTCGTGTGATCGAAGGAGAGTTAAGGGTTTACCATGCTTTATCAGACATTAATTACATCACAGCAGTTAGCTGAAATAATTGATCACGAAAATTGCATTGTTTTTGACTGCAGGTTTCATCTGGCGGATGTTGAATGGGGGCGAAATGCTTACGTAGAATCACATATACCGGGCGCTATCTATGCTCATTTAGATGATGACCTTTGTTCGCCAATAACCCTCGATTCTGGCCGACATCCTCTGCCTGACATGCAAAAGTTGGTGCAATGGCTGGGTCAGAATGGTATGAGCGAGCATAAACAGGTAGTCGTTTACGATGATACAGGCGGTACTCAAGCAGCTCGTTTATGGTGGCTGTTAAAAGGTCTGGGACATGGATCGGTCGCTCTGCTGGATGGTGGTTGGCAGGCGTGGCTGGGGCAGGGCTATGCCGTAACAGAGAAAGTTGATCAGCCACAGGCTGAAAATTACCAGGCTGAGTTTGACAGGAGTCTGGTGGTTTCTACTCCAACGATCTTCGATAATGTTGGTAAACCTTCCTTTCTGCTGGTCGATGTCCGTACAGAGGAGCGTTACAAGGGGATCAATGAACCTATTGACCCTGTAGCAGGTCACATTCCCGCAGCAGCGAATTTGCCGTTAACAGAAAATCTGGATGAAAATGGATTTTTTAAATCCGCTGAACAATTACGTGAACTGTACGCACCTTTAGATGCAAAATGTATTGCCAATAAGCAGGTATATATGTGTGGCTCGGGTGTGACAGCCTGTCATTCTTTGTTGGCTGTAGTCATTGCGGGCTTCCCTATGCCCAGATTGTATGATGGCTCATGGAGTGAGTGGATAAGAGATCCAAATAGACCTGTCGCTACAACCTGAGAGATCAGTATGACAGATAATATCGTCCAGTTTCCAGGAACCATGAAAGATGCCATTGATGAAAAGCAGTGGAAAGCGCTGCAGGCTGAATTCTATCTGGACTGTTATTTCGCCACCAAAGGCGTACCGGCTAGCGACCCGGATGACTTACAAAAGTGGTTGCTGGAAGCGCGCTTAAAAGCTGATATGGAAAATCCGTTTTTCCGTGGCTGGTTGGTGCGAAGGCTTAGCGAAACGCAGACTGTTTAAATTGAGCTATTTTGAATGACTGATATAGCTGGCAACAGGTTGCTAAGCCTGGCTTTATTGCTGATCCTGGTAATATCTAGCTTTTTCTTTTTTGTAGGTGGCCCGGAAGCCTATGCGGTACGTTCATATAAGGAGATATGGAATCTGGGGCATATACTCTACTTCGCCCTGTTGGTATTGCTATTTTCACGATGGTCATTATTTATGCGCCTGCCCCTGTTCTGGTGCTGGGTGCTGCTAATCGGGTTGAGTCTGATTTCAGGGTTTGTAGTAGAGCTTTTACAGTATGGCACAGCACGTGATGCCGACTTGATGGATGTGTCACGGGATTTATGTGGTGCGTTGCTGATGCTTGCTTTTCATCCTGCTTTTGTTGAACACAGCAGTGTATTGTTGAAGCGATTTCTGCAGATCATTATAGGCGCTTTTTTAATCTACCATTTGCTACCGGTTTCTATCGCTATCACAGATGAATCAATTGCTCGTTTTCAGTTTCCAGTGTTATCCGATTTCAGCACACCATTTGAGCTAGAGCGCTGGAAAGGAAACGGAAAGCGCGAAGTAGTTGAGGGCTATGCGGGCAAAATGGGTAAACAGATGAAAATCAGTTTGCAACGCAGGCGCTATGCAGGAGTAGGGATGGAGTATATGCATGCTGACTAGTCCAGCTATCGATTCGTTAATCTGGATATCTATTCAGAGTATGAAAAACCGCTAAGCTTAACTGTTCGAGTACATGATGATATTCATCAAACCGTACAGCCAACTAATCTATACAAAGATCGTTTTAATAAGCGTTTTACGCTCGCCAAAGGCTGGAATGCGATTAAGATTGATCTTGCTGAGATAAGGCAGGCTCCGCGCAAAAGAGCAATGGATATGGCACATATTGCCGATATCAGTTTTTTCCTGAGTTTAGTTAAAAGCCCAAAAACCTTATATCTGGATCGGATCTATCTGTCTCAATAACCGTATTTGCCTAATAGCTGCGTTCAACAGCGTAATCGGCTATAAAAATCAAGGCGTCTTTTTGCCTGCTATAAGGAAGTACTGCCAGGGATTGCTTGGCCAGCTCAGCATGCTGTATTGCCTGTTGATGGGTGTAGTCTAGTGCACCGGTAGATTTGATGGTTTGCGTGATGGCGTCTATCTGATCCAGTCCACCCTGCTCAATAGCCTGACGAATCATTTGTCGTTCTTCTTCAGTACCTTTCTGCATGGCATAGATCAGAGGCAGGGTAGGTTTTCCTTCTGCCAGGTCGTCGCCTACGTTCTTGCCCAGTTCTTCGCTATTGGCTTCATAATCCAGAGCATCATCGACCAGTTGAAAAGCGATGCCCAGATGCTTGCCATAGTCGCCCAGAGCGTGCTCAATTTCGCTATCAGCTTCGGTTATGATGGCGCCGATCTTACAGGCGGCTTCGAACAGGCAGGCGGTTTTGCTATAAATGACTTCGTGATATTTCTCTTCGCTGGTATCCGGTTCGTTAATATTCAGCAATTGCAGGACTTCACCCTGAGCGATAGTGTTGGTGGTGTCAGCCATCAGATTCATGATGCGTAGCGACTGAACCAGCACCATCATCTGGAATGCGCGGGAATACAGGTAATCACCGACCAGAACGGCAGCTTCATTGCCCCAGATGGAGCTGGCAGTTTTTTGTCCACGGCGCATATCAGAATCATCCACTACATCGTCATGCAATAGTGTTGCTGTATGAATAAACTCGACGATAGCTGCAAGCAGGGCATCGTTTTCACCCTCATATCCACAGGCACGACTTGCTAGCATGACCAGCATCGGGCGCAGACGTTTACCACCGCTATGAATAATGTGTTGACTGAGCTGATTAATCAGCACGACATCGGAGCTGAGGTGGTTTTCTATCACCTGATTAACCCTTTGCATATCGGCAGCGGTGAATTCGCGCAGAGTTTGCAGGGTAAAGCTGTCAAGGTTTGGGTGTTGTGGTGTATTCATACTGATCAATTGAATTTTTGGTCCTTAGTTTAACAAAAAAAAGAGCGGTAGAACCGCTCTTTCTTTTTACTGATGTTTATTCATCAGAATGTTTCCTTCACGCACTCAGTTCAGTGACTGGTAGTAGTCGATCAGAATCTGAGCTACTTCAGGACGTGAAAATTCTTTCGGTGGCGCAATACCATTGCCCAGCATCTCACGTACTTTGGTACCGGACAGCAGTACAAAGTCTTCTTTTTCATGATCAGGTGCTTCGCACATCATCACAACCTTATCCAGTTTTTTGGACCAGGCAGTATGATCAGCCTTGAAGATTTCAATATCCATTGCACCAGCAGGTACTTCTTCTTCAAAGATGGTTTGTGCATCGAATGCACCATAGTAATCACCAACACCCGCATGGTCACGACCAATGATGAAATGGGTGGCACCCATGTTCTGGCGGAAGTAGGCATGTAGTACGGCTTCACGAGGACCTGCGTACAGCATATCGAAACCATAACCGGTAACCATGGCGCTATTGGGTGGGAAGTACAACTCTACCATCTTGCGGATTGCAGCGTCACGCACAGGGGCGGGGATATCGCCGGGTTTCAATTTGCCCAGTAGCATGTGGATAACAAGGCCATCACAGCCTAGTCTATCCATAGCCATATGACACAGTTCTTCATGTGCCAGATGCATCGGGTTACGGGTCTGGAAGGCAACAATCTTGCTCCAGCCGCGCTCCTTGATTTCATTACGGATTTCAACTGCGGTACGGAAGGTGTCAGGGAAGTCATCCTGGAAATAGCTGAAATGCAGTACCTGGATAGGACCAGAAACAGCCACACGACCATGGTCGTTGAATGCTGCAACGCCTGGATGCTCAGAATCATTAGTGCGATAAACCTTATCGGTCATAATCGCCATTTGTTCGTCGCTGACGGTTTCAATATTTTCGACATCCATAATGGCCAGTACCGGGTTGCCTTCCATATTAGGATCACGCAGGGCAATACGTTTTGCATCGCCGATAGCATCAGTGTTTTCCAGCAGGCATAAAACAGGAACAGGGAAGAATGAACCATCGCTGAGGGTCATTTTCTCAGCTGCACCCATGGCATCAGCTACATTCATGAAGCCTTTAAGGGGATTGAAGTAACCGGCTCCCATCATCACAGCATTGCCTGCGGCCTGTGAGCTAATGGTGACAGAGGGCAGGGTTTCTGCTTCATGCATCAGCTGATGATGCTGATCGGTATCGTATACGAAAAGCGGTTGTAACTCGTCTGAGCCGACTGGTTTTATCATTGAGGAGTCCTCCATTTATAAGTGATAGTCTTGAGCCGCGTGCTGGCGGGAATGTCCGAAAATGGCGGGCAGATTAACTGTAGTCTGGTTTTTGCGCAAGCGTATCTCTCTATATATTGATAGACCTGACTTATATATAGGTGTAGATTAGCCGCGGTTATTTGACCTTCTTATTGTGTAAAGCTGATAAAACAGCCCGAATAATGGGTGAAAGTCGATATTTTAGGCGTTAAAAGCATTGACCTTACTGGGTTTGGCATATAAAATCTGCGCCCTTTTTCAAGATCGGTTTGGAGTAATATCAGAATGTACGCTGTCATCGCTACTGGCGGAAAACAGTACCGTGTCACCGAAGGTGAGACGTTAAAAGTAGAGAAAATTGCAGGCGAAGAAGGTTCTGAAGTTGAACTGGATCAGGTCTTAATGATTGCTGATGGCGAGAATATTCAGGTCGGCACTCCTGAACTAGATAAAGGTTTGGTCACTGCAACAATCGTATCTCATGGTCGCGGCAAGAAAGTAGAAATTGTTAAATTTCGTCGCCGTAAGCATCATCGTAAGCAGATGGGTCACCGTCAAAGCTATACTGAAATCCAAATTAGCAAAATCAAGGCATAGGTAAGGTACTAAACTATGGCACATAAGAAAGCGGCGGGCTCTACCCGCAACGGTCGCGATTCACAGTCAAAACGCCTGGGTGTTAAAAAATTCGGCGGTGAAGTCGTAGTTCCTGGAAATATTCTGGTTCGTCAGCGTGGTACTAAATTCCACCCTGGAGAAAATGTTGGCTGTGGCAGAGATCATACTCTGTATGCTAAAGCTGGCGGCAATGTTGAATTCAAAGTTAAAGGTAAAGACAATCGTACCTTCGTCAATGTTGTAACTGCTTAACAGCTAACACTGTTTAGGAATAAAAAGCCTCGCATTAGTGGGGCTTTTTTTTGCTGTGAAGTTTGCATCAATTCCGTCGCTCGTGTTTTATATCTCGCCGATCCTGAATAAAAATCACCGCCATTTCCTGCAGAGCAGGCTCAAGCTGGTCCATCAGCTTTTGCGACTTGACGATAATGCGCAGTGTTGTTTTATGCCTGTCGCGATGATGCAGCTCACGTACGATTGCTTCGGTAGCTGAAAGGTCGAGATAAGTCACCATGCTCAGGTCCAGTACCACATCTTCCTCACGATGCTGCTTAAAAGGGGTGCTGAGTTGATCGATAGAGGCATAAAATAGATGGCCTTCAACCTGTATTCGGAAAGCATTCGGCAATTGTGAAAGTTCTATCTTCAATCTGGAGGCTGCTAGTAGGAACATCAAGATAGAGAGCAGTAGTGCAACCATCAGTCCGGCCTGTAAACCCAGAAAAACAATACTGAACAGTGTCAGAGCAAATACTGCAAGCTCTCCTTTCCATGGGATCAGGCGCATTATTTCCCGGATTTTTATCATCCCTATGCCTACCAGCATCAGGGTGCCCGAAATAACCGCCATCGGTAGATGACTCAATAGTGCCCCCAGACTGATCATCAAAGCCATGGCAATAAATCCAGAAAGGATGCCGGCCAACGGGGTCTTCACCCCCATGGCCTGGTTTATTGCGGTTCGGTTGAAACTGCCTGAACCGGCAAAGCTGGAAAAAAATGGAGCCAGAAGATTGGATATTCCCTGCGCAAAAACCTCTTTGTTGATGTTAATCTCCTGATCGGTAGTTGTGCGCAGGTGTTTGACAATGACCATCGACTGGGCCATGCCAATCAGGGCAATGGCGAGTGCATTGGGTAGCATGGCGACTGCAAGCAGCAGATATTCCAGGTCCAGTTTAGGATGAGATAGTGGAAGTAGTTGTACTGAAATCTGACCGAGCAGTTCTATCTCGGATGCTACCTGGGTAAAACTCCCCATGATTAACAGTCCACTCAGGTAACCGCTACCTATGGCGATCAGAATCGAGTATCTGGTAGTATAACGCCGGGCTAGCAGGCCACTGATGACGGTGATGAGAGCGATGCTAAAGCTGTATGGATTGATCAGGTTTTCGCTGTCAGAGACGAGCAGGTAAAGTTTTTGAAAGAAGAACGTAGTGCTAAAACGCGAAAGACCCAGCATGCCATCCAGCGATGAAAAGATCAGAATCACTCCAACTCCGACTGTGATTCCGGTTACTGCGGCAGGGCTCAGGTACTGAAAGTATTTGCCTCCTCTGACCAGCCAGATCAGTAATTGAATGAGACCTACCATAAGGCTTAATAGCAATACCAGATCGATATAAAGCGGACTCCCGCTGCCCGCAAAAGGTGTTACGGTTATTCCGATAAGGATGGCTACCGCAGTGTTTGGGCCGCCCAGCATAGAGCTTGAGCCGAACAGGCTGGCAAAAAGTGTAACAAAAACCGCGGTATAGATGCCGTATTCTGGTGGCAGGCCTGCCAGGTAGGCAAAGGTTATGCCCTGAGGGATCACCAGTAGTGCTCCGGTGAGGGCGCCGAAAACCTCTACACTGATAGTGTTTCGATCAAGGGGGGATGGCTTCCAGGGCCATATCTCATCCAGTATGCCGAATTTGGCTATGCCTGAAATCTTCATTGAAACAAACCTGAAATCTGCTCTAACAGCTTGATTAGCTTACTGTTGCGCGGATCACCGGGACGGATTTGCATATTGATATAGGCGGCTACATCCCTGGCCTGTTGATGGGATAGTGAGCGCTCCTTACCGAGCGGCATGTTGGCCCAGATAAAACCGGCTGCTTTTTCCACATCTGTCATACCTGCGCCATGGTTATAAGACTGCATGCCCCATAGTGGCGGTATGGTTGAAACACCTTCTCCATTGTTTCCGTGGCAACTGGCGCAATGGTCGAGATAAACAGTCTTGCCGTTAGTGGGGTTTGGGTCAAAGCCTGTATCCGGCAGCGTGGGTACACCGCGTCCATCTGGCGCCTGACCGATTACCTGACCATAGGATAGATAGCTGATGTAGGCTGCGACAGCCAGTACTTCCGGTGAATCCTCTGGGGGCATGATGCCATTGAGGCTGTAGACAAAACATTCTCGTATACGCAGGCCTATGCCATTGCGCTGGCCATTCTTACTGCGCCATTTGGGATATATTCCGGCAACATTGAGCGGGATAGCATCGGCTTTCCGGCCAGCATCGAGGTGGCAGTTGGTACATCTAAGCTGGTTGCCGCTATAGCGGGCACCGTATATGTCTGTCTCGGAGACGATACGGTAACCGAACACGACATTGCTATAGTAGTCGTCGAGGTAGCTACTCTGTAGTAGTGTTGCTAGAGAGGGCTGTTGGGCCCATACGGCCCCCTCCCAGAACAAAGTGCAAACTGCCAGTAGTGATAAAAAAAGCTTCCCAGGTATCAGGCAGCTGTTGTATCGCTCATTAATAATGACTCTAAAGCCATGCGGGTGACTACGTCTCAAAAGACCCTCCGAGGACTTTTCAATATACTTCAATCCTCCCTGTGCTCAGCCAAATTCGGTGATGGGTATCACCTTAAAGGGGTCCTTGTCGCAGTGGTTGGCAAAACTATCATAAATGATATTGTTATCAAGTCAGAGAGCCTTACAGGAGAGATAAATTGCAAAGATCATTGATTAAAGTCTTATCGCAGCAATTTAAATGGGTAAAAACTCGCCGCATGTAAATTTGAAAAAGGTATTTAAGGTGGGTAAAAAATTTCCCAGACCTGTTATCCTTGCGCGCGGAATTCGCTGAGTAAAAAATTTCCGGAACTATCTTATCGAGTCACTATCAAACCTGTCGTCTAAAAACTGTACGAGGAAATACGGTTGTCGTTACAAAATAAATTTCAACAGTTAAAACAGTATGCTGAAAGCCAGATTATTGGTCAGCAAAAACTGGTAAACCGCCTGATGATTGCTTTACTGGCAGATGGTCATTTGCTAGTGGAAGGCGCGCCGGGGTTAGCAAAAACCCGTGCAATCAAAATTTTAGGTGACTGTATCGAGGGTGATTTTCACCGAGTTCAGTTCACCCCTGATCTATTACCCGCCGATCTGACCGGAACCGATATCTATCGACCGCAGGATGGTTCCTTCAAATTCCAGCCTGGGCCTTTATTCCATAATTTGATTCTGGCCGATGAAATCAATCGTGCACCTGCCAAGGTGCAGTCCGCATTGCTTGAGGCTATGGCCGAACGGCAAATCACCGTCGGCACCAGGACCTATGAATTGCCAAAACTGTTTCTGGTGATGGCAACTCAAAATCCATTAGAGCAGGAAGGCACTTACCCACTACCCGAAGCTCAGTTGGATCGTTTTCTGATGCATGTGACTATCGATTATCCCGATGAGGCGTCTGAGCAGAAAATCCTGGAGCTGAACCGTCGTGAAGCGCGTAATGAAGGAAAGCCTGTAACGGGCGATGCTCCGCAGATTGCTCAGGCGGATTTATTCGCAGCGCGTAACGAAGTGCTGGATGTGCATCTGGCTGAAGCGCTGGAGCAATACCTGTTACAGCTGGTGCTGGCAAGCCGTAACCCCGGAGCCTATGGTCAGGATATTCAACACTGGCTGGAGTATGGTGCAAGCCCTCGTGCCAGTATTGCGCTGGATCGTTGTGCACGTGCGCATGCCTGGCTGGATGGTCGTGATTATGTAACACCTGACGATATCCAGTTGATGGCTTTTGATGTGATGCGACATCGCATTATTCTCAGTTTCGAGGCAGAAGCCGAGGGCATCAGTAGTGATCGCTATATTAATGAATTGATCAATCGGGTTGCTGTTCCCTAAAGTCACATGAAAAACGACGCAGTAATGGATAACAATGAGGGTGTGATTTATATCGGCCAGTCAGCGTTGATTGGTTTACAGTCGGATGCGGCAGTATTAAAACTTAAACCTGCCCAGATCCGCTCCAGCATGAGCGGACAATACCTGTCGCGTTTTAAGGGCAGGGGCATGGAGTTTGATGAATCTCGACCTTACCAGCCGGGTGATGATATCCGCAATATGGACTGGCGTGTAACTGCACGTACCAATAAGGCGCATTCCAAGGTGTTTAGAGAAGAGCGCGAACGCCCGGTATTGCTATGGGTGGATTTTCGGGCCTCCATGTTTTTTGCTACACGTGTCTGTTTTAAGTCGGTGCTAGCCGCCAAACTGGCTGCGTTACTCTCCTGGAAAGCCATGCAGCAGGGAGATCGTCTGGGTGCGCTATTATTTAGCGACTCCAGACATCTGGAGTTGCGTCCTGGGCGAGGAAATAAAGCTGTGCTCAGATTGATCAAACAGCTGTCAGAATTCAGTCACGCAGTGAAGGGTAATGCTGGCGATACCAAACAGGATGATCGGCATGCGCTAAACCGTCTGGTACAGGTTACCCGTCCGGGCAGTCTGATTTATCTGATCAGCGATTTCCGTAATATGACTGAGCAGTTGGAATCTACCCTGTCGCATTTATCTGCACACAATGAAGTTGTGCTACTACACGTTTATGATCCGCTAGAAAGCACGCTACCTAAGCGGGGGAATTACCGGGTAACCGATGGTCACATAGAAGCAGAGGTCAATGCCTCGGATAGTCAGGTGAAAAAGGTCTATCACCAGCGTTTTGATGAGCAGCAACAATTTCTGATGAAGTTGTGCCAGAAGTATCGAGCAACCTATCGCCCCGCTTCAACTCAGCAAACGCCGCTAGAGATTTTACGCCAGGCGAGCAAGCTCGGTCGAGGTGCTGCGTGAATCCTACGGATAGCCTGCCGCTACGCGATATTCATTTACCCGATGCCGTATCCTGGTGGCCTCCTGCTATTGGCTGGTGGATATTATTAATCCTTGGTCTGTTGCTTATTACCGCTCTGGTGATAGGGATTAGAAAGCTACTGCAACCTAAATTAAATAAAAGTGCCAAAGCTGAGATTGAGCATGTTCTGCATGCATATATTGAGCAGCAGAATGATCTTCTACTGCTACAGCAATTATCAGCGGCTATACGCCGCATCGGTATCAGTTATCTGACGCGTGAAGAATATGCGGGTTTGCTCGGTAAGGCATGGTATCAGCACATCAATCAACTAACGCCTAAGCATCCTTTCTCTGAGTCCGTGATTGAGCTTCTCATCAATGCGCCTTACCAGAAACAGCCACAGATTGATGCAGATCTGCTACAGCAATTAATCGCTCAAGTTCGGAGTTGGGTACAGGCCTTACCCGCTAATCCGTCAGACAAAACAAATCTTAAGGTGCAGCATGTTTGAGTTCAGCTGGCCCTGGGTTTTTCTACTACTACCTTTACCTGCATTAGTCTGGTATCGCTTTCCAGCTGCCAGTGAAAACAGGCAGGCAGCATTGAATGTGCCCTTTATCGAGGATTTCTCAACACTGTCAAATGTTTCCAGTGGGGCTCACAGTAAACATATCTTCAGTGTCATCCTGCTGGTTGTTTGCTGGCTTTTATTGGTAACAGCAACAGCGCGCCCTCAGTGGGTTGGAGATCCCGTTGAATTACCGGTCAGTGGTCGTGACCTGATGATGGCAGTGGATTTATCCGGCTCTATGCAGGTAGAAGATTTTCGCATTCAGGGCAAAACAGTTGATCGATTAACAGCGACGAAATACGTGGCTGGTGATTTTATCGAAAAGCGTCAGGGTGATCGTATGGGACTGGTTTTATTTGGACGTAATGCCTATTTGCAAACACCGCTAACCTTTGATTTAAAAACCGTTAAAACATTGTTGATGGAATCCGCGATTGGCCTTGCGGGTAAGGAAACCGCAATCGGCGATGCTATTGGTCTGGCGATCAAACGATTAAAGGATAATGAACAGAGTAGCAAGGTCTTGATCCTGCTTACCGATGGCGCGAATACAGCAGGTGAAGTGGCTCCTTTGAAGGCTGCCGAATTAGCAGCTAATTATGGTTTAAAGATTTATACCATTGGCATAGGTGCAGATGAAATGATTCGCGAATCATTCTTTGGTCGACAGCGCGTTAATCCATCACAGGATCTGGATGAAAAAACGCTCACCGCTATAGCTCAGCAAACTGGTGGTCAGTATTTCCGCGCGCGCGATACCGAAGCACTCAGTGAAATCTATAAAAAACTGGATGAACTAGAACCAGTGGAGGTAGAGAGTCAAACCTTTCGGCCGATTAAGGCATTATTTATGTGGCCTCTGGCTGTGGCACTGTTAATTGCTGGTGGGCTGGTTTTATACCGGGGGGTGAAACAATGAATATACAGTTTTTACGACCCGAGTGGTTTTTAGCGTTGATAGTGATTGCAGTGCTAGCATTCTTTATCTACAAACGCAGATTAGTTAGCCGCGACTGGGCAGCAGTTATCGATGCACCTTTATTGCCACATTTGCTCAGTGATCAAACACAGACCAGCAATCGTTGGTGGTTCTGGGTGGCTTTGTTGTTGAGCGTGCTAGTGGTTATTGCGCTAGCTGGTCCGGTGTGGAACAAGTTAGAACAACCCGTATTTAAACAGCAGTCTGCATTAGTGATTGCGCTGGACCTGTCGCAATCGATGAATGCGCAGGATATCAAACCAGGTCGACTGGCCCGAGCTAAGTTGAAGTTGATCGATATCCTGAAGATGCGCGCAGAGGGGCAAACTGCGTTAATTGCTTATGCCGGTACACCTTACACGGTTAGTCCGCTGACCGACGATAGCGATACCATCCAGTCACTGGTGTCCAGTTTATCCACCGAAATAATGCCTGCACAGGGCAGTCGTAGTGATCTGGCTATACAGCATGCAAAACAGTTATTGGAAAATGCGGGTGTGAAGCGTGGTGATATTGTATTGATTACAGATGGTATCAACGACAAAAGTGCAAGCGCGATACATCAGATAGATTTAAAAAATATTCGCGTTTCTATCCTGGCGGTGGGAACCGAGCAGGGCGCTCCAATCCCTAAAGCGGATGGCGGTTTTGTAAAGGATGCAGATGGCTCAATCGTTATCGCAAAAACCGAAACAAATCAGTTGCGTCAACTTGCCTCCGAGTTAGGTGGTCTGTATATGAAGATGAAGCTGGATGATGGCGATATCTCCAGATTGCAATCTTTGCTGAATGATAATGCGTTCAACGCTGAAAACCAGAAAACCGATTTTAAATCTGATCGTTGGCAGGAAGAAGGGCCCTGGTTACTATTGTTAGCGTTGCCTCTTGCCGCATTAGCCTTTAGGCGGGGTTTATTCCTTTCAGTTTTCCTGGTGGCTTTTGTATTACCTGCATTACAACCATTGCATGCGGATGATGGCTGGAGCTGGCAAAGTCTTTGGAAAAATCAGGACCAACGTGCTGCAGAAATCCTGCAACAGGGGGATAGTAAACAGGCAGCAGAATTGTTTAAAGATCAGGACTGGAAAGCAGCCGCACATTATAAAGCTGGTGAATACGATAAGGCGCTGCAACAACTGCAAACACAACAATCGTCGGATGCTATTTACAATCGTGCTAACACACTGGCCAAACTGGGAAAGCTTCAGGAGTCTCTGGATGCATACGATGAGGCACTTAATAAGGATCCGAATAATGAAGACGCCAGCTATAACCGTAAGCTGGTTGAGGATGCTTTAAAACAACAACAGCAACAGCAGCAGGATCAGTCGCAACAGGGGGATGGTGAAAAGGAAGATAAGCAGCAACAGTCTGATAAATCGTCTGAGCAGCAGAGCAATGATCAGCAGAGCCAGAACCAGCAGAACCAGCAGTCAGAACAGGGCTCAGAACAGAATGATCAACAGAATTCTGAACAAAAGGGGCAGAGCAGTGAAGATCAGAAACAAGATCAACAGAGTGAGCAGCAGGACCAGTCTCAGGTAGACAAAACTGAACAACAGAAGCAGGCGGAAGCAGAAGCGCAAAAACAGGCTGAAACTGATCAGCAGAAAAATAAAGAGAATCCGGAAGCTAAATCAACCCGGCCCTTAACTGACGCAGAGCAGCAACAGAGTCTCACAGAGCAGGCAGAGGCGCAATGGCTAAGGCGTATACCCGATGATCCAGGTGGTCTGTTACGCAACAAGTTTAAATATCAGTATGGGCGTCAGCGCCAACAAAATGTAGAACAGGAGCAATGGTGAATCTAAATAGAATTATCCTCATCGCTGTAGGCTTACTGCAGCTATGTCTGTTTTCAGCGGCTGTGTCGGCAGCAAATATTGTTGTACGTAGTGATCGCAACCCAGTGGGTTTGAATGAATCGTTTCAACTGGTTTATGAAACCGAAGGCGATGTGGACGATGACCCCGACTTTTCAGTGCTGGAAGGTCAGCTGGATATTTTAAACCGAAGTCAAAGTAGTAATCTCAGTATTATCAACGGTAGCTACAGCAGTAAAAAGAACTGGACCTTAACTGCCATGGCGAAGCAGCAGGGTAAGCTGGTTTTACCCCCAGTACCCTTTGGTTCGGATAAAAGCCCGAGTTATACATTGACGGTGAATGAAGCGAGTCAGAATGATGCACAGGCGAAAGACTTTTTTACACGGGTGAGAGTTAATCAGCAAAAAGTCTATGTGCAACAACAGCTGGTCATTACACAGCAACTATTTTCAGCTTACAATCTTGCTGCCTATGGGATGGGGGAATTAAAGTTTAGCGGGGGTGATGTTGTCGTCGAACCGCTAGGTGATGAAAAACAGTACCAGACGCGCCTTAATGGGCAGCCCTATGTGGTGGTAGAAAAACAGTTTGCCGTATTCCCTCAGCAAAGTGGTGCGCTAAAGCTAGAGCCTGCTCTGGCCGAAGGGCAGACAGGTTCTCGCTCTAACTCTATATTTGATCCCTTTTCGCGAGGCAAGATAGTACGTGCGCGCTCAAATGGTATTGAAATCGAAGTGATGGATGTACCCGCTAATGCAAATATGAGTCCCTGGCTGCCTGCAAGCGATTTCCAGTTGCTGGAACAATGGGCTGAAAATCCGCCAAAATTTGTGCAGGGTGAACCACTCACCCGTACCCTGTCTATCAAGGCCGAAGGCTTGAGTGCAGCACAATTACCTGTACTACCGGATGTTACTATCGATGGTTTTAAGCAGTATCCAGATCAACCGATACTGAAAAATATCAAAAACGATACTGGCCTGAGTGGATACCGTCTGGAAAAGGTTGCGTTTATTCCAACCCGTGCGGGAAAGATGACCTTGCCGGCGATAGATATACCCTGGTGGAATACCAAAACTCAAAAGCGTGAAGTTGCCCGCATCCCACAGCGAGTGATCGAGGTGGTCCCCTCGCCAACGGCTACGCAGCCTCCATCGGTAGTCGCCCCTACCGATGCCGCACCTGTCGCGCCTACAACTCCGCCTGAGCTAGATGCCCCTGCTGCTCAGCAGAGCTTGCCTGAGGCCGATGAATCTCTCTGGATGTGGCTTGCCGTACTCTCACTATTGGGCTGGTTAACGACTGCTGCAGCGTGGTTTTTGTTCGAGAAAAGCAAAAAGCGTACAGAGGATAGCAATAAAACGGACGTGACAATTATGCATAAAACACTTTTCAAACAAGTACAGCAAGCCTGCCTTCAGCAGGATGCTGCAGCCTGTCGCTCCGCGCTACTGCTTTGGGGTCAGGCGGTATTCTCCTCGCAGCAGGTAAAAACGCTAGCCGATATAGTCCGAATTGTCCCCGAGACATTGGGTCATGAATTAAAAAAACTGGATGCGGTACTGTATGGAGGGAGTCAACAGCAAATTGATTTTGAGTTGATTTCTAAGCTGCTGGGTGAAATTAACCAGCAACAGAACAGGCAATCTGCAACCAAAACCGGTACGCTACTCGAACCGCTTTACAAATAAGGCTGAAATTATTGTCGTTTTGCATGACAGGCATGCAGCAGGATCAATAATTATTCCTGCCGATAACCTGAGAAATTGATATGAGATCAGCAGCACTTGATGAAATAGTGGCTCGGCTTCAACAGGCTCAACGTGATCTGGAGAAGGAACTTGATCGCTTACTAGAGCAGAAGCGCCAACAGTTTGAATATCACTTACAACGTGGCAGGGTTATCTTCAAAAAAAGAATGCGCCTGTTACAGAGGCAGCATAGAACCGGGGTCTGGCGTTATATTGCTGATGCGCCTATCGCCTATATCCTGACAGCACCGTTGATCTACGGGATGATTTTTCCACTGTTGCTACTGGATCTGTCGCTCACTGTTTACCAACATATCTGTTTCAGGGTTTACAGGATTCCTCTGCTACGGCGACGGGATTTCCTGTTGATCGATCACCAATACCTGGCCTATCTTAATATGATCGAAAAGCTGAACTGCATCTACTGTAGTTATGGTAATGGCCTGATCGAATACGCCAGAGCGATTACCGCAAGGACAGAGCAATACTGGTGTCCAATCAAACATGCTCGACGCAGCCAGGACCCTCATGCATTGACAGCAAAGTTTTTTGACTATGGCGATGCGGAAGCATTTCGTCTGGGGCTGGAAAGGCTGCGCAATGATTGGGATGACAGTAATAGTTAACCGATGGCTCTATGTTTCGTAGGTTGTATCAGAGTTCGATGATATACTACGCGGCTTTTAATTATTCCAGCCAGGCGCTGCCAGACAACCATGAAATTTATCGACGAAGCCATCATTCACGTACGCGCCGGAAAAGGCGGTAACGGTATCGTCAGTTTTCGGCGCGAAAAATATATCCCTTTCGGTGGGCCTGATGGCGGTGATGGTGGTGATGGTGGTTCCGTGTATGTCATCGGTTCTACCGATTTAAACACCCTGTCTGATTTTCGTCACCAGAGAAAATTTTTGGCTGAGAATGGGAAATCCGGCCAGGGTCGTAATAAAACCGGTCGTAAAGGTGAAGACATTATCATCCCTATGCCACTGGGGACTACCATTACTAGCGTAGAACATAATGAACTGATTGCGGATATCAAGGAACCCGACGTACCGATTTTGATTGCACGCGGTGGTTTTCATGGACTGGGGAATACACGCTATAAAAGCTCAACCAATCGAGCGCCGCGTCAATGCTCAGCCGGTACCGAAGGCGAGCAATTTGATGTCAAACTGGAATTAAAAGTCATTGCCGATGTGGGTCTGCTGGGTATGCCGAATGCGGGCAAATCGACCTTTATTCGTTCTGTTTCTGCAGCCAGACCCAAGGTGGCAGATTATCCCTTTACCACTATGCACCCAAATCTGGGCGTGGTGAGCATAGCGCCGCATCGCAGTTTTGTGATAGCGGATATCCCCGGTTTGATCGAAGGGGCTTCTGAAGGGGTGGGGCTGGGCATACGCTTTCTCAAGCATCTGCAGCGTACTCGTCTGTTACTGCATATTATCGATGTCGCTCCATTAAACGAGGAACATCATCCGGCCGAAGATGCTCGGAAAATTCTGGCCGAATTGAAAAACTACGATGAAGCCTTATACAACAAACCGCGCTGGCTTGTGCTGAATAAACTCGACCTGATACTTGAAGAAGAGCAGGAGCAGCTTTGCCAGCAGGTTATCGACGAGATGAAGTGGGAAGGGCCGGTATACCGAATTTCTGCAATCAATAAAGAAGGGGTTGATCAACTGTGTTACGACATTATGCAGTTGATAGAAGCGAGTAGCCACCAGGCGTTTGATAGTGATTTAGATGGAAAAGAAGATTAAGAGAATTGTTGTAAAAATTGGTAGTGCACTTATTACCGATGGAGGCAAAGGACTGGATCATCAGGCGCTTGCCGGTTGGGCCGAACAGATGGCGCAGCTACGCCTGTCAGGAATCGATATCATACTGGTATCATCAGGCGCTATAGCCGAAGGCATTAAACGTCTGGGGCTTAAAACACGACCTAAAAAAATCCATACTCTGCAGGCTTCAGCCGCAGTAGGACAGATGGGTTTAGTACAGGCTTATGAAAGCTGTTTTCAGAAGCATGGTATTCATAGTGCACAGATTTTATTAACCCATGAAGACATGGCGAACCGTAAGCGCTACCTGAATGCCCGCTCTACATTACGCACCTTGCTTGACTTTGGCACTCTTCCTGTAGTGAATGAAAACGATACTGTTGCTACTGATGAAATTCGCTTTGGAGATAATGATACCCTGGGGTCACTGGTAGCTAATCTGATCGAAGCTGATCTGTTAATAATCCTGACCGACCAAAAAGGATTATACGACAGTAACCCGAGTACCAATCCTGCTGCAAAGTTTATCGAAAAAGCCGATGCCATGGACGACATGCTATTAAAGTTTGCCGAACCTACTGGTGGTGTGCTGGGTAGTGGTGGCATGCAAACCAAGATTATTGCAGCGCGTAAGGCTTCACGTTCGGGAGCACATACCGTTATCGCTTATGGGCGTGAACCCGATGTGATTAAGCGCTTGGTAAAAGGCGAGTCGATAGGGACGTTTTTGCGAGCATCCTCAGAGCATCTGGTTGCACGCAAGCAATGGCTGGCCGGACATATGCGCTGTGCTGGCGAACTGCAACTGGATGATGGTGCAGTGCACGTATTGCAAAAATCAGGTGCCAGCCTGTTGCCTATAGGGGTTAAAGTGGTCAAGGGTGATTTCAAGCGTGGTGAAGTAGTTGCCTGTGTGGATTTGGAGGGCAGAGAGGTTGCTCGTGGGCTGGTTAATTATCCAGCCGATGAAGCGCGCAAGATTATTGGTCATACCAGTAAGGAACTGGCCGAGATTTTAGGTTATGAAGATGATGAGGAAATAGTGCATCGAGATAATCTGATATTGCTGGATTAGATATTACTACATAGTGTTACCAAACGGATTCATCATGGATTTCTCAGGTTTTCCAGTCTTGCAACTGAAAATTAAACAGGCTGTCTCGGAATGATTGGGTTAACAAATTTTTAAGGTGATTCCTTATAAATGGTAAACAGTTCACAGGGAAAATTATCCGTGCTTCACAGTAATTAATTGTTAATGGTGCTTCAATATATGTTATGAAAACAGCACTGAAGAAGGTTGAAAAATGTATTATTCTACGGATTCAAACGACGAAGATATTACCCTGATAGATACAATCAGAAAGATTTCGGATCGCGTTAGTCTCAATGGTTCAAAACAGGATAACGCGCATTCCCGGTTTTTGCTGGAAATGATTGAGGATATGAATGAGCAGGTAGAGTCTATCAAATATTCTCGAAAGGTTTCTTCTAAGGCATAGCATTGAGGGGAGGTCAGTCCACTCTATTCTCTTCGATTGGCAAGGGAGACACAGTAGTGATTCGAACTAGTTGTTATTCCCCTCGGATAAATCTCAGGTAGTAGCGATTAAGTGTGCAAGATATTCTGATTCTGCTAGATTAAAAAGCTACCATTTCAAAATCTTTTTTGCCTACACCACAGTCCGGGCATACCCAGTCATCGGGTATGTCATCCCAACTGGTTCCGGGTGCGATGCCTTCTTCGGGTAGACCCTCGGTCTGGTCGTAGATAAATCCGCATACTATGCATACCCAATGTTTCATATTTTACTCCGTAACTTCTTGTATAAAAATCAGTAAGTATTTTATTGTTTATGACGTTGCATCAGACGTTGGTAATGCTCCGCCGAATAACGCAGGAATTCTAGCTCACGTGGTTTGAGTTTGCGTACCTGTTTACAGGGGTTACCCAGATACAGATATCCACTTTGCAATGTTTTACCCGGTGCTACCAGAGAGCCTGCACCTAACATAACCTGGTCTTCAATGACTGCATTATCCATCACGATAGAACCCATGCCGATCAGGCAGTCATTGCCAATGGTGCAGGCATGTAGCAGAACTTTATGTCCGACAGTGACGTAGTCGCCAATGATTAGTGCGGCACCATCGGGGTTGTATTCTCCCGCATGGCTCACATGCAATACGCTACCATCCTGTATATTGCTGCATTTGCCTATGCGTATGTAGTTTACATCTCCTCGTATTACCGTCATGGGCCATACTGAGCAATCTTCGCCCAGTGTAACGTCACCGATGATGCTTGCCTGAGGGTCAATGAAGCAGGAGTCAGGTATTTGCGGTAGTTTCGATTCAAAGGCACGGATCATTACTAAGCCCTGTGATAAAATGTTGGGCTAGTGTAACTAACTTACAGATTACAATCATCCATCATGCTGTCGCATATTCTCGAAAAGTTAAAATTTTACGCGCAATTGATTCGGCTCGACCGCCCGATTGGAACCTATCTGCTTTTGTGGCCAACCCTGTGGTCACTGGCTATGGCTTCTGAAGGACGGCCTGATCTATGGGTTTTGTTCGTATTTGTGGTTGGGGTTTTTCTGATGCGTTCGGCAGGCTGTGCAATAAATGATTATGCTGATCGTCATATAGATCTGCATGTAACCCGTACCAGGGAGCGTCCATTAACCAGCGGCAAGATCAGCGATAAAGAAGCCTTGGTGGTGTTTTCTGTTTTGGCCTTAGTAGCGTTTTTGCTGGTGCTTACGCTGAATACCTTTACTATTTATCTCTCAGTCGGTGGTGTATTGCTGGCTGCCAGTTATCCTTTTATGAAACGTTATCATTATCTGCCACAGGTGCATCTTGGTGCAGCTTTTGGCTGGGGGGTGCCTATGGCATGGGCAGCGCAAACCGGTGAGGTGAACAGTATTACCTGGCTCTTGTATACCGCAAATCTGTTATGGACCGTGGCTTACGACACCATGTACGGCATGGCCGACCGTGAGGATGATTTAAAAATCGGTGTGAAATCGACCGCTATCTTGTTTGGTGATGCGGATAAATTGATTATCGGAATTTTGCAGTTTCTGTTTATATTGACCATGTGGCTGATTGGAGTAAACCTGGAATTCACCCCTGTTTATTATATTGGTTTGATTTTTGCGGCCATACTTCTCGCCTATGAACAGGTAATGATTCAAAACCGTTTACCCGAATACTGCTTCCATGCTTTTCTGCATAACCACTGGGTGGGGGCTGTGGTGTTTTACGGGATTATGGCGCACTACTATATGGCATAACACTGAGCTCAGTGGCTGCTATCTGATATTCGAAACATTTTTTAAAGTTTTATCTGGTTTTTCCGAAAAAACAATAAATCCCTGCTAAGGTAATCTAGATAAATTCTAATAAAAAAATCATATTGGGATCATTGAAATGATCCTTTTTGTTTCTTGGTATTACATGGAAAAAAATGGCTTCGATAAATAGCATCAAACTGTCTACTCGGTTTCTTCTGTTATCACTTTTTCTTGCACTGGTAGTCATCGTCGAGGGCTCGGTTATTGTGCTGGATAATATGAAGATTAATGATGAAACCTTCATGCTTGCAGAAAAAAACATACCGATACTCAATAATGCTCACCGGATGAAACTCGCAGTGGTTCAGGTTCAGCAATGGCTAAGCGATATTAGCGCAACCCGTGGTCGCGATGGCTTGAACGATGGATTTGATGAGGCTGAGAATAATGCCAGAATATTTCATCAACTGGTAGATGAATTGGTCCAACTGGATACAGAGGGTGCCGATAGATATCGGGCTATGACGCCGGTATTTAATGCCTATTATGAAACTGGCAAAAAAATGGCTCAATCCTATATAGATACAGGGCCAGAAGGTGGTAACAAAATGATGGCTTCGTTCGACGAAGTCGCCGCAAAAATGTCTGAAGAAGTAGATGGTTTTCTGGCCGAGGTAGAGCAGAAGACAGAAGCAATTCTTTTGAAACAGAAAAAACTCACCACCTCTTCTGTTCGCTCCATCATCATAGGCTCAATAATAGTTTTGGCTGGTATCGGGCTGGTGTATCTGATTATGTCGCGCATACTGACCTGTTTGCCTACGTTTTTAGAACAACTGAAAAAGGTCGCCGATGGTGATTTAACCTCAACCATAAATGTTACCCGGAAGGATGAATTCGGTGATTTGATGCGAGGGCTGAAATCCATGCAGCAGAGATTGCTGGAAATGATCACAAAAATTAGTACCACCACCCAGCAGCTATCAGCGATGTCGCAGCAGGTTTCCACCGTGATGATGAAGACCAACGAAAATATCCAGCAGCAGCACCAGGAAACCGAGCAGATCTCCTCGGCAATGGGAGAAATGAGTTCTGCTGTTCGAGAGGTATTACAAAGTGTTACCGATTCGGCTAATGCAGCCAATGCTGCCAATACTGAAACCGAGAAGGGAAGTAAGCTGGTACATGATGCCATCAAGGGAATTCAGCATCTTGCCGAATTGATAGAAAAGACCTCTGGTCTGATCCAGAATGTTGAGAAGGATAGTGAAAACATCAATACGGTTCTGGATGTTATTAAAGGTATAGCCGAGCAAACTAACTTGCTGGCATTAAATGCAGCCATTGAAGCTGCGCGAGCGGGTGAACAGGGGAGAGGCTTTGCGGTGGTGGCAGATGAGGTTAGAACCCTGGCGGGTCGAACTCAGCAATCAACCGAAGAGATCAATAGTATTATTGATAAGCTGCAAACCGGAGCACGTGAATCGGTTAGAGCGATGGAGCAAAGTCGTGAAAAAACCTACTCTGTGGTGGATCAGGCCGAACTGGCCGGAGGATCGCTAACAACCATAGCGGAGTCAGTATCTCGCATTGATGTCATGAGTGGGCATATTGCCGCTGCGACTCAGGAGCAGAGTGCCGTAGCTGAAAATATGGAAAACAATGTAGTCCGCATCAGCGATATGGCCAAACATAATGCCGAGACAGTGGAACAAACCTATCAGGCTGGAATCGAGTTAACTCATATTGCGGCAGAATTGAAAGGGTTGGTAGAGAAGTTCAGGGTTTGAGGTTTAACTGGAAGCGATGCTCAGGTACTTTTTAAGGTTCTGGCCAGACTCCAGACCTCTATATGCTGAACTCCTTTTCGATGCAATAATCGGCAAATTTCACTCATAGTGCTGCCGCTGGTTATTACGTCATCGATAATGGCGACCGTTTGATAGGATTTGTTTGGGGCGTATTCAAAAGCTCGTCTGATGTTATTTCGTCGTTTGGAAGGGCTCAATCCGGTCTGGGGCTGTGTTGCACGGATGCGTTTAAGGCACTGCCTGTCCAGAGGGATGTTTAGATAATCTGATAAAATTCGAGCTATTTCTTCTGATTGATTAAAGCCGCGTTCCAATAGTCGTGATCTATGCAATGGAACAGGTATCAACGCTTCTATCTTGCCCTCAGTTTTAAATTCAGGATGTAGTCGTTTTAGCAGTGTCTGAGCTAACTCTATTCGGTATAAATATTTAAGGCGATGTATTTCATCACGCGTATGGCCTGAATAGACCAGGGGGGCACACATGTACTGCCAGGGAGGAGGGGTATGCAGGCAGGCCGGGCAAATAGTACCGCTGGCATGATTGGGTAGACCGCACAGGACGCAGGCATTATGTACTCGATCAAACCCCGCCCAGCAATGCCGGCAGTAACTGGTATTAGCTGAAACAGGGATACCACATATCTGACATAAGGCCGGATTCAGTATACGGCCTAATTTATGTCTGATATTGAGATATATTCGTCTTCCTGACATTGACTAATCCTAAGCATTGAATAGACTGGTGGGCCTTTTTGAATTGCCGGTTTGTCTGATGACTGATACCACACTGCGCCACAATTGGACCCTGCCTGAAATCAAAGCACTTTTTGATCTACCTTTCAACGATTTATTGTTTCAGGCGCATACCATACATAGACAGAACTTTGATCCAAACACGGTACAGATCAGTTCATTATTGAGCATAAAAACCGGTGCCTGCCCGGAGGATTGCTCTTACTGTCCGCAGAGTTCAAAGCATGATACTGAGCTGGAAAAAGAACGTTTACTGGCTTTAGAGGAAGTCAAACAGGCTGCTCTAACGGCAAAGAAAAATGGTGCTACTCGTTTCTGTATGGGGGCTGCATGGCGTAATCCAACCGATAGAAATCTCGATTCTGTGATTGAAATGATTTCGGTGGTTAAAGATCTGGGCATGGAAACCTGTGTCACCCTGGGTATGTTGACCAAACAGCAAACGGCTAAACTGAAACAGGCCGGTCTGGATTATTACAATCATAATCTGGATACCTCGCCTGAGTACTACGGCGAAATTATTACCACGCGTACCTACCAGGATCGCCTGGATACGCTGAAACATGTACAGGATGAAAATATCAATGTCTGTAGTGGCGGTATTATAGGTATGGGTGAAGATGAACAGGATCGAGCCAGCCTGTTGCAGCAACTGGCGAATATGCCGCGTCATCCTGAATCTGTGCCGATTAACCTGCTGGTACAGGTGAAGAATACCCCGCTATATGGCATTGATACGCTGGATCCTCTGGTTTTTGTACGCACTATCGCGGTGGCCAGGATACTGATGCCAAAATCTGCGGTACGTTTGTCAGCTGGGCGAAATGATATGAGCGATGAAATGCAGGCGATGTGTTTCTTTGCAGGCGCGAACTCTATTTTTTATGGCGAGAAGCTGCTTACAACAGAAAACCCCTCCGAGAACAAGGATCTTGAATTATTCGAGCGCCTGGGTATTAAGCCAGAAGCTTTAAAAGAGGCTCAGCAATCAGCGGCATGATAAATAATGGATAAACTTGAAGCTGATCTACAGAAGCGCAAGGAACAGGGCTTATACCGTCGCCGCCTGGTGATGGAATCTGCACAATCAGTCGAAAGTCAGGTCAATGGTCAAAAACTGCTGTCTTTTTGCAGCAATGACTATCTGGGGCTGGCTAATCATCCAGCCATCAAACAGGCTTTTAAAGATGCCACTGAGCACTTCGGTGTTGGTAGCGGTTCGGCGCATCTGGTCAATGGTCACAGCCAGTTACATCATGACTGTGAGCACAAGCTTGCTGAATTTACCGGTCGTGAGCGCGCCCTGTTATTTAGCACAGGCTATATGGCCAATCTGGCGATTACTTCGGCATTACTATCGCGTAACGATTTTGTATTTCAGGATAAGCTCAATCACGCTTCGTTGATCGATGCAGCACAGCTCTCACGAGCCAGGTTTTTACGCTATGCACATAATGATCTCACTCAGTTAGACCAGCAGCTACAACAGGCTCAGCGGGATAAACCCGATGCTCGACGCCTGATTATGACCGATGCGGTTTTTAGTATGGATGGGGATTGTGCCGATATCAAACAGATGGCAAAGCTAGCCCTGCAAAGCGATAGCTGGTTGATGATTGACGATGCACATGGCTTTGGTGTGCTGGGTGAAACAGGCGCTGGTCTGTGCGAGGCAGAACATGTTACGCAACAACAGGTGCCAATTTTGATGGCTACTCTGGGTAAGGCTGTGGGGGTTAGTGGTGCCTTTGTGGCCGGCAATGATGTATTGATCGAAACCCTGATTCAGCGCGCGCGCAGCTATATCTATACCACCGCCAGCCCACCAGCAGTTTCAGCGGCGGTGATAAAAAGTATCGATCTCATTCAGCATGAAGGCTGGCGCAGGGAAAAATTGCAGCACAATATCAGCTATTTCAAACAACAGGCGGCCTTACTGGAGATTGCACTCATGCCTTCCGATACTGCTATTCAGCCTGTAGTTATTGGTGATAATCATGCCTGTCTTGGTATTAGTCAGCAATTATTTGATCAAGGTGTGCATGTCGCTGCTATACGCCCACCCACAGTACCTGATGGTAGTGCGCGACTGCGTATTACCCTGAGTGCAGCACATGAATTCTCTCATATTGACCGCTTGTTAAAAACCTTATCCGGGTTGCTGCGCAATCAATGAAATTCGAACTATGCTTACGATAAACCTGAATTCGTAGCTTCATGCAGGTCCCTGACGCTACGTATTCAGGTTATAATTAGAAAAATGCTTGAGGAGGCATAGCATGAGTGATCAATTATTTGAGATTGCATTCAGCGGTCAGATAGCCGATGGCGCTGATCTGGCAACCGTTAAACAGCATATTGCAATAATATTCAAAGCCGATGAGGCCAGGTTGGCGCAATTGTTTTCCGGCAAGCGCATGGTTATCAAGCGTGCGGTGGATGCGGCAACTGCTGCAAAATATCGCGGTGCTTTTGAAAAAGCAGGTGCTGTCTGTGAGGTATCGAGAATTGGCAAGGCAGAAGCTGAAGATCCAGTACAGCAGCAATCACCACCCGCTTCCCCCGTTACCAGCAGCCCTGCTTCCAGGGTTGAATCCGCTCAGGAATACGCCAGCCGTTATCCCGAGTCAGAACAGATTCCACAGGCATTATTGACTGAACCATTAGGTGTGAGGGGTGAAGAAATCCCTGATCTGGAAGCGGATATTGCTCCAGTTGGTAGTATGATGCAGCACCAGATTAAAGAAGATCCTGAGCCTGATATTGATATTACTGGTTTTGATGTTGCTCCACTAGGCAGTGTTCTAAGCAATGGCGATAAGTCCCCCCCACCCCCACCGCCTGATACTACGGGTCTAACGCTAGCTGACTGAATTACAGGGTGTCAGCTGTTTTTCAGTTTTCCATTAATTCAGCGCAATGAGTACAGGTGGTGCTAAAGGGGAGTAATTCGAGACGAGCTAAAGGTATTGGTTCACCACATTGACTACAGTAAAAATACTCATCGGCATCGATACGATGCAAAGCTGCATTGATCTGCTGTAGTTCGTCTTCAGAAGCTATGCCCAGTGACTCCAGTACCTCATCATTCTCACGTTCGGTGGCCTGTTCTGCCCAGTCGGCTGACATGTCCGTATGGCGGATAGCCTTATCGATTGAGTGAATTCTTTTGTTGTGTTGCTGCTTAAGAGCAAGTAAACGATTTCTGAAATATTCGAGATCTTTCATAGTGTACCTTTGTTTCACTGAGAAATGCTCAAAAGAGAGATTGTTTAAAGCTTAGAAGGTGAGGCGTTAGAATGCGATGACCTGTATCATCAATCAGTGCTCTAATGCCCCTCAGAAAGGCTTAGTTCTACTGGCGAAGCATCTGAATAACGATGGCGGTTTGAGGTCTTTTTCCGCGCCAGATGTAGAATGATTCTGCAGCCTGTTCTACCAGCATGCCGAGGCCGTCATAAGCTCGTAATGCCCCCCTGTCGAGTGCCCATTGTACAAAGGCTGTATTTTGACTAACGCTATACATCATGTCATAGCAAACCGAATTAGCACCCAGAATAGTATCTGGAATAGGGGGGACTTCCCCATGTAAGCCGGCAGAGGTGCCATTGATGATCAGGTCGTAGGTTTCACGTCCCAGATCTTCATAGGTCGAGGGTTGTAGATCCCATACATGATAAAAATCATCCGCCAGTTGTTGGGCTTTTTCCAGGGTTCTGTTGGCGATGGTGAGTAAGCCGGGTTTTTTAGCGAGTATCGGGCCAAGCGCACCACGTACTGCACCACCAGCACCTAGAATTAAGATTTTGCGATGCTCAATCAATACCTGATGGTTGACGATAAGGTCACGGATCAGGCCTATGCCATCGGTATTATCACCGGCTATTTTTCCATCAGGCTGAAGGATTAATGTATTGACCGCGCCAGCATCTTTTGCTCTGGGGCTCATGATATCGGCTATATCCCAGGCCTCCTGTTTAAAAGGCACTGTGATATTTAGTCCCTTATATCCAGCGCTTTGCAGTTTTCGAATCTGTTCTACAAATTTATCGGGTTCGAGCTGTAACGCTCGATAGCTCATATCCTGTTTGGTTTCTTCAGCAAACAGGCTGTGAATCTGTGGTGATAGACTGTGACTAATCGGGTACCCTACTACTGCGTATTGGTCCATTCTGCTATTTCAGCCACTGTGCTACTGTTTTTGCATAATAGGTCAAAATGCCATCAGCCCCGGCTCTTTTCATCGATAACAGGGCTTCCAGTACACAGGCTTTTTCATCAATCCAGCCGTTCTGACCTGCAGCCTTAAGCATTGCGTATTCACCACTCACCTGGTAAACATAGGTGGGAAATTTGAACTCATCCTTGATCATTCTGACGATATCCAGATAAGGCATCCCCGGCTTGATCATGACCATATCGGCACCTTCGTCTATATCCATGGCGACTTCATGCAGGGCTTCATTGCTATTGGCAGGATCCATTTGATAGGAGTATTTATTGCCACCGGCAAGATTACCAGCTGAGCCTACCGCGTCACGAAAAGGGCCATAGAAGCTGGAAGCATATTTTGCCGAATAAGCGAGAATGCGAGTATTGGTATAACCCTCGTCTTCCAGCTCATCGCGGATGGCACCAATACGGCCATCCATCATATCCGATGGGGCGACAATATCAGCACCAGCCTGTGCGTGAGACAGGGCCTGTTTCACCAGTACATCAACCGTCTCATCGTTGACGACATATCCATTTTCGTCGAGTAAGCCATCCTGGCCGTGGCTGGTGAATGGATCCAGTGCGACATCGGTAATGATACCCATCTCAGGTACAGCCTGTTTGATAGCGCGCACAGTGCGTTGGGCTAAACCATCAGGATTATAGGCTTCAGCAGCATCTTCAGATTTAACTTCCAACGGCGTTACGGGGAAGATGGCCATAGCAGGTATGCCAAGCTCAAAACAGATTTTTGCTTCTTCTACCAGCAGGTCTATACTTTTGCGCTCTACGCCAGGCATGGAGGGGACCGCTTCAATTTGCTGCTCCCCTTCAATGGCAAATACTGGATAGATCAGGTCATTGGTGGTTAACTGGTTTTCGCGCATCAGCCGACGACTAAAATCATCTCGGCGCATTCTTCTTGGTCGGCGATAAGGATATGATGACACAGGCAACTCCAGGTCGGATTGATCTAAAGTGTGTAAAATAACATAAAAAATAAGCGGATTTTATAAGCTTTGTTAAATAAACTCATATTGAATTAAATATACCGAGGCAGGCATAACAATGGACGAGCAGTTAACACTGGAATATATCTTTTTTCACCAGCATCCTTATCAGAAATTTAAGCAGTTTCTTGACTCTAAAAATATCGAAATGCTAAAAGAAGGCATCGATGAAACGGATGTTGAAGGATTCGTGATCCATATTCAGGATAATCTGGACGATGATATCAGTGATGAAATTGAAGAGTTTTATGATGAAATGATGGAACTGAGTGAAACTCTGGTGGCCGAGGAAAGCGAAGATAATGAAACTAGTCGGGTAGGATTAAATGTTACGCTTATGGATGGTCGATCTGTGCTGGCAGAGGTTGATCCGGATGTGCTGAATCGAATATTAACTGTCGTCTCGCATCAGGAACTGGGTAATCTGGTGGATGCGATTGCCGATGCGGTGGAAAACCCGGATCAACGTCCCCTTTGTAAACGTGCTTAGCTTGATTTAGCCTGATCTGAATGTACGTTTCGGATTAGCCAGCGGATCAGATCGGTCCATAGCAGGCTGATCTGGTCTTTTGTCGGCATAATGCCAGCATGCGGCAGCTCTAGCGTAATCACAGGTATGCCTAATTGTATGCCGGCATAATTGCCCAGTGAACCCGGGTAGGTGCCCATCAGATTTTTATATAGGTAACCAATACGATGGGGTGCATTTCTGCGTGATGGTGCATCGTAATCGACCAGACTATAGGGTGCGTGAACGGCGATTATGACGTCGGGTTTAAAGGTTTCTATCTCCTGCTTCAGCCAGCGTGTTTCGGGTTCGCTAAGTGGTGCCTTACCCGGAAATCTACGGATATTCCTCCTGGTTTTGTTTACCCAGTAATCTAGAGCGCTTTGCTCTGTTTCAGGGTAGCTGAAGTTACGGTTTAAATCGACGCCATTTGCATTGACTCGAGTGTGATTTTCTTTAAGGGTTCCATCAGGGTTCATCAACGGGATGACATGCCAGTGAAATAGACCTGAGTGATGCTTTAACAGGGTCTGCATCCATTTAAACACGACACTAATCGAAACTAGTTCATCGCCATGTGTGCCGCCAATCACAAGTATTCGTCCGCGCGGGATTTTTTTGCCTAGTGGTGGGTATTCACGATACAGAATAGGAAAACCATTAACCGATTCGTGCCCAGTCGGTTTAAGCTCAAGCGCTTCGCATTCGCTAACAGAAACGCTAGCAAGCTTGTTACTGATTTGCTGGCAGGGTGAATTTTTTTGTTTGGCAAATGCACTATTAGTGACAGTCAGGAGCAGCAGGCAAAGTGCTGCTCCTGAAATCATAAGGGTGTTAATTTTTATGCACAGCACCCGACGAGATCGCGGCGAGTCTAACGGCTTCTGGTACGGTATCAATCAAACGAGGATCGAACGGCTTGGGGATGATGTACTCAGGCCCGAATTCCAGAGATTCCAGTTTGTAGGCATCCAGAACTTCCTGGGGTACAGGTTCTTTAGCCAGGTCTTTTAATGCGTGTACTGCAGCAATCTGCATCTCGATGCTAATCGTATTGGCACGAGCATCCAGTGCACCACGGAAGATGTAGGGGAAACCTAATACATTATTCACCTGATTCGGGAAGTCGCTGCGACCAGTTGCCATGATTAAATCCTGGCGGGTTTTGAATGCCAGCTCGGGGATGATTTCTGGATCAGGGTTAGATAGGGCGAAAACGACAGGACGGTCAGCCATGGATGCCAGCATCCTGGTACTGAGAATATCAGGCCCGGAAACACCAATGAAAACATCTGCAGCTTCCATCGCATCTTCCAGAGTGCGCTTTTCAGTAACTCGTGCAAATGCCTGTTTGTAGATGTTGAGGTCTCCACGTTCACATTGCACCACGCCTTTGCTGTCAACCAGCGTGATATTGTCCTGATCGGCACCCAGTTCGATGAGTAATTTCATCGCGGCGATACCAGCAGCACCAGCACCTACGCAAGTGATGCGAGCGTCTTCCAGTTTTTTGCCCTGAATTTCCAGTGCATTCAACAATCCTGCTGCAATGATAATGGCGGTGCCATGTTGATCATCATGAAAAACAGGGATATCCAGCTTTTCATTTAAAGCGCGTTCTATTTCAAAACAGCGCGGCGCTGAAATGTCTTCCAGGTTGATGCCACCAAAACCACCGGCGATATTGGTTACGGTCTTGATGAACTCTTCCGGGTCCTGAGTGCTTACTTCAATATCAAAAACATCGATATCTGCAAAAGCCTTAAAAAGGACCGCTTTGCCTTCCATGACCGGTTTACCGGCCAGTGCGCCTACATTACCAAGGCCAAGTACCGCAGATCCATCGGTAATTACAGCAACCAGATTGCCTTTTGATGTATAGCGATAGGCAGTATCGGGGTTTGCAGCAATTTTACGAACCGGTTCTGCAACACCTGGGGTATAGGCAAGAGAAAGATCTTGCTGAGTTGCAGTTGGTTTTGTTATCTCTATGGCTATTTTGCCGGGTTTGGGGTGTTCGTGATAATCCAGGGCGTCCTGTTTGAGGCTTTTGGGGTTCATAATTTTTTCTGCTAGTTTGGGGTAAAGCTTGGTGATTTACCGTGTTTATCAAAAGTCCTTGACCAACATATTGTCGGCCGAACGGTGCATCTTAGGAAATTGCGTTACCCGATACAAATAAAACTTGGCTCTAAGTTTATTGTTGTGCGGTTTATTTTTCAGTTGAACTGATTGTCAGGCACAAAAAAGGGTACCCTGAGGTACCCTTAGTATTCTATAAATAGTAAAAAACTATTTTCCGTAACGTTCGCGGAACTTGTCCACCTGACGAGCAGACTGCAGTACGTGCTGTTTGCCGGTATAGAACGGATGCGATGCACTGGAAACTTCAAGTTTAACCAGTGGGTATTCATTACCATCTTCCCACTTAATGGTTTCTCTGGTCTGGATTGTTGAGCGGGTTAATATGGCGAATTCGGATGAAGAGTCCTGAAAAACGACATCTCTATAATCTGGGTGAATACCTTGTTTCATAATAATTTGTTCGAAACTTGCTTTAAACGGGCGCGAATTCTGCCTTTTTTTGATTTAAAGCGCAAGTATTAATTTGATCTGAAAGCTTATTTATCAGGCTCAACTCAGTTTTTTGGAGTTAAATATTGGAAAGCAAGGTCTAGCAAATTGAGGTCTAAATTAGCAATTGCTTATATTTAAGTTGGCGCTAAAAGTTAATGTAAAACATGATGAGTTTGATGAAAATCGCTGTTAGATTTAGGGTTCGGATTGTTATCCACAAAAGCTGTGGATAAGTCTGTGGAAAAAGTGTCTATGACCAGCTCTAGCGCTTGTCCTATAAGGCTTTTTGTTAAATTAGTCACTTTTTAACCAATCAGGAATAATTCAATTAAATCAATAGGTTACTTATGTAAAAAAAATATTATAGTTTTTTTTGAATTGCTGTTGACAAAAATAAGAAAATTTCCTAGCTGTGAATAAAAAGGGCTCAATAATTCAGGTGCACCTATATATTTTGGGGAAATTGACCCAGATGAAGGTGTTTTGGCTTCGAGATTTCAACATCAAGAAACAATGCCTGTAAGTCGTTATGAAACCTTAATCCTAACTCGCCAGGTGTCAGGTGGTTTTGCTGTAAATTGATCAAACCCAGTTCCTGAGCTTTGCGCAGTGGCGATTGCAAAACTTTCTGCTTCATTCCGCTATGACGATCAAATAGAGATAAATCGAATCCTTCGGTCAGACGCAGCGCGTTTAGCATAAATTCAAAGATTAAATCCTGAGCTGATAATTCCTGCTGCTGAGAGATACGCTCGCTACCGTTAGATTGCAGATATTTCTGAGGTTGGCGCTGACGCTGCCGACGTATCACCCGATTCTCTGCTGGCAGGGTGATTTTGCCATGTGCCCCAGCGCCTATACCCAGGTAATCGCCAAATTGCCAGTAATTCATATTGTGCCGGCTGTGACGATCAGGCCTGGCGTAAGCAGAGATTTCGTATTGCTGATAGCCTTGATGGGCAAGCAACGCCTGACAGCTTTGCTGCATCTCCCAGCTCAAATCATCGTCTGGAATTTGTTCTGGGACATGTTGATAAAAGCGAGTGTTAGGCTCGATAGTGAGCTGATAGTGTGAGATATGCTCCGGCTGCAGCCTTATCGCCTGAAGTAAATCGGCTTCTGCGAGTTGTAAGGTCTGGCCGGGCAGTGCGAACATCAGATCTAGATTGATATTCTGAAACCCGGCTTTGCGGGCTTTATCAAAGGCGGACAGGGCTTGCCTGCTATCGTGAATGCGCCCCAGGGCCTTTAAACTGGCATTATCAAAACTCTGCACACCTATAGATAAGCGGTTGATCCCCGCTTTTAGATAGCCCTCAAAATGTGCTTCGTCAGCACTGCCGGGGTTGGCTTCGATGGTGATTTCTATACCCGGATTGAAGTTAAGGCAGGCGCGTAATTCCAATAACAGCTGTTGAATAGCCGAGGCAGAGAATAATGATGGCGTGCCTCCACCGATAAAAATGCTGCTGATTGAGCGGCCCCAAACCAGTGGTAAATCCAGTAATAGATCTTCTATCAGAGCACTGACATAAGCGGATTCATCAAAGTCGCTGGATTGATGAGAATTGAAATCACAGTATGGGCATTTCTGCGCACACCAGGGCAGGTGTATATACAGGCCTAGTGGTGGATTAGTCTCAAACTGTAGTGGGTAGCTATTCACTGAGTCAGTTTGCTAACCAGCTCGCGTAAAGCCTGACCACGATGTGACAGAGCGTTTTTTTCATCCGCTGATAACTGTGCACTGGTGCAGCCATGTGTGGGTACCCAGAAATATGGGTCATAGCCAAATCCACCTTCACCCTGAGGCTCAAGCACAATAGAGCCTTCCCAGCTACCTTCACAGATGATAGGTGAGGGATCTTTAGCGTGGCGCATATACACGATTACTGCGCGATAACGTGCAGTGCGTTGCTGTTCAGGTACATCAGCCAGTTTTTCAACCAGTAGAGCATTGTTTTTTTCATCAGTGGCATCTGGGGCTGAAAAGCGAGCTGAATAAACCCCCGGCGCGCCTTCTAAGGCATCTACCTCAATACCAGAATCATCAGCGATTGCGGGTAATCCAGTATGCAGGGCGGCATTACGTGCCTTGATGATGGCATTTTCGACAAAGGTTGTGCCTGTTTCTTCTACATCCGGCACATTGAATTCAGACTGGGTGTGTACATCAAAATCTAATGGTTCGAGTAAGGCTGAAAACTCACGTAATTTACCCTGATTGCCTGAAGCGATTACCAGTTTCTGCATATTATTCTCCGCGTTGCAGTTGGAATATTTCACTTGTTCCTTTTCTTGCCAGTGCCAGCATGGCGGCTAATTCCTGCTCGCCAAATGCAGTGCCTTCGGCAGTACCTTGAATCTCGATAAAACCTCCATTGCTGTCCATCACGACATTCATATCGGTTTCTGCGCTGCTATCTTCGTCGTAATCCAGATCGAGTACCGGGGAGCCCTGATACACACCTACCGAAATCGCGGCCACCTGACAATGAATTGGGTTCTCGGTTAATTTGCCGTTATCGATCAGGTTTTGGATGGCATCAGATAAAGCGACAAAAGCGCCGGATATCGAGGCTGTTCTGGTACCGCCATCGGCCTGGATGACATCACAATCCAGAGTGATGGTTTTTTCTCCCAGCTTTTTGGTATCAACACAGGCGCGCAAGGAGCGACCAATAAGACGTTGGATTTCCATGGTGCGACCGCCCTGTTTTCCAGCAGTGGATTCGCGGCGCATGCGGCTGGAGGTGGAGCGCGGTAGCATGCCGTATTCGGCAGTAACCCAGCCACTGCCTTTACCTTTGAGAAACCCCGGTACATTATTCTCCACGCTGGCAGTACACAGCACTTTGGTATCACCACATTCGATCAGCACAGAGCCTTCAGCATGTTTGGTGTAGTTGCGCGTAATGCGAATATCTCTCAGTTGATCGCTGTTTCTGCCGCTGGGTCTCATATTTACTCCTGAATGGGTGAACCCGTGAAAATGATGAATTCACGTGCTGGGGGTTGAACCTAAAAACCGCGCGATTATACCGGTTCACAGGTTGAATGCATATCCGATGTCGCCATGAGACACAAAGCTGGTTTGTAATTAATGCAAACAGGACCTAGAATTCACGCACATAATTGAGGGTACCCGAATGTTAAAAAGTATGACGGCTTTCTCCCGTGTCCAGCTAAGTGGCGATAGCGGCGATATTGTATGGGAAATCAAATCGGTCAATCATCGATATCTGGAGCCAGGGTTTAAGTTACCGGAAGAATTTAAGATGCTGGAGCCCGAGGTTCGGCAAATGTTGGGAAAATACATCCAGCGCGGAAAGCTGGATATCAGTCTGCGTTACAAGCTCAATCGGTCAGCGCCTTCATCAGTTCGTCTGAATGAAGATATGGTCAAGAATCTACGCCAGGTTGAGCAGGATGTGCTGAAGATTGTGCACGAAGGGCATAGCCTTTCAGTGTCAGATATCCTGCGCTGGCCAGGTGTTGTGGAAGAATCTGAGCAAGATTTTAAGCCGTTGCAGGATCTGGCTATGTCAGGAGTTCAGCAGGCACTGGAACAATTGACAGAAAATAGAGAGCGTGAAGGTAAAGCGTTGCAGGAAATGATAGCCTCGCGTTGCCAGCAGGTGAGCGAAATCGTTGAACAGGTTAAGCAACGCAGGCCGGAAGTTAATGAAGCCATCCGTGCCAGGTGGGTGAGTCAGCTGGAAGATCGGTTATCACAGTGGAGCGAAAGCGCTGATCCAGGCAGGCTGGAGCAGGAGTTAACCATTCTGGCACAAAAAATCGATGTCGAAGAAGAGTTAGACCGCTTACAGACTCATGTTAAAGAAGTTGAAAAAGTGCTGAATCGAAAAGAAGCGGTAGGTCGTAGACTTGATTTTCTGATGCAGGAATTAAACCGTGAAGCGAATACCCTGTCGTCAAAATCACAGGATGCGGAAACGACCAGGCTTTCGGTTGACCTTAAGGTACTGATCGAACAGATGCGCGAACAGGTGCAAAACATAGAATAGCAAATACCTGTGCAGGGAAACTGTGAACCCTGCACTGCCTCTCATCACTTTGTCATCTTAAAGTGTGAATATGAAAATTGGGATACAAAACTTTACCCTGGCCCTTTTAATGCTGCTTGCAGCAGTTAGTATGGGACTATGGTCGTTTTCCCAATACCAGCAATTTGAGCAGCAGCAAATACAGGGCTATCTACTACAGCAGCAAAGCTGGCAACAACAGATTAAATCCGCCCAGTCTGATCAATTGTTATGGTTGCAGTCACGCTTTTACGATATGCGCGCCGGCCTGCAGCAACGGCTTGATGCTTCACAACGCAAGTTGTACATCGATCAATATCTAAGCAATGTCAATGAGCTACAGCAAGCCTATCTCTATCCAGTTGCCACGCTGAAAAACTCCCCGCAAAAAAGTGATTGTATGCAACTGGCGCAATCATTGGATTCAGAGATTGATAAAGGGGCTCCGCCTTTGTTTTTTAGCTGTGCGAACGATGAGCGGCAGGCCATGATGGGGGTTAAAGGTGATTTCAGGATATATGGGCAAGCCATGAGCCTGATTATTATGATGGATTATTTCAGCTTTATCAGTGAGTTTGAACGGCTATCGGGTAAACAGTTAACAGCACAGCTTAACGCATTGACTCAACTGCTGGAATATAGCGAAGTAACCGCCTCTGAGAAAGATCTGTTGCATGAGATCGTGTTTAGTCGTGGGCATATGAAGCTGGGCACGCTACGTCTGTATCTTCCCCGGGGTAACTTTTTTGACTACTGGTTGGTGGATGCAAAATGGGTAATTCCCCTACTGCTGTTATTGTTTCTGATAGTTTATCGTGTGCTGGATGGTGTGATGATGCGTCCGCTGATTCAGCTTTCACAACGTATGCATTCAGTCATTACCGCTTTACGTCCGGGTAACAGGAAAGAAGATTATCGTCTATTGCCCGGTATGGGCCTATTGCAGCGCTATTTTATGCATCTGGCCTATATGGCCAGGAATGACCCTCTTACCGGGTTGCATAACCGGATCATTTTTGAGGAGCGAGTGTTGCAAGCCCTGCAGGAAGGCAAACGCAGCGCGCGCAAATATGCACTGGTATTTATCGATATCGATGGTTTTCATAAAATCAATAAAGAATATGGAAACTATCTGGGGGATGGCTTATTACGCATGCTGGCGAAAAGGCTGACGGATAGCCTGCGTGAATCAGATAGTCTGGGGCGGCTTGAGGGTGACAATTTTGCCCTGTTGCTGGGGTATGCTGAGGATGATCAACTGACATCATTTCTGGATAAAATTCACCAGTCCCTGATTCAGCCCTATAAGGTCTATGGGCGTAATATCGAAGTTGGTGTCTGCATGGGTGTGGCACTTTATCCAGAGCATGCTCAGGAGCTGGATCAACTGGTATTGATTGCTGATAAGGCATTACTGGAAGCCCAGCAGGGCAATGGTGGTTTTGTCATTGTTCAACCCATTGCAAGTGAGCAGAGTTACTCAGGCCTGTCCCGTATGCAGTCATTTCGTCAGGCACTGGATAACGATGAATTCAAACTGGTTTATCAGCCAGTTATGAATTTAGTAGACCATATGACCAGCTATTTTGAAGCCTTATTACGCTGGAAATTACCGGGTACAGATCAACTGTCGATTCCGCAAATCATCGCGCTGGCAGAAAATAATCAGGCGATACGTCCGCTGACTCACTGGATTATTCATACAGCCTGCCAGCAGTTGCAGCAGTTAGATAACAGTGAGGTAAAGATTGCCATCAATCTTTCGATGATTGATTTGCACGATGATGAATTGCCGCAACAGATCAGTGATGCCCTGAAACAGTTCGATATCCCGCCACAACGCCTGATGATAGAAATTACCGAAGGTCAGATCATGCAGGATCAGGAACAGGTCATCAGGATTCTAAATCAGTTGTCGAGTATGGGTATCTCGCTATCCATTGATGACTTTGGCACCGGTCAGGCATCGCTCACCTACCTGAAAAAATTACCGGTTGAAAAGCTAAAGATAGACCTGTCGTTCGTAAAGGATATGATGAAAAACGATGATGATCGAACTATAGTTGAAGCCACCATCAAGCTTGCACATACACTCGGCAAAGAGGTCGTTGCTGAGGGTGTTGAGTCGATAGAGGTGCATGATCTGTTGCAACAGATGGGTTGCGATTATGTGCAGGGTTATTACATCAGCAAGCCGATGGATGCGGAACATATTCTACAGTGGTGTGAAACAGGTAGTAGCGCAGCCACTTGAAAAGATTATCAACAGCCCTACATAGTGAACAGAAGCTTCTCTTCCCGTTGAATTTAAAGGTATAGGTTCAGCAGGATAACCATCACAGATTGCTGGATGAAATTGCAGCAGCTTTATTGATAGTTATTTTTTTGGAGAATGACCATGTTACAAACCTTATATTATGACCCGTTCCGTGCTTTTGCACCCGTTAGACGTTCACGAGCAGCTCGCGCTGAGACTAGCACTAGCTGGAGCCCAGGCGTAGATATTATTGAGAGCAAGGACGAATATCGTTTAGTGCTTGATATGCCTGGTATCGATCCAGCAACCATTGATATCACCGAAGAGAAAAAGGTACTTAGCATCAGCGCTGAGAAACCCTCTGTAGCGCTTAAAGAAGGTGAAATGCTAAGCCGTAGCGAACGTAAATCAGGCAGCTATCAGCGTAAATTCACCTTGCCGGATGATGCTGATGTCGAATCGATTGTGGCAAAAAGCCAAAATGGCGTATTAAATTTGTCTATTCGACGTGTACAGCCTGTGGAAACACAGCGTAAAATTGAGATTAGTCATTAACCCTTAAGGTCGCTCCTTGCGGAGCGACCCACACTTGCTTTAGATACAAAATGAAATATCAGGATTACTACAAAATTTTAGGTGTTGAGCGCAATGCGGATACAGCCACCATAAAAAAAGCTTACCGCAAGCTGGCGCGTAAGTTTCATCCTGATATGAATAAGGACAGCACGGCCGAAGAAAAATTTAAGGAAGTTAACGAGGCCTACGAAGTACTAAAAGATACTGTAAAACGCAAGGCCTATGATCAGTTTGGTAGTGACTGGAAGCACGGGCACGAATTCAATGGTGCCGGTTTTGGGGCCGGTTCTGCAGGATTTGGCGGAGGAGCAGATTTTAGCGATTTTTTCGAATCGATATTCTCCCAGCAACGTGGTGGCAGACGAGGTGCGGGTTTTGGCTCTGGTTTCGGTTCAGGACATGAATCCTCATTCGGCCATCGCAAACGTACGCAAAAGGGCGATGATCAAACCCTTAAGCTGGATATCTCGCTGGAAGAAGCCTTTAATGGCGGTGAAAAAACCATTCAAATCTCTCGCTCTGAATCGATTTCTGGCGGTATTGCCACACCCACGTTAAAGAAACTTAAAATCAATATTCCGCGAGGCGTCATGAGCGGGCAAAAGATCCGCCTGTCGCGTCAGGGTCACCCGTCAGCCAGTGGTGGAGAAGCGGGTGATCTGTTGTTAGAAATGCATGTGTTACCGCATCGGCTGTTTCGACTGGAGGGGCGTGATCTGATTTTGAAATGTCCGGTCACCCCATGGGAAGCCGCTTTGGGCAGTAAAATAACCGTGCCGACCTTAACCGGTCAGGTAGAGTTGAAGATTTCTGCAGGCGTACAGTCTGGGCAAAAAATGCGTTTAAAAGGTCGTGGCCTGCCGGGTAAACCGGACGGGGACCTGTTGGTAGAGATACAGATCCATACCCCGACTGCGAACAGTGATGAAACCCGAAAGTTTTATCAAACCATGTCTGAAAAGTTTAGTTTTAATCCGAGAAGATTTTGATGCAACTGATAAGATTGGCGTTAATTTTATTTCTACTGGTTTTTTTGTCGCAAACACAGGCAGCTTTGCCGGTATCTGTAAATGGGCAGGCGTTACCCAGTCTGGCCCCTATGCTAGAAAAGACCACACCTGCTGTAGTCAACATATCAACCAAAGGCAAAACCCAGGTCAGTACCACGCTGTTCAACGACCCCTTGTTCCAGCATTTTTTCAATATACCCGGAATCCAGCGTGAGCAGGAAACCTCAAGCCTGGGGTCGGGAGTTATTGTGGATGCAAAAAATGGCTATATTTTAACCAATAACCACGTTATAGAAGACGCGTTTGAAATCAGCGTTACCCTGCGTGATGGGCGCGTGTTACTGGCCGAAGTGCTGGGGCGGGATCCTGAAACTGATGTGGCGGTGATTAAGATTCAGGCGAATAACCTGACCAGTGTTTCTTTTGCTGACTCCAGTGAACTCAGAGTGGGTGATTTTGTAGTCGCTATCGGCAACCCCTTCGGGCTTGGGCAGACAGTGACTTCTGGTATCGTTTCGGCGCTTGGTCGTTCTGGTCTGGGAATCGAATCGTTTGAAGATTTTATTCAGACCGATGCCTCTATTAATCCTGGTAATTCGGGCGGTGCACTGGTTAATCTGCGTGGAGAACTGATCGGTATTAATACTGCGATTCTGGGGGGTGGTAATGGTAATGGTGGCAATATAGGTATTGGGTTTGCGATTCCGATCAATATGGCTAAGGATGTTATGCAGCAGCTAATCGAATTCGGCAAGGTGAAGCGTGGTCGCCTGGGTGCTCAGGCTCAGGATCTTACTTCAGAGTTAGCGCATGCATTTAATCTGGAATCAAGTCAGGGCGCAGTGGTGACCAAGATAGAGATGGGTTCGCCGGCGCAGAAAGCCGGTTTGAAGGTTGGGGATGTGATTGTCAAGGCCAATGGTCGTAAGGTGCGTTCATCGGTGGATATGTACAATGTGGTTGGCCTTATGCGTATAGGTCAATCTGTTGAACTTGAAATCATTCGCAATGGTCGAGTGGGTTTGATCAAGGCGACCATCCAGCAGATGGAAGTAGTATCCATGGATGGAAAAGAATTCAGTAGTCGGTTGGCTGGGGCTAAAATCGCGGAGATGAAACAAACCGATATCCGGATCGGACTGGTTGAATACCTGCTGGTTGAAGACATTGTTCCGGGAAGTCCGGCATGGAATACAGGTCTTCGCAAGGATGACATCATCTACTCCATCAACAAGCAGCTGGTGAAAACTTTTGATGATGCCTATGCTGCAGCAAGAAGCAGTCGTAGTTTGTTGATGAATATAAAACGTGGCGATCAGGCCATGTATATACTGGTTAAATAACTCCCCAATGACATCCGATCTGACGCATTTTAATAGCTCTGGAAAAGCTCACATGGTTGATGTGGGTGAGAAATCAATTACACAGAGAAAAGCTGTAGCTGCTGGATATATTCAGATGCAGGCTTCCACTCTACAATTAATTCAACAGGGTGATCATAAAAAAGGAGATGTATTGGGCATCGCTCGTGTGGCGGGGATTATGGCCACCAAACGCACCTCTGATCTTATACCTCTGTGCCATCCTCTGGCGCTTACGCATGTATCAGTAGAATTCAATATTGATGAAGAGAAGCAGCGCGTTAACTGTGAAGTCACGGCGCAAACCAATGGGCAAACCGGCGTTGAAATGGAGGCTTTAACCGGTGTTCAGGTCGCACTGTTAACCATCTATGATATGTGTAAGGCTGTAGACAGGGGTATGCTGATTGGTGATGTCTACCTGTTGCATAAGTCAGGCGGCAAGTCCGGTAACTGGAATCGCGACTCGGACTGAATTATTGCACATCAGCGGCAGAAGCTCTTGCCCATTCTGCACTTTCCAGTAACCATTCATCATCAGGCTTGATTAACTGTAATTCAAAACGATAGATACTCGCTCGGTAATTGCTTAGCAGCGTGATATCCGAAATCTGTTTGCCAGCCATCGCGACATAAAGCTGAACGGTTGCGTTTTGATTACCGGTGATCCTGATATCTTTAATCTTAGTGAAAAGATAAATGCTTTTATTACGCAGAAAATAAATACGAATTAAACCGACTAGCCGGTTTTTGTCGTAGCCTTTCTGGTCACGATAATTATCTCGAATCATATCTTTTAAAACACCGCTCCTGCGCTGCTCGGCGGCTTCTATTCCAGATGCAATAAACTGCCGGATTTCATCCTCAGGTGAAGTTGTCTGGTTATTACAGGCAGAGAGCAATACAGTGAGCAGGACGCTGAAAGCGATAATTTTGATTTTCATGAGCTTTAATATCATATATTACAGATCGTGACACACCTCGATTATCCAGCAATACTCTCAGCTATTCTGGCTTAACAAAAAGACTCCTGATCTTTTCGACTCTTTTTCTGTTTACCCCTAGATCAGAATATCCTGCGCGTGAGGCTGAGCGGATCTGGATCTGTGACTGGCCCATCAGCAATTCCAGGTCATCCTTAAAACGAAAGATCATAGAAGTGAAAACAGCATGGCAGTATTTGCCATCGTTGAACAGTATTTCACCACCCTGCTGCTGGACTAACTTGATTAACCGCTCCCAGCTTTGTGTGGTATTTTCAGCAGTAATATCAAAGGCGGCTATTTTTTTATCTGATGCTGTTGCCAGGCTGGAAACACAGTTCTTTTTGTCCGGGCAGTCTGTCAGGGTTCTATTAGCGCCTGGCTTAATGGGGCTATGCCGGGTGTTAAATGACAGTGCTGCAAGTCCAATGATGATTAATAGCGGTATACCGATAAAGATGATTTTCAGACTAATCATCTTTATCCATCATCTTCTTTAAATCGGCAAAGGGGTTGTGCTTAATCTCTTCAACCTGCTGTTTGCCATGCCCATACTGTCCCCCTTTTACATAGTCCTCGTAACGCGAATGTTCATTATCATGGCAATACAGGCAAAGTAGTTCCCAGTTGCTTCCATCGGGTGGGTTGTTGTCATGGTTATGGTCACGATGATGCACCGTGAGTTCCTGCAGATTGCTACGGTCAAATTCGCGTGCACATCGCCCACAGATCCAGGGGTAGAGTTTTAATGCCTGTTCTCGATAACCCAGTGAGCGCTTATCTCGATTGGCGTGGGCATCGGCAACAATTTTATCCAGTTTTTCGTAGTTGAATCTATCAGCCATAGGTGATCCTTAGATTTTGATTAAAACACAAAATAGTGGTCGTCTGAGGTATTATGCCACTCAATAATAATGTACCTGATATCTATGAAATTAAAAGTTGTTCTGTTATTGATCTTTATGACCCGGCTGATTTTCGTGTCGGCTGAGGCTCGCTTTGCCGAATTCGGCTTCTGTCCCTTAGGCGGTCCTCCTGGCTGGTTTAATCGACTGCGAGGGCAATCGCATAACTACTATCCACCACCCTCTTATCTACTACAGGCGCCGGTTATGCCTTATTATCGTGCGTATCCGTATCCTGCCCAGCAGCAAAGGCCCGAATATTTTCAGCAAAATCGATTCAGGAACATTAACCACTAAGGTTGGGTTGAAGCATTACTTTCTATTTTGATTCCTCGTTGTGAATTTGATGACTGTCCAGTGCCAGATCATCCATCAGGTCGATGACTTCACGACTGGCCTCCTCCATTTCATGTAGATAAATAATACAGTCATAGTGCTGCTTCTCATGTTTCGCTGTCATAGCCTTGATACCACTTTGATGCACAGCCTTATGCGGTTGTTCTAGTTTGCGATAGTGATCCAGTGAGGATAGCTCCAGTCCTTTACCCTCGTAGTACCATTTTCCCAGGCGGCATTGGCGATGGTCGGAAAAGCTTTCGATTGTCTTATCTCCCATACCAAAGATATGCTGATAAACATCAATCTTGTACATTATATGATCCAGTTTTACCGTTTCGATGAATGCATTTGTCGATGAGGTAAAGATTACGCTTGTCATGTTGTCTGAAAAGCCAACGATCTCATCAATGATAGTGCCTACGGCCTGTACCGATGTGTTCATTTCTTCACTGGATTCGACGATCTTTTGAAAGCTGGATTGCGTAACGCCGGATAGCTCCTTGATAGTGTTTACCAGTTCCTTGATCTGATTAGTGGCATCCGCTGTTTTAGAAGCGAGTACCCGAACTTCGTCCGCCACTACTGCAAAACCACGGCCTGTTTCCCCGGCACGTGCCGCTTCTATTGCAGCATTTAATGCCAGCAGGTTGGTCTGATTTGAGATATCCGCAATGATTTGCGTGAATTGTTCGATATTATGGGTTGCGCCTTCCAGTTGCTTCACCAAGGTTATGCTGTTGCTGGTGGTGTCGTTTAGCGACGCTATGCCACTGGAAATATGCGACAACATCTCTGTACTTTGCTGGAATAGACTGGATGTTTCGCGCAACTTGCGCTGTTCTTCAATCAGGGTAGTCGCAGTTTCAGCAGATTTCTCACGGATCATATTGAGTGAAGTGCCAAGATCAGCAAAGTGGACGGCTTCGGAGGTTAAGTGGGCATATTGTTGTAAAAGTTCTCGAAAGCCTGGTCCTGCGGTGTCGAGTTTCTGTTGTAAGAACAGAATTTCAGCATCCTTTTCGGTTAACTCTTTTTCCAGGATCTCTATCTTTTTTTGAAGATTTTCGCGGTTACCTGTGAGCCAGTTCATAGCAAGGTCCTTCCATCCATAAGTTATTGTTTTATAGTTATCGACGTCATTGCTGAAAAATGAAGTCTATTACCTTTCCTTGGATTTTATAAGATATTTCACTTTTTGCAGTAATTGTTCATTATCCCATTCACGCTCGCCCACAGCCTGATAATAAATAATCCCTTCAGGGCTAACTACAAAAGAGGTTGGCAGGCCATGTATAGGCCACTGTTGCATACTGCTAGAAGCCTTGTCCAGTAGTACCGGAAAGTCGATAGGGTGATCAATCATAAAGCGCTTGATGGTTGCTTCATCCTCACCCATATTAATGGCAAGCATCGCGATATTGCTCTGGATCTTTTTCCAGGCTCGATTCATCGAAGGAAGTTCAGCTCGGCAGGGAGGGCACCAGGTGGCCCAGAAATTTATGATGAGCGGTTTCCCCTGATAATCCTGCAGCTTGTGCACCCTGCCTTCAAGATCGGGTAATTGAAAGTCTGGTGCTGCTGGTTGCTTGATCATCCCGCTGAGCTGGCTATCAGCTAATGCAAACCCAGGAATGAGTAGTATCACTAGCGGCAATAGCAAATAGAGCCGGGTACTAAAGCCCGGTTGTAATCTATGGCTTATCATGCGTTTTGCTTAATATTAAGCCAGGTTGTCTCTCACACCACGTATCACGATATCTGTATAACCGACAATACCGACTACCTTTTTGTTGTCGATTACCGGTGCCCGGCTCAAGCCAAAATTTTCGAATAAACGCGTGCAGTATCGGATATCCATCTCTGGGTCTACAAAGATCACGGGCTTGGTCATAATTTCATAGATGTTGACGCGGTCAGGAGCCTTATCCCTGGCGAGTACTTTTTTGGCTATATCGGAAAGCAGCACAATACCGTATTCATCATCCTCATGGCGCATGTTGACGATGAAGCATTTGCTTTCAACATAGGTGGAATTTCTTAACACATCGGCTACCGTATCCATGCCATCGACCAGATCAAATTCTGATTTCATGACATCTTTTACACGGATAATTTTTCTCTGGCTCATAGCTCTTCCTCTACTTTTTCAGTCAATTCGTTAACCTGACGTGATACCCCGACCGCATCTTCTACATCGATACAAAAGGCTATACCGCTACCGGGGTTGGCATCGAACTCTCCAGCTTTAGCGATGCTTTCCAGAATTTCTCGACTGAGGTGTTCCTCCACCAGAAATAAAATCACATCACGCTGGGTTTCCAGGCTTAAGCCAAGAAAGGTTTTGGCTACGTTTATGCCTTCTCCTCGTGCGTTGGCTATTAGTGTCGATCCCGTAGCGCCTTTATCACGAGCAGCTCGGATAACCTTATCAGTAATTCCATCTTCGGTAAGTGCAATAATCAATTTAAAATGCATGGCAGTTTCTCATCAAGTTAATTTTTTGCGGTTTTGTTTAGCAAGCCAGTCGGATATCTGTGCATAAGCCATAACAGACATAATTGGAAACAGGCTGGCGAACGCGATAAGGCCGAAACCATCGAGTAACGGGCTGCGGCCGGGAACAGTAGAAGAGAGCCCCAGGCCCAGTGCGGCGACCAGAGGAACGGTTACGGTAGAAGTGGTTACCCCACCCGAATCATAGGCCAGGGCGATGATCAGGCGCGGTGCAAAAAGTGTCTGAATGACTACAAACACATAGCCCGTAATAATGTACCAGTACAGCGGTGTGCCAGTGATGATTCTATACACCCCTAATGCAATGCCGACGGCTACCCCTAATGCAACAGCGATACGCAGCCCCCATATGCCGATACTACCGGCAGAGACCTGATGAGCCTTGATGGCGACTGCAAGCAGAGAGGGCTCTGCTATGGTGGTAGAAAATCCAATCGCTAAGGCAAATAGATAAACCCACTGGTAGTCATGCCAGTCCAGCTCTTCTACAGCCTTTCCAGCGCCCAGAAATGTCGGGTCGGTGAGCTGTTGCGCCATCAATTTACCTAGCGGAAAAAGAGCTGCTTCCAGACCTTCCAGGAAGAAAGCGAGGCCCAGTAGCACCAGGACAAAACCGCTGATGATCTTTTTCGGGTTAGGCATGGATTTACGCAACACAAAAAACTGAAAGCCAAAGATAATGATGGCTATGGGCAGAACATCCCACACCGTAGTGAGCATGGTTTTAAAAAGATCTGACAGGATATGCATAGCGAGATTTACACCACCATGCCATAACCCATGACAAAAATCATCGGCGTTAAAGAAGCGAAAGCGATCAGGCCAAAGCCATCGATCATCGGGTTGCGTCCCTTGATTGAGTTAGCCAGCCCCACCCCTAATGCGGTCACCAGAGGAACGGTAATAGTAGAGGTAGTGACCCCTCCTGAATCGTAGGCAATCCCAATAATCTCCGGTGGTGCGAATATGGTCATGATAACCACGCCCACATAACCGCCAATGATCAGGTACTGGATGGGCCAGCCCTTGATAATACGAAAAACCCCGATCAGAATGGCAAAGCCCACCGAGATGGCCACGGTTATACGTAACCAGTAGGCATATGACTCTCGGGCAGCTTCGCTGTTTTCAATCATCTGCCCATTGGCCGCTATCTCTGCGGCTTCATTGGCGACAGCAATCAGGGCAGGTTCGGCTACCGTGGTGCCAAATCCCAGCGCAAATGCAAAAGCCAGTAACCAGAACAGGCTGCCCTTACTGGCGAAGGCATAAGCCATAGACTCACCGACCGGAAACAATCCCATATTGAGTCCTTGCACGAATAGCGTGAGCCCGATAACAATAAAAACAACACCGGTTGCGATTTCGCCAAAATTTGGGATGGGTTGCTGTAAAACTACCAGCTGGAAAAAAGCAATGACAAGAATGATAGGCAGCAGGTCACGTAAACTGTCCAGAAGTGACGATAATATGGCCTTGAATGATTTCATGCAGCATGATTCGATTTGCTTTGCGTGGCGGCATAATATCTCAGGCAAAAAAAGAATACACCCGCTGCAGCGTAATAAACCGGTCTGACGGAAACTGTTCTCATCTATATCCGATGTTATGCTTATCATCCAGAATTATAAGTATATTGTGAAATAAAGTTTCCAATCGGAAATATTATTTATACAATCGCGCTTCCATTTATTCTATCTGCCCAGGGTTTTCAACTAATGAGCACTGATAAGGTATTCCAACCGTTAAAGCTGGGCGAAAAAGTACGCGAAATACGACTGCGCAATAAGTGGACGCTGGATGAAGCCGCCATGCGTACTTCACTCGCCAAGTCCACCTTATCCAAGATAGAAAACGAACAAATCTCCCCTTCCTTCGAAGTCGTGCAAAAGCTTGCTGCCGGGTTGGGTATAGATGTTCCCCAGTTATTTGTGTCCAGTTCCGAACCTCTGGTATCCGGGCGTAAAACTCTGACCCGTAATGGTGAGGGACGTCTTCATCCTACGCAAACCTACGAGCACGAATTGCTTGCAACAGATTTAACACAAAAAAAAATGGTGCCATTCAAAAGCATGGTGCATGCTCGCTCATTCGATGATTTCAGTGGATGGGTCAGACACTCTGGAGAAGAGTTTTTACTGGTGCTGTCAGGGAGTATCATTTTTTATAGTGAATTTTACGAGCCGGTTAGTATGCAACAGGGTGACAGTCTGTATTATGATTCGGGCATGGGGCATTTATGCATATCTGAAAGTGAAGAGGATGCGCAGATATTATGGGTATGCACCCCATCCGCTGAGTTGTCGATAAAAACGGGCAGTAATTAAAAAGCAATACGAATTTTATAATTATTTCCAATTGGAAATGTTGAGGGTAGAACCATGACAAGTACTGATACCATGTTGAAAACAGCTCTCTACGACCTGCATGTAGAGCTGGGCGCCAAAATGGTTCCTTTTGCCGGTTATGCGATGCCGGTGCAATATCCAATGGGGATTGTTAAGGAGCATCTGCATACTCGCAATGCGGCAGGCTTATTTGATGTCTCGCATATGGGGCAGCTTCGTCTGAAGGGTGAGCAGGCAGCAGCAGCGCTGGAAACCCTGGTGCCGGTGGATATAGTAGAGCTGGGTCTGATGAAACAACGCTATGCCTTATTTACCAATGATCAGGGTGGTGTGATGGATGACCTGATGGTCACCAATGCAGGTGATCACCTGTTTGTGGTGGTGAATGCGGCCTGTAAGGATCAGGATATTTCGCATATGCGTACCCATCTTTCCGAACTCTGTGAAATCGAAGTACTGGAAGATTACGCACTACTTGCTTTACAGGGTCCTCAGGCTGGAGCAGTAATGGCGCGTCTGGCACCCGAAACCAAAGACATGGTTTTCATGACCGCGAGTGAAATCGAAATCGATGGTATTAAATGTTTTGCCACCCGTTCGGGTTATAGCGGTGAAGATGGTTTTGAAATATCAGTGCATAATGATGATGCCGTTCGACTGGCACGAACCTTACTGGCACAGGCTGAGGTAGAGCCCGTGGGACTAGGTGCACGTGACTCGCTACGTCTGGAAGCAGGGCTATGTTTATATGGCCATGATCTGGATACCCAGACCACACCGGTAGAATCCAGCCTGTTATGGGCATTGAGCAAATCACGTCGTGCAGATGGAGCGCGTGCAGGCGGATATCCTGGCGCTGATACCATCATGTCGCAAATTGCCAATGGGGTTGAACGTAAACGAGTCGGCATTAAGGCGGAAGGTCGTATGCCCGTACGCGATGGTGCGCAACTGGTCGATGCTGAAGGCACTCCAGTGGGTATAGTCACCAGCGGTGGTTTTGGCCCCAGCGTGAATGGGCCGGTTGCAATGGGTTACGTCGAAACCGCACTGGCAAAACCAGACACTGAACTGTTTGCTCTGGTGCGAGACAAACAGATTCCGGTCACTGTAGTAAAAATGCCTTTCGTAGAGCAGCGCTACTACCGGGGTTAAACTGCGATTTTTTATTCAAGTTTCTGGCGCGGTCAGATTAATTTAAAAAACAGGAGAAAATTATGAGTATTTTACGCTTCAGTGAAGATCACGAGTGGATTTTAACTGCTGATGATGGCACTGCTTTGATCGGCATTACCGAATTTGCTCAGGAGCAACTGGGTGAGCTGGTGTATATTGAATTACCCGAAGTCGGTGCCGAGATTGAAAAAGGCGAGTCGATTGCGGTCATCGAGTCAGTGAAATCTGCCAGCGATCTGATCGCTCCAATAACGGGTGAAATACTGGAAGTGAACGAAGAGCTGGATAGCGATCCCGGTAAAGTCAATGAAGATGCTATGGGTGCTGGTTGGTTTATCAAGGTTAAAATGGCCGATGAAGAAGAGCTGGATGAGCTGATGGATGAAGATAAATACCTGGAAAGCCTGGATTAATACAAGCGTTTTTAAGAGATAAAAACATGAACCAGAACCCTATGACCATCGATCAGTTACAGCAGGCTGACTATTTTGCAGATCGACATATCGGCCCTGATAAACAGGACCAGCTCGATATGCTGAAAGTGCTCGGTTTGAATTCGCTGGAGGAGTTGATCCAGAAAATTGTACCAGAGTCGATTCGGCGTGACGATGATATGGCGATAGCCGAAGGTATGACCGAACACCAGTCACTGGCACGCCTGAAGCAAATGGCAGCAAAGAATGGTAGTCATAAATCGTTCATAGGCCTGGGGTATTACAACACTTTTACGCCCCCCGTCGTACAGCGCAACATTCTGGAAAACCCTGCCTGGTATACCGCCTATACACCTTATCAGGCAGAGATCTCTCAGGGTCGGATGGAAGCCATGCTGAACTTTCAGACCATGGTTGCTGAATTAACTGGTATGGAACTGGCTAATGCATCGCTGCTCGACGAAGCCACTGCCTGTGCTGAAGCGATGACACTATGTCAGCGTATGAGTAAAAGCAAAAGCGCGGTGTTTTTTGTGGATCAGGATTGTCATCCGCAGAATATTGCGGTGGTTAAAACACGTGCCGCCACACTGGATATTGAGATAGTTGTCGGTGACCCACTGAAGGATCTGGATCAACTGGAGGTGTTCGCAGCGCTGGTTCAGTATCCGGGTTCCAGTGGTGAAATCCGTGACTATTCCGCTTTAGCACAGCAGTTGCACGATAAAAAAGCCCTGCTGGCGGTGGCTGCTGATTTACTGGCTCTGACCCTGATTAAAGCCCCTGGCGATTTTGATGCCGATGTAGCCGTGGGTAATACTCAGCGCTTTGGTGTGCCACTGGGTTATGGAGGCCCGCATGCGGCTTATCTGGCAACGCGTGATGCTTTTAAGCGATCCATGGCCGGGCGCCTGATAGGGGTATCCATCGACAGTCATGGTAACAGAGCCTATCGCCTGGCATTGCAAACTCGCGAGCAACATATTCGACGTGAAAAAGCGACCAGTAATATCTGTACTGCACAGGCATTGCTGGCGGTCATGGCGAGCATGTATGCGGCGTACCATGGGCCAAAGGGGTTAAAGAAAATAGCCCAGCGAGTACAACGTTTTACCACTGTTTTGGCTGAAGGGCTGAGAGAGTCAGGTATAAAAGTGGTGAACCAGAACTACTTTGACACCATTACCCTGGAATGTGATGCGCTCCATTTTATGAAGCATGCCTATGCCAGGGGCTACAACCTGTATCAGCGCAATATTCACCAGATTTCTATCTCACTGGATGAAACTACAACCGTCAGGGATATAGATGCCTTGTTAGAGATCTTTACTGATGATGATATGCCGGTAACTATAGCGAGCTTAACAAATCAGCCTGGCGCTTCTTTTGAAGATAAGTTTGCGCGTACAACGGATTACCTGACCCATCCGGTATTTAACTCCTATCATTCTGAAACCGAAATGATGCGCTATATGCGTCATCTGGCAGATAAAGATCTGGCACTGGATCGCGCGATGATTCCACTCGGTTCCTGCACCATGAAACTGAATGCTGCGGTAGAGCTGATGCCGGTTAGCTGGCCTGAGTTTGCTGGTTTGCATCCTTTTATACCACTGGATCAGGCTGAGGGTTATAAAGAATTAACCACTGAGCTAGAGCAGATGCTATGCGCAGCAACCGGCTATGATGCTGTGTCGCTGCAACCCAATTCGGGCGCGCAGGGCGAGTATGCGGGCTTACTGGCGATACGCGCCTATCACGATAGTCGTGGTGATCAGCATCGTGATATCTGTCTGATTCCCGCATCGGCGCATGGTACCAACCCCGCATCGGCACATCTGGCGGGTATGAAGGTGGTTGTGGTTGCCACCGATGATCATGGCAATATCAGTCTGGATGACCTGAAGGCAAAACTGGAAAAGCACGCTGAAAATCTGGCTGCCATTATGATTACCTATCCATCCACCCATGGTGTGTTTGAAGCCAGTGTGGTTGAGGTGTGTGAGCTGGTACATCAACATGGTGGACAGGTTTATATCGATGGCGCGAATATGAATGCTATGGTTGGTGTGTGTGCGCCGGGCAAGTTCGGTGGCGATGTTTCCCATCTGAATCTACATAAAACCTTCGCTATTCCTCATGGTGGCGGTGGGCCTGGTGTGGGGCCGATTGGTGTGGTTGAACATCTAAAGCCCTTCTTACCAGGGTATGCAGTGGTAGAAAACGGGCCAGAGCGTGTAGGGCCAGTATCTGGTGCGCCCTGGGGCAGTGCGGGTATCCTGCCGATCAGCTGGGCATATATCTCCATGATGGGTAGAGCTGGGCTGATAAAAGCTACTCAGGTGGCAATATTGAATGCAAATTATGTGGCGCAGCGGCTGAAAGATCACTATCCATTACTATACACCGATGCAAACGGCATGGTGGCTCATGAGTGCATCATAGACCTGCGTCCTATCAAGGATGAAGTGGGTATTACTGTTGACGATGTAGCCAAACGATTGATCGATTATGGCTTCCATGCACCGACCATGTCATTCCCTGTACCCGGTACGCTAATGATTGAGCCTACAGAAAGTGAGTCAAAATATGAAATTGATCGTTTCTGTGATGCCATGATCGCGATTCGGAAAGAGATTCAGGCGGTAGCCAATGGCAGCATGGACGAGCATGATAATCCTCTGGTAAATGCGCCGCATACGGTTGATTCGGTTACTGCTGATGAATGGAAGCATGCATATTCACGTCAACAGGCTGCGTATCCTGTAGAGTCGTTACGTGAATCCAAATACTGGGCACCTGTGGGTCGGGTAGATAATGTGTATGGAGACAAGAACCTCGTGTGTTCCTGTTTGCCGATATCACATTATGAAGAGCACAAGTCCGATTAAAGTAGTCACGTAGAGGATAGAAGAATGAGTAAGTCACTGGTAATTTCACTGATTGGAAATGATTGTCCGGGTATCGTCGAATCGGTTGCCGCAGTTGTTCTGCGCCATCAGGGAGAATGGATAGAAAGCCGTATGGCGAATTTGAGCGGCAAGTTTGCCGGGATTCTCAGTGTGAAGCTGCCGGAACAGGAATATGAAGGTTTCTGTAGCGATTTACAATCCAGTAATGTGGGCTTAAAGATATCGATTGAAGAAGTCGATGGCTCGCAGGCAGTGGTTAGCACTACATGCTATAAGCTGGAACTGGTCGGGCAGGATAGACCAGGCATAGTGCATCGAATTACTGCAGCCCTGAGTGCTCATGGCGCTTCCGTGGATGACATGGAGACAGAAGTCTGCGAAGCCTCTATGTCGGGAGAAACCCTGTTTAAAGCCAGTATTACACTGTGTCTTGCCGAAGGGCATAGCATCGATGAGCTGGGAGAAGTACTGGAAGACCTGGCCAACGAATTAATAGTGGATATCGAACTGGGTTGACGAATCCTGGGCAAGCTCTGACTTATTCAGAGCCTCCTTTAAATAAGCGGTTTATGTCCAGACACTAAGCCGGTTAAAATAATTTAATTTATCTGTAGGAAAAAATATGTTTAGTAAGAATGATCAAATAGCTGGATACGATGATGAGTTGTGGGCAACGATTGAAGCGGAAAATAAGCGTCAGGAAGAGCATATCGAATTAATTGCTTCTGAGAACTACACCAGTCCTCGCGTGATGCAGGCACAGGGCTCTCAGCTTACTAATAAATATGCCGAAGGCTATCCTTCAAAGCGCTATTACGGTGGTTGTGAATTTGTAGATACTGCTGAAACTCTGGCGATAGAACGTGCTAAAAAGTTATTCGGTGCTGATTATGCAAATGTTCAGCCTCATTCCGGTTCGCAGGCAAACGCCGCTGTTTATATGGCACTGGTACAACCCGGTGATACCGTACTTGGCATGAGTCTGGCGCATGGTGGTCACTTAACCCACGGCGCTAAACCTAATTTTTCCGGTAAAGTCTACAATGCGGTTCAATACGGTCTGGACGCAAGCACTGGTGAAATCGATTACAACCAGGTAGAAGCACTTGCCAAAGAACATAAACCCAAAATGATTGTGGCCGGTTTTTCTGCCTATTCTCGTATCATTGACTGGCAGCGTTTTCGTGATATTGCCGATTCTGTGGGTGCGTATTTATTTGTCGATATGGCTCATGTGGCAGGTCTGGTTGCTGCGGGTCTGTACCCCAATCCGATCTCGATTGCTGATGTGGTGAGCACGACCACTCATAAAACTCTACGCGGCCCACGCGGCGGCCTGATTCTTTGTAAATCAAATCCTGAGCTGGAAAAGAAATTTAACTCAATAGTGTTCCCCGGTATGCAGGGTGGCCCGTTAATGCACGTAATTGCAGCAAAAGCAGTCGCATTCAAAGAAGCGCTGGAACCTGAGTTCAAGCAATATCAGCAACAGGTCATCGATAATGCCAAAGCCATGGTAGAAGTCTTCCTGCAACGTGGTTTTGATATCGTTTCAGGTGGAACTGACGATCATTTGTTTCTGGTTGATTTCATTAAGCGTGGTCTGACAGGTAAAGCTGCCGATGCTGCACTGGGTGCAGCGAATATCACGGTGAATATGAATGCGGTTCCTAATGATCCTCAATCACCATTTGTTACCAGTGGAATTCGCGTCGGTACGCCAGCCATTACTACTCGTGGTCTGGGCGTGGCGGAAGCTACTGAACTGGCAGGCTGGATGTGTGATGTGCTTGATGATATGGAAAACCAGCAAGTTATCGATGAAGTAAAGGCCAAAGTACTGGAGCTGTGTAGCCGTTTCCCGGTTTATAGTTGATCCAGTAGTTACAATGGCTGACGTATAAAAGAACCTGCGCCCTGTGCGCAGGTTCATTTACTTTTACCTGAAGTTACAGTTTCAGGTTTTACTTGAGGGTAAGCCATGGCGATCAGCGTTTTTGATCTTTTCAAGATAGGTATAGGTCCTTCCAGTTCGCATACCGTAGGTCCAATGCGAGCAGCCGCCAAGTTTGTGCATGTGCTGCAGGATCAGCAACTGTTGTCACAGGTTGCATCGGTCAATATCACCTTATATGGTTCGCTTGGCGCTACCGGTATAGGTCATGGTAGCGATAAGGCAATTCTTTTTGGATTAGAAGGAGATCATCCTGAAAGCATCGATACCACGCAAATCGAATCACGACTCGAGCAAATAAAATCCTCTCATTCGCTTAATCTGTTAGGTCAGCACCGCATCCATTTTGACTATGACAAGCAGTTGAAACTGCACCGTAAAAAATGTCTGGCCTATCACTCAAATGGCATGCAAATCGCTGCTCTGGATGCTGATGGCGATGAAATCTACAGCAATACTTATTACTCGATAGGTGGTGGTTTTGTGGTAGAGGAAGCCGATGCACAACAGGACCATTTGCATGCCAGCGATGAAACGGTTTTACCCTATGCGTTTAACAATATGCAGCAGCTACTGGATTTGTGTCAGCAACATCAAATGAGTATCAGCCAGATCATGCTGGAGAATGAAAAGTGCTGGCGTAGCGAGGTGGAAATACGCAGTGGCTTATTGAATATCTGGCAGGTGATGCAGGACTGTATCAGCGCAGGTTGTGCTCACGAAGGTATTCTACCTGGTGGGCTGAACGTCAAACGCCGTGCCGGTAAATTAAATCAGAAGTTACGCGAGAAGCAGGAAAGCGCGTTGACCGACCCGCTTACCACCATGGACTGGGTAAACCTGTATGCCATTGCAGTGAATGAAGAGAATGCGGCAGGTGGTCGAGTGGTGACTGCACCCACTAATGGCGCAGCAGGTATTATTCCCGCAGTGCTCAAATACTATGACCGATTTGTTGCGCAGTCGAATGAAGAGGGTATTGTGAATTTTCTGCTCACCGCAGGCGCTGTCGGTATCCTGTACAAAGAAAATGCGTCCATATCAGGTGCCGAAGTTGGCTGTCAGGGTGAAGTGGGTTCAGCCTGCTCGATGGCTGCAGCAGGCCTGACCGAAGTAACTGGAGGCACACCAGAACAGGTAGAAAATGCCGCCGAAATTGCTATGGAACATAATTTAGGACTGACCTGTGATCCAATCAATGGGCTGGTTCAGGTGCCCTGCATAGAACGCAATGCGATGGCTGCAATCAAGGCGATCAATGCAAGACGCATGGCAATGAATGGGGATGGAGAGCATTTTGTATCACTGGATAAGGTTATTGCCACCATGCGTAATACGGGGCGTGATATGAAAAAGAAATACAAGGAAACGGCCCGTGGAGGTTTAGCGGTAAATGTCACTGAATGCTGACCTGATTATATTTTGTGAGGAAATCACAATAATTCATATATTTAGCAGTTATTCCTGAAAAAATATTGAACTTTAGCGTGATGCTGGTATACCTAATAAGGAGTGAATAATATAGGAAGGAATCATGAATCTACATATCGCCAGAACGACAATAAAGTCCAGACCGCCCAGACAGTCGATAGCACTGACTATTTTTGAAATTGCATTGATGTTCGTTGTCGCCGGGCTATTGCTTATCTGGGACTAAGTGCATTTAATAACCCTTTAATTCATCTATCTTTCGTTCTGGTGCTAACCACCAGTCTTTCAAACCCAGGTTCAGCTACGAATTTCAGGTTGAAATGTCTATGCAAGCTAACGCTCTATTTCGTCATATTGAAACACTCAACCAATGGCATATCGAAAACTTTAGACCCTTTTTTGTCTCAGGGGTAAGGGTAGGATATTTAAAGGATTATATGTGCCAGGCGCTGGGGCAATGGCCACAGTATTTTTCCATCACTGATCACAGAGTAGATCTGATAACCGATGCGAATGACTCTAAGCAGGCAAGCCAACAACTGGATGAAGTGGTTCATGCTCTGGTCAAGCAGGGTGTTATCAGCAAATATCTGGGTGAGATATATCCGATTACTGGCGCTAATCGCGAACAGTGTGTTGCCTTGCTGGATAGAGGTGCTGCTGGGTATTTTGGCATTAGAACCTACGGTCAACACCTGAACGGCTATGTGAAAAGTGATGAAGGAATGAAGCTCTGGGTAGCGCGTCGTGCTGCCGATCGTATAAATTTCCCAAACAGGCTGGATAATATCGTAGCTGGTGGTTTGCCACATAACCTCAGTCTGCAGGAAAACCTGATTAAAGAATGTAAGGAAGAAGCGGATATCCCATTACAGCTGGTAGAAAATGCAAAGGCTACAGGGGCAGTCGACTATTGCTGTGAGACTGAAACAGGGCTCAAGCCAGACACGTTGTATTGCTATGATGTGGAATTACCTGAATCATTCACCCCGAAAAATACCGATGGTGAAGTGGCTGAATTCAAGCTGATGGATATACAAACCGTCCTCAATCTGGTTCAGGAAAGTGATGAATTCAAGCCCAACTGTAATCTGGTGATAATCGATTTTTTTATTCGGCATGGTGTTATTGGGCCTGAATATGAAGGTTATCAGAAGCTTGTACGCGGCTTACATCTAAGTTGAGAGTTAAAGCCAATGATAGTAAGTAAATATTAAGAAGCTTATGGTGATTGCCCTGACATTCAGTGTTAATAAATCATAAGCTAAATGAAACGGGTAGATCTCGTGTAATATCGATTTTATAGTTTTTGAATCATTACAATTCATGGATTAAACAAATGGAACTTCATTTTTATCTCGGTAGCCGATTTGTGGTTTATGAGTATGATGAAACTCCTTAACCTTTTCCTGTTCTATTGCCTTTGCTTGCTGTCGTCGGTTGCCTGCCAGGCTAGCAGCCCTGTAGCCCTGAGCGTTAAAGTTATTGCCCCTGCCAGGGCGGCAAAAAAACTGAATATCGACAATGTCTACCGTACGATTCAGCTGAAAGACAAGCAGTACTATGCTGGTTTCAGTATCGATTCAGACGGGATAAACCATCCTGTGTTAATTGAGGCAGACGTTTATGGAGGGCAACAGAACAGGTGGGAGTTTGAAGATATTATTAGCGATATTTTCATCTTCAATGGGCAAGTTTCGGTGCTGCTGGATACGGGACAGAATTTTTCTCTGATAGGGAATGTCTGGGTGAAAAACCCGCAAGGTTTTCCGCAAAATTCACATATCATATTCAGTGATGGGCAGCGTCACCTGATTGTCTGTAGCCCTTCGTCACTGTTTAAAGATAATACTCATGCGGCTGGTTGTGAGTCATTCAACCCGAACTGGAAGGTCTCTTTTTCCTGGCAGGATTTCCAGCCCAGGCTATGCGGCGGTTTTCTACACGCGGTGACCTGGTCGTACACGCAGAATCAACGACTGCTTATCGATCCAGCCTCAGGTAAAATTATTGAACAATCAGCTTATACCGGTGAGGATATCTGCGCCGCATTTAACTAACCCTGAGCAATACCCTGTTTTCACTGATGCAGGCTTTGTGAAAACCACTCTGGCACCCATTGCCGGGGATTACCTAAAACCATTTCATGCTGTCTGAAGTCTGCACAACAGCTTTCTACCAGTTGCCAGAAACGTGCCGAGTGATTCATGTGCCGGGTGTGGCATAGTTCGTGGATTAGCAGGTAATTCACTGTATCCGGTGGAATAAACATCAACTGGTCATTCAGACTGATGGTGCCTCTGGAAGAGCAACTGCCCCAGCGACTCTTCTGGCTGCGGATACTGGCTTTAGCATAGTCGAACCTATACTTTGTAGCAGTGGCGCGCAGCATGGGAGGCAGCTCCTGTTTGGCTTTACAGCGTAGCCAGTGCCTTAGCAACTGTATGGCATCCTCATGCTGATGATGAGAAACCTGTAACTCACCCTGATCAAACTCCCAGGTCGGATTAGCGCCATCATCGAACAGTTTTTTATACAGCACAGGGATGCTTTCACCGGTTAATGACAGCTCTATGGTTTGCGGCAAAGCGGCGGCTTTGAAAGTATGCGCATGTTTATTCAGCTGTTTTGTGATCCAGCCTTCGTGTTGTTGTAGAATGCGCGGAATTTGCTTGCGCGGAAAGTTTTTTGGGATCACCACTTCCAGGCCGACAAAGGGTTTGACGACCACGCGCAACTGGCGCGCTCTTGGTGAGACTCTTAAGGCATATTCAAACGGTAAGCTGGATGGTTTCAAGTGTAGAGGCTTTGAACTAATAATGGGTTAGATTGCCACGGCAGTCATAATCGAGCAATGATAATCGCAATTTGGGTAGTTGTTAATGACGGTAAATGAAATCAGGCGAAAGATATTAAACGAATGTGCGATTGCGGATCGTACACGTTTGCTGCGCCTGTTGCGTCAGACCCAAAACAAAAAAGGCGCGGATAAAGCCCTGGAGCAATTAAATAAAGCGCTTGAAGCGTCGATGCAAACCGTGACGCAACGTGCCGCCAGGCGTCCAAAAATAACCCTGAATGAAGAGCTGCCCTTCTTCGAGCGACGCGATGATCTAAAAAAGGCGATACAGGAAAATCAGGTAGTCATCGTGTGTGGTGAAACCGGTTCCGGTAAAACCACCCAGCTGCCACAGATCTGTATCGATCTGGGGCTGGCGGATAAAGGCAAGATCGGACACACCCAACCACGCCGACTGGCCGCGCGAGCCGTCACCAATCGCATTGCCGAAGAGCTGCATTCGGTGCCGGGTGAGGCGGTGGGTTATAAGGTGCGTTTTACCGACACCACCAGTAAGGATAGCTACGTCAAGCTGATGACCGACGGCATCTTGCTGGCCGAGATTCAGAATGATCGCTGGTTGAATGAATACCAGACCCTGATCATCGACGAAGCGCATGAACGCAGTTTGAATATTGACCTGTTGCTGGGGTTTATCAAAACGCTGTTACCCAAACGTCCCGATTTAAAATTGATTATCACGTCAGCAACCATTGATCCAGAGCGCTTTTCGCGTTACTTCAATAATGCTCCTATGGTGATGGTGTCGGGACGTACCTATCCGGTAGAGGTGCGTTACCGTCCGGTGACTGATGAAGAACAAAAGGATAGAGATCGCACCCAGGCCGTGATTGATGCACTGGATGAATTATTCAGCATTTCACCCGAGGATACGCTGGTATTTTTTGCCGGTGAAAGACAGATTCGTGAAGCCGCTGAAAAAATCAGCAAGCGTTACCACCAGTATGATGTGTTGCCGTTATATGCAAGGCTGACCAATGAACAGCAACAGCGCATCTTTAAAAGCGGCGGCAAACGAAAAATTATTCTGTCTACTAATGTGGCAGAAACCTCGCTGACAGTACCGGGCATTCGCTACGTGGTTGATACCGGTCTGGCACGTATCTCGCGTTATTCATGGCGCGCCAAGATCCAGCGCTTACCGATTGAGAAAATATCGCAGGCTTCGGCCAACCAGCGCGCAGGTCGTTGTGGTCGAGTCGCGGCGGGTATCTGTATCCGACTCTACGACGAAGAAGACTTTAACGGACGCGAAGAGTTTACCGAACCGGAAATCCTGCGCACCAATCTGGCCTCGGTAATTTTACAGATGGATAATCTGCGTGTGGGCCATATACGCGACTTTGATTTTATTGAAAAGCCAGACTCACGTCTGATTAGCGATGGCTATAGATTGCTGCATGAATTACAGGCCGTGACCGGCGATGATCATGTGACTGCACGTGGCAAACAGATTGCCTGTTTTCCGGTAGATCCACGATTGGCAGCTATGCTGTTGCGTGCCAGCCAGTTGGGTTGTCTGAATGAAATTCTGATCATCGTCTCGGTGCTATCGATTCAGGATCCGCGCGATCTGTCGCAGGAAAACCGTCAGGCCGCCAATCAGAAATTCAAACTCTGGCAGGATGACAAATCAGATTTTAGTGGCTGGATAAATCTATGGCGTGAAATCAAGCTGCAGAAAAAGGAGCTGACACGAAACCAGTTTGCCAAATGGTGTAAACAGAATTACCTGTCCTGGCTGCGGGTCAGGGAGTGGCAGGATATTCACAAACAGATAAAGGAGCAGGCCAAAGAATTAAAGCTCAGCATTAATACAGGCGAAGCTGATTACGATGGCATACATCGAGCGATTCTGACCGGTATCCCCAGCCATATAGCGAGCCTGGATCAGGAAGGTCGCTACCAGACTACGCGTGGACGAGAAGCCGCCATCTTCCCCTCATCGGTGCTATCGAAGAAGACACCCAAATGGATCATGGCCTTTTCATTGATCGATACCAGTCGTCTGTACGCGCATGTGGTGTCGGCGCTAAATCCACAGTGGGCGATCAGTGATTTGCAGCATTTGCATCAATACGAATACTACGAACCACACTGGCAGCAAAAACAGGGCAGGGTAGGTGCATTTCGCAATACACGTATCTATGGTCTGTTGATAGAGGGCGGAAAACGCGTTAACTACGGCAGTGTAAATCCAAAAGAGTCGCGTGAGATATTTATCCGCGAAGCGCTTGTTGAAGGCAATTATCACACCACCGTTAATTTTATACAGGCCAACCGTAAGCTGATTGAGCACTATCGAGCACAGGAAGAGCGCGAACGACGACGCGATCTATTGATAGGTGAGCAGCAAATCTATGACTTCTATCATCAGCGTCTACCTGAAACCATAGTAGATGCGGTGAGCTTTGAAGCCTGGGTGAAAAAATGCGATGCCTCAGTGATTAAGGAGCTGACGCTATTCGAGCAGGATGTTCTGGCAACCGAACATGATAAGGATCTCCAGACCTATCCCGAATTTCTCAAGCTCAAGGATCAAAAGTTAAAACTAAGCTACGTGTTCGACCCCTCAGATGACGCAGACGGTGTTTCGGTGACAATAGCTATGGCACTATTAAATCAGTTTTGTGATGAAGATTTTGATTTTCTGGTGCCGGGGCTACTTCAGGAAAAAGTGCAGGCACTGATCAAGGCATTACCTAAACAGACACGTAAAAACTTTATTCCGGTGCCTGAGTTTGCTGCTGCCTGTATTGCAGTTCTAGATAATAAGAAGCCGTTTTACCATCAGCTATCGGATCAATTACAGCGCATGACCGGTGTCAGGGTAGCGCTTGATCAATGGCGACCCGAGGCTATAGATAAGCACTTTCTGATGCGTTACTGCATAGAATATAATGGTGTCGTAGTCGCCAGTGGGCGTTCTTTATCAGAAATTAAGGCCGAGTATAGCGAGCAGGCGAATCAGAAGTTTGAACAACAGGTAGCACATGATGAATCAGTAAGTCGCAGTGATATCCTGGCCTGGGATTTTGATGAATTACCTGACCAGGTAAACATTCGTAAAAAGTCAGCCAATATTACGGCGTTTCCGGCATTAGTGGATTATCAGGACTCGGTAGCGATAGAATTATTCGAAACACGCCAGGATGCCGCTTTTTATCATGCAACAGGGATTGCGAGGCTGATTATTCTGGCGCTAAAGGATAGCGTTAAATATGCAGATAAAAAGCTGCCTAAAATTGATCAATCGGCCCTGATGTATCTATCCTTTGCATCGAAACAGGATTTGGTCGACGATATCGTGATGGCTGCAGTATTTGAATGCTTTCTAAATAAGGAGCTGCCAAAAAACAAACTTCAGTTTGAACAGGTGCTGGAAAAAAACAAACCTCAGTTTATGCTGACCTTAAATGAAAAAGCCGAACTGGTGTATAAGATATTATCTATGTATCGACAGTCACGCGATCTATTACAATCCTCAAAACTGACAGCAGCGCATGTCGCTGACATACAGCAGCAATTTGAATATCTGGTGTATGCAGGGTTTGTGCGTGAGGTGCCTGTTGCCAATCTAAAACGTTACCCCGTGTACTTTCAGGCCATTATGAAGCGTATCGAAAAGACCCTGCAGGATTCAACTCTGGCAGACCGATCATTACCTTTGATCACTGAGTTATGGGGTCAGTATGCCGGCTTATCACTACAGGAAAATATTGACAATGACTTGCTGGAAAAATTACGCTGGATGATCGAAGAATATCGAATCAGTTGCTTTGCCCAGCCAATGAAAACAAATGTGCCCGTATCTGAAAATAAAATTCGTAAGCTGATTGCAGAAATAAGCTAAGTAAAAATCAGAGGTTCTTTAGATTTAAAACCAGGTTTGAAATCTCTATTTCTTGAATTGCCAGAAATACCGCATCTTGTCAGGGGGGAGGTGACATGATTTAATTGTTAGTGTATTTTTAACAAGGCTATTTACCTGAGTTTGGATAAGAATTATTTTATGTTTTTTTGGGATAATTCATTTGATAGGCTTTCTCTCTTTTCATTATATTCATCGTAAGACTCTTGTATGCTTTGAATGCATTCTTCTTGTTCGAATGAGTTATTCAATTTATAACACTGCTCTCTAGCTGATTTCTGTACACTTTTATACAAATTGGTTTTAAATTGATCTGCGGATTGTAGGCGAACGCTAGAGCATCCGATAATCATTAATGGAATAGTGAAGACACAGATAAATATTGATTGTAGCCTTTTATTATTTTGATCATTGCTTCGGTTCATGATTTCTTAATTTGATGATGGTTTATTAAATTATTTGCTAGCGCCATCAATGTGAATGCCAGTCGTCCAGTCGTGAAAATTAAGGAACAGTTCAGTAGATATTCGCCGAAATCCAGAACCGGATTCCGGCATCATATCTGCGTAGGCGCAGATTAAAGATCAGTCACGGTCACGTAATTTGCGAAGTAGCTCGCCACATCGATGAAATAAGGGCCGATGCACGCATTATGAACAGAGAAAGCTGTTGTTATATCGCAGGTAGCTGTCTCCACCGTAGTCGAACCGTTGGCGTTCATTGTATCAAAGGCCGTGGTGGTATTGGCCTGCGGTACCGCTTCATCATAAGGGCTGTAATAGAGGCGGGTCGGTACCTGTGGTTTCCAGTCGTAGATGTTGTTGGAAGCCAGGGCCTGTTTGATTATGTCGACGTTGGCGTTATTGCTGTTGTAGTCGGCAATGAACGAGCTATTGAGGATACTGGCCGTTGTGGTGCTATCAATACAGCTGTCGAAATATCCGAAGTTGTTGGAGCCATACCAGCCGTTGCTGAAATAGCTGTTGACACAGTCCAATGTCGAAGAGGTAAAGTAAGTATCCAGGGAACCTGATGGGTCATAGTAAGTCTGGTATGCGTCGATCACGAAGGCGAGATAGGTCGGATCGGTGATACCTGCAAGATCACTGGTCGCCATCACTGCATCGGTGGTACCACTGAGATTGTATGGACCAGCACCGGGTTCCGAAGCGGTGATGGTAAATTCCGACGCCAGGTTAGTCTCGATCTCCTTCTGCGCCGCCAGCGTTGCATATCCCCCTTCAGAGTATCCGGCCAGGAACAACTGGCCGTTAGTGGCGACCCCGAGTACACGCATAACACTCTGCGAAGCCCGAAGCATGTCGATGCTGGCCGTTGCCAGGGAATCTGCCTGTATATAGGGGTGAAATATCGACTGGCTGTCACCGTAGCCGAGGTAGTCCGGCATCGCCACCACGAAGCCGAATGAAGCGGAGGCTAATCCAGCCGCAACATCATACGAAACGATAGTTTTCAGACTGGCATTGGAGGGCGCCTCTAATTGGCTCGCGATCGTACCATGCTGCAAACTGAACAGTGGACTAACGGCGCCTTCCGCCTTTTGTGGAATCAGCAACAAACCGGAGGCGGTAGTCGTCCCTCCTGTCGGTGTTGTTGTATTGTAGGAGACTTTGTAGGCTTTGACGTCGTAGGTCGGCGACATGGCGCTATTGTCGGGGACGAACGAGGTAATCTGGGCGGTAGTCATACTACCTATCAACACACTTGTCGGAGGCTGTGCAGACTCCGATCCACCACCGCAGCTCGATAAAACCAACGTTACCACCCAAACGAAAAAAACCTGTAGCGCCGTGCACCCGTAAGCGTGACTCCCCATTTTCCACTCCTTTTCTTTATTAGTGATATTCGAAGTAATCTCTGATTGCGTTGTAAGCTGCTGCGCGGAAAGCGATGTACAGTCAGGTAACAGCATAAGCGGTAGCGTTTTACCGAGTCCATTAAGTGTCCGTTTCATTGAAACTCTTGACTGCTTTATAATATTTTGAGTATCCATTTTTTCACTATTTTTTCGTTGTGTGCCCATGAATGAGTTAGTTATTCATTGTAGGCAAGCTACTACAATATAAAAACCAATAATTAACTAACCCGGTTATATAAGAGACAATTGTATGCAATGGAGTGAATTTATCTGTTAGATAAATGTATAAAGATGTAAAGATGTGTAACAAGCAGGCAGCTGCTAAAGTATGGAGATATTAGACAATTACTCTTCCTCGAGCTCTAACGGGTTTTGAAGTCCAGTGGAACGAAAACGTATGCTATGCGTTGAACTCATTATCAGTGGGCTGATTAAGTAATCGTAGCTCGCCGTTCATAACATTTTCAGTCAGCGTAAATGAGTAATACCCGAGGACATTTAGAAATAGCGGGGAAATTTGAACAGATAATTACGGTTTTGCCCTTGTGGAACCATAGCAAACTGTAAACGTAGAGCTACTATCAAAACAAGATTGAAAATCGCTAATTCTGGATTTACCCAGAAATCTGCATCCTTTGAGGTAGCGGTCATACAGGATTGTCAATTGAAAGGAAAACCTTACCAGGCTGAATCCAGATATTCACTATGAATGACCTGACCCCAATTATTTTCCACTTATTCAGAAAATATTTCTCAATATTATGTTTCATTCAAAAAAAGATTCAATAAAATGAGAACTGAGTATTACTCAAATCAAGTTTGGTGCTGATATGGAGGCTCTGATTTCTATAACGCCATATTTAAAAACTTTAAATGGATATAAATTATTTATGAAAATTTCTATATTTCTCATTAGTATCATTAATTTGATATTTTTCTCTGCTACGGTCTTCAGTGCTACCACTCTGGATGGTCAAATAGACGGTGCATTCTATCGAATAGAAATTCCAGATAACTGGAATGGCGATCTTGTTGTCTGGAATCATGGAATGGAAGATGATGAACCTGCACCATTGGATGTTACAGATCTAGGAATGTTAGCACCCCTGCAATTAAGCCAGGGATACGCTGTAGCAGCTTCTAGTTATCGTACACGAGGCTGGGCTTTATTTAAGTCCATAGAAGATAATGAAAACCTGATCCAGACTTTCATAGAAAATAATGGTTCGCCCAATAATATCTACATGGTTGGTGGGTCTATGGGTGGAATTATTTCAGAGCAATATCTTGAGAAAGGACATGTCGGGTATGTAGCTGCTGCTTACTCTGTCTGTGGAGTTTTATCAGGTAGTAAAAATCTGGATGCGATACTAGATCTGCGGTTGACATACGATGCGGTTTGTAAAAATGTTCCTGGAGCCGCTATTCCGGGAGGGGAGGATGGGTTACCAGCTGATTCTACATTATCAGAAGCTGATCTTATGGGAGCTATACATACATGTACTGGGATTTTGTACCCAGCCGAATATCGAACACCTGAAATGCAAGCCAGACTCGATAAAATCACTCAGGTAAATCGCATTAATGAAGCTTCACTGCTGGATAATATGGCATATGCTATATACGGTATAGCTGATTTAGTAAACAATCCTGAAAAACTAGATAGTAAAAATGGCCTATGGAATTATTTCGTCGATTATGAAGATGATCAGATCAATGCTGAAATCAAACGTGTTTTTCCTCATCCAAAGGGAGTACATAAATTAAGAAAAAGCTACATACCCAAAGGAAATACTAAGGGTTCCAAACTGTTGGCGTTAAGCTCAGATAAGGATGATTTAGTCCCGGTAGAGAACCTGAGTTTTATTGAAAAACTTATGCCTGAGAATGATCTGGTAACTGCGGTATCAGTCAAGGATGAACCCGGTCATTGTGGTTTTAGTGTTGCAGAGGTTATATCAGGTTGGGAGTCGGTCAGAGGTTGGGTTGAAGCAGGGGTAAAACCAACAGCACAGTCTTTTCAAAAAAAATGTCAGCTCATGGAAGCTTCTGGATTAGCGCCTGGCCCGTGTAACATAGACCCTTCTTTTGTGGTTAATGATTATGATTCCAGGATTCGACCACGTATTCCACAGCGTATTCCACGTCATCACGACTAATCTTCAAAAAGATATAACACATCCTGCCATGCCTTCGGGCATGGGTAGGAACTCTGTGCACAGTGACTATTCAGAAGTAATAAATTATTTATTAATCAACTTAATCTAATGGGTAGGTGTTTGGAATTATTTTCCAGAATTATTTCCTTCGGGTATGGTAGAGATGATTATGGGCGTTGTAAGCTAAATAGATTATATAGCTTTCTTTTCTACGCTATTTGTCTAGTTGTAGAGCGGCAAAAAAGTTGTTAATTTAAGTAGTATATTAATAAGTTAAAGAATGTTTTATGAATGGAATCATACCTACCTGCAGGTTATTCCATTATCATTTTATTAAAGTTGGAGCTTAGAGAATAATTAGGGTCGGATACGAATGGCACTTACTTAATCCCAAGCCATTGAAATAATTAAAGTAAATTGAAAAAGTGACTGGTGTAATATTAGGCTTCAAATCGCCAAACCTTCCACCAACATCAGGGACCAGTCACATGCGATATCATAACGCCAATATTCGTCAAGCCCAACAACGTTTTATACGGTCACAGCGAACTGAAACTGATTGCTTGACCGCTTTTAACCTGCTCACTGATGACCTGCTATTCGATGAGCTTGAAGTAAAAGGGGACGGAGGGATTAAATTTTAACCACATTGTTGACGTTAAAGGTTTAAAAATTTAATTAGTAATGGAGAAAGTTATGCCAAGGAAAACGAGGCAATATATACCGGGTTATTCGTATCATTTAGTCCAGCGTTGAAACAACCGAGAGGCCTGTTTTCTGGAGCCCGAGAACTATCAGTATTATCTGGAGTTATGGCAGGAGTGTAGTAAACGATATGGTGTAAAAGTTCATGCTTACTGTCTGACGACGAATCATGTGCACTGGCTGGTAACAGCTAGTAAGAAGGATTCGATATCTAATACCTCTAAAGTTGTTGGTAGTAGGTATGCGCAGCACATGAATAAAAAGTATAAGCGTACAGGTACGCTTTGGGAGGGGCGTCATCGCTCGAGTCTGGTACAGACGGAAAAATATCTACTGACCTGCTACCAGTACATAGAGCTTAACCCGGTCAGGGCTGGTATGGTGGCGTCACCAGAGGAGTACCAATGGTCGAGTCATGGCTCAAATGCCTGGGGAGATGAAAGCTGGATAGATGCTCACGAAGAGTACCTGAAGTTAGGTGAAGATTTAGAGATGAGGTGCGAGCGGTATCGAGAGATGGTAAGGCAACATCTAGATATCAAAGATTTACAAATGATCAGGAAAGCAACGCATTACAGTCATCCGGTAGGGGATGACAGGTTTAAATTGAAAATTGAGAATTAGTATGGCATCAATTTGGGAAATGCAGAAAGAGGTAGACCGAGAAAACGTGGAAATGGAGTGGTCAAAATTTAATCCCTCCGTCCCCTTTAATTGCGGTCCCCTTTAATTGTTCCCATTACTATTTACAGACAAAAGTCCTCATTCAACCTACCCTTGATTGATTATGAAGATAAGTTTTATGTGGAAATTAAAAATATTCATTTTGGCGTCTCTATTTATAAATGGCTGTATTGCTGAATCTGTAAATCAACCCAATTTGGAAAAATTGAAAGAATATGTGTTCGAATTAGATGGTATTAAATATGCTATTTCTGTGCCCAAAGGAGGAACAGAGGGTAACTACAGTGTTACTAGTTTAGATTCTACACAGGAAACTGAGCGTGATATTGCATTGTTGACTATAGGGTTTGATCATGTTCAGTCGCCAACACACCTGTATGACCTAACTCACTTTGTGTTTTGGCTAACAAAAAATGGATGCTGTGATCTTGAAAGGGCATCTGACTTTCAAAGAGAAAGTGGTAAACATTCAGAAATACGAGAAATTGCTGGTACTAGAGTGCTTTATGTCGAATCTGTCGATGGAGTGGGCAATATAGTGTCAAAGTACATTATTCCATATAGCGATAACTACAATATGGTTTTCATGTTGTCATTAGATGAGAAGCTTTTGGGTGAAAGTGCTGCTGTAGCTGTCAGGAAAAAAATGCTACGTGATATTGTTTCGACATTTCGAAAGAAAAACTAGGGGTCAAGTAGTAAAAGGGGATAAGTAGTAAAAGGGGACGGAGGGATTAAATTTTAACCACATTATTTACCGGGTTATCCGTATCATTTAGTGCAGCGTGGAAACAACCAAGAGGCCTGTTTTCTTGAGCTGGAGAACTATCAGTATGAATAATTAGGGTCACCCATTAGGCAGTTTGTCAAGCGGAGGCACAAAAATATCCTCCCGATAATATACGGGCCATAGTAGTAGCCGAGGTAATTGACATCCTGCGCCCGCATTCTCATTCGGTGGGTGCTATAAATATCGTGCACCA